>CAWJBS010000116.1:0-84788 GCA_963840845.1 Bryobacterales bacterium
CAGTTGCCCCGGCAAATGGTGCAGCAATATTCTCTGTCTTACGCAAAACCCAAGAATACATTGCGTCGGCACGAAGCTTTAAACAATCAGACATATCCCAACCATATTCACCCACTATGCGAATTTCAAAGTGACCGTTATTGCCCAATGGTTGCACTAATACTTGACGTGGGTCATATATTTTTTTACCCGATGGGAATACAACACCAAAGTGTCCTTCTGTCCACATGCAAGAATTGATATCATATTGAACAAACAAGTCTGTTGCAAAATCACCAAGACCTTCAATTTGCTGGGTATCAAATGACAAACAGGTTGCCGTTATAAAATCAGTATTAGTAGGCACCGTGCAGGTAATACTTTCATTTACGATCTCTGTTTGAATAGCTAATGCATCAGTTGCCATTTGATATGCTGGTGAGTTTATTGCTTCAACTGTTGGCACAATGTAAATACGACTTTGATTAGCAACATTAGTTGAAAGTGGCGTATAATCCGTAGCAGAATCAAACTGCATACGTTGACTACCAATATTTGAGCCATCAGCTGCTAAAAATGGAAATGTATTAACTGTTGGTGCAAGCGTACCCCATGGCGGTGTTGGTAACGCACCATCAGGGCTACCATAGGCGTAGATCTAGCACCAGCTATTTCTTGCCCTGTTTGACCAGTTGATGTATTACTATTTGTAGCGTTAATACTAGCAAATGTAATAAGCCCTTGTGGCGTATGGTATTCAACAAGTGGTTGCCCTGCATCGTCTCTTAGCGTAGATAAATAATCTAAACGACAAGCAAATATATTTTTCACTTCATCAGACTGACCAGGAGCATTTGGATCGCCAGGAATTAATGTATAATATTCGTTTCTATTGCAGCATAGTACTTCTCCACCAAGAGGCGCCAAGTCTGCAGCACAACAGGTATTACGACGTACTGTAACAAAACGTACCGGCAATCTACCACGTAACCCAACTCTTACACAATCAGTGAATGCTTTTGTAGACCAAATTGCACCAAAAACTGCACCACGCTCATTATATTCAAGTCTTGAAAGATCGATAGTTGGTAAAACCGTATTAAAGAACGTGTTAGTAGACGCTAATGCCCCATTAGGGAAAATTTGCGTTAAGCTAAAAGCTGGCTGCCCAAAAATAAGCGTTGCTAATCACTTTTGAAGTACCAGATTTACACGTAAAAGCACGACTTGCATACCGTGCATAACCAGCACCCCAAATATCTAAATAGTTACAACCCTCGTAATTTAATTCACTTGAATATCCTAATGGATAGTGAAAATAACCACGCCAATCATTAGTTGGTAATGGTGTACGAATTTCACGGGCTTGTACTGCCACCAGCACACGTTAAAGCTATAAGTAGAAGCTTCAATTTTTTGTTCATAGATCTCCTTTATATATTCTTTTGCAAAGTACGACAAGGTCTTTCGACCTTATCGTACTTCATGATGCCTAGTTTTTAGTGCTGTATTGCCATCTGAATAGAACTAATAATCTTATTGAGGGTATGATTAAAATGCACTGCTGCAGAACCTTGTTCATATGAATACTCTAATGCAGATTCATCAGCCGTTACACCACCAATTACCCGCGGTGCTATATGTCGTCAATTTCCGTACCCGTAATATAACCAAGTACCGCTGAACCAACACTATTAGGAGCAATCGCCGATTTAGGCGAATCCATAACATCGTTTGGTGCTAATACCTGATTAATATTTTGTGCACGTATTACATTAAAGAAATTCAACGTGGTTGGCGCCGCAACATAAGGAGGTACATATATTTTAATATTATGTCCATCATAAATCATCCCTTGTGATGCCATAATACCTAGGTTTGCAGAAACTGCAGCGCCTGTATTACACTCTGTCAAGGTTGTTTGACCGGTAGTAGCCCCAACAACTGGATTAACGCATGTTGCACTTGCAGGAATAGCAATAATATTACCGCCCGCCGCAAATTGAGATTTGGCGTAGCATTTAAACGTGAGCCACTATTATTTAAAATCCCAAAATCAGCCTTAAAGCTTATTGCTGGTCCAAGCGCTAAAAGAGATGCAAAACTATTGCTACCAAGCGCAATTTGTCTATGAGCGAAAATACCTTGATTTAAGTTAAGACAAATATGTCCTACATTGAATAAAGTACCGACCTTCCAATTATCTGGCGATGGATCACTCTTATCAATCACACCAACACCAAGACCTTTGAATGCTTGACGACCAACAATTACTTGTGCTGGTTGATCAATAAGTTGACGTTCAATCGACGTTGTACCTAAATTGAGCGCAAAGTTAACAATACGGCCATCAGTTGCAGCAGCTGTATCACCAACTTGGAATGAACCACCAAAATTAACATCATCGCCGATACTAAATCTTGCACCATCAAGTACATTCAACTGGATATCGGTAAGAAGACCGCATGGTGGGAATGGCGTTGTTTCAATCCCAACGAAAGCGCCAACAGGTATTGTCCAATTAGACTTATCAAATAAGTTAATATTACCAACACCACTAATTTTTATACGTACACCATCAGTAGCTGCTACCGTATTGCAACCGCCAATGCTGCTAAGACAACATGGGTTTTTAATACTTTCTACAACAAACTCTGCTTGTTGGGTAAAGCTAACGTTACCACCGACAGAACCCGCACTATTTGTGCCACCAACAATCAAACGTGAGCCAGCTTCCATAACAAGACGCGCTTGTCCTGAGAACTGTAATGTTTGATGAAATTATGGGTCGCACGGATGTCCCTGTGATGTTAGGCGCTTCGAACCCGCTAGTGAACACCCGCGAGCAAGCCCAATTGTGGGAAGAACGCTACGGCAAACTCGCGTATTCGGGCGCTTGGGATAGACGTTGGTACCATGAAGCCTCCATTGTTCCACCCATGGCAGAAGGAGAGCCTTCGACTAAAGCGTCTAATGAAGATGCGGTTCACTTTCTGATACGTATGGTGCACCAGTTTCCTAATCAGGTGACCATCTATGAAGGTGGCCCGATGACTAACTTGGCGCTGGCCACTACCATTGATCCGCATTTTCCCGAATTAGCGGAGGAACTTGTCTTTATGGGAGGCAGTCTCAATCCGGCGAGTGACTATTCGGAGTTCATCGATACACCTCGCCACGAATTCAATTTCTGGTTCGACCCCGAAGCCGCCGCCATTGTGCTGCGAGCGCCTTGGAAGAAGATTGTTTGTACCCCGGTCGATATCTCCGTTAAAGCTCGTTTCACCCGCGAGGCTGTGAACAAAATTGAAGCGGCCGGAACTCCCCTTGCAAAATATATTGCCAAATACTACCAGTCCGGTGATGGCAATGACTTCATGTGGGACGAAGTGGCCGCAATCGCGTGGATTGATCCCTCAATCATCACGAAGAAGGAAACGCGATTCATGAGCGTGGATATCGACCACGGTGCGGGTTACGGTAACACTCTTACGTGGCATACTAGCGATAAGCCTAAAATTGCGGTGCAGCCGGTTGAAATTCAATTCGATCTGGATTTTGGCAAATTCATGGATCTGTTTTCCAGCCTGGTGACTAAGCCCGTCACTCACTGACGAGCGGCAGACTCTTTCGATAAGCGTTGAAAGATCGCTAGCTCCTCTTTGGCTTTGGCTGAATCTCCTGAGAGACGGTAGGCTTCAGAGATTCGATAATGCGCCTCTTCCAGATCGGGGTCTGAGTCTATCGCGGATTGGAAATGCCCGATGGCTACTAGATAGTTTCCCTCTCGTGCGGCAATTGCCCCAAGACGTACGTAGGCTGGAGCGAGATGTGCATCTAGGTTTATGGCCTTCTGGAGTGCGTCTCGCGATTGTTCATCGGACAGAGTGGTCGCATAATAATAGTTCGCGAGTGCGCTGTCCGGCTGCAATTTGACAAGCCGAGCCATGCGTTCTTTATAGCCGTTCGATTCCGTGATCTGCTTCGCCTGAACTTTGGCCAGAAAAAAATAGGGCTTGGGGTCTTCAGGTGCAAGGTCTGTGGCTTTGTAAAACCATTGCGCGGCTTCTTCGTAAGAACCCTCCGTGTAACACGCGCTGGCCATGCCAAGCAGCATTCTGGCGGAGGCTGGGAACTCTTTCGCTCCCTGAAGAAAAGTGTTAGCGGCTGCTTGAGCTTGGCGGTGGGTCAGTAAGTCGGTTCCTTCACGGTAGATGCGCGCCTCTTTCGGGTCGTGCACTCCCGAAGCCTCGCCTTCTAGAGCTTTGGCCAGTGTTGTCGTGGAACGAAATACTGCGTCAGACCCATGGCCGCCGCGATATGTGTAGTCAGTTACTGCAGCCGCCGTATATTTGGGCTCATCGAAGAACGCAGGCTCGGGGGATAGATCTGCGGTCGTTGTCCTATTCGGTTTGACGATGATCGTTACTAAGGTTCCCTGTGCTCTTAATGTATAAGTCCCAGCGGGCGTCGAAAAATGATAGGAGCCGACGGCATCTGTTTGCGCCATCACCTCTTTCTGATTTGCCGATTGCAGGTACACCTTGGCTGCCGTCACTGGATGATGCTGCGCATCATAAACCGTTCCTGTAACGAGGCAAAGTGTGGCCGCCGCCGCTTGCCAACCGTTCATAATCGACTCAACCGCTCGATGACCAGATCGAAATACCGATCTGCATCTACTTCTCTCATGAATTTCACGTTGGCAGCCTTCTCGGTGACAGACCACCAATCCACAACTGTCATGCCGAGCGTGAGAGGGCTCGCACATTCCACGTCAACGCGAATTTTGCGTCCGGAAAAGATCTCAGGCGCCAGCAGGTAAGCTATCACCGTGGCGTCATGAAGCGGGCCGCCTTCCCAACCATACTTCTGCTCATCGAAAATCTTGTTGAACTTGAGTAGATGATAAAACGCTTCCGCGACGGGCGTTCCCAGCGCTCGCAGTTTGTCCAATCGTTTAACAGTCGTACGGGCCTGATGTGTACAATCCAGAGGAATCATTATGATGGGAGCGCCGCAATCGAGCACCCGAGCGGCTGCTTCAGGATCGACGTGTACATTGAATTCGGCCGCCGGAGTAATGTTCCCGCCTTCTGAAAATGCACCTCCCATGAGAACAATCTCTTTGATGTGCGCGGCAAGTCTAGGTTCCTTAGCGAGAGCCAGTGCGATATTCGTGAGGGGCGCGAGACAGCACAAAGTCACTTCACCTGGTTTTCTTTGCATGACGAGATCGACAATCGCATCAGGCGCAAAACCATTTGTGAGTGGCATTGTTGGTTCCGGCAGATCGTAACCATCAAAACCGGTGCGGCCATGTACATGCTCGGCGGTAACTAGTTTTCGCACTAAGGGCGCAGTGGCTCCCGCATATACGGGCGTTTTTGTTCGGTTGGCCAGTTCGAGGGCTTTACGGGCATTTTTCGAGGTTAGGGCTACCGGCACGTTTCCTGCAACTGTTGTGACAGCCAAAACTTCTAACTCGTGCGGTGAGCCAAGTGCGACCAGTATTGCCACAGCGTCATCGGGCGAAGGGTCGCAATCAATAATGATTTGTCTCAATGGAGTTGCTCCAGAGCTTCCAACGCGGCCGCGTGATGAGGATGTTGGGCGAGGAGAGCCTGTAAAACGGCCCTTGCCTTCTCAGAGTTGCCTTCTATGGCATACACTCTAGCAAGGTTTAAATAGGCCTGATCAAAAGCCGGCGCGAGTTGCATACACTTCTCGAATTGTGCCACGGCTAGATCTCGGCGCTGGGTTCGTAAGTAGAGGATGCCTAAATTATTCAGCGCCTCGGGATAGACAGGACGAGCTTGCAGCGCTTTCTGCAGATGTTGATAAGCGCCGGCTGAATCGTTATCCTGCGCGAGGACCATCGCCAGACTGTAATTTGCCTCCGCGTCGTCCGGCTTGATTCGCAAGGCGCGCTCAAGCGTTGTGCGGGCATCCTTCCAACGCCTTTGCTGACGGTAGGCATTGCCGAGATTCTCAATGGCCACGAGATGATCCGGACTTATTTCGAGTGCTTGTTTGAAAAGATCAATAGCCTTTCCCGTGTCGCCATCACGCGCAGCCAGAAGGCCAAGGTTATTCCAGGCGTTTGGCACAGTTTCCGGATAGCCAGCGTTGAGTTTCAAGGCGCGCTCGAAACAATCCTGCGCCTGCTGATTTTTCTCCTGCTTCAGATAAACGCTTCCGAGTCCGTAAAGTGATTCCGCACTTTCTGTTGCCTTTCTAAAGAATTGCGCCGCGGAATCGAGATAACCTCGTTGGAAAAAAATCGAGCCAAGGGAAAGGTAGTTCCTCCCAAAATCATAAGTCTCGGCAACACCCGGGAAGGGAAGTGCTTTCGCCAACCGTGTTTCATGAGTGCGCGGAATAGTGTTCAAATCCCGCTGCGCATGTTCTTCCATTACAGGCCCTTGGTACACCTTTACGATCTGGCCTTGTTCATCCAATAGGAAAGACGTGGGTAAAGGCATATCGCGATGCTGGTCAAAAATGTTGCGAAACAGCAGATTGCTAACGGCAGTAAAATCTTCCGAAAATGATTGTTCAGCCTTGAACGTAACTAGTTTTGAATGACCTTGAAGATTCGGAGCCGCAATAGGCGCGAGCAACCATGTTTCGATTGTCTCGGGCACAGCATCCCCAGTGGGCGTCTCCGTTGAACCCGCTGCAGTCTCCCACTGTTTGAAGGGCTCAATGCGAACCTCGGCGATTCCTTCCGTGACCCACACTCTCTGATTCGCACGCAGACCTGTGAGTTCTTGAACGGCGCCGCTGGGCCAGCGGATCGTGGCCGCGAGGTCGCCCTTCATCTCCCCTAGTCCGAAGAGCACTTCCTTGCTGTGTTGTGCTAAGAATCCAGAACCGGCCTGGATGGATTTTGTTTGGCTCCCCACCTTTATCACCGCGCCAATTGCATCACGGTTGCTTTTCGTCCCTTTCAACCGGAACGCAATGGCTGGCGGCAAATCGGGGATGCTGTTTTTCACCAAACGTATCTGCGGCCCATTTCGATTCTTGAGAAGCATCTCCTGTCTCCCATCACCATCGAAATCCGCCAATGCAAAAGAACGGCCGTCCTCCGTGAAATCAAGACCAAGCGCTCCCGAAATATCGCTAAATGTGCCGTCCCCATGATTCGCGTAAAGAACATTCCGTTCGTATCCACTCCACGTATAGCCGTCGCGAATCCACTCATTGATGGCTTTCCACCCTTGCTCGTACTCAGCTGCGGGCTTCGCTTCGTTGGGAGATTTGGCCACAACCTGCCGCCAGAAAAAACTGTTCAATTCCTGGCGATTGATGCCCGAAATCATGCCATTGGGGATATAGAGATCAGCTATGCCATTATGATCGAAATCCCAAGTGTCAGATCCCCATGCCCACCGGCCCATTCCTGTGTGCGAGTCGAAGGTTACGTCTTGAAATCGCAAGTGGCCGCCGTTGCGCAGCAGCGAATTCCCCATAGCGTGCTTTTGGTACATCGCCCGCAGCGGCTCTGGCGCGTCGGTTTGAAACTCTTTGTCGCGGGTCAGTCGCTCGCCCGCGGCCGTCCACATATTGGCAACATACAGGTCTTCGGCCCCATCGTTGTTGTAGTCGAACCAGCAAACGCTCATTCCCGCGCCAACATCTTCTACTCCGGCTGCTGCCGCGACATCGCTAAATGTTCCATCGCCGTTGTTACGGTAGAGATTCTTTTTCCAAAATCATTCACAACATAGAGATCGGGCCAGCCGTCGTTGTTAAAGTCGTTCCAGCCGCAGCAAAAGCTGTAGCGGCTGTTGTTTTTATCCAAGCCGCACTGCGAGGTCACGTCGCGAAACGTGCCGTCGCCGTTGTTATGCATCATGAAATTGGCAGGACCGTTTTCAGCCGCAAAATAAGGGATCGGATAGTTGTATTGATCCGTTCCTTGATAGAAGCTATAGAGACAAAAGTAAATATCGAGACGCCCATCGCGATCATAGTCGGCCGCGGCCGCCCCTGTAAACGTACCTCGCGGTGGCTGAGCAAACTGGAAAGCGTCGGCCTTCATCTGAAATTTACCGTTCCCCTGATTCAGAAACAACAACGGGCCGCTCGCCCGAACCACCACCACATCTTGCCGTCCGTCGTTATCGAAATCGGCAATGATGGCGCAAGCAGTGTTATCCAGCAGCCCCAGCCCGGATTGTTCTGTCACATCCTCGAACGTTCCAGTACCGCGGTTGCGATAAAGCCGGTTCGGCAGCCCTGCCGGCTGGCAAACGTAGATATCGTCGAAGCCCGTTCCATGAAGGTCTCCCACTGACACTCCGTTGTGACCATAGATATCAATGCCGCTCGCGCCATCCAGTACCGTTCGCCAGTAATCTGCCCCGTGCAGCATCTGCGCCTGAAATGAATGGTTCGCCCCGAATGCTGACTGAGAGACATCAACAAAGCATTTCTGCTGCGTTCGGCTCCGAACCTCGTCATGCATCTGCCAGCGGACAATTTTATAGTCTTCCTCCCAATCGACTGACCACTCGCCGATTCGTTGTTCCCGGAAGAAGTTTGGCCCGGACCCTACGAACTCATAGCGAACCCGAGTCGCAAACGACTCAATTCTGGTGATCTGAAATTCTGCGTTGAGAATCTGCGAAAAGTTGCTCAAGGACTCTTGCACGTCACGCAAAAACGACGCTGATTGTAGCAATGATTCGCTAGTAAACCACACCTTCCGCACATCCAGCGTTTTTACACCAACTGGCAAAGCTTGTGAACTCAGGGGCTTCCACGAACCGCCGAGAAACCGTTCGCTGAACTCGGTTTTTAGCGCCTGCGTGTTTCGTGGCGACTGTCGTAGCTCCTGCGCCCAAGAATCGAAAATCGCAGCCATCTTCTGATGGTGTTGTTCACTGCGGAATTGGTCCTGTCCCGGTTCTATCAGTAGCCGTTCGGTATCAATGGCGGTTTGCTCTCGATAATGAGGGTGTAGATGAAAGTCCGGATCGGCGGACGCTTGAAGGCGAGCGGGCCACAAAAAAGCAGCGGCTGCCCGCCCGGATCGGATTAGGAAGTCTCGCCTTTGTGGGTTTTCACACGCCGCAAACCCAACTTTAGCATTCAAAAGAGCACCGGGAATTGCTGCCGAATTAGTTAACTTGCGGAAACGGCGTCTGTGACTGCGGCGCCCTGCCTATCGCTGTTTTGCACCCGCCGCGGCTGTACGTCCGCGATCGGGCGTGCCCGCAAAGCACGTTCGTTCAACATCAACTCACTTGCTTGCACCGCGCGGTTCGCATGGAACCAACGCTGAAATGGGTAGTCATAAAGGACGTTGCAAATCGCGGCCAAACTCATCCCCTGGTGGTGAGCCATAAAGCTGCGCACTACTTCGCACTTAGGCGCGCGCAACGCACGGTTGGACGAAGCCGTATAATCGGCCGCCTCATAAAAACCATATTGGGCAAGCCATCCCTTCCGGGCCATTGCTGCCAGATTCTGCGCCGCACCAGCGGGGTCAACCATGAGAGCGAGACAGCTGGAATAGGGCGACACCACCAAAAATCCTGCGCGCGCCACGTTCAGCGCCAAGCCGGGTACTCCAAATGCGGCGTATTGATAGTTGCCTTGATCATCTTGTTTCGCGTAGCCCGATTCAGATATGCCCCACGGAATCCTTCGCCGGCGTCCGTAGGTTTGCTGTGCCCGCACCGCGCCTTCTAGAGATTTCGTTATGAGCGTATCCGGGTGAGAACGCATCCAGATGAGTGGCATCAGATACTCGAACATGGTGCCGGTCCAGGAGATGAGGACCGACTCATTTTCACAAACAGTATGTTGACGGCCAAGGCGGAACCAACATTCCTGATCCGCATCATCTTTAGCTACTGCGATGAAGGACGCAATACGCGACTCGGAAGCGAGCAAATCATAACAGGATCCGTTCAACTGCGCGGCATCGACGTCGTAGCCAATGGAAAGCAGATTTCTACGCTTATTGATAAGCAGGCTGAAATCCATTTCCTCAGAAAGCTGGTCACAATCCGCTGCGATTCTTCGCAGACGCTCGGCTAGGCTCTCCATTTGTGAACGGGCTTGCAGCAGTGCATTTGAAAGTTGTTTCGCGAGATCTGAAGGCGGAGCCAAGCTGTCAATTTGAAGTTTGAGCGCGGAATAAAACTGCGCTTGCCGAAGCTGGTGTTGGAATCGTCTTCGGAAATCCATCAGTGGCAAAAAGCGATGAATATTCGGGCGCGTACCAAGGTAGCAACAGCGACACAATACCCCGCAAGGCAGATGCTCGTTCAGTAAACTCGTTCATCTGTTTAGATTCTGGTTGTGATGTAAAAGCCGGCAACCAAGACGTAGATTCTGATATTTGAAAGAGCTTCTCCCAACCTGCGCCCAACTCGGAATCCCCGGCGTAATCGTGCAATCCTTCCATCGCGCTATCCAGCACTACGGGGCGATCGAGAAGCTCCAGGCAGCCTTGTCGCAGACTCCACAACGACGCCAGCAGGTTTCCATTATCAACGCTCGAAATTGCGCGCGGCGCGAGCGGCTGTAGTGTTGTTGTGTCATACCAATTGACAAAGTGTCCGTGAAAGCGCGGCAATTTTCGAGTTGTGGCAAGCGTCTTCTCAGTCAGCTCTACAAACTCAGGAAGTGTTAGGTAACCAAACTCTAGGGCCGCCTGTCTTGCATTCAGCAGAAAACCAAGATTCGTGGTGGAAAGGCGGTCGGCCCTCCGCTCTGGTTTTTCCTGAATGTTGTCGGGAATGAGCCAGTGATTCTCTGCCGTACTAAATGTGGCGAAATATTTCCACGTCCGCAGTGCGGTATCGCGCAGTAACGCCTGTGACTTGTTTGATAGGCGAACGCGCTCGCTGTGTGGGGAGCGGTTCAGCCACTTCGAAAGCAACTTATTGCCGCACCAGGCGGCCAGAAAAGGAACGGCGTATGGCGTGGCTTCCGGCACTATCAATAAGCAGGCACCCAAGGCCAAACATAATACCGGCAACCAATCTAAATAGATGTCTACCGGCGTCCGCTTGCGGATTCCTAACTCAGCCTCGGTGGCCGTTTCCCACTCAAGCAAGCTTCGGTGCGTGATGTGCGTGCGAACAACCGTCCGTACGATTGCATCGATGGACACCAGCGTCTGGTGCGCTAAAAAAGCGATGTTCAGCAGAATGCCGACGTGCGCGGTAATGAAGTCTTCGACTGACTCGCGCACAGAGGCCCAGTTCTTCGCTAATGTGGCCCGGGTAAGCGCGAACAAGAGGCGGAAGTAGATTGGTAGAAAAAGAAGCGCCAAGGACACGAGCGTCCAAAAGCGCGGTCCGCCGGGCAAGATGAACCAGCCAGCAACCAGCAATAAGAACGCGGCGGGTTCCATCAAACTTCGCCGTAAGTTATCCACAATCTTCCAGCGCGAAACAAGCGAAATCGGATTGCGAACCAGCTTGCGCGTCTCATCCGGCACCTCGCCAAAAATCCAACGAACAATCTGCCAATCACCGCGCAGCCAGCGGTGTTTTCGTCGGTTGTACGCGCTGTAATGAGACGGATAATCGTCAATCACTTCTACATCGGAAGCCAGCCCGGCGCGGGCGTACGCACCCTCAATCAAATCGTGGCTCAAGAGAGCATTGCGCGGAAAGCGTTTCTCCAGCACCGCGCGCAACGTATCAACATCGTAAATGCCTTTGCCCGTGAAAATTCCTTCGCCATATAAATCTTGGTACACATCTGAGACTGCGCGCGAATAAATGTCGAAGCCGGTCTGCCCTGAATAAATACGCGCCAGCCGCGAAGTAGCGGAGGTATGAACGCTGATGCCCACTCGGGGTTGCAGAATGCCGTATCCCTCTGTGACAATTTTCCGCTCGGGGTCAATCAGCGGGCGATTCAAGGGATGAGCCATGGCTCCAATCAGCTTTTGCGCCGAACCCCGCGGTAACTGTGTATCGGAATCAAGCGTAATCACATATCGAATGCTTTCGAGCGGCAGCTTGCCGAAGTCGCCGGCTTTCACCGGGAATGGATCGAAGGAATCGCGCAAGATATTGATTGAGGTCAAGCAGCTTGCCCCGCTTGCGTTCCCAGCCCATCCACGCGCCTTCACGCGGATTGAAAATACGGTGCCGGTGGAAAAGATAAAAGCCGCCATACGGAAGACCGCCATATTTTTCATTCAGGCCGTTGATCAGTTCAATCGCCAAATCAACGCGCCTATCCGTTTCTCCCGTCGGTTCAGCCGTATCGGGCAGATCGGTGAGCAAGCGCGTAATAGATCTGAGCATCGCGATTCACCAGATAGCGGATTTCCATGTCGTCCACTAACTGGCGAATTTGTTTGTCATTAATGAGCAGCGTGGGAATCGCGACGATCGTTCCGCTCGACGCGTCAATTCCTTTGGAAAAATCGAGCTTTGGCAGGGGGTGCGGGTTGAGCACCGTTGTCACTAAGTAATTCACTAATTCCACGGCGGATTGCGTAGCGGGAAAAAGCAGAACCAGCGCGCTCAGGATCAAAGCCCAACCATTGTGATGCTCCACTAAGCTCATCAATATGGCCACTACCGTCAGAAGGGTTACGATTTCAATCCCGATAATATAGACTTCGTCAGGATAGTGCCGAAAAAGCCGCTGTAATAGCGACGTAAAAGCAGGGCGGTAACCCACCCTTTGAAGGAACTCGCGCGACCCGGTTTTGTCGATGAGGTAGTAACCAACGTGCCGCAGACGCTCGCGCAAGGCTTCAGGGCTGGCGGGATCAATTTCTGCCTGCTGCGCAAACTCAACGGCAATCCGGCCCACCTCAATCTCGCTTACATCCGAATGCCGTGCGATGGCCGCTACGCGCTTTCGATAGGTGGCGCGGCTAATCTGATCCATTCGCTGATAAACACCTGACGGATCGCCGAGCAAAGTTTGATGGATTCGCGAAAGATTCTCAAGCGTCTCCTGCCAGTCCTCCTCGCCGATGAAACGAAGTGCCGTGATGGCCGGACCCACTTCGAAACCCGGCGCCTGCTTGCCGTTTTGCCGGAAGGCGGTCAGCGCCTGCTGCCCGCGTTGCGCCAATAACTCCAGCAATCCCAACTTGAGGCACAGCAGAAAATTATCAAGCTCCGCTAGCCGTAACGGATCAATCTCTTGGACCGCGTCCAGATAGGCGGCTACTTTTGCTTGATTGAGCCGGCACTTCGACGCCGCCAACAGCCCGCGCGCCAGCACCACGCATCGCGGAATGGCATCTTCTGTTTCTGTCCTTACCGCGGGCAGTCGCGCCAAACCACGCAGCGATTCACCCAAATCCTGCAGTTCCGCATGGACCAGCCGCAAGTTGTCGTAGAGCCAACGCAGGTCTTCGGTCGGTTCACCACTGCGTAGTCCGTACAACTCACGCTCAAGGCTCTTGAGGCGCCGAAGGTTCTTCCGGTAAATTTCGCCCGTACGCCCAGACGTGCTGCGTCCGCTCAACCACGCGCAAGATTTTGCCGTCTGTCGAGCGTGCTCAGAGAGCGCTGCCAGTTCCAAGGCAGCCGCGTCTAATTGGGGGCTAGGTTGCGGCATTTGATTTTCTTCAGCGATAACTGGCCGCCTGCAGTTCGAACATGTCCGCGTAAGTGCCGCCACGCGCCATCAATTCATCATGCCCACCTTCTTCACTAATACGGCCGTTCTCTAAAACAATAATCCTCTCAGCCATGCGAACAGTTGAAAATCGGTGTGATATGAACAGCGCCATCTTCCCCGTGGTCAACTCGTTGAAGCGTTGAAACACTTCGAATTCCGCGCGCGCGTCCAGGGCTGCTGTTGGTTCGTCTAAAATCAGAACTTGTGCGTCGCGCAAATAGGCGCGAGCCAGCGCCAGCTTCTGCCACTCTCCGCCCGAAAGGTCCACGCCCCCTTCGAATCTCCGGCCCAGCATCTGCTCGTATCGTCCAGCAAGTTTGTCGATCACTCCATCGGCCAGACTCTTTTGGGCAGCCGATTGAATGCGCTGATCGTCCCCCAAATATTCAATGCGTCCCACGGCAATGTTCTCGCGAGCTGTCATCTCATACCGCATGAAATCCTGAAAAATCACACCGGTCTGGCTGCACAAATCTTCTATCTGATACTCGCGCAAATCCACGCCATCCAGTAAAATCCGGCCACCTGTTGGATCATACAGCCGCGTAATCAGTTTGACAATCGTGGTCTTGCCTTGTCCGTTTTGTCCGATCAGCGCGATGCGCTCGCCCGGCGCTATCCGTATATTGAGGTTATCTAAAATCAGCCTATCCGTGCCCGGATAGCTAAACCGCACATTCTGAAACTCAAACCCCTGCTTAATGGGCCGCGGCGCCGGTAACGCAGTCGGCTTCGATGACACCGTGGGTTTCATCTCAAAAAACGCCAGCAGGTCGGTTAAAAACAATGCTTGATCGGCAATGCTTGAAAGCGTTGAGAAGATCTGCGAGATATTGCTCGACGCATTCATAATCGATTGCGTTAGAAACGTGAGAGTGCCAATGCTAAACACGCCGGTGACTGTCTTAAAAATCACCCAAAGATAGGCGCCATAGTAACCGCCTGTACTCAAGATAGAGAGCAACGAAACCGCAATCAAGCGTTTGCGGTTCAACGCTAAATTTTCATCCAGAATGCCGTTCCAAAGAGTGACAAAGCGCCGCGTGAAAAAATCGCTCAGGTCAAAAAGCTTCAGTTCTTTCGCGGCTTCTTTGCTCCCGCCTAATTGCCGCAGGTAATCCAATTGCCGGCGCGCCGGTGTTTGTCTAAAATTCTTCGCGTAACTGAGAAAAGCAAAATGGCTTTCTCCCAGAAAGGCCGGCAGCAGGCATCCCACCAGAATCAGCAGTAGCCAAGGTGAATACCAGAGAATGGCGATCGATAGTGAAACCGTTGTCACCGCCTGCTGGAACAACCGCCCGATCGATTGAATCATCCCCAATCGGTCGGTGGCTTGCACGCGCGCCCGTTCCAATCGGTCGTAAAATACCGGGTTTTCATACGCCTGTAAATCAAGATTTGAGGCGTGCTCCATTACTTCAATGCTCACGTGGCGTGTATATCGATCGGCCAGCACCGCGTCATAATAATCGACCACGCGTCCGAAAGCGCCACCCAAAACCGCAAGCGAAAATTCAGCCGCCGCCAGCCACCAAAGTTCCGCCGAAAGCGTGGCCTTATGCTGCACAATGCGGTTGATTAAATCGATAATTAACTTTGTCACCCAGGCCGTGCTGACTGGTATGAGCGATACGCCAACTCGAAAGAGAAGCCCTAACAGCACAATCGACGGACCCGATTTCCAAACAATGCCTAGAACCGGCGGCACGTTCTTGAGTGCATGCAGGCGCTCTTTCCAGGCCTTCAAAAATGGTTGGTGTGGATCTGCTGTCACGACTGTGTAGAGGAAATTTCTAAGTGGCTTAGGAGCATCTACGTCACAGAACGGACTGCTAGAACGCCTTGAAAAATAGACTCACACTAGCTGGTAAACGTTTCCAGCTAGCTACGCCCCCAGTCCCTCTGTAGCCCCAGTCTATCGTATAGCGGCGCGTTTATTCACTTCGCCGTGCTGTTCATTTCGTCCATATGCCCGCCGGCTGCCAGAAACTGTCGCTGCCAGTCGTCCGCATTCTGCATGTCCGCCGCGTAATCCTGCTGTGAATTGCGGATCTGTGCGCGCTCCCGCAACAATCGCGCCATCAATAGAAACGCTTTGGTCGAGTGGCCCTCCAGGTTCGCGGCGGAATGCGCATTTGAAATTGCATCTTCAATCAACGATCCATATTTTGTTTGCAGTTGGTGGCGCCAATCTTCATCTGGAATGGGGCCGCCCGCTCGGCTCGACTGAGACCTGGCCTTCTGCACCGCAGGGCCGAATTGATCGCGCTCCACAATCGCTAGCTGTAAATACAAATCAGCCCGGCCCGGTTCAACGGCGATCGCCCGTTTGAGCGCTTCCTGTGCCTTGCCGTAACGAAGAGACTGCTCGTTTCGATCAACGGTTTGTTCGGCCAAAGCCGTTTCCATATGTGCCAGCGTGATGAGAGGTTTACCTGCGGAGGGTTCTAACTCCGCCGCTTGCCGCAGATGATTTTCGGCTCGGTCTGTGGCATCGGAATCTTCAGAGGGCCTCACGTTGCCGGCGATAATCTCTCGAGCTAGCGCGATACCAAGTCCCTCATGTGCTTCAAATGACGAGGGATCCAGATCAACGGCCTTCTGGAATGCTTCCGCCGCTTCGTGAAGCTGATTCTTCGCAAGCGCATCACTACCCGCTTTAATCAGTGCTCGTTCATCTTTCGGTTCATCCTGAACCTGCCCGCCGGCGAGAAATACTGATAAGAAGAAAATGCCCACTCGCATAAGTACCCCTTACCATATCAAGACGGACCATCGTCATGCTGCGTTTAGGCTGTTTTGACTATTTGTTGTTCCATTCGGGACTCGCCAATTCAATCCTCCAAATCGGTCCGCCCTCAAAAAGCGGACCTTCCGATTTCAAAAAACCCGGTGCCTTACCCGGGATGATCCAAACTCGGATGTCGGGAGGCTGCTTGCCAACTAGCGGCGCGATCACGCCGCTTATGCCGCCAATATCGATCTTCACGTTGTAACGGAACGATTTTCTCGTTGTACCACCGATTGAAAACGTATCCTCGCCGGACGGTGTAACGATCAACTTCACGAGTCTCGGCTTAGGTGTTGCGACAACCATCGAGAGATCCGTGCGAACGGTGGAAGGATCTAGATCAAGAAGAAGTGTCGTTACCAGTCCATTCGCAAGATCATTACTCAGTGGCAGATGTTCGGAGAATGTCTTTTCCTTCTGCTCGTCATCAAAGGTTACGACCTTGGCCACAGCGCTGGCGACATCTATCGAAAGATCCGTCGGCGTTTTGAACGATTTCCCTCTCTCAACTAAGTGATAAGAGATCAGTCGAAAAACCTGACGCTGCGAATAGACAACTGTTTCTTGATATAGAGATCCATCTTTAAAGTGAAAGACAAGCTCCGTGGAGACACGCGAGCCATGCGCCGTCTGAGACAGATCTCCAGAGGCCAAAATAGTATTCTGCACGTCGCGTAATACAAGAAACCCATGCAGAAGGCCTTCCGCGTACCGAACGGGCACCGGATTAGCGACCAACTGAGAGGCCACTGCGGAAAGCAGTAACAGCCGGTTACTTATCAAAGTTCGTACGATCCGTCGACGTGCTGCCGGAAGGTGCCTCCGCGTTCACGGTCATGCCCGTTCCCCTTCCACCAGGAACAATTTGGGGACTCGGAGACCCCGCGTCAGTGGGAGTTAAAGTTGTTGAACCCGCTCCTGCTCCAGCCCCGGCAGCAACACCGGAGGTGTCCACTCCGCGGGAGCCGACCGACAAATTCGCGTCGCGCGCGATAGTGTCATTGATACTCAGACCACGAGCAGGCTTGGCTTCGGCCAGTGCCCTCCGCTCTTCTTCTGTCAGGTCCCTTGTCTCCACCGGAATGTCGTTGAATTTTGGATCAATCATATTACCTTCCGGTGGTTCGATCCGAAACGCAGCGGCGCGGAGCATCTGTCAAAACTCCTAGTGAGTCAGCGGCGTTTCAGCTGTCGCACTCCTTCGCACCCTGAACTCGGCAAACATCTTTTTCGCCTCCGCGTCTCTATGAAGTTTCTGATAAAGCATTGCGAGTGAATAGCAGCTATCGCCCGACTTTGTGTCTCCCGCCACTGCAAGCCGGTACTCTTCAACGGCTTCGTTAACCTTGTCTTGCTTCTCCAAACTCCGCGCTAAGTAATAGTGCGTTTGCGCCATGGAATCGTCATACTTTAACGATTCCCGCAGCGCGTCCTCGGCTAACGCCGGTTCGCCTATCCTCAACAAGAGATAGCCCAAATTATGCGGCGGCCATGGGGAAGGTGGCGTCTGCTTCCGATTCAACAGCACGGCTCTCTCAAACATCTCCCGTGCCTTTTCCAGCTGTCCCTGCATATCCCACACCAGTCCAAAGCTGTCCCAGGCACGCGCAGATTTTGGGTCCAGTTCCACCGCCTTCTGCAGGTTTTCCGCCGCCTCGCTATAGCGGCGCTGGTTGTAGTCGAGCCGCCCCAACCAATACCAGTAGATTGCTGCGCTCTCGTGCTCCTTCAGCAAAGCTGACAGCTCCGTCCGGGCTCCCGTCTCATCTTCCAATCGCACCAACGCCATCGCCAAAGTAAATCGGTCGCTCTCTCGTGCAGGCTTCAACTTCTCCGACTCACGAAAAGCCGTAGCGGCCTGCGCCATATTCCCTTGAAGGAAGGCTACCGCTCCACGCAGCGCTAATATCTCGGCTCGCTCGTCGGCGCTCGGTGCCTTTATGGCGGCCAGTTGTGCGTTAACCCGGGCAAAATCCTTCGCCCGAAGTTCAGCTTCGCCGTTATTTCCCAGAACTTGCCGCACGCGCTGATAAATGTCTTGGCTCTGCGAGAACGCACCGATAGAAGCAATGAGTAAGACCAGCGCCACCCGCCATGCAGCCATTTTCATCATGGCCTCATGTCTAATGTACGCAGCATCAGTTCAGCCCGCTTCGAGCGTTCTTCGTCTAACTTCTTGAGCGTTTCCTCTTGTGCCGCCGATTTGGGGTCATGGGTCCTCTTGTAAAGAATCAATAACTGCTCGTTAGCCTGAAAACTTTGCGGAGAGAGCTGCACCGCTTGTTCAAGCTCAGAGTGAGCTAGCGCCATCTCCCCGCGCAGCATTGCAATTCTGCCGAGTTCGGTATGGGGCTCCGAAAACTTCGGCTGCAATATCAACGCATCTCGAAGTTGAACTATGGCTTCATCCAAACTGCCGTCAAGCCTGGCCATCCGACCCAAATAGTAGTCCGACTGCGCTGCGAGACTTTTGCTTTCTTTAGCTTTTAGCATCTCTTCTTTGGCATGCAGATAATCCCCCGCCGTAAAATAGGCCAAACCCAAGGCATAGTGCCCGCGCTCGTCCGTCGGCTGCGCGTCGACGTATTTTAAGAAATAGCTCGCTGCAGTGGCCGCGTCGCGCGTTTGCAATATCACCGAACCCATTGCGTAATTGTAGTTAGGATTGTTCGGGTCAATCGCCAGCGCCTTATCTAACGACTGTTTCGCTTCGATCGGCAGATTCATCTCTCCGGCAATGGCGCCAAACAGGAAATGGATCCGTGCGTTGTTTGGCTCCAGGTCACGCGCGTGGGCCAGATAGCCTAACGCCCCTTCATGATCCTCGGCGCCTTCCGCAAGGCGTGCCAATTCCAAAAGGTGGGCGCTGTTTTCGGGGTCTAGAATTGCCACTCGCTCCAGCACCTTTCGGGCATCCCCCGGCCGTTTCAATTGCTCATACGCCACACCCAGCCTTTGTAATGTGATTTTCCCCGCTAACCCGCGCGAGTCCAATCCTTCTGCCAAAACTGCCAGAACCTCAGCGGCGTTCGGCTTGTCAATTGGTCCATGCATCGACTCGAAATCGGCTTCCTGGAAATCGCTTTGCTTGGCTAAGCGCTTCGCCAGTTCTTTTGCCTCGCCGGCTCGATTCAGGCCGCTCAAATCCAAACACCGTAGCGGCATATTATCGCTACTCGTCGCGTTCAGTTCGCGCAAAGACCGGCTGAAGTCGCCCCCTTCTTCATAAAGTTGTGACAATGCCGCATGCGCCTCATCGTCCGCCGGGGCGCGGATCACAACCTTTTGCCAAGCCTCTAACGCGCAAGGCCGCTGATTTAGCTGTTGGCATGCGCGACCCAAATTCTTCCAGGCCGGTATCAGTTTAGGGTTACTCTTCACCGCTGTTGCGAAATCCTCGCGTGCTTCCGTTAGTTCGCCGCGTTGTGCATGAACTACGCCTCGTAAATTCAAAATGCCAGCATCGTCGGGCGCTTGTGTAAGTGCGTTTTGAATGGTTCGCCACGCGTCAACCAAATCACGTTTCTCTATCTGCTGTTGAGCGAGATTCAGCGCCTCAACTGACTTTTGATCGCTTGCAGAGAGAACACTTGCTCCAATCAAAGTGGCCGCAATTATGCTGCGAGGCATCATCATCATGGCTAACTAAGAATATACCTTTACAATCAACTCCCGGAGAAGGCAGCTGACCACCTACCTGATTTCTTAATTTTCACCTTGACGGGGCTAGAAGTAAAGGATATAACTTTTAGCTAAGCCTTTAGGCTTTAGAAACGTGCAGTCTGTGTTTTACGCAATTCACCCTGCTTCAAGGAAGAGTTCATATGCCACGTCGTCGCAACTTGCTAGTTCAAGTCAGTTCTCTTTTCCCGTCTTTGCTTCTTTTTACGCTCTGCTCGCCCGTAGTCTTTAGTCAGAGCCAAAATGCCAGTCTGCAAGGTGAGGTTACCGATAAGTCGGGCGCAACTGTCCCGCAAGCCACCGTCACAATTACCGCTGCGGAGCGGTCGCTGAGTTCGTCTCTCACAACCGCTTCCGATGGTCGATTTGCCTTCCCGAACTTGCTTCCCGGCTCTTACGACCTTACTATCACTGCCAAAGGCTTTCGAACCTATGTCTCCCACGGCATTCAATTGCTGGCCAATCAGTCGGCCCAACTGCCGGTGACCCTGGACATCGGCGACGCTTCGACTAAGGTGGAAGTCACCGCCGACGCCGCCTTATTGAATGTAGACAACGGAGCGCAGCAAGAAGGCGTACCGCCACAAATTGTAAATCAGCTTCCCTTGCTTGTTGCTAGCGGAACCTTGCGCAACGCCGTTCAGTTTGTAACGTTCTTGCCCGGAGTCAACACCGGCACCAGCGTGCAGGCGTTCAATGCTCGTATCAACGGTGGTCTCAAAATGGGTGACGAAGCGATTATGGATGGCGTAAGTATGCAGGAAGGCACGATGTCTCAAAGCGGCATGGTCTCTTACCTCGACCTTCCATCCACCCCGGATATGGTTAACGAAGTCCAAGTTCTTACCTCCAGCTATGAGCCGCAATATGGCACAACCACCGGCGGCGAGATCATCGTCACTACCCGCAGCGGGACAGACCAGTTCCACGGTGCGCTCTTCGAATACTTCCGTAACAAAGATCTCAACGCATTGCAGTTTACTAACCAGCGTGAACCAGGCGACCAGCGTCCCAAAGACAACGAAAATGAATATGGCGGGGCGATTGGCGGTCCGGTTAAGCTTCCTTTCTTGCCCTTCGTCTGGGGATCTCATCATAAAACCTATTTCTTTCATGATGAAGAATATTTACGAAGTTTGGGGGGCACCGTTCGCCCGCTAGACTCGATTCCCTCCACTCAGGAACGCACCGGAAATTTCTCCGATCTCAATGTTCCGATTTACGACCCCAAAACCGAGACCATTTCGAATGGGAACGTGATTCGCACTCCTTATCCCGGAAATATAATTCCTGCTTCGGAACAGAGTCCGTTGGCGATCAAATGGATGCAATATTTGCCGACTCCTACCGCTGCTGGCGCTTATAACAACTACTTGGCCCAACCGGTTTCCGATGGCATTCTTTCAAACACGGATGAATTTCTGTACCGGATTGATCACTACTGGGGCGATAAAGATCATATCTTCGCTTCAATCTTGCGCCAAACAACCGCGCCGAATGAACAGTGCGCATTGCCCGTGCAACTCTGCACGTCCAGCCCTGCAAATCCCGAAGACGCTTGGGTCACGCGTGTGAATTGGGATCGCACCTTTTCTCCCACTTTGTTGAGTCACTTTGCGTATGGCTACTTGAATAGGAATGAGGGCTACGGCTCTGTTACCGGCCAAAATCCGGCGCAACTGCCCATGATTCCGAATGCCATTGCGAATAACGCATCGCCGGCCGCCGGTTTCAGCGGTAACGGAATTAATACCTTTGTCGGCTGGGGTAACACCCAGGGCCCTGGCTACTTGAACAAAACCACTCGCCCGTCCCACATCACCAACGAACTGGTAACTTGGGTTCGGGGTTCGCACACCTGGAAGTTTGGCGGTGAGTTCCGGCATTTGCAGCAGGTGTTTCGTAGCGCCAACAATGAGTCAGGAACCTTGAACTTTACAGCCTTGAACACTGCCCTTCCAGGCGTAACCAGCGGCGATCCTTTCGCCAGCTTTGACATTGGCGCTGTCGATAACGGAAATCTGAGTGTTCACAATGTCTCCAAGTATGGGGCCGAGCAACGCGCCTACAATCTGCACGTGAACGACGATTGGAAAGTCAATCCCAAACTGACGCTCAACCTCGGTCTTCGTTGGGATCGCTTCTCCCCTAGCTTCGAGACCAGTAATCGGCTAGCGTTCCTAAGCTTCGCTCCCAATCCCGGTGCGGGCAATTTACCCGGCAGTTTGGCCTACGCTGGAAATTCCTGGGGAGCGGCGAGTTTCGGCGCGCCCTATCCAGAGAAAGTCTTCAATGGAGCATTCGCTCCGCGCCTTGGCGCGGCTTACAAACTCGGCGATAAAACTGTTGTGCGCGCTGGCTACGGAATGTTTTATACGCAGGCCTTCTATCCAGGCTGGGGCGGCGGCATGTCCCTCGATGGCTTCAATCCGCAACTCAACTTCGGCGATTCGCACAGCGGCTATGAACCTTCCTTCTATATGGACAACGGATTCCCCGCCTACAGCACTGCCCCCAACATCAGCACTACGGCCGACAACGGAACTGCCGGCCCGCAATATCGTCCAACTGCCGCAAACCATCTTTCCTACACCCAGCAATGGAACCTAACAGTGGAGCGCAAACTCGGGAATAGCGCCATTGCCAAGGTTGCTTATGTTGGTAATAAAGGCACACACTTACCTTCCCAGCTACAGCCTCTCAACGTATTGAATCCAGCCTTGTTGTCTTCTCTTGGTAGCGCGAAGTTGAACTCGGTCTTTGCTCCCGGGCAAACGACATTAGACGGCGTGAGTGTTCCGTATTCGAATTGGGTATCGACGCTAGACGCTGCCGGCACCTGCAAACCTACCGTCGCGCAGGCGCTAGTTGAATTTCCGCAATACTGCGGTTCTCTCACGGGCGTCAACGAAAACGAAGGAACCTCCCTTTATCAGGCATTCCAGGCAAGCATCGAAAAGCAGTTCTCGAATGGATTCTACTTGGGCGCCAATTACACTTACTCCCGGCTCACAACCGACGCATCTTCCACCACTCAAGCCACCGCTGGATATGGCGGTATCGGCGGTGTGATTAATCCCTATCAGGGCAGTCGCAATTACACGATATCCACAGACGACCAACCTAATGTGTTTTCTCTCATGGCCGTTTACGATCTCCCTTTCGGCTCAGGAAAGCGCTATCTGAGCAACTCTGGATTTGCGTCGAAAATCGTGGGTGGCTGGACCCTCACCTCCAGCCTGAAGCTCACTTCCGGCCAACCGCTCTACTTCCGAGATTCCAACATTTGCGGAGTGCCGAGTCAATTTGATGCCGCTTGTATCCCTGGCATCCTTTCCGGTCAAAATGTGCTCGCTCAATCCTGGAGCGGCTTTAACGTGAACCAGCCGGCTTTTAACGCATCCGCCTTTGAGTCGAGTTCTCTGTTCGCGAACGGTAACTATCTCGGTACCGGTCCGCGGGTCAGTAATGTGCGCGGAACACCTTATCGCGATGTGAATATTTCGATCAAACGCAAATTCGCCATTAAGGAGTTTGCCAAATTCGAAATCAGTGCCGAAACCTTCAACGTTTTCAATAACCACTACTTCACTTGCGATGGCGAAGCTTTTGGTGATTGCATTCCGTTCAATAACGACCCGTCGAGTCCTTCGTTTGGCGCCTGGAACGGTACTGTCACTCAACCTCGCAATGTCCAAATGGTGGCTCGTTTTACCTTTTAGGACACAACCTAAATCAAAGGGCTCCTTTTAGACAGGGGAGCCCTTTTCCATTTCTACGCGCAGGCCTTCCTCATATGTCTGGTATAGGCGCGTGAACACCACATCCCAGCCTTGTGTGCAAGCGAAAGCGTGAGCCGCCTCTCCCATCGCTTTTCGCAGCGCTTCGTCGTGCATCAGCTGCAGCGTGCTGGCCGCAAAATCGTTAGACAGTAATCCGGACACATTGTCTTGCACACCGACCCTTTTGCCGGTCTCCGCACTCAGTATTACGGGAACTCCGCTTCCCATTGCTTCCAATATCACCAAACCAAAAGTATCCGTTAGAGAAGGGAATACCAGCACATCCATTCTGGAGTACGCAGCAGTCAGCGCGTCTCCCCTTAAAACGCCGGTAAACTCGGCTTTTTGAAGATGACTGCGTAACCAATTCTCTTGGCCGCCTTCGCCCACAATGAGAAAGCGATAGTTCTTCGCGCCGGTCGAGATGAGCTTACGCTCAATCTGGAGCAGCGCATGTACATTTTTCTCAGTCGTCAACCGTCCGACATAACCGATACAGAACTCGCGATGTGGATCAGGTGAGGCGGACTGAGAAGGCTGGTACCTAGCGACATCGACTCCGTGTAGCATCAGGTGCGACGGCCTGCCGTCCTCAGCGGTCACCCAAAAGCGGCCAATGATGGTCACCCCAAAACCGGCCAATAGAAAGTAAGTCAGGACATTGAAATCGACAGAGGAATACCCTCCATCGATGTGAGCAATGTCTTGAGCGAAGAAAAGAAGAAACAAGTCATCGCCCTGGGCCAGTTAGGCTGGTCGCTGCGGCAGATTCAGAAGCATACGGGCGTGCGTCGCGAGACGGCGGGCGAGTATTTGAAAGCCGCCGGCGTAGGCATACGACCGCCGGGCAGTTGGGGCAAGAAGGCGCCGGCAAAACCGGCCAACGAGGTGACCACCGACCCGCCGGAACCAAAAGCGGCCAATGGGGTGACCACCGACTCTGCAGCAGTTTTTGCCGCGGAAGCAGCAACTCTTCCAACGGTCCCTGACACTGCCGCCAGTGTGAGTGAACCATACCGCGAACTCATTCTGAACGGGCTGGCGCGTGGCCGCAACGCCATGTCGATCTTCCAAGAGATGGTGGACCGGCACGGTTTCCCCGGCGCGTATGAGAGTGTCAAACGCTTCGTCCGCAAATTGCGCGGCCCCGCTTCTCCCGACCCTCGCGCGGTGATCATCACAGAGCCAGGGCAAGAGGCGCAGGTCGATTATGGCACCGGCCCTACGATCCGCGATCCCAACAGCGGCAAGTATCGCCGCTCGCGCTTGTTTGTATTGACACTCGGTTACAGCCGCAAGTGCGTTCGCTTACTCACCTTTCAATCGAGCACCCGTATCTGGGCTGAACTGCATGAACGCGCCTTCCGCAAACTCGGCGGCGCCGTGAAGATCGTTGTGCCGGACAACTTAGGGGAAGGCGTTCTTAAGCCCGATATCTACGATGCCACGCTGAACCCTCTGTACCGCGATGTGCTGGCACACTACGGCGCGGTCGCGATGCCCTGCCGTGTTGGCGATCCGGATCGCAAAGGCAAAGTGGAAAGCGGTGTCGGTCACGCGCAGAAAACTCCACTGAAAGGACAACGCTTCGAAAGCATGGAAGAAGCGCAAGCTTACTTGGATCAATGGGAGGAGCGTTGGGCCGACACTCGCATTCACGGCACAACGAAGCGCCAAGTGGCGGCCATGTTCGCCGAAGAAAAACCTTCATTGTTGCCTTTGCCTCTCGAACCGTTTCGCTATTACCAATACGGCGAACGAACAGTTCACCTGGACGGCTGTGTCGAAGTAGAAGCCGCTTACTACAGCGCGCCGCCCGGCTGGATTAGCAGAAAGGTGCAAGTGCAGTGGGACGGCAGACATGTACGGCTGCTCGATCCGCGTAGTGGTCAACTGCTGCGTGAGCACTTGCGCGGTGAGCGTGGCCGCCATCGCATCAAGGAAGAAGATCGTCCACAGCGCACGCCCATTGGTGTTGTACAACTGCTGGCCCGCATGGCCACGGCGGGTGAGAGCATCGGCAAACTTTCCAAGCTCATGCATGCGCAGCAAGGTGAACCAGCGGTGCGGCGCATACAAGGCATCTTGTCGTTTACCAAAAAGTATGGCATCGCTCGCGTCGAAGACGCGTGCGGCGCAGCGCTCGAAATGGAAGCCATCGACTACCGTTTCGTACGCCGTTATCTGGAACGCAATAGCCAACTGCCCCTCAGCCTCAAACAAGTCGATCCATTGATCCGTCAACTCAATCTTTATCGCGACCTTATTGAAGAAAGAACAAAGGACAAGCCCAAGGAAGAAAAACAATCATGAATATCACTGAACTGCAAAACGCTTTGTGCCAACTCCGTTTAAGCGGCATGGCGCACACACTCGAAACACGTTTGCGCCAGGCACAAGCCGAACCAATGGCACCCATTGATCTGCTCTCGTGCCTAATCTCCGATGAACTCACAAAACGCAGCGACCGCTTGCTGGAAAGACGTCGTAAACAAGCCGACTTTCGCGATCCACATCGCTCACTTGACAACTTTGACTTCGCCTTCAATCCGAAGATGAATCGCAGTCTCATCTTCGATCTGGCCACCGGTGGCTTTGTTGCCAAACATGAAGACGCCTTGTTCCTCGGGCCGGGCGGCACCGGCAAAAGTCATCTGGCCCAAGCCATCGGCCAAGCCGTAATTTTGCAGGGCTACCGCGTGCATTATCGCGAAGCGCATGTGCTGCTCGACGATCTCGCCGATGCCGCGGCGGCAGGCACCCGTAAGCAGTTCATGACAGCGCTCGCGACTGTTCCGTTGCTCATCATCGACGACTTCGGTATGCGCAAACTTCCACTCACTGCCGCCGAAGATCTGCTCGAAATCGTCATGCGCCGTTATGAACGAGCGAGTACATTGTTGACTTCTAATCGCCCCGTCGAAGATTGGGGCAAAGTGCTTGGCGATACCGCCGCCGTGAGTTCCATGCTTGACCGCTTGTTGCATCACGGTCATCTGCTGAAATGTGGGCCACGTAGCTGGCGCACTAAAACAGCGCTACCGCCGCAAGACTAACGGAACCACCAACCTTAAACATGGAAACGCGCTCACATACCATGGGAACTCCGTCCCCAAGCCCCTGGGATTTTCCGCGTTCCCGCTAACAGAAGCTCAAACCGGGTGGTGCAGTCGCCACCCGGTTCTGTCAGCCCCTAAGTCGGCGCTCTGGTCGCTTCCCAGCGTTGCCGTATCCTCCGCTCAGGTAGCGCCAGTTTGCCACACTCTTACCCAAATCCAAAGCTCCGCACAAAAAATACTTGCCAGCAGCCCTCTCACGCGCTATAACTACCCTTGTCCTGACCTACTTTCTATTGGCCGGTTTTGGGGTGACCATCATTGGCCGCTTTTGGGGTGACCGCCGAGGCCGTTACGTTGCTTCAGCAGATCCACCATGCACTGATTCGGCGCTAACGTAAAACGTGCAGATTTGTAAAATCGCAGCAAGCCCCGCAGTGTTTGCTCTTCGACTAAACGAGTCGCGTTTTCCCGCAACTTCTGTGGCATCAGGTTGAGCAGGCGATAAAGACGGCGCGACAGATACTCGTGCAGATTGGTGTGCCATGAAGCCACCGAAGGCAGCCCTAGCTCATGCGACACTCGTACGCCCAGAAACCCGATATCGCCCGGACCCGTGATATGAATCAAATCAGGTCGGAAGCGACGAATTTCATCGATCACCAGTTGCTTGTATCGCATAAGCAATGGATCGAAGTACAGCATTTTGTCTACTGGAAAGGCGGCTATGCTGCGCTTCAGTTCCAGAGTTTCTAGCGATCCATCATGACTTAGCCTTGTCTGCGTCCCTCCGCGCACCACCAGAAACGGAAATTTTCTTGCGCGCGCAAACTCCGCCAATTGACGGCTTAATGTGCCAACGCCGTTGGCCTCATGAAATGTATCGGCGAACAGCGCCACACGCAGTGTGCGTTGAGTTGTGGGCAACCTTTGGTTTACCACGACCGTGCGAAAAATCCGACCTCCGCGTCAGCCAAATTCGGAGTTGACAAAACTGAACTGAACCGTTTAGTATTGAATTCTGTAAGGAGTTCCCGCAATGATTCACGTAGCATCGCTAGCTAAGAAGTTCGGCGATTTCACCGCGGTGGACGACATTTCATTCGATGTCGCCGAAGGCGAGATCTTCGCTTTCCTCGGGCCTAACGGCGCGGGCAAAACCACTACGATCAAGATGCTCACCACGCTGTTAACTCCCACCAGCGGAACGCTTGAAATTGACGGCCTGAACGTTCGCACCCAATCTAACGAGGTTCGTAAGAAGTTCGGTATCGTCTTTCAAGATCCTAGCTTGGACGGCGACATGACCGGTGCCGAAAACATGGAGCTGCATGGAGTTTTCTATCATGTTCCTCGTAAGATCAGAGCGGAACGAACGGAGTATTTACTGAAGCTCTTTGAACTTTGGGAACGCCGTACTTCTTTGGTCAAGACTTATTCGGGCGGTATGAAGCGCCGTCTCGAAATCGCCCGCGGGTTACTGCACACCCCGAAAATTCTGTTCCTGGATGAGCCAACGCTTGGCCTTGATCCCCAGACGCGCAACCAATTGTGGACGATTGTGAAACGCCTGAATCAGGAAGAACAAGTCACAGTGTTTCTGACGACGCACTATATGGATGAAGCCGAACGCGTCGCCCAGCGCATTGCCATTATCGATCACGGCAAGATTGTTGCGCAGAATACGCCGGAAGGACTCAAAACGCAGACCGGCACACAATCGTTGGAAGAAGCCTTCCTCTCGCTGACTGGCTCAACCATTCGCGATGAGGCGGCGAATTCCAACGAGCAACTGCGACAGATGGCAAAAATGTGGGGAGGCAATAGACGATGAGCGTCATCTTAATCATGTGGCTGCGCGAGCTGCGCCGTTATACCCGGTCCCGCGCGCAAATTGTAGCGTCGCTGGGCCAACCGTTGCTCTACCTTCTGGCTCTCGGCTTCGGCATGGGGCCGGTATTTCAAAAAGCCGGCCAAGGAAACTACGTTCAATTTGTCGCGCCCGGCGTGATCGCGATGACCGTGCTCTTCAGTTCCGTTTTCTCCGGCATTGGCCTGCTATTTGACCGGCAATTCGGCTTTCTGAAGGAGACCTTGGTCGCCCCCGTCCCACGTTTTCAAGTCATGCTGGGCCGAACGCTGGGTGCATCCACCGTCGCCGTCATTCAGGGCACACTGGTCATGATTGTCTGCTTTCTCGCCGGTTTTCGGGTTGTGCATTGGACATTGTTTCCATTCGCGTTCCTCTTTATGGGCTTGATCGCCTGTCTGTTCGCCGCTCTTGGAACCGCCATCGGTTCTGGCCTCGAAAACATGCAAGGCTTTCAACTGATCATGAACTTTTTGGTCATGCCGATGTTTTTTCTTTCCGGCGCGCTCTATCCGATCGACAACCTGCCCAAAGCTTTCAGCATGATCGTCCGGCTGGATCCACTCTCGTATGGTGTGGATGCGCTCCGTACAATCCTCATCAGCCGTTCATTTTATGGTTTGACTCTCGACCTAGCCGTGTTGTCAATCGTCGCGTCCGTTTTTGTCCTCATCGGTACGAAGATGTTTTCCAGAATTCAAGTTTGAGATGGCGCGGACACCGAGCGCCAGCGCGCATAAAAAAGTAATCGAGGCCGCGGCTGAGTTGTTCTCTCAGCGCGGCATCGAAGGCACCAGTATGGACGCTATCGCCGAAGCGTCCACGGTGAGCAAAGCAACCATCTATAAGCACTGGACCGATAAGGATGCCTTGCTGTTAGAGGTTATGGAAGAGATTAACGGTCTCAAAGCTCGTCCCACCTTTGATTCCGGCGATATTAGGGCGGATATGGTTGCCGTCTTGGGCTATCGACCTACCGAGCATGCTGAACTGCGCGCGCGCATCTTGCCGCAATTTATGGCCTACTCCGCCAAAAATCCCGACTTCGGCGATCTGTGGCGCAAACGCGTCCAGGATCCGCCGCGCCGGGAATTGACTCGCCTTTTGAAGGCGGCGATTAAAGCCGGGCAACTCGAAAATATCGATCTTGAGCAAGCTCTGGCGCAACTCATTGGGCCGATGATCTATTGGTACGTTTTCCTTCGCCGTTCGACAGAAAATCCGCGCCCGCTCGCGGAAGGAGTAGTTGATATGTTCTGGCGCGCTTTCGGCCGCTAATTTACTCTTCGAACCCAACGACAAGGCGAAGAAAAGGCGTTTTTTGCGGATCGAATCGACTCACCGGGGTTGTGATATTGTCACCATGGGCAATAGGCCACGTACAACAGAGAAAAAGGAGTTTTGAATGGCAGCGGTAATTTCCTCCCCGACGGAGAGCAAAGTCGCAGTGTCGGCGACCAAACTTCTCATTAACGGCGAATGGACGAATAGTGAGTCCGGTAAGACTTTCGCGACGATCAACCCCGCAACCGGCAAAGAAATTTGCCAGGTGGCCGAGGCCGATTCGGCAGACGTGAACAAAGCGGTCAAAGCAGCGCGCGCGGCTTTTGACAAAGGCGCGTGGCGCAAGATGTCCGGCTCGGAGCGGGGGCGCCTCCTCAATAAACTGGCGGACCTGATCGAAAAAAATGCCGACGAATTGGCGAAGTTGGAATCGCTCGATAACGGCAAACCGTATGCAGTCGCAAAAGCGGCCGACCTATCCATTGACGGTCGCCTGTTACCGCTATTATGCGGGTTGGGCCGACAAGTTACAAGGCAAAACTGTGCCGGTGAACGGCGACTACTTCTGTTACACCCGGCATGAGCCCATTGGCGTGGTGGGGCAGATCATTCCTTGGAACTTTCCGCTGTTGATGCAGGCATGGAAACTCGCGCCGGCGCTGGCAACGGGAAATACCGTAGTGATGAAGCCCGCCGAACAAACTCCGCTTACGGCGCTGCGTGTTGGCGAACTGATTCTTGAGGCTGGCTTCCCTGCGGGCGTTGTGAATCTGTTGCCGGGATATGGACCGACGGCGGGCGCCGCCATTGCCAAGCACATGGACGTGGACAAAGTGGCTTTCACGGGTTCCACTGAAGTCGGCCATCTGATCATGGAAGCGGCCGCAAAATCGAACTTGAAGCGCGTCACGCTTGGAACTGGGCGGCAAGAGCCCGAATATCGTGTTTGCCGACGCGAACATGGATGATGCCATCGAGGGCTCACACTTTGCGCTGTTCTTCAATCAAGGCCAGTGTTGCTGCGCCGGTTCGCGTTTGTTCGTCGAAGAAAAAGCCTACGACGAATTTGTCGAAAAGAGCGTGGCGCGCGCCAAGAAGCGCACGGTTGGCGATCCCTTCAACGCTATGACGGAACAGGGTCCGCAGGTCGACCAGGAACAGTTCAACAAGGTGATGGGCTACATTCAGGCCGGTAAACAAGACGGCGCCAAGTTGGTCCATGGCGGCAACCGTGTGGGCAATCGAAGGTTACTTTATTGAGCCCACTGTCTTCGCCGATGTGAAGACAACATGAAGATCGCCGAAGAAGAAATCTTCGGACCGGTGATGAGCATCATCAAGTTCAAGAGCATGGACGAGGTGATTGAGCGCGCCAACCGGACGATCTATGGATTGGCGGCCGCTGTCTGGACGCGCGATATCGGCAAGGCGCACGCTATTGCCAACAATGTGCGGGCCGGTACGGTGTGGGTGAATTGCTATGACGTGTTCGATGCCGCTGCGCCCTTCGGCGGATTCAAGCAGTCGGGCATTGGGCGCGAACTGGGCGAATACGGCCTGCAACAATACACCGAAGTGAAGACGGTAACGGTTAAGCTATAACCCGTTAACGTAAAAAAGGAAAAGGCCGGCGACACAAATCGCTGGCCTTTTCCTTTTCTGAATCGTCCTGTCAGAAACTCTTCAGAAAGTCTTCAGTGGCCCCTGCTCGTGAATCGCTCGACAATCAAATTGGGCGGGCGGTGGCTGAATGAGTTTTGCCTATCATTTTGCCGATGCCGATTCCCGCTCAAAGCGAAGCGCAAAATGAAAAACCTCCATGGCCCGTTGACTCCCATTCTTGTTCTGGCATCCTTGTGCGGCACTGAAGCCGTCGCCAAAGATAAGCATCCCAAGCCGGAAAACAAAGACCAAATCGTGGTTGACGCCCACTTGCCTGTGGCTGGCGGACCCATTACGCGCTTTGTGGCGACGCATCATTACGACCGCTTATATGTTTATGCCGAGCGGGAGTCTGGTCAGACCGTCACGCTGCTTGATGTGACGCAGCCGGCGAAGCCGCAAATCCTATCAGAAGTGGCCTTTCCGCAGTCTGGTGCAGTGAATCTGCTGACCGTGGCCGGAACAGCAGCCCTTTCGAGCGATGTCAAAGCCGAGATAAAGCCAGCCACGCCGCAGACACTGCGGCTGATGGATTTCTCAGATCCTGCCAACCCGAAGGTCAGCAAACAGTTTGACCGAGTGACCGCCGTTGAAAATATCGGCGGCGGCGTCATTCTCCTTGCTAACGCCGATGGCATCTGGATTCTGTCGCAAAAATTCGCCGAAGATCCGGAAGAAGAACGGCGCTACGCCGAAAAGGTCATCTACGGCGAAAAATAGCTTACTTTCGATACGCCAGATAGAAGCCTGCGGGCACTACGAATACTGTCACCACCACTGACACCGCTAATCCTCCGACCAACGCCAAAGCGAGCGGCGCGTACGATTCGCTCCCTTCACCCATCTTCAGCGCCATCGGCAAAAGGCCAATAATAGTGGCGAGCGTTGTCATGAGGATGGGACGTAACCGAACGGCGCAAGAGGTGATGACCGCTTCGGAAATTTGATGGCCTTCTTTAACGAGATGATGGGCAAACTCGACAATCAAGATGCTATTCGACATTGTAATGCCCGCGAGCATGACGACGCCCATGAGCGACATGATGTTCAGAGGTGTGCCGCTCAGCCATAAGCTCAAGAGCGCACCGGTTATGCCTGGCGGAAAGGCCAAGAGAATCAGAAAAGGATCCGTAAAGGAACGGAACTGCGCCACCAACACAAGATAAAGCAGTACTACAGACAGCAGCAGCCCTAAGCCAAAACTGCGCGAGAGACGTGCGCATAGCCTCCACAGATCCCCGCAAACTAGCTTCAATGCCGCTGGGCATTTTGGTTTCGCGAATGACCCGACCGATTCCATCGGCAATGCGCCCCAGATCTTCGCCGTGCGGGCGAACATAAATATCCAGCGCGCGACGAATTTGATAATGATCCACTTCCGTTGGTGCTTCGATTCGGGAAATCTGGCTTACCATATCAAGCCGCGTGGGTTGGGTTACGTGCGGCCCGCGCAGTGGGATAGCGCGCAGATCCGCCAGCGAACGGAGTTGGCCCTCCGGATATTGCACATTTAGGAAGTAGTTATTGTTATTGCGAGGGTCAATCCAGATATTGGGTGCGATCATCTGGTTAGAGGTGAGTGCCGTGATCACGTTGCCCACCACTTCCTTTTCGGAAAGCCCCAGTTCGCCCGCATGGACACGATCAATGTCCAACTTCAGCGCCGGATTGTCGATATCTTGCGGGATGAAAACGTCGGCCACATCCGGAATCCGGCGAATCTTCGACATCATTTCCAGCGCTGTGCGATAACCCGCTTTCTGATCTGTGCCGGCAATTTGAACGTCTATAGGCGCCTGCATCCCCATGTTAAGAACGGCATCCACCAAACTGCCGGAGGAGAAAAACGTGGCCAGTTCGGGCATTTCGCGATCTAACCGCGCCTTCATGCGATCAATGTAATCGTAGCTGCCGGTTTTATGGCTGGGCTTCAAATTCACTTGAACGAAGGCCGTGTGCATGGCGGAGTTGGTGGTGTAGATAGCGGAGAAGCCAGGATCGACGCCCATGTTCGAAACCACCATTTGTAAGTCGTCAGGAGCGACAACCTCGTGAACAATGTCTTCCACACGCGCGATTTCTTTTTCAGTCTCGGTGAGCTTGGTGCCGGAAGGCGCTTTGATGCTCATCACAAATTGGCCTGCGTCGGTGCGCGGAAAGAACGAAAGATTCAAGAGCGGAAAGAGTGCCAGGCTTAATAAAAAGGCCGCGGCAAAGATGCCAAGCGTGAGCTTCGGGAAAGCCAGAACGCGAGACACCAGCGCCCGGTACGCGGCGATCATCCATTCGAAGCCCCGGCCGAACGTTTGATTGAACTTTTGGCCGAAGCTCACACGTTCTTCTGGCGCGGGATGATGCAGCCTGAGATAGCGGGCGCAAAACAAGGGAACAACCGTGAGCGCAACAATGTAGGAGGCGGCTAACGAAATCACTACGGCTAGCGCAAGCGCGGTAAACAGAAACTTACTCACGCCAAAGAGTAAGGTCACGGGAAAGAAGACCACAATGGTGGTAAGCGTCGCCGCGAGAACGGGGAGCGCCACTTCCTGGCCGCCTTTTTCGGCAGCAACCACGGGAGCGTCGCCTAGTTCCAGGTGGCGATGAATGTTTTCCAGTACCACCACGGAGTTATCAATTAAGCGTGAAAACGCCAGCGCCAATCCGCCCAGCACCATGCTGTTAATAGAACTGCCGCCCATTTTGAGCACCATCAAAGTAGTGAGCGCTGAGAGCGGGATGGAAAAGAAGACAGCCACCGTGGCGCGCATGCTGCCTAGAAAGATGAGGATCATCAAGCAGGTGAGAAATAAGCCAATGCCCGCTTCATGCAGCAGAGTGGAAATTGCGGTTTTCACAAACTGCGATTGGTCGAAAACCACTTTTGTGACTAGCGAGGATGGCACGTCGAACAGCTTGGATAGTTTCTCGCGAATGCCATTCACCACTTCGATGGTGTTCGCACCGCCACCTTGCGTTAGGACGGGCAGGTAAACCGAGCGCTGGCCATCCACACGAACCACGTTGTACTGCAAGCTATAGGAGTCTTTTACCTGGCCAATGTCGGATACCCGGACGGTGGATTGACCGTCGATCTTGATTGGTACGTTGTTGAGGTCGCGAACGTTGGTGACCTGGCTGTTGGCGTAGATGCCGTAATCGAAACGGCCGATTTGCACGTCGCCGGCGGGCAGAATTAGGTTCGATTCATTGATGGAGCGCACCACATCCATGGGGCTCATCTCATGCGCTTCGAGCTTCAGCGGATCAACGTAGAGCATCATCTGCCGCCAGCGCCCGCCGAACGGCTGAGGTACGGCCGCACCTTTCACACCTGCCAACTGATTACGCAATACGTTCTGCGCCAAGTCTTTAACTGGGTTTCCGAGAGGCCCTCGCCCTTGAGCGTGACCAGGCAGACCGGCAGGCTCGAGGCATCCATCTTCAAGACGAAGGGAGGCAGTGTGCCAGGCGGGAGATGGCTGATTTCCGCCATGGCCAGACTGGCAATGGTCGTTACCGCCGAATCGGGGTTCGTGCCAGGTTGGAAATATACTTTGATGAAGCTTACGCCGGCGAGCGAACGAGACTCCATATGATCAATGCCGCTAGCAAGAGTAAAGAAGCGTTCTAAGTGGTAGGTGATGTTACCTTCGATTTGTTCCGGAGGCATGCCGGAATAAAACGTGGCAACGCCGACGACAGGTATATCCATGGCCGGAAATAGATCCACCGGCATTTGCGCAACACTCACTACACCCAAGACAAGAATGACCAGTGCAATGACAACGATGAGATAAGGCGTGCGGATAGCAAAGCGTGACACGTCAATTACCTTTCCCAGGGTTGAGGAAATCGGCCGGAATGGCGCGAACTCGATCGCCTTCCTTCAGCCCTGCGCGCCTGCCCGCTACCAGTAAGTCACCATCCTTCACCCCCTCACGAATCTCCACACTCCGCGCAGTTTCGATGCCTACTTGGACGGGGACAATATGCAGTGTGTTCTGTGAATCAACCACAAACACGCGCGCGTTGGCGCCAGTACCGTCAATCGCATCCGGTGGTGCTGTCAGCACGCCCGGATGCTCTTGTAACTGGAGATCTACCTCGGCGTACATGCCGGGAATTAAGCTGAGGGAAGGGTTCGGGACGTCTACCTCGGTATCCATGGTGCGGGTAGAGAGTTGTAACTTGTCGGTGAATCTTGCAACGCGGCCAGTAAAAGTGCGGTTCAGCGTCGGCACGCGGACTCTCACTTCCCGCCCTAAAGAAACCTGCGGCACCGATGATTCGGGCACGGGCAAAATCAGCCTCAGCAGATTATTCTGCGAGACTCGAACAACCGGCATGGCTTGCGTTTGTGAAGCAGTTCCGGCTTGAATCATCGCGCCTGTGTTGGCATAACGCTAGTCACCACACCATCAAACGGCGCAGTGATGGTTTGATAATTCTGCATCGTCTTGATCCGCGTTCTTCGGCGCGCATGACGCGGACCCGCTCCTCAGCCGCCGCCAGATTGCTTTTCGCCGCCGAAACCTGCGCTTGCGCCTGCAGATCATGAGCTTTGACTTCGTCATCTTCTTGTTGCGGCACCAACCCCGGTTCGCGTTGAGCCACACTTTCAATCCGCGTAAGCGAGAGGTGCGTCATTTTCTTGGCCCGACTCCAGGCGATGCACGTCGGCTTCCGCGCGTACGGCCTCGGCGTTTGCTTGATCAATACCGGCCGAGGCGCGTGCCATGTCGTTCTCCATCTCCGGAACTTCCAGCGTCGCCAGAACCTGGCCCTGATGAACGCGGTCACCCACATCCACATTCATCTTGCGGATATAGCCAGCCACTTTAGCCATGACATCCACTTCTTGGAAAGGGATAAACTCCCCAGTGAGTGTGACGGCGCCGGTTAAGTTAGAACGCATAACGCGCACGGTGGCGACCGTTGTTTCAGTGTTCACTGCCGATGCGCTGACGGATTGCTCCTGCTTTGAGCAAGCGGCAGTGAAGATGGCGAGTAGAACGAAACAGCCAAGACGTTTCTTCATTAGAGGTCTCCCATCGCGTAACTGAGTGTGGCGCGGCGGTTCATGTATTCATAGCGCGCGGTGGCATTCTGAATCTCGGCCGCCGTCTGGTTGAGTTGGGCTTGGCTGAGTTCCACAATGCTGCCAAGGCCCGCTTCATAACGCGTTTGCGCCAAGTGCAGAGCTACGTTGGCTTGGGTGACCAGCCTTGCCGCAACAGCCAGACGTTTGGCAGCGGTGTCGCTTCCAGCCAGGCGACGCGAACTTCGCTAGCCACCTGTAACGACAGCGTTTGCACATCGCTTTCCAGCGCCGCTGCTCGTTGTTCCGCTTCACGGCGGCGAGCCGAGTACAAACCGCCATTCAGGATGGGAATATTGACGTTGATTCCAGCGGCGCTGTAGCTTTCCGGTAAACGGTGGTCGCCTGCGGGAATGCCGCCGGCAGCAGCTAGCAATGAAACCGTGGGCCATTTGAGCCGCCCTTCCGCCTCGGCGAAATGACGTGCGGCATCCAGCGTGTTCTGCAACGCCCGCAGTTCCGGACGTTTTCGCAGCGCCGACTGTATATAAGGATCCGGGTTCGGATCGAGCGGATCGGGCATGGCTCATCGGCCAGCGAGAACGATTGCGTCTGATCGAGCCCAAGCGCCGTGGCTAAATACGCCTGCGCTTCGGTGGCTGCATTCTCCGTTTCATACAGATCGAGCTCGAGCCTGCGATTCCGCTACTTCCGCGAAGCTTACGTCCAGCGTCGAGCGCATCGAACTCTGCGCTAAGCGCGCGGACCTGTCGCAACGTTACATTTCGGTTATCCACTGCTGCCTGTGCAGCGCGCAGAGCGGCATTCCCGCCCAGGGCTTGAAAGTAAGCTTGCTCCACTTGCAATAAGACCTGCTCGCGCACGGCCACGGCTTGATTCGCTTGCGCGTCGCGACGTATGCAGCGGCGTGGCTCAGGTTAGATTCGGCCAGAGTCAGTCAGTAGCTGATTCAGTGCTAGGCCCGCGGCAAACCGCGAATACAGACTGGACGTTTGCAGCGTGCCTGCCGCCAGAATCGTGCTGTGTTGCGCCTCCACCGCGGTGACTAATCCGGAAAGAGCAGGGAAGAACGCGGCGCGCGCTTCGTCTACTCCTGCTTGCGCAGCCTCAGTGGCTGAATCGGCTGAATGGATGCGCGGATTATTACGCAGCGCATATGCTTTTGCTTCGGCCAGCGTGAGTTTGGTGGGCGAGGACACCGTCGCCTGCCCGCCCAATAAAATACCGGAGTAAAGAAGCGCGCCCGTTAGCAGCCTCACCGTGGTTGCACCCGTTGCGCCGCTTTCACAATGCTGGTGGGCTGAACTTCAATCACGCCGTCAGTCACTAATTCGCAGAGCGCCGGCAGGATTTTATCCACTACGTCCACGCTCTCCAGAAACTCGATGCGGATCGGCAAATGTTCTCCTTCCACACTGCCTGCGCCTACGGTATGCAAGACGTGGTGAGAGCCAAAGCCAGCATGTGGGCGGATCATGGTAGCGCCCGAGACGTTATGATCGTAAAGAAAACGAAAAATCTCAGCGTAGAGGAAATCGCGGGCCGCCCCGGTGTCCTCATTGAGATGGATAATTACCTTCTTCGCCGCACCGGGAATAAGCATCAACCCCCAATGTCAGACAAAACTCTGTCCCGTGCCACTGAAGACTTTCTGACTTTTTTCTGACACCAAATTCAGACAAAAAAGCTTTACAGTGGAACCTGTGAAGATATTGGTGGTGGAGGACGAGCACAAACTCGCCATGGCAATTCAGCAGGGGCTGGAGGCCAACCAGCATACCGTGAACGTGGCGCATAGCGGCGAAGACGGCTTTTTTCTGGCGCAAACGCAGACCTTTGACTTGCTGGTGTTCGACGTCATGCTGCCAGGCCGCGATGGATTGGAAATTGTGGCCAGCTTGCGCCGCCTGGGCCATCGCACGCCGATTTTGCTGCTCACCTCCAAAGACGGCGTGGACGACCGCGTCGCCGGGCTTGACAGTGGAGCCGACGATTATCTAGTGAAGCCTTTTGCGCTATCGGAATTGCAGGCGCCGGGTGCGTGCATTAGGGCGGCGGAGCGCCCCGATCTTGGCGCCACATTGAAGTTAGACGATCTGGAATTGGACCGTGTCCGGCATACCGTGGTGCGCGCGGGAAAGGTGCTTGATCTGACGGCGCGTGAATTTGAACTGCTTGAATATTTCATGCGTCAACCAGACCAGGTCATTTCGCGCGAGATGCTGGCGCGCGAGGTTTGGAAAGAATCGGCTCGCCATACGCCGATTGACAATTTGATCGACGTTCACATCGCACGCTTGCGGCGAAAAATGGACGATCCCTATCAGCGTAAACTTCTGCAAACTATTCGCGGCGTTGGATTTGTGTTGAGATTGAGCGAGTGACTCGGCTTTTGAAAGGCCCCCAGCGCATTGGGGCGCGCATCTCTTTAACGTATAGTCTCTGCTCTTGGGCGCGCTGGGTTTGTTCGCGCTAGGCACATCCACTCTTCTGTTTTTGCAGATGCGCTCGCAATTGGTGCATTTTGCGGTGCAAGATGTCGAAACGGTGGAAGGCTTAATGTCCATTTCCCCGGAAGGCCGGTTCTTGGTGCATGACGATTACCACAATCATCCGGAATCTAAGCGAGTTTTGGAGCACTATATGGAAGTGCTTGCTCCCGACGGAACAATTCTCTACCGAAACGACCGGCTCGGCGCACTCAAACTAGGTGGCCCGCTTGCCGCCACTGAAGGCGTGGGCGGCTATTCGCCGCGTTCAATGAGGTTGCCCGATGGAACGCCGGTTGTAGTGGTAAGCCGGCGGCACAATCTTCAAGGTCGAACCGTAATCATAAGGTTGGCGCACAGCGAAGAGCCCGTTTGGCGCGCTCTAGAGGAGTTTTGGGCGGCCGCCGCCATCATGTTTCCGGTGATGCTGCTGTTGGCTGCGGCCATTGGATTCCGCATGTCGCACCGCATCCTGGCGCCCATTCGAAGTATCTCCAGTCAAGCCGAGCTGATTACATCCAGCCGTCTGCATGAACGCATCCCGGTGAATGGGACCGGCGATGAATTAGACCAACTGGCGGAGACGTTTAATCGAACGCTCACAAGACTAGACCTTTCTTTCACGCAATTGCGCCAATTCACGGCGGACGCCTCGCATGAACTGCGCACCCCACTGGCCGCCATTCGCAGCGTGGGTGAAGTGGGGCTGGCACGTGATGGATCACGCGAGGAATATCGCGAACTCGTAGCCAGCATGCTGGAAGAGGTGAATCGCTTGACGCGTTTGGTGGACGAGCTCCTGTTGATTGCGCGCGGCGACGCGGGCGCGATTCCGCTCAACCTGCGCCCGTTGAAAGTGGTTGAGTTCGTGCGCGATACCATCACGCTGCTCGAACCGCTCGCCGAAGAAAAGGCGCAACGTTTGGAGTTGGCAGCCCCGCTGGACGAAGAGATTCAAGCCGATCCGCTTTTCCTCCGCCAGGCATTAATCAACGTGCTCCACAATGCTATTAAGTATTCGCCCGTGAATGCTAAGACGATTGTGAGTGTTGAATGCAACTCCGCCGGCAAAATCGTAACGATCGCCATTCAAGACGAAGGCCCCGGCTTAAGCCCTGAGCAAATAGCACGCGTGTTCGATCGTTTCTATCGGGTGGATCGCGGCCGCTCCCGCGATGTCGGCGGCTTCGGCTTGGGTCTTTCCATCGCGCAATGGGCCGTCAGGGCGCACAATGGAACCATTGAAGTAACGAGCATACCCGGAGAGGGCAGTAAGTTCAAGATCTCACTGCCCACTTCGGCTGATGAACCGCGCGTCTATAACTCTCGCCTATGGTGTCCCCGCGCCCGCCAGCGCGTTAATTAAGCCGCTGTTCGGACTGCCCCAACCCGTCACTAAGTCATAACCAGTCACTGCCGAAAAACTGCCCGATGTCCCGCTGGTAATGTCATGAAAATTAGTTTTATAGCTGGCCGTTACGTTTTGCGTGTAGATTGTCGGATTAATAAACCCGACCGGTGAGCCTCCGTTAGCCATCGCCTGCTGGTTCACCAGCGCCAAGTAGCCCGCCCACATAGGCGCGGCGAAACTTGTGCCGCCGAATTGATTCGAAGAACACGCCGTTTGATTCGCACACACGTAGAAAGTAAAATCCGCATTGGCCGATACGTCAGGACCATTGCGCAAGGTGGTGGAGCCTTTGTTACTCGAGTTAATGACGCCCATGATCTGTTGCCAAGTAGGAATCGCCACGGAATCGGGCGAGATGCCGCCCCCACTATCAACCCAAGCAGTTTCGGACTTCCACGGGCCCCCTGCGCTCGTAGTGACTAAGTCGCTACCGCCCACCGAAACCACATTAGGATCGTCTGCGGGCCAAGCTTCGTTCGATGTTGACCAGGTGGAACTGTCTCCCGAGGCCGCGAAGAAAGTTTGTCCCTGCGCCGCCATCTTCTGAAAATAGGGATCTAAAGTCTCCGGGTCGGCCGGTGTCCAGCCCCACGAACAGCCAATTGTCGTAGGCAGCGGATTATGTGTTGTCATCGCGCTAATAATGGCCGTATCCGTGTTGCCCACATACACCACAACACTCGCCAAGCCCGGAGCCATGCCGATGGCTTGCGTCATATCCAGCGTCTGTTCGGAATCGTCGCAACCCGCGCTTTCCAGGCAAGAGGTACTTGTTCCATCGGTAGAGAGCAGCGTGATCGGAACATTGTTCTTTTGACCAATGCTCTGGTAGTAAGTCGTTAAATCGTCCAAGTCAGTGCCCGCATATTCAAGTAAGCCCAGATTCTGGCCGGCGCCGGTCAGCGCGGTCCCGCCGTAGTAAGCTGCCCGCATATCGCTGCCTAAGAAGGATGCCGAGGGACCGGAGCCAGTAATTGCGTGCGTGACCACGGCATCGGGGTTAATCCCATGCGCCTTCGCATAAGCCGTCCGCGACACCAGCCTCGGCTTGGGAATCGAAAAATTGTCCAGACCGGAAATGTGCCAGAGCGCGAAGGGCAGGTTGGCCGTAGGCTCGCGATCCGGCGCGTAAAAAGTACGGTTCTCCGTTGGATGGCGATAGGTGTTCATAGTGACACGAAACGCCTTCTCGACATTCGATACATGGCCCCGAATCACTACATTCATGCCATCGCGCGAGCCGCCGATGACAGAAAATCCGTTCTTCCGAACAAACTCCACAACGGCGTTATAGTCCTTCTGGCTGGGTCCGAAGCGTTCCGTGAACTGCGGCACCGTCAGGAAGTGCCGGTAGGACGGGTTCCTGGGATCGTAAACAGCGTTAAGGAAAGAATTCAATCCACCTGAATCGCGTAAAGGGAGAACCACGTTGAGCGTCATCAGCTGATCGGACGAGACTTTGGCCAGCTTCTTTGCTTTATGATTGCGAACGGCCGCGCGCAGGTGGTGCGTCAGGCAGAAACGCCATTTCGCGAAACCAACGCTATGAAAAAACGAGAAATAAGCAACTGTAACCAGCAACGACTTGCGCAGTAACGTTCGAGTCATGCATGTTCCTCTGTATGGTTTTAAATGAAACTTCCTCCTATTGGATCATGAACCTTTCCGCTCCATTCGCTTCACACCGTTGTCCGTTCCAATGATCACCAGCGAAGCCATGCCAATAAACAGACCGTGTTCAATCACACCCACCACGTCGTTCAACTTCTGTTCTAAGTCCTTCACGGATTTGATAGGGCCGAATACGCAATCAAGAATGTAGTTCCCACCGTCGGTGATAAACGCCTTGCCCGCATGCTGGCGCAATGTTGGCGTTGCGCCCAGCTTGGCCAAGCTCCGCTCCGTCGCTTGCCAGCCAAACTGCGCAACCTCCACCGGCACGGGTGCCCGCTGGCCTAAGTGCTCTACTAATTTCGATTCATCTACCGTGATCACCAGCCTCGCACTCGCCGCCGCCACAATCTTTTCTCGCAGTTGATTGCCGCCGCCTCCTTTTATTAGGTTTAGCGTGCCCAACTCTACTTCATCCGCACCGTCAATAGTCACATCAATCTGCGCATGCTCGCCGAGTGTCGTGAGCGGAATCCCCAAGCCTTGCGCCTGCGCGCCCGTCTGCTCCGACGTGGGAATGCCGACGATGCGCAGGCCATCCTTAACGCGCAAGCCTATTTCGTCCACGACTAACTTAGCCGTGCTGCCCGACCCGAGCCCGACAATCATCCCATCCTGCAACTCCGCCGCTGCCGCCTTTGCCGCTGCCTGCTTGAGTTTGTTTATGGCGGCCTGTTGTTCCGAACTCATCTCTTTGCTCATGCGTGATTACCTTTGCTCTAGCTTAAGCCACGCGCGCCCACCGTTACGTGAATGCGGAAATGATAGTCTCTTGCAAAAGGAATCCTCCCATGGAACCCATCACTCGCCCGAAGCTGCCCGCTGCCGCCGTTGAACTCTACAACCGCTTTATTCACGGGGAAATCACGCGTCGCGAGTTCATGGATGGCATCCAGCAATTGGCCACCACCGGTCTCGCGGCTGCGGCGATAGTTGAAGCTCTTATGCCCAACTACGCTCTTGGTCAGCAAGTTTCCAAAACGGATGACCGCATCAAGGCCACTTACGAAACCGTTCCTTCGCCGCAAGGCAATGGCACCATCAAGGGCTATCTCGTCCGTCCCGTCAGCGCCGACTCCCGATCCGCCACGCCGTCGAAGTTGCCCGGCATCTTAGTTGTTCACGAAAATCGCGGACTCAATCCGCACATTGAGGACATCGCCCGCCGCTTCGCCCTCGCGAATTTCATGGCCTTCGCGCCCGATGGCCTTACCTCTCTAGGCGGCTTTCCCGGCGACGATTACAGAGGCGGCCAGCTCTTCAGCAAGATCGACGGTAAGAAGATGGCCGAAGATATGGTTGCCTCCGCCTTCTGGCTGAAGGCGCGCGCCGATTGTACGGGCAAGATCGGAGTAACCGGGTTTTGCTACGGCGGCAGCATTTCGAATCTGCTGGCCGCGCGCCTCGGCGCCGACTTGTCCGCTGCCGTGCCGTTCTACGGTGGCCCACCACCGAAAGAAGATATTCCGAAAATCAAGGCGGCCGTTCTCGTTCATCACGGCGAACTTGATAAGCGCTTGGCCGAAAGCTGGCCCGCCTACGATGCCGCGTTAACCGCCGCTGGCGTCACGCACGAAGGTTACATTTATCCCGGCGCGGTGCATGGTTTCAATTGTGATGCCACCCCGGAACGCTACAACAAAGCCGCGGCCGATCTCGCTTGGCAGCGCACCGTCGATTGGTTTAATAAGTACGTACGCGGCTGACGCTTATGTAGTAACGGTCCCGTCTTACTGACCAGCGTTCTTCCGCCGTATCCGGCGTAATGACCAGCGCCTCGCCCGCTCCGGCAAGCTATCAACAAGGCCGTACGAATTGTTTCTCCTTGCGTGCCTTCACACCCTCGCCCTTTTTCAGTCACAGATCTTCCCAAAAATCTTCCAACTTTTTTCTCTATCTTTTTCAATAGCTTACGAGCCTTTCGCCGATTCCAGCTCAAAAAACGCAATCAGTCCAGCGTCGCGGACCGTTACTTTTTCTCCAGGAGTACAAACTTATATGTCTTCCCGAAAAGAACGTAGAGCCGAAATGTTCAAGGCCCGAAAGGCCGCACGCAAGGCAGGTTTTGTCAACAACCCGCCTTCTGAATCCACCAAAGAGACCAACGACACTGTCGAGCCGCCGCCGCCGACTGAACAAACAACACCACCAAAATCGGAGCAACCTAAAATGACAAACCCAATTTCGGAAGCGCGCCTCGCCGCAAACCAGGCCAACGCCAAAAAGTCGCATGGCGCACTGACACCAGAGACGAAGGCCACCTCGGCTCAGAACCACACCATCCACGGACTTGCTCGCCATCAAAACGGCAACTTCCGAATCCTCGCATCCGAAGACCCCGCCGTTTTCGAATCCTTCAAACAATCTTTTTTCGATGAGCATCAACCATCCACCCCAACCGAAGTCGTCCTCGTCAACCGCATGGTCGAATCCGAATGGCTCGCGCAACGCGCTCTTCGTCTGCAGGAGCGCTTCACCGACCCCGAAACCGGCATCGCCACTAGTGACCAGAAGTTCTCCTTATATGTGCGCTACCAAACCACGCACACTCGCGCCTTTCACAAGTGCTTAACCGACCTAAATAAGCTCCGCGCCGACAAACGCAAGGCTGAAGTTGGGGTCGAAGCGCAAAGAGCCAAAATAGCCAAAGAAAAGCGCGAAATCGAGCGTCATGAAATGAAAAAAGTGACGCATCTTATCGAAACTTTCCAAAAAGACGTCACCGCCGGGCTCGATTTATCAAAATTGACGCTGGAAACCATGAAGAACGACCAAGAAGTTCCCGGCTTCTATGAGAAATACACCGAGACGCTGGCAAAACACGGCCTCGACAAAGAATGGTGGGAGGTGAAAGCCCAGGCCGCCTAACGGTTCGAGATCACTTATCTCTTCCTTCGCCGCGAGCTAGCCCGAAGTGTGCTTTCACTCTCCATATTCGAATATTGATAGATCTTTCTCATCCCGAACTCGTAACTTTTCAGAAAGCGTTGTAAATTGAATGTTGATGCTCAAACGGCAAGCGGATAAATCTAGCATCCATCCGCGTGTTATCGCTGTAGGGTGTTTGGCCCTTTGTCTCGTGCGTAACATCTACGCCCAACAAGCCCCGCCCGAGCCCTCCAAACCCTTCTTCTCAGCGGGCGGAGATCAAGTTCGGCAAAGAATCGCTCGCCCCGCGGAGGTTCCATTTGCCTTCGATTCTTCGGCGACATATACGCTCACCGCTCTTATCGATATCGCCGAATTGCGCAACCCGGAAACCAAGCAGGCGTGGCAGGCGGCCCGCGCCCAAGCGGCGGCCGTGGGCATCGCCCGCAGCGATCTCTACCCCATAGCGCGCGCGTTTCTTCTTGGCTTCACCAGCCAAACGGGCGTGCTTCTCTACAATCAATTTGCGCTGCAGGATTTGGGTCTGGGCGAAGCCGGTCTGTCGCTCGATTACACAATCTTTGATTTTGGTGCGCGTCTCGACCGCATTCACCAGCAGCGCAGCTTACTCGAAGCTTCCAATTTTGCTTTCAACGATACCCATCGAAAATTGATATTCGCTGTCACGCAACAGTATTATCAAGTTCTGTCCGCTGCCGGCCTTCGCCGCGCTGCCGAAGCGAGCTTGAAGAGCGCCGACGCGGTGGCCGAAGCAACGCAAGCGCGATATGACAACGGTCTCGCCACTCTGCCCGACGTCGCCGAAGCCCGCAGTGCCGCTGCCCAGGCGAGTTACGATCTCCAGCTTCGCCTTGGTGATGAGCAAAAAGCCACCGGCCGTCTGGCCACTCTTCTGACGGCTCCCCCTTACAGTCAGTTCAAGACGCAAAGCATTGAAGATCTTACCGTTCCCGACAGTCTGCCCGACAACGCTCATGAACTCATCGAACTCGCTCTGCACCAGCGCCCTGATTTGCTGGCGCAACTCGCCCGTATCGATGCCGCCCAAGCCGAAGCGAAAAAAGCGAAGAAGGCGTTTTATCCAACACTCACCTTCAATGGCGAATATGGCAAGCTGCATGCCTATGGTGACCAACTCCCCCTTCCAAACGCCTATGCTACTGGCGTCGTGTATGACGCCTCGCTCCGCCTCGGTTGGACTTTCTTTGATGGCGGCCGCCGTCAGATGAGCTCGCCCAAGCCAGGGCTGCCGAGAAGGAAGCAGAAACCGAATTGAACGTGGCGCAAGATCGAATTGAGTCAGAAGTCTGGGACGCGTATGTCAACGCGCAAACCGCGCTCCATCAGCGCCAAGCTGCCACCGCTCTGTTACAAGCTTCCCAGGAATCGTACGACATGTCGCTCGAAGCGTATCGCGCCGGCGTTCGCAACGTTCTTGACGTCTTGCAGGCCGAACGCCAACTGGCGGTCGCGCGCTCTGAAGATGTCACAGCACGCGCCGCAGTCTTAAATAGCATGGCCGAAATCAGTTTCCGAACGGGTGAGCTTCTTCGCCGCCAAGCAGGGCAACATCCGTGAGACACGACCCTTCGTTCGATTTACTAGGCTCTTACTTCCCTTCGTGGATGCTCTGCATGGCCATTGGGCTGCTAGCGACGGTCATCGTGCGCATAGTTTTGAAACGCTTTGATCTTGAATATCAACTGGCGCCCTTAGTGGTGATTTATCCAAGCTTAGCGGCGTTTTTCTGTTTCATGCTATGGCTTTTTTTCTTCGGGGGCAGGTGATTTTACGTCAACTTCTATAGCACCCGCGCCGCGGCGTCAATCCCTTGCCGGCAAAATCGTCAGTGTCGCTATCATCGCGGCGGCCGCCGTAGCAGGCGTTTTTGTCATTATTGACAATACCCGCTACCCGCGCACCGACGACGCCGAAGTGTTTGCCAATTTCATCGGTATTGCTCCCGTCGTGGAAGGCCCGATCATAGACTTGCGCGTCAAAGATAACCAGGCCGTTCATCAAGGCGACTTGCTCTTTACTATTGACGACGCGCCCTACTTGTATGCACTCGAAAACGCCAAGTCTCAGCAAGCCGCGCTCGAAGGTCAAATCGCCAACATGCAGCGCCAGATCGAGGCTCAGATTTCAGGTACCCACGCGGCGAAAGCGGCCATCCGCAGTTCGCAAGCCAGCGCCGAACGCGCCGTTGCCTCGGTCGAACAAGCCGAAGCGGCTATTAACCAGGCGCGCGCCGCCTTGCAGCAGGCAAACACACAGTCTCTCTACGCGGCCAACAATCTTGCGCGCTTGCAGCCCTTGCTCGCCAAACATTTTATTACCGTTGATCAACTTGACTTGGCCAAAACCAATGCCGATGCGCAAGCCGACGCGGTTCGTCAAGCCACCGCTCAATTGGCCTTAGCGCAAGCTCGCCTCCAGGAAGCAAAAGCGCAGAAGGCTCAGGCCGACGTCACTATAGACCAGAGTTCCGCGCAATATTCGCAATCGCAAGCGGCCGTCGAATTGCTATCGCCGCTCACAGCCCAGCGCGAAGGCCGCGCCGCCGCCGTTCGTAAAGCGCAATACGATTACGATCACTGCCGTGTTTACGCACCGTTTGATGCCCGAGTGACCAACCTGCTGATTTCGGAAGGAGCCTACGCGCGTGTCGGCCAACGCGTGTTCACGCTCATCGACACTCGCAATTGGTGGGTCATCGCCAATTTCCGCGAATCGCAGTTGAAGCACATTCAACCCGGCGCGCCGGTGGATGTGTATACCATGACTCAGTCTTCGGAACGCTTAAGCGGCCACGTCGAGAGCATCGGTTACGGGGTTTTGCCCGATCCCAGCGTCATTGGCACTCTTAACCAAGAAGGGCTGCCCGATGCCCTGCGCACGCTCAACTGGGTGCATCTCGCCTCGCGCTACCCGGTCCGGATTCGCATTGCTAATCCTCCGCAGGGTCGTCTGCGGATTGGGGAAACATCCGCCGTGATCGTGCATGGTCGTTAGCCATGGCCGACACAGATAACCGGTTCGGTTGGAATCGCACCGCCGCCTGGAACTTTCTCAAAAGTGAATTAGCGCCTTATCCCGGCCGGACCGCGCTCGTGGCTCGCATCACTATTGCCGCCACCATCATGATGCTCTGCGTCATGACCTTCCGTTTACCTGCCGCCGCGCTCGGAGCCTATTTCACGCTGCTCATCTCGCGCGACACCACTCACGCGACGGTAGACGGCGCGCTTACTATCTTAGGCGCTCTCAGTCTGGGTTTGGCGGAAGTCCTGTTCGGCGCTATCGTTTTTGCTGGCTCGCCGTTCTTGCACTTCCTCTGGGTTGTTACCAGTCTATTCTTCATTTTCTTTCTGATTAGTGCCGCTAGTAAATATAACTTTGCCACCTCTTTCGGCTTCTTAGTCGCCGCTACCATTCCCGCGTGGGATTTTCCCGGCAACACAGATCGAGCGGTCACCAATACTCTGTATGCCGCTTTGGCCGTAGCCGTCGGAGCCGGCATCACGGTCGTCGTTGAGATTGTCTTCGCCCACATTCATCAAATTGACCTTATTCAAGAGGGCGTCGATGACCGCCTAAAACTGGTCTCCCAGTTTCTAATCAACGTTCGCAATCCAGACAGCCAAGTAAAAGCCAAGCTTGCCCAGTACGCCAACATCGGAACTGGCTCCTTGCGCCGACTCCTGACCCGCACCGAGAGCGGCCAGGAAGACTACGCCCGCAAAGCTTCCTTGATCGCCCTTACCGGCAGATTGATCGACTTATGCGCCGGCTTCGTCGCGTCGCGCACGCCGATTACCGACGAGGAGCAGGCGCGTCTTATCCAGATTGCGGGTAGCGTTGACCAGATTCGGGTGTTCGGAACGCTCAGTTCATCGCGGCAGCACGAGCACTTACCTTTGAAACCGGCGGGCGCGGGTCTCCTCCAACTCTTGGAGTCCACCGTCCAACTGGCGCACGACGCCATGCAGCAGCCCGAATTGATGCAGGAGTATACGGCTCCTGAAGAGATCGCGCGGCCGCCCATTCTCAAGCACGACGCCTTCGTTAACCCTGCGCATCTCAAGTTCGCTCTGCGTGGTACAGCGGCCGCTTTGACTTGCTATCTCGCCTATCATCTTCTGGCCTGGGGCGGCCTTAACAATTCAATAGCCACCTGTATGGTCACCGCGCTCAGCACCACGGGCTCGTCCCGCCAGAAACAAATGCTCCGAATCGCCGGGGCCATCACGGGTGGTCTTTTCTTCGCTATCGCGGCCGAAGTCTTCGTAGTACCGCACATGGATTCCATTGCCGGGTTTACGGTGCTCTTTGCCGCGGTTACGGTCTTTGCCGCCTGGTGCGCCACCTCAAGTCCGCGCCTTTCCTATTTTGGCCTCCAATTGGCGTTCGCTTTCTACATCGTCCAACTCCGCGGCTTCGCTCCCGAAACCCAGCTCGCGCCCGCGCGCGACAATGTCGCCGGCATCATGCTGGGGCTCATTGTGATGTGGATCGTCTTTGATCAACTGGCTCCTCCCCGAGATTCCATGGCGGAGATGCGCCATAACCTCGTGCTCAGCCTCCAAAAGACCGCGGCATACATGCGCGAGCGGCAGGTCGCTTCCAAAGAACAGTATTTGAAGCGAGTGCGCGCACTGCGCGAATCCATTAACGAACACTTCAATAACGTCCGTTCCAGTGCCGATGCCGTTCTCTTTGAATTTGGACCCAACCGTGCTCAGGCTCTCGCGTTACGTGCCGGCGTCCGCGCCTGGCAGCCGCAAGTGCGCACCTTGTTTCTCTTGCAAGTGACCTTGGCGCACATGCGTTTGCGCGAGCCAACCGGCAGGCTGCCTCCAGAAGTCGAACACGTGCAGGAAACCTGTGCTGCGATGTTGGCATCACTCGCCGATATCTTGCACCATGGAAGCGTGGGCGCGCATCACAAAGGCCATTTGGAAATCAGACACAGTCCCAATGAACGGCACCAGGCGGAGAGAACGGTTGCCGGTTCACTGGCCGTTGATAGTCTCGTCATCGTTCAAGACTTACTTGAACAGGTCAGCAAATTTTTTATGTAAAAAATATTTGACATCTCGCGCAACCGAAGCTATATTTGTCAATGTCAAAGATTTTTAACACCGGGGTGATATGTCATGCTAGCAAGCCTTTCCTACCGGGAAAAGAGCCTCTACGCCTCGCTGGTGGCGGAGATCGTCGTCTACGGACCGTACTTTTTTCTTCACCGGCAGAACACTATCGATAAAGTTGCTGGAATGATCGTCTCCATCATCGTGCTGCAGATCATACTGCAGTCGCTGATCGCGGCGTTTACGCGCAACCGCGTAACCGATGAACGCGACAAGCTGATCGAGCTTCGCGGCTACCGTTCCGGTTACCTCGTGCTCTTCTCGCTCATGGTGATTGGATTGGGAATGCTGTGGTTCCACGCAACGATCGGCCATCTCCAGTTGGATAACCGCTTCATGGGACTCCATTTCCTAAGCGTGTTCTTTGGCATGTTAGTGATTGCCGACATCACCAAAACCGTGACGCAGATTCTGGCCTATCGAAAGGCGCTCTGATGCCCGTCATACGCAATCAGATTCGTGAACTCCGCGCTGCCCGCGAAATGACACAGCAGGATCTCGCCGATCAAGTCGGCGTCACCCGGCAGACAGTCATTGCTATCGAGCAAGATAAGTATTCGCCTTCTCTCGAGACGGCGTTCAAAGTGGCCATCGCGCTGGGAGTGCCGATCGAGAAGTGTTTCCAATACGACCCGCGCGGTAAACGTTAATCGTTCCCTCATAGCAAATGTTCCGGTGTAACACGTGCGCCGCCGTTCGATCAGACGGTGTATGGAAACAAGCCAGGATTTAATCAAAAGGTATTTAGAAGATGCGATTGCCGCTGAAAAGAGCTTTGAGACCCAACTCGACGTATTTTCAAAAGAGGGGACTAACCCGGCCGTCAAGGCGGCCTTCGCCCAACATTCGCTCGAAACGAAGAGCCAATATCAAAGGCTCGAAGTAAGGCTGGAATCGCTAGGCGGCAGCGCGTCCGCCGCCAAGAGTGTGCTCGCACATATTTTCGGGATGGTTCCGCAATCTGCCAAACTGGGTCATGAACGGGAAGAGCGGACCACGCAGAATCTCATGATCGCGTTTGCGGTGGAAAACAGCGAACTGGCTATGTACGAAGCGTTAGCCGTGGTGGCTGAAGCGGCGGGCGATGGCACAACGGCTTCGCTTGCACGCGAGATCCAAGCTGAAGAAAAAGCAGCAGCCGAGAAAGTTTGGAAACTGTTGCCGATAGCCGCCAACGAAGCGTTCCTTAAGGTGACTACGCAAGACCCCACCATCAAAACAGCAGCGACGGCTTAACGACCCATTGCGTTTTCTTCGATCAAAAGCGTCCTTAGTCCCTTGACGACGTCTACGGGACACTCCATAATTAAAGAGAATTACGATTTAAGCAGTTTGTACCAGTACGAGGCAGGTCAAGTTACTACCTCTATGAGCCGCCGGACCCCGGCGCGCTAAACGATCAGGCCCACGGCTTTTCGAAAATACATCTTTGCAAGCGTGAACGAGTGCGGCTGAAACCGTGCCTTTTTGCGCGATTTCTTTTGAACGTGGAGGTCCCCCAATGAGACGCAGTCTATCTGCCTTTCTGTTCCTTTTAGCCCCGCTCAGTGGTTATGCCGTTGAGCAAATGATCCCGGCCGGTTCTATGTTGCAATGCACCGTGTCCGAGCCCAAACTCTCCTCTAAAACTACCGATATCGGCGACCCTATCCTGTGTCAGGTCGGCCACGTCGAGCTTTACGGTCGTTCGGTACTTCCTTATGGCAGTTATCTCGAGGGTCGTTTCGAAGATTACAAAGATCCTGGGCACTTAGTGGGCAAGGGCTGGATGGAACTTAAGTTCGACCGTATGTTCATCCCGCCGGGTCAGATTATTCCGTTGTCCGCCAAAGTGGTCTACGTGCCGAAATTTAACGTTGACAAACAGGGCCGCATTCACGGCAAAGGGCACGCCGTTCGTGACACGTTTGAATGGATGATTCCGGTCCTTTGGCCGATTGATTTGGTCAATCTGCCGCGCCGCGGTCCGCGTCCCGTGCTGAAGGCTGAGACGCGCTTGACCTTAAAAATCATGGACGATTTCGGGGTTCCTGATCCGAATACTGTGTACTCGCAGCAGTATCAACAACCGTATGCCCCGCGAGATCAATACGGCTACTCGCAGCGCCCTATGACTTATACGCCTGCCCCGACTCCGGCCGCTCCTGTGTATCAGCAGATGAGTTACCGGCCCGCCGCTCCGGCCACACCGCCTCCGCCCACTGTCGTCATGTTGCGTAACGGTCACCGCACCATGGCACTACGCTACTGGTTCGATGCCGGCGGTGCGCAGTTCAACTACATTGCCTTGAACGGTACGCCGATGGTGTGCTCCGCCGAGTTGTTAGACATCCCAGCCACCGTAGCGGCCAACCGCAGCCGCGGGGTTGAGTTCGCCGCCTACTAACGAGATCGACGCAAAAGTCTTGCCTATCCGCTAGAGCCGCATCGCCATGGCGGCTCTAGCCGTTTTCATCGCCAGCATGCTCTACTAACAGGAAGATCCTCTTCGATTTCTATGGCTGAACTAAAACCTATCCGGAAATGCGCCAGTCAATCCGCCATCGTTTTTATTCATGGTTTTACTGGCGACGCTACCGGCACCTGGTCGAGCTTTCCTCAGCATCTTGTGTTGGAAAACTCGCTTTCGACCTGGAACATTCTTAGCCTTGGCTATCCGACCAGCCTGCTTCCGGGTACACGTGGCATCTGGTCGGCCGATCCCAATCTGCCCATCTTGTCCACGGGCTTTTTTACCGAACTCGACATTTTGCCATTGTCCGAGTGCAACGACATCGCCATCGTCGCTCACAGCATGGGCGGCCTGATCGTGCAGCGTTCGCTGGTTGATAATCCGGAACTAACGTCGAAAGTTCGCCATCTCTTTCTGTTTGGTACTCCCAGCGCCGGTATAAAAGAAGCCAATTTCCTCACCGCGCTATTCGGCGCCCTTGTGGGCGAACAAGTCCATAACATGGCCACTGATAGCCAGTTCATTCGTGACCTGCGCGCCGATTGGAACCGCAAGTTTGGCGATCGTCCGCCTTTTCAATTCCTGACCATTGCCGGTGACAAAGATAGCTTTGTCCAACCATCTTCATCGTTAGAGCCCTTCCCAAAACCCTTCCAGCGGGTTGTGGCGGGCGACCACTTGAGTATGGTGAAGCCGCGCGATGCCTCAGCCGACGTGGTGCGGCTTTTGATCAGCGCTCTGACTCGTTCGGCTGAACCGGTGGGCCCATCGTCGCCCCTGCGCATTGCAGCCGAACTGGGCAGCGCGTCACCCGAAGGACTGGCATTGGCTCGCTCTGCGGTGAGTGGTGAACATGCACTAAACTCTCAGGCCGAAGTGGTGGACGCGGCCTTGGCCCTTGACCGAGCCGGCCAGCAACAGGAGGCTGTTAAGCTCCTGGAAAATAGCCAGCGCTTCGGCAGCGATGTGAAAGGCGTCCTGGCAGGACGCATTAAGCGCCGTTGGGTGCAAGACGGGCACGAATCTGACGCATACTGGGCGCTGGGTCTATACTCCGATGCGCTCGAAACGGCGCGCACCGCGAAGCCTGAGACGAACGATTCGATCAGCCAGGTCTTCTATCACGCCATTAATGTGGCTTTCCTCAAACTGGTGGCTTTCTCCGATGCCGCTTCCGCGCGTGAAATGGCGAGCGTCGCTCTCACTTACGCCAAGAGGATGCAACCGCCGGATATTTGGAGCACTGCTACCCAAGGTGAAGCAGCGCTGCATTTCGGCGATGTACCGCAGGCTTTAGCCAAATACCGCTTGCTCATTTCGATGATTCCCGAGAAGTGGAAGTTGATGTCTACCGGGCAGCAAGCCCAGCAGATTGCGCTGAAACTGGGCAACATCGAGTTGCGCGATCAACTCAAGAGCATCTTTGAGCCGCCTGTCAACACGCTCGCCGCCAAAACGCCATGAACGGTTTCAGTTAGCCGTCTCAAGCGGGAAGCGGATAGTAAACGAAGCGCCGGGCGAAGTTTTGATGTCGAGCGTGCCGCCTAATTGCTTGGCCAAAATGCGGACGATCTCTATGCCGAGCGTTCTGTTCTTTTCGCTGTCAAAATTCGCGGGCAGGCCAATTCCTTGATCGCTCACGGACAACGTAACATCACCTTCCACGTGCGCCAGCGTGACAGCAATCTCGCCCGTTTCGCCAGCAGGATAGGCGTACTTGAGAGCGTTAGTAACAAGTTCGTTCAAGATCAATCCGCAAGGAATGGCCTGTTCGATTGTGACAATGGTCGGCTGCAAGTCTAGCTGAGGGCGGACGAGTTCGCCGTTTACAAACGACGAGAAGACGCGCGGCACAAGTTCGCGGATGTATTCGGCGAAATCGATGCGGCTCATGGTCTTGGTGCCGTACAGTTGCTCATGGATAAGCGCCATCGACATGACACGCCGTTCGCTGTCGCGCAGCTTGGCGCCTGCCGATTCATCGTCGATATTGCTGGCTTGCATACTCAAGAGCGAAGACACGATTTGCAAATTGTTTTTGACGCGATGATGAATTTCTTTCAGCAATACTTCTTTTTCAACCAGAGATTGCTGGAGCGTCTCTTCCTTGGCGCGAAGCTGTTCGACGGAAGCCAATAGATCCGCGGTTCTCTTTTGTACTTCCAATTCAAGGGCTTCCGCCGCCGTCTTGCGTTCATGAATATCGGTCAAGGTTCCGAACCAGCGCGTGATTTCACCGCCTTCGTTCTTGACCGGCAAAGCTCTGGCCAAGTGCCAGCGGAACTCGTGCCGGGCGGAATCCCAGAGGCGATATTCGCCTTGAAAGGGAACTTGCGAAGACAAGCTCTTATGCCACGAATCGCGCGCCGTTCCAACTTCGTCTGGATGCAGCAGGCCGGTCCAATGCCCGTCGGCTGTTTCTACCCCCGAAAACTCACTCCAGCGCCGGTTGTGATACAGATTGCGGCCGTCGCTATGGCTGATCCAAACAATATGGGGTATGGCGTCAGCCAGCAGACGGAATTCGCGTTCGCTGTTGCGCAGCAAAGTTTCGGCCGTCTTGCGCTCAGTGATGTCATGAGTCACTTTCGAAAATCCACGCAACCGGTTGTCTTGATCCCAAACGGGAGTGATGATCACCGAAGCCATGAAACGCGAACCGTCGCGCCTGATGCGCCATCCTTCCTCGGCAAATTTACCTTCGGCCAAAGCGATTCGCAGCGCTTCTTCAGGATGGCCGCTTTGCACGTCTTCCGGCAAATAGAAACAGGAAAAAGGGCGGCCAATGATTTCGGCGGCGGCGAATCCTTTTATGCGCTGCGCTCCCTCGTTCCATGTCAGAATGATGCCGTCCGGGTCGAGCATGAAGATCGCGTAGTCCTTGACGCTCTTCACCAGGGACTCAAACATCTGTGAGACTTGGCTGGATTCGGAAGCCTCTTGAACCTTTACTGTTTTGCTCTGGTAGAGGGCCATCTCAACCGAACTGACCAACGTGAGAAACGAAAGGGGCTTGACCATGTAACAAGCAGGCAGCGTCCTGCTGGCGCGCTCCAATGTTGTTTTGTCAGAAAGGGCGGAAATGAAAATAATTGGGACTCGCGAAGTTTTTCGAATGGCTTCGGCTACTTGAATGCCATCGCGCGAGCCTTGCAGGCGGATGTCCATTAGAACGACATCTGGCTCTCGGTCTTCGATAACGCGGAGTGCCTCGTCGCCCGAAACGGCCACTACCGGCACATTGTAGCCGGCGGTTGTTAATTGCTTCTGAAGATTGAGCCCCACCAGCCCTTCGTCTTCCACTATCAGAACGTTGACCATTGGAATTTAACTCCTCAAGCGCGCGTAGTCGTCCGTAGGGTGGGCGCAGAAGGCTGGGGTGGGTTGATTCGAGAAAACCGGGAATCCAGATCGCCAAATGAGGAATATTCAAATCGCGTGATTACCACCAGTGTCGCCCAGCGCTGTAGCCATTGATAGTCGTAAAGTTCCGTGGTATAGCGCCTGTGCTTTCATAGCTACAGGGCCTTCGCCGGTCGTGGCGGAGCCAACAACTATCACCGGAGGTAGTCATTTCGTCCATGTCACGCCGTCTTCCTTCTCACTTGCGTTCTTTCGTTGTTGTCTTGATGCTGGCCTACGCCGCTAACGGACAAGACAATGCCCATGCCAACAACGACCCTCTGTATCGCCAACTCCGTGATTTGACGGTGAAGGACTCGTTTCGAAGTTGCCGATTTCGATTTGAAATTCGACGTAGCTGTTTTTCATCTAACGAGAGGCACGCTCACCTTTCTGCAGCCTGTCAGCGGTCAAGTCACGGGCGCGGTGTTCGCGGGAACGGGCCATTTCATTCTTAAGCCGGCGCAAGAAATCGAAACGCATGAGATGATCAGGCGGGCGCACGCGCCCCAGGTGGATGAAGACTTCTCCAGTATCGTGTTTCGCTATTCTCCGAACTTCAACAAGAGCTTTCTGGCGGCCATCAAAGAGAAGGCGAGCGAACCGAGTGCAGCCGCCATCTTTTCGCAATGGCAAGAGAAAGTGCGCCATCGCCGCGAGTACCCGAAAAGTATCACCGAGGAGCTCTTGAACGGCAGCGATATGGATAACATCGATGCCGATGCTTTGGCGGCGATTTACAACCCGGTCGGCGAACATAGTTTTTTCCAGGCGTACATCCGCGGAGAAAAGCATAAGGATCTCCGGTTCTATGTGTGTGCGCGCGGCGGCGCCATTTCCGGTCTGGATTCACCGGAGGAAATCGGGCTTGTCAATTTCGATCCTGAAAGCCTTGACGATGGTGTGTGGTACCTATCGCATTCGCAATCGGAATTTCAGTCACTGCGCGCCAATTCGCAAGAGGAGCGCCGTTTCGTTGTGGCAAAGAGGTTTAAGGTGCAAACAGTTCTAGCGAATAACGACCACCTGACCAGCATTGCCAATGTTACGTTCGAACCCTTACTGGCCGGCGAGAGGGTTGTGCGCTTTCAGCTGTTGCCTAACTTGCGTGTCACTCGTGTAACCGGTGCGGACGGGGCGGAAATTTCGTACATCCAGGAAGGCCGCAAAGCGGATGGCTCGTTTTATGCAATCTTGCCTGCGCCCGGAGAGATCAAGAAGGAGGTGACGGTCAACATTGAATATTCGGGCGACAAGGTGGTGAGCAAGGCGGGCAACGGTAGCTTTTATATCGACGCTCGCGAAGCCTGGTATCCAAATTTGAACGGCTTCAAAGATCGCGCCCTGTATGATTTAACGTTCCGTGTTCCCAAGCGATTCAAGCTGATTAGCGTAGGGACTTTGCAGAGCGAAACAGTGGAAGAAGGGCAGAATGTCACTCACTGGGTTACACCGGCGCCCATTTACGTGGCTGGCTTCAATTATGGCGACTACCGAAAAGTGGAATTGCAAGACGAGAAAACGGGCTATGACCTGACCGGCTACTATCTTCCCGAACTGCCCGATGTTCTGGCGCACGTTCAGGCAGCGGAAACCATGGCCCCGGGCAAAATGACTAAGTTCGCGCTGGAACAAGCGCGCGCTGAAATCCAGCTGTGCACCATTTACTTCGGAAAAAGCGCATTCACCAATCTCGCCGTAACAGAACAGCCCGATTTCAGTTTTGGCCAGTCCTGGCCCAACTTAGTCTATCTGCCGATCTCTGCTTATCTGGATGGAACAGAGCGCTGGCAGTTGTTTAATGCCGTGGATAACAAATTCAGCGCCTTTGTTCAAGAGGTCACTCCGCATGAAGTGTCGCACCAGTGGTGGGGCCATACAGTCGGTTGGGCCACTTATCACGATCAATGGCTATCTGAAGGGTTTGCGGAATTTTGTGCCGGGTTGTTCCTGCAGCAAGCGACCGGGCCGAAGTGGCAGAGCCCTTATACCGATTTCTGGGTCCGGCTTCGTAAACAAATTCTTGAAAAAAATCAATACGGGGTAGCGCCGAACGATGCTGGCCCGCTCTGGCTTGGGTTGCGCCTGGAGTCGCCGCGTTCGCCTAGCGCTTACCAATACATGACGTATCCAAAGGGTGCATATGTCTTGTCGATGTTGCGTTCGCTGTTTTACTCGAATGCCGAGCACGATCAAAAGTTCATCGATATGATGCACGATTTCGTGGATTCGCATCGTGAAACGCTCGCCTCCAGCGAGTCGTTCAAAGCGATTGCCGAGAAGCACATGCCTCCTGGCCTGGATCTAGAGCGCAATGGCCGTCTGGATTGGTTTTTCCGTGAGTGGGTTTACGGAACTGACGTTCCGCACTACGACTTCGCCTACCAGACCTCTGCCGGCCCCGCAGGGAAGACACACGTTCATATCACGCTGACGCAGAGCCAAGTGGGCGAGACATTCGCCATGTTTGTGCCAATCTACGCCGATTTTGGCAAGGGCTGGGTTCGTCTTGGCCAGTTGCCGGCCATTGGGAATGCTACAAAGACATATGATTTCGATTTTGCGGAAGCGCCTAAGAAGATGGAGCTGAACGCGTTCAAAGAGATATTGGAACGTTAGCCTGTTGCCACCATTTATTCACGAAATAAGATCAGCGGTACAACGCATGCTGGCGCCAGCAGCGCGCCTCCTTCACCATTTAGGAGTAACTGCCAACCAAGTATCAGTAACCTCGATTCTGTTTTCGCTCCTGGCGGGCGCACTCTTATGTTGGAGAACGGCAGACCCGCACGGCTTGTTACTCCTGCCTGTTGCTTTGATGCTTCGCATGGCGATGAATGCGATTGACGGAATCTTAGCCAAGGAGTTTGAAATCAAGAGCCGGTTCGGCATCGTTTTGAATGAACTGGGCGATGTGTTCTCTGAAGCAGCTCTTTATTTGCCGCTTGCCTTAGGCTGGCATTTTTCAGCGGTTTTGATTGTAGTTTTCGTAGTGCTTGCCGTGATCAGCGAAATGTCTGGGATGGCCGGACTGTTGATTGGAGCGGGCCGCCGTTACGACGGGCCCCTCGGTTATGCGGAGCGTGCTTTTGCCTTAGGCCTTATCGCTCTTCTCATCGGCTTAGGTGTGCCAGCAGGCTTGTGGCAAAATCTCTTACTCGGGCTGATGCTGACTTTACTGGCGTACACCATCTACAATCGGGCGCACATGGCGCTTTGGCGCGGGCAATGATGGTAGCCTGTAATCCTTGAACGTGTAATCTTATCACTTACAGAAGGAGCTGTTTTTGCTAGTATGTAAGTCTTACATGCTGGCACCACCCATCGTCGTATGAGTGTTGATATGCAATTAGAGGGCTATGAAGCCCGGAGCCGCAGCCTTTCGAAAATTTGGCTGGGCGTGCTTTGGGGCTTGGCCGAAGCAACCATATTTTTTATCGTGCCGGACGTCCTTATTACCGCTTCGGCTTTGTTTTCTCCCAAAAAGTCGTTTGCGCAAGTTATCGCTATTCTGATTGGGGCGCTTTTGGGCGGCGCTTTGCTCTATACCGCGGCTGACAAATATCCTGACGAGGCAAAGAACGTGGTTCTGAACGTTCCTTTCGTCAAACTGCACACGCTCGAACAAGCCGACCGGCAATTGCAGGACGGGGGGCTGCTGGCGATGTGCGCCGGATCGTTTACCGGTATCCCATACAAAACGTATGCCGTGAACGCTCCCCGGCATGCTCCGTTTGAAATGTTTATTGCCATGAGTGTGCCCGCCCGGCTGTTCCGCTTTGTGGTGAGTTGGGGGCTGTTTTCAGCGCTGGGTATGTTGTTCCGCCGTCAGATTCAAGCAAGCCCCATGGTGACCCTGGGCCTGCTAGCGCTGTGCTGGATCGGTTTCTACACGTACTATTGGTCGGTAGTATAAAACCGGCAGGCGAACACCCGACGTTGACTGAGAGAGAATGGTGGGCGAAGCTGTACACAGGTAGATGGAGAAGCAGCAGATCGAAGATCGAGTGAATGGCGCAGGCCGCGACATCACGCGCGTGATTCTGGAGCATGCCGCACGCATCAGTAAGGAGCAGGATATTTCCGCGCTCATTGGCTTGAATGCGGCGCTTGCCCGCGATCTGGTGGATGGCGACCGATCGACCGTTTGGCTGATTGATGAGGCGAAGGGGGAGTTGTGGACCCGCGTGGCAGACGGTATTGGCGAAGTGCGCATTCCGCGTTCCACGGGCTTGGTGGGCGCATGTATTGCGCAAAATGAGATTATTGTCGCCAACGATTTGAGCAACGATCCGCGCTTTCACCGGCAGATGGACGAATCGAGCGGTTATAAAACGGAATCGATTCTATGCGTTCCCTTACGCGCCGACGATAAAGTGATTGGCGCGCTACAGGTTCTGAACAAGCCGGGTGGTTTCAGCGAGCAGGATGCCGAGTTGCTGCGGCTCATGGGTGCCTATGCCGCTTCAGCCATTCAAGCCGAGCGACTGCGAAGTGAAGCCGATGTCGCCCGTCTTTTGCGGCACGAACTGGATATCGCCCGCGATGTGCAAATGCGACTGCTTCCACCAGTGCACGGCGAGGCGTCCGGCATTGAATATAGCGGTTTTTGCCGGTCCGCGCGGATGGTGGGCGGGGACTATTATGACCTTTTGCCGCTGGAAAACGGTTCGTTCGCGTTTACGCTGGGCGATGTTTCCGGCAAGGGCATTCCGGCGGCAGTGCTGATGGCCAGTATTCACACTTTGCTGCGCAGTTTATTGAGCCGCAATTCGGAAGATTTGCGCTACGTAGTGCAGGAGTTGAATCAAGCGGTTCATCGCAGTTCCTCCGACGACCGTTTTTCGACGCTATTCTGCGGCGTGGTTAGCGCCGATCGCCGCGAAATCCGCTATATCAATGCAGGGCACATTCCGGCTTTTATCGTCACCGGCGACGGCAAGATTGAACGCCCGATGGGCACGAGTCTGCCGATTGGCATTTTGGAAGGCGGCAATTACCCTGAACGAGTGGTAAGCATACAGCCGGGTTCGCTGCTGGTTTGTATTTCCGATGGCATCAGCGAAGCCAAGAACGACAAAGGCGAGTTTTGGGATGAAAGCCGAATTGACGAGGTTTTAGTGGAGCATCGCGATTCTTCTGTGAAACAGGTGAATGACGCGCTGGTGCAGGCCGCCGATCAATGGGCGAATGGCGCTGAGCAGCACGACGACATGACTATTGTGGCGATGCGAATCGCTTCATAGCGGAACTTTGGTTGGGGTAGTACTGGGCCTGATTGACGGGCAGAAATAGCTGGTACAATCTAGAGGTCTCAAACGACGATCACTGGAGGGTGCTTTGTTGGGTCGTACACGTTCCTTAAAATTTAAATTGTTTGGTGCGCTTTTCTTAGCGGGATCCGTTTCTTCTTTGTTCGCCTCGAGTACTCTGCCTTCCTGCAGCACGGCATCGCTGGCGAGTTATGTTACTTCAACGGCTAATGGCGGCGGTTGCGCGATCGGCATTTTGGATTACTACAACGTGTCGTACCTACCGGGGACCAACGCGCCTGCTAGCAGTAATATCCAAGTAACTCCAGGCACGGCCGGCTTCTCCTTCGGGCCAGTGACAGCAGCGCCGGGCCAAACGGTGCAGTTTGAAATTGATTACCAGATATTTATTGATCCGGCCCCTGTGATTACTGGCGACGATCTTAAACTTGATCCGCCTTCGGGCGATATCACGGTTACTGAGTATTTCTGTAACGACCTTCCGTTCAATCCCGGTCCTGGTGCTCCGACGTGCCTTGGCGGCAGCAGCGCTCAATCTCTTACAGTGGGTAACGGCAACGCCTATCCATCTGAAGCGACGATTGCTTTCGCTCCGCCGGCCAGCAGGTTCCAGGAAGTGGAAATCGTGTTCACGCTCGTGGGGGGCACCAATGGAGCGTCGTTTGACGGTCTTGATTCCGCATCAATCCTTAATACTGTTCCGGAGCCGGCCTCGTTCGGCTTCGCGCTACTGGGATTAGCTGGTTTTGCTGGTTATAAACTAAGAAAACGCCACAGCCGCTAAACGCAGTTATGTCATGGCTCAAGCCGCGATGCGCCGCCTTGTTTCTGGCGGTGCTCGCGGCAAATTCTTTATACGCCGCGCTTTCTTCCGAAGCCGGCTCGTTCGTCCTGCAAACGTACACCCCAAAAACCTATGGCGCGGCTGCGCAGAACTGGGCTATCGCGCAAGATGCGCGCGGCGTCATGTATTTCGGTAATACCGACGGCGTGTTGGAATTTGATGGCGTCTTCTGGCGGCTCATTCGTCTGACTTACGGATCGGCGGTGCGCTCGTTGGGAGTGGACGCGCGGGGCCGCATTTATGTCGGTGGCCGCGGCGAGTTTGGATACCTGGAACCAGACGCTCACGGGCTTACTCATTTTGTTCCTTTGAAAGTGCCTAAAGGCGAGTCAGACTTTTTTGACGTATGGAACGTCGTGCCAACGCCCTCGGGCGTCTACTTCGGCACCGATTACAAAATATTTTTCCGCTCGAATAGCGGCGAAATCAGAGTTTGGAGTAGCAAGAAACGGTACGGCCGTATTTTTGCCGCCTATGGCGAACTGTTCGTTCCGATAGTGGACAACGGGCTATGGCGCTTGGAAGGCGATGATTTAGTGGCAGGGCCGAAAGGCGATTCGGCAGAGGTGGGCGCGCGGTTGACGTTCGCCGCGGGTGATCATCCGGTGGTGGCGAGCCGTCGAGCGCTGTTTAGTTTTTCATTGAGCGAGATTACGCCCTTTGCCAACGGCGCTAGCGAGTATTTGAACCAGAACGAGTCTCACACGATTTGTCAGTTGTCTACGGGTGACATTGCGGTGGGCACGCGATCCGGCGGCTTGGTCTTGCTAGACAGGCAAGGCAATTTGGAGCGCATCATTCGTAAAGAATCGGGGCTGACGAGCGATTGGGTGACGGCCGTTTTCGAAGATCGGACGCACGCACTCTGGCTGGCGACGAATACCGGCATTGTGCGGTTCGGCTTGACGCTTTCGAGCTTTGGCGAAGCGCAGGGTCTGCATGGGTCGGCGCTTTGCGAAGTGCGTTTTGCGGGGGCGATGTATGTGGGCACATCGGCCGGAGCTTTCCGGCTCAAGCCGCTGCCTGGACAGGAGCCGACCTTTGAAGCCATCAAAGATCTGCATGAACAGATTCTAGTTCTGAGCGTGCATGGCAATGAGCTATTGGCGGGCGGCGACCACGGAGTTTACCGTTTGGCGAACGGCAAAGCGGAGCGGCTGGAGGCGACCGATATAGGCGTTGTTTACGACATCGCCCCTTCGACGCGCAACCCCGCTGTTTTTTATAGCGCGGGCCGAGCGGGTGTGCGGCAGTGGCATCGCGTCGGGCGGCAGTGGAAGTCGAGCGAGCCTGTCGGCATCAAAGGGCAGGAATTCCGGACGGTTGTGGAAGATCCTGACGGAACAGTTTGGTCTACAACGACGGTATCCATTTGGCACATCGATTTTGCGAGCGCTCCCGCGCGAGTGCAAACGTTCAGTGTGGCGGACGGCGTTCCTTCGGGCGACAAGAAATCTGCCTACCTTTTTCGCGGGCACGTGGTGTTTGCGACCGATAAGGGGCTGCTGCGCTTCGACCAAAAAGTAAATCAATTTGTGCCTGATCAGGAATTGGGGCCACGTTACGCCGATGGCGCGCGCCATGTTTTTCTGCTGCGGGAAGATCCGGCAGGCAACGTGTGGATTACCGGAGATGGCTACAACGAGTTGCTGGAGAAAGAACCGGACGGTGGCTTTAGCCGCTACGCGTCGCCTTTTATTCAAGTGGGCGCCGATTTGCTGTATACGATTTTTCTCGATTCCGACGGCACGTGTTGGGCATCGGATCCGAATGGCGCGCTGTTCCGTTTGGAGAAGCTCGATTTTAAACAGAGCCGCCAGCCGCTGCCCGCTTTGCTGCGACGCGTCGCAGTGGACGGCCGGAAAGATTCACTGTTTGGCGGCGATTCGGCGATAGGCGCGCCGATTTCTTTGCCGCATCAGGACAACGCTTTGCGCTTTGAATACTCAGCGCCGTTTTATGATGCGCCCAGCGCGCTTGAGTATCAATATCAGCTTGATGGAAGCGATAAGACTGGTCGGCCTGGACGAGCGAAACGTACAAGGAATATACGAACCTCTTTGAGGGAGCGTACCGATTCCGGGTGCGCGTGCGCGATCCGCACGGCACGCAGGGCGGGGAAGTGGCGTTTCCCTTTAAAGTGGCGCCGCCGTTTTATCGAACGTGGTGGGCGTATCTTGCTTATGCTTCGGCTTTTCTTTTTGCCGGTTGGCTGATTCTGCGCTGGCGTTTAGATGCGCTGCAAGCGAAGAACCGGTGGCTGGAAGGCGTGGTGGAGGAACGCACGGCTGAGGTCCGCAAAGAGAGGGATCAGAACGAGGAATTGTTATTGAACATTTTGCCGCGCCCGGTGGCGGCGGAACTGCGGACGAACGGCAATGTGAAACCAACCAGTTTCGACGATGCCACCGTTTGCTTTAGCGATTTTGTTGGGTTCACTTTGTCGAGTGAAAAGCTGCCCGCTGAAACGCTGATCAACGCGCTGAATGAATATTTCACGGCGTTCGATGAAATTATTGGCCGCTATGGATTAGAGAAGTTGAAGACTATTGGCGATGCTTATATGTTTGCGGGCGGATTGCCGAATCTGCGGCCTTCGCATGCGGTGGATTCCGTTCTGGCGGCGCTGGAAATGGCAGCGGTGGTCAATCGGCTGAGCAAACCGGAACAAGGTGTAAATTGGAAAATTCGCCTGGGGCTGTATAGCGGGCCGGTGGTTTCGGGGGTAGTGGGCGTGCGTAAATTTGCATTCGATATTTGGGGCAACACGGTGAATTTTGCCGCGCGTATGGAATCGGCTGGCCAGCCTGGCCGGGTGAATCTCTCTGAAACGACATTCGAGCGCGTCGCCGGTTTCATTGAGTGCGAACCGCGCGGGCCAGTGAAGATCAAGGAAGGGCGGGAGATGCAAATGTATTTCGCCGTTGGTCCGAAAGAAGATCTGCTGCAGGGGGCGGCGGTGAATGGCGTTCCTGAAGCCTTCCGTGCGGCCTATGAGAAAGCTTTTGGGGAATCTCCGCGATCGTTCCCGTCTGCAGCGGTGCTGGAGGAATTGCTCCATACGCGCCTGACCGTTGCGCCCAGTGAGCCGAAATGAGTTTATCGGTTGAAATTTGGGGAGCGCGCGGTTCGACGCCGACACCCGGCCCGAGCACCCTGCGCTACGGCGGCAACACAACCTGCATTTCCGTTCGTGCGGATTCGGGCGAGCGGGTGATTGTTGACGCGGGTAGTGGCATTCGAAAACTGGGCAAGGTTTTACTGGCGGAAAATCCATGGCCTGCGGAGATCAATCTCTTTCTGACGCACTTTCATTGGGACCACGTGCAAGGGTTGCCGTTCTTTGGGCCGCTGATCCAAGGCGGGTTGAAGGTGCGGTTTCATGCGGGTGTCAGCGCTGCGGAGACGAAGGCGCGGCTTGAACGCCAGATGTCCGATCCGTTCTTCACGCTCGATTTCAATGCCTGCAAGGCTGGGCGCGAATATGTGCAAGTGGCGAATGCGAACACGCGATACGGGGCGCTGACGGTTGAATCGTTTCCGCTGAATCATCCGCAGGGCGCTTGGGGCTATCGTATTGAGGGCGATGGTGCGGCTGTGGTGGTGGCTACCGATGTGGAGCATGGCCATCCGGTGCTCGACCAGTTGCTGCGCGAACGCGCCAAGAACGCGGATTTGTTGATCTACGACGCGCAATATACGGACGCGGAGTATTCGACGCGCGCCGGTTGGGGACATAGTACAGCGAGCGCCGCTGCCCAAGTGGCGGCCGACGCCGGCGTGAAGCAATTAATGCTGTTTCATCATGATCCCGAACATGACGATGCCGCCATGGATGGCATTGCCGCGCAAACGCGCAAGGTGTTTTCGGCCACCACAGCGGCCTGTGAAGGTTCGGTAGTTATAATTCCGGGAACCTAATACAGCTAACCGGCCTCTAAGTCTCTAAGATGCAAATTATGCGAATCAGCAGTTCCCTGTCTGTCCTGCTCGCGGCGAGCTTGCTGTTGCAGTCTGCCGATCTTCCGGTAAAGGAAGTTACTCTGTACAAGCATGGCATCGGCTTCTTTGAGCGCGCCGGAAATGTGCCGGCGGGCGAGGAGGTGAGGCTCGATTTCAAGAACACCGATATGAACGACGTTTTGAAGTCGCTCATTGTGGTTGACGCCAACGGCGGCAAGATCTCCGGGATTCGCTACGATTCGAACGCCACGCTGCAACAACAACTGGAAAAGTATCCGTTTGCTATTGGACAGGGTGAGATGCTGAGCTCGTTCTTAGACAGGATCAAGGGCGCTCACATGGAAATTAGCGTAGGCGATGGAAAGCAGACGGGTGTTATTTTGGGCGCGCGAGCCATTACGTCCGGCACGCCTGAAAATCGGCAGACGGTAGTTGAACAGGTCACTTTGCTGCTTGATTCAGGATCGATCGCGAATTTTGACCTGGCGGGCGTGCGAGCAATGCAGTTGCTTGATCCGCACTTACAAGAGCAGTTAAAGCAATATCTTCTGACCATCGCCCAGGCGAATTCAAAAGATAAACGCAGTATTTATGTGGATTCCAGCGGGTCGGCCAGCCGCAGCTTGCGATTGTCTTACATCACGCCGGTGGCGATTTGGAAATCGTCTTACCGCCTGAGCTTGGATGCGGCCAATTCTCGCTTGGAGGGCTGGGCGATTGTGGATAACACGACAGATGAGGATTGGAGCAATGTGAAGCTTTCGGTTGTGTCGGGGCGGCCGATCTCGTTTATTAGTTTGCTGGATACACCGCGTTATGGAAATCGGCAGGTGGCGGAGTTGCCGGAAGATCGGGCGGCGGGGCCGGTGGTTTATTCGGGGGCAACGGATACGGCTGTCAATGGTTTGGCAAGCGGTTCGTCTGCGGGGGCAATTGGCCGCGTCTTCGAAAAAATGGCGGCACCTCCGCCTCCTCCGCCTCCCAGGCAACGCGTAGCTCGTAGTGGGCGACCGAACGACTTGGAAGAGAATTTGCAAAGCTCTGTCTCCGGCGCCACTGGCGCTACGCTTGGCGAACTCTTCGAATACAACTTCGACGGCCCCGTCACGATCAAGAAAAACCAATCGGCCATGCTGCCCTTCCTGCAAGACAAAATCGCTGCCCGCAAACTCCTCATCTATAAAGACGGCGATGGCGACCACCCCGTGAACGCCGCCGAAGTGACGAATAACACGGCTAAGACCTTGGACGGCGGTCCCATCACTGTCTATGATGACGGCGCCTACGCAGGAGAAGCACTGGTGGAAACTTTCAAAGCCGGTGATAAACGCCTGATCGGCTACGCGGTTGATTACGGCACCCTTGTCGAAAAAGACTCGGACGACAGCGATAAGACAATGCGCGAAGTGGTGGCGAAAAACGGCGTCCTGACCGTGCGCTACGCCGAACGTTCCACCACTAAATACACTGTGAAGAACGTCGATGCCAAAGCGAAGACCCTCATCGTTCAGCAAGAGGGCACAGACTACAAGGTGATCTCTCCGAAGCCGCTCGAGCGTACTTCGACGGCGTATCGCTTTGAAGTCAGACTGCCCGCTAACGGAAGTCAGGAACTGAAAGTGGAGCAGGAACAGGTGACGGCCGAAGAGACCGCAGTCACGAATGCTACACCCGATTTGCTGATTGAAATCGTCCAAAATAAGCAACTCAGCGACGCCGGGCGCCGCCAGTTGCAAGCCATCGTCGATTTGAAAACGAAGCTGGTCGAAGCCGACGCGAATCTCAGTTCACTCACTTCTCGCAACAACGAGTTGACGAGCGAACAGAACCGCCTGCGCCAAAACATCGATAGCCTGAATCGCGTCAAAGGGCAGGAAGATCAAGTGCGCCAATACTCAAGCCGCTTGGGTGCCAACGAAGTCGACATGGCCAAATTGCGCGACCAGCGCGAGGCCGAAACGCAGCGCAAAAAAGCTCTGGAAACAGACCTGCGCAACGCGATTGCCAAGCTTCAGTTTTAGGCCGTAAATAGCCTCTGTGATGCGATGCACACGTGTGCCGCCTGAGTTTGCCCTTGACGTTTGAATTCATCGAAATTACAATCAAACTACTGCTTCAGGTTCGGGCAAGGCTAGTACGCGAAAGTCTAGCTGTAGTCATAGGGGTTTAATTCAAAAATGAGTAGACAATCGATGAGAAATTCCATTTTCCAGAGATTCGGGGTTGTGTCTCTCTGTATGCTGTCCTTTCTCTTGGCCTCCATGCCAGTTTGGGGCCAGGAAGTCACCGCCGCGATGAGCGGTGTAGTTACAGATCCGAGCGGCGCCGGTGTAGGCGATGCGAAAGTAGTCGCCAAAGATAGCGATCGCGGGTCGGAATTCAGCACCACCACGAACGGCACGGGCGCTTACAGTTTGCCCCGCTTGCCAGTGGGTACATATGAATTGCGCGTGGAAAAAACCGGTTTTCAAACCGCCGTGCGCACCGGAGTTTTGCTGCAGTTGAACCAAAGCGCGCTGCTCGATTTTACGCTGACTCTTGGTAGCGTGAGCCAGACGATTGACGTCACCGGGGCCGCGCCGCTCCTGCAAACGGAAACCACACAATTAGGAACCGTCATTGATGCGCGCGAAAACGTCGCGCTGCCGCTCTCCACTCGCAACTATGTTCAGTTGACCTTGCTGGCCACGGGCGTTGTCACGGATAACCCCGCTGGTTTCGGCGGTGCGAAAACTTCGTTCACCAGCGAACGTCCGTATGTGAACGGCAACCGTGAACAAACCAACAACTTCTTGCTCGACGGTTTGGACAACAATCAGGTATCCGATAACGAAGTGGCCTACGCGCCGAGCGTGGACGCCATTGAAGAATTCAATATGATCACCCAGAATGCTTCCGCTGAATTCGGAAACTTCATGGGCGGCATCATTAGCGTTTCGATTAAAGCCGGAACGAATCAGTTGCATGGCACGGCGTTTGAATTTATCCGCAATGACAAGTTGAACGCCAATTCTTGGGAAAACAATTGGCGAGGACTCACGCGCCCCATCTTGCGCTGGAATCAGTTTGGCGGATCGGCGGGCGGAGCGGTGAAGAAAGATAAGTTCTTTCTCTTTGGCGATTATCAAGGTTCACGCTACGACACGCCGCCGTCTTCGGCCAGCACAAGCGTATTCACAGCAGCCGAGCGCGCGGGTAACTTCTCCGGTATCAGCCAAGCGCTCTATAATCCGAATGCGATTGTCAATGGAGTGAAGACTGCCTTCGCCGGCAATATCATTCCGATTGGTCAGATCAACCCAACCGCTGCGAAGATTTTAAACTCCAGCCTTTATCCTTTGCCCACCAATGGCAACTTGACGAACAACTTGACCTACCAATCGCACAGTTACACGAATGGTGATCAGGGCGATATCCGCGGTGATTACAATATGGACGACAACGATCACTTCTTCGTCCGTTACTCGCAAGCGAACATCACCAATCCTGGTACCAGCAGCTTGCCGCTGATTTACAGCACATTCGGTAATTTCCGCATTCATAATGGCGCGATTGATTACACGAAGACAATTAGCCCTTCGCTCGTGAACGAATTCCGCGCCGGTGTCAACTACAACTTCAACAACACCGGTTCGGTTCCTGGTTCGGCCAGCCCGTCTTCGTTGGGTATTCCCGGCGTTCCCGTAAATATCCTCCCGGCCCTAAGCTTCAGCGGCGGTAATGCCAGCACAATCGGCAGTTCCGATGGCATCCAGCTTTTTGCCGATACGGTGATTCAAATCAGCGACACCGCTGTCCTGACCAAAGGCGAGCACACGATCAAGCTTGGTTTCCAGGTATTCCGCGAACGTCTAGATACCTTCTACTCTGGAAACAACGGTGCGGCCGGCAGCTTTACATTTGACGGTCAATACACTGCGGGTCCGTCACTCACCCAGAAGGCGTCTGGCTCCGTCGGTCTCGCCGAAGCGGACTTCTTCCTCGGCTTGCCTAGCACCGTGGGCGTAGGTACCGATGGCGGAACCTGGGGACAACGCGCTAACATCTTCGCCGCGTTCGCGCAAGACACCTGGCGCGCCAGCAAGAATCTTACTCTGAACTATGGCATCCGTTGGGATCTTCACACGCCCTGGGTGGAAGTCGAAAATCGCCAGACCAACTTTACTCCTTTCGGTGGTCAAGAGATCATCGCGGGCACTGGTTCTACTTACTACAACAACAGCCGCGCTCTCTATAACCAATACAATGGAATTTACAACTTCCAACCACGCTTAGGTATCGCCTATACGCCGCGGGCGAACATGGTGATCCGCACTTCGTATACGCTCTCGTCATACCTGGAAGGCACCGGTACGAACTTGCGCTTGCCCATTAATCCGCCGTTTGCGGTCGAAAAGACTGCGGACTACACCGCGCTAACTTATCCTCAATCGACGTTGGATCAAGGTTACATCCCGATCCAGTCGAAGACCGATCCGTTTGCGGCCGCCACTCTCCGCATCTGGGACCCGAATTTCCGCCCGGCCGTTTCGCAGCAGTGGAATTTCTCGATCCAACAACAGTTTGGCAACAGCACCGTGTTCCAGGCCGCCTATGTCGGTCAGAAGAACGACCACTTAGTGGTTGCTCAACCTTACTTGCAGAAGCAGTTGCTACCGAACGGAACCGTGGCTCTCTCGCCCTACCTTGCCGGTAACCCAACCTTACAGGCCGATATTTACGCCACGAAAGGTCAAATTTCCGGTACTGAGGCCAATGGCAATCAGGAATATGACGCTCTCCAGATTACGTTGCAACAGCGTTTGGCTCGCGGCCTCTCGGGGCAAGCCGGCTATACGTGGTCAAAGTGTATGACAGATTCCGTCGGTTTCTATGGCAGCAGCGGCGCTCCTTTGAATGATGCGAATTCTGCCTACTCGCAAAACTTATATAATCGCGCCGGTGAATGGGGAGCCTGTTTTATCGACGTATCGCAAGTTTTAACCGGACACCTCACCTACGACCTGCCCTTGGGCCGTGGACGATCCTTCGGAAGCAACATGAATAAGGCTGTGGATGCAGTGGTTGGCGGCTGGCAGTTGAATAGCATTGTCAGCGCCCACACTGGATTCCCGATTACCGAAAATGCCACTGATGCCTCGACCACGGGTGCCCGCAGTGCGCGTGCAAATTGCTTGGCCACTCCGGACCTGCTGGGTGACTCGATCAATGGTGCCATCCTCAATACACCTGGGAAGACGCCGGTTACCGCCGGTGGTTTCCTCTACTACAACAATTTGAACAGCTCTTCTGTTCACCCCTTCTTCAGCCAGCCTTCGACGTTAACGTTTGGCAGCTGCAGCAACGGGAGTTTCCGTGGTCCTGGTTACCTGGAAAGTGATCTGAGTCTGAGCAAGAAGTTCCAGATCACCGAAAAACGAAATCTGGAATTCCGCACGGAATGGATTAACGCCACAAACACTCTGCTGTTGCAAGCCCCCGGTTCACGCAGCGTTTCGTCTGCCACGAACGGCCTCATCAGCGGGTCCACCTACAACCGCAACATTCAGTTTGGTATGAAGTTCAACTTCTAACCCAATTCGCCTTACCTTAGTCTGTAAAGAAGAAGCCCACGGGTTCGCCCGGTGGGCTTTTTCCTTTTAATGCCTCTAGAGGATGCGTTCGTTTGGCCGATATTCCTTTTTGATGGCTTTTTGTATTCGCATTCTGTTTTTCAGTATTTGGGTCGCGAGCGCTTTCGGTCAGGCCAACGGAACGTTTAGTCTTTCCATGGAGCCAGCTTCTGTGTCGGTTCCTGCGGGGTCTGGCATCTCCGCTGTTCTAAAAGTAACAGCGTCTAACGGTTATAGCCAGCCTATTTACCTCATGCCCGGAGCAATGCCGGAAGGGATCAGCCTCGTACTGCCTTCACCGGTGCTGGGCAACCAAGAAGTGAAGATCGAAGTGCGTGCCGCGGCGAACATCAAACAGCAGAGCTATTCTGTGGCGGTTTATGCGGCCGGCGGCGGTGAGAATCATTCCACTACCTTTTCGGTAACGGTGCTGCCCGAGGGGATGCCCGCTAGCGCTCCCGAACCGGCTATGTCACAGCCCACTGAAAGTCCGGCGCTTGAGCTTCCGGCTGATCCGCCACCACCGCTGGGCTCAAACTGGGTGGGCAGTTGGGGTGCCAGCGCAGTGACGCCTTCAAACGAAAGCGGGGCATACTATCTAACCAACGTTACGGTGCGGCAGATTGCGCATCTGAGTATCGGTACGCGGACGGGATTGCGTATTAAGCTTTCGAACGCGCTGGGAACTGATCCGGTTGTGTTTGGGGCCGTGCATGTGGCGCAGTGGGCGGGCGATAGCAAGAATGTAACGAGCGCGATTGTGCTTAGGACAGATAGGGTGGTGACCTTCGCCGGATCGGCGACGGTGGTGATCCCGGGCGGCGGCGAAGTCTTCAGCGATCCCATTCCGCTGCCCTTAGCACCGGGTGCGGACGTAGCGGTGAGCGTCTATATTCCGCGAACCTCCAACGTGCCTGCTACCATGCACACGTTTGGCGATCAGACTGCTTATTTCTCCCTAGGCGATGCGACCGGTAGCGTCACTATGCCGAATGCGGCCACGGATACTGTGCGGCCTTACCTCACAGGGATTGATGTGGATGCGCCGGAGGCGAGCGCTGTGGTGGCGTTGGGTGATTCGCTGACGGATGGCATGCTTTCGTCGCGTGATCAAAATTTGCGGTGGACTGACGATCTGGCGCGGCGTCTGCCGGCGGTGGGCGTTGTGAACGCCGGTATCGCCGGTAATTGTATGGTGATGAACTGCATGGGGCCGACGGTTGCCGAGCGCTTCAAACGGGACGTGCTGGCGGTGAGCGGCGTGAAATATCTCGTCGTGCTGGCGGGGGTGAACGACATTGGGAACCTTCCGGGATTGACCCCCGGGCAGTTGACCGACGAATATCGAAATATGGTCGCTTTGGCACATGCACATAACATTCTGGTTTATGGCGCCACGATTCCACCGTTTGGCGGCTCGAACTATTTCACCGTGCCGCACGAAAAGCTCCGCCAGCAGGTGAATGCGTTCATCCGTACTGGTGGCATCTTTGACGGAGTGATCGATTTTGACAAAGTCTTGGCTGACCCGGAAAATGCCGCCTACCTTCGGGCCGTTTATAACGGCGACAAGATTCGTCCCAACGAGGCGGGCTATCAAGCTATGGCGGATATGGTCGATTTAGGGCTCTTGCAGCCGTAGGAACCCACTCAAAAAACAAGCATACGTTACCTGGCCACGAGATTTTGCTTGCGATTTTTCAACTCTCAGGTAAGATAACATCACAACAAAAAATTGGGTTTGGGAACGACGATGTCTATCAAGCCGAAGGCAGACCGCCTGCTCACAGAAGAGCGCCGGCGGGAAATTCTTTCGCTTCTCACCGAGGCCGGACGAATTACGGTCGAGGAAGTTGTACGCCGTTTTGGCGTCTCCGCAGTCACCGCGCGCTTTGATTTAGACGCGCTGGCAGAAACAGGCTCGCTGGTTCGCTCGCATGGCGGCGCCATCAAGCCGCTCGAGAAGATTCCTGAGAATCCGATGCGCGTCCGTGCTGGAATGCACAAAGCGGAGAAGGTACGCATCGCCGAGGCCGCTTTGCGTCTGATCAAGCCTTTTCAGACAGTCATCCTTTGCACGGGATCGACATCGGCCGAGCTAGCGGCGCAGTTGGCACGCAGACCTCCGCAAAACATTAGCGTCATTACCTACGCTTTGAATATCGCCACGCAACTGGCCGAAGTTCCGAATCTGTCGCTCGTCTTGCTCGGCGGATTTTTGCGGCAGCCGTCGAACGCGCTTGTCGGGCCGCATGCGGAACAGATGATGCACTCGCTGCATGCCGATCACTGTTTTATGTCTGTCGTCGGCTTGGATGCCGAGGTGGGATTAACCACGCTCGACATCATGGAAGCGCACTTAAACCGGCAAATGGTCTCAAGCGCGACGCAGGTCACGGTGATCGCCGATTCGAGCAAGTTCTGTCAGCGCAGCCTATCGGTGATTACCGATTTCCGTGCTGTGCATCGTGTGATTACCGACACGGGTGCGCCCGTGGAGCAAGTGGAAAAACTGCGAAACCGTGGTCTGGAGGTGATTCTTGTTTGATAGAATTTCGCTGCTAAAGATACTAAACGAAAGAATAGCGATCATGTAATTCTACTGGTGTCTTTCGTTTGCTTTCTTTTCTCTTGACATGTTTACGATTCGTCCCTAAAATCCTAAGTAAATATTAGCTTTGAAGGAGTTCGTGAATGTGTTTTCCCCAACGGCTTCTCAACCGTTTGCTGCCTTCCTTTGTGATTTTCCTTTGTACGCTGCCTGCGCATGGGCAGGAGGTGACCGCCGCCATCAATGGCGTTGTCACAGATCCCTCTGGCGCGGCAGTATCAGGAGCAAAAGTCACGGCTAAAGATCTCGACCGTGGCACAACCTATCCAACTACCACTGACAATACCGGCCGTTACAGTATTCCGCGTGTTGCGGTGGGAACTTACGAAGTTCGCGCCGAAAATCCAGGTTTTCAGGCGGCCGTGCAATCGCCTATCGTTTTGGTTTTGAACCAAGTGGCCAAAATTGATTTTCAACTGGTGGTAGGCAACGTAAGCCAAACCATTGAAGTATCTGCCGCCCCGCCCATTCTGCAAACCCAGACAACGCAACTGGGGAGCGTTTTGGATGCGAAAACGCAAGTCTCGCTGCCACTGGCGACTCGTAACTACAATCAGCTCACGCTGCTTGCGCCGGGTTCCGTGACAACAGATCCTAGTGAGTTCACAGGCGCGCAAACCACTTTCAGCAGTGGCCGTCCATATATCAACGGAAATCGCGAAGAGGCTAATTACTATTTGCTCGACGGACTCGATAACAATCAGGTCTCAGAAAATGACGTAGGTTTCGCGCCAAGTGTCGATTCCATCCAGGAATTCAACCTGATTACCCAGAATGCGTCGGCGGAGTTCGGTAACTTCATGGGCGGTATCATCAGCGTCATCACTAAGTCTGGCACGAACAATTTTCACGGATCGGTGTTTGAGTTTATTCGCAACGATAAATTAAATGCCGATCAATGGTCGAATAATTTCCAAGGTATTCCGCGTCCTTTGCTGCGGTGGAACGAATTTGGCGCTGCCGTGGGCGGCCCCATCATCAAAGATAAATTGTTCTTCTTTGCCGATTATCAAGGTTCGCGCTATGACCAGCCGGCTACCGGAGGCGGATTCACCGTGCTTACGGCGGCCGAGCGAGCTGGCAATTTTTCGGCGATTAGCCAGCAGCTATACAATCCGTTTTCAAGCAGCACAAATTCGAATAGGGTAGCGTTCGCCGGTAACCAAATTCCGCTCACGCTGTTCAGCCCGGTGGCGCTGGCCATTGTGAATTCGCCGCTCTATCCGGCTCCCATCAATAACAACCTGGTGAACAATCAAGTCAACTATCAACACACGTATACGAACAGTGACCAGGGAGATATCAAGATCGATTGGTCTCCGAATCAAAAGGATCATATTTTCGGTCGCTATTCCCAGCAAAACGTAGTGAATCCCACCACTAATAGCCAGCCGCTCCTTTACAGTTCTTATCAGAACTTTCCACTGTATAACGGGGTTGTCGATTATACTCGCACATTCAGCCCCACGTTCGTGAACGATTTCCGTGCCGGTGTGAACTACTATCCTGTCGCAACCGGCAACAACGCGCCCACCAGTTCCAACACTTTTGGTATCGGTGGCGCGCCTACCAACTTCCTCCCGGGGCTGAACTTCAATGGCGGAAACATTTCCAACTTCGGCAACTCCGATGTGGTTCAAGATTTCGCATCCACGGTTGGCCAAATTGGCGACACGGCCATCCTCACGAAGGGTTCACACACCATCAAGACCGGCTTCGAATACATGCGTCAGCGAATCAACGTTTTCTATGCAGGCAATGAGGGCCTCGCCGGACAATTCACGTTCAACGGCCAGTACACGGGAAATACCATCGGCGGCACGACCACCAACGGTATTCCTGAAGCCGATTTTGTACTTGGCCTTCCTGAGCAATTAGGTGTGGGGGCAGGCGGCGGTACGTGGGGCCAGCGATCCAGCATTCCTGCTGCCTTTGTACAAGACGATTGGAAGGTGAATAGCCAGCTAACCGTTAATATTGGTCTGCGTTGGGAACTTCACACGCCTTGGAACGAAGTGCACGAAAGGCAGACGAACTTCCAAGAGTATACCGGAGCGGTGTTAATTTCCGGGCAGACTAACCTGTTTAACGATAACAATGCCTTATATAACCAATACAACGGCATCACCAACTTCCAGCCACGCGTGGGTCTGGCTTGGTCGCCTGCCAAGAACACTGTCGTTCGCGTTTCTTACACCATGTCGAACTTCCTGGAAGGCACCGGTACCAACCTGCGGTTGACTCGGAATCCACCATGGCAGACGGGTCACTTAGTGACGTATTCAAGCGGCAGTGACTTAGTGCTTCCGCCCACGACGCTCTCCGAAGGCTATTCGGGTTTCGCCACCAGCGGCTCTTGCACGGTAGCGGCTGCCTTAGCCTCCTCACCCGCTTGTTTTGGCGGTGCGACGATCTTCACCTGGGATCCCAATAACCGTCCAGCGGTATCGAACCAGTGGAACTTTAGTGTTCAACATCAGTTCGGCAACTCGTTGACCTTACAAGCGGCTTACGTGGGCCAAAACAACGATCACCTAATGGTTCCGGTGAACGCTTCGCAAGGATTTTTGACGCCCGGCGGTACCGTCCTGCCAAGTCCTTATCTGGCTGGAAATCCAACGCTGGCGGCGGATAATCCAACGGACAAATTGACGATAACCGACGGCATTCAGAACTATAATGCCCTCCAGGTTAGCTTAGCCAAACGTCTCAGCAACGGGCTGGAATTCCAGGCGAATTACTCTTGGTCTCACTGTCTGACTGATTCCATCGGCTATTATGGCGGCTACGGCCAAGGCGGAGGCAACTATTACTATTGGCAGAACACCTACAATGCTCACTCTTACTACGGCACTTGCTACTACGATGTGCCCCAAGCCTTTAATATGTTTGTCACTTATGACATTCCTTATGGCCGCGGCCGTATGCTGGGTAAGAATCTTAATCCTGTGGTGAACGCGGTCATTGGCGATTGGCAGGTGAGCGGTATCGTCAATGTCCACTCTGGCTTCCCATTCACGATTGGCGCCAATGACGCCTCCGGCACGGGCTCCTTTGGGCCGCTTGCCAGTTGCAGTGGGTCGCCTGTCGTACTTGGGGAAAGAAACAGCGCCAGCGGCGGCTATCAGTACTGGAACACCAGCACTTTCTATCAGCCTTCGTCTGGTTTCGGAAATTGCGGCGTGGCCATTATTCGCGGGCCTGGGTGCATACGGCCGACCTTGGCATATCGAAATTATTCACCGTCACGGAACACCAGAATTTGGAATTGAAGGTGCAAGCCATCAACTTCACCAACACGCCCATTCTGAACGCTCCCAGCAGCGGATTGGGTCAGACCCTCGGGCTCGTCAACAGTTCGCAGGGAGCTCGCGAAATTCAATTTGGCTTGAAGTACAACTTCTAAAGTCCATCAATTCGCGCGGCGATTCCCAAGATCGTGGAGATTCGCCGCGCGATATTCTTTATCTTGATGCGCCTCCCTTTGTTGGTGTTCTTGCCGGCCATGCTCTTAGCTTCCGGCCCGGACGATGAGGTTAAAGAGTTTCGTGTTGATGAGTTAGCCGCTCACGTACAGGCCATGCCGCCGGGGACCGAACGCGATTATTTCGCCGGAATCCTAGCCAATCGCGAAGGCCACATCGAAGAATCCATTCGCCTGCTCAGCGCCGCTTTGCCCAGCATACGCGAATCATCCCCTATGCGCGCTGCTCTTGCTTTAGAATCCCTTGCCGATGACTACACCAAAAGCTTTCGGTATGGCGACGCCTCGCGAACGTACGACGATTTACTCAGCCACTTCGCCAAACAGTTGTCCGCCAAGCGCTTGCAAGGCACCAAAGACGACGCGGGTGTCTTGCGCTTATTGAAAGACGCTCCACCGCAAACTATCTCCTGGCAGGGCCCCGTAGAACTCAAGACCGAACGTAACGTGATTAACTCATTGACTGCGGAGCTCACCGTGAATGGCATCCGCGCACCTTGGCTGCTCGATACTGGGGCGAACATGTCAGTCGTCAGCCAAAGCTTTGCCCATCGCCTTGGGATCAAACCGCTGCCGGGCCATGGGCAGACGGGATCGGGTATTACTGGTCTCGAAAATCGACTCCAGGTGGGCTTGGTGCCAACCTTCCAAATAGAAGGCGCCACACTCCACAACGTGGTCGTCATGATCCTCGATGATGCCAACCTGGCGATTGGTCTCGGCAAAGAAACCTATCAGATCCACGCCATTCTCGGCTATCCCGTGTTTCAATCCCTAGGTGCCATCAGGTTCTCACATAGCGGAGTGTTTGAGGCCGGCGGGGCGACGAAAACTAGCCCCGGTGGAACGCCTCTGTATATGAACTTACTGGATCCGGTAATTGAGTGCAGCGTAGATGGTAAACCTCTGCCTTTCACCTTCGACACCGGTGCGCAGGGAACCAACTTGTCAGTCCGCTACTATCGAACGATTTCACGAAAAAGGTAGCCACTGGGAGCGAAGCGCAATTAGTACGGGCGGCGCCGGTGGTACGCGCCAAGTGACGGCCTATTTGCAGTCGAAGCTCAATCTCGCGTGTCGGCGGCAGGACCGTCGAGCTTCAGAAGGTAATGATTTTCCCGACTCGCATGGGCGCCGGTATAGATGAACTCTACGGCAACCTCGGCCAGGATGTCGTTGCCGGCTTCGAAAGCTTTACCTTGGATTTCAACAACATGACATTTAGCCTGGGAGCGCCGCTCGCTCACCAGGCCGCTAGTCAATAGCTCTAACTCGCCGCCGATACTTTCTTCGAAGCGGCGACCAGTTCGAACTCCGGCTCTTTCCGCTCCACGTTGTCGCCAAAGCCGAGCGCCTTGCGAAGGTCTGCTTCCACCCGCGCGCAAAGCTCGGGCTGGTCAATCAGGGTTTGACGGGCGGTCTCGCGGCCCTGGCCAATTCGTTCGCCCTTAATGCTGTACCACGACCCGCTCTTCTCCACCACGCCTTGGATCACGCCCAGATCGAGGATATCGCTTTCCCGCGAGATGCCCTTGCCGTACATGATGTCCACTTCGGCCTCGCGGAAAGGTGCGGCCACTTTATTCTTCACAATTTTGACCTTAGTGCGGTTGCCCACCACCACCTCGCCATCTTTGATAGCTGTCGCGCGGCGCACATCGATGCGAATCGAAGAGAAGAACTTCAGCGCGCGGCCGCCCGTTGTCGTCTCCGGGTTGCCAAACATCACACCGATTTTTTCACGCAACTGATTAATGAACACCAAGCACGTGTGGGCGCGCGAAACCGATGCCGTTAGCTTGCGGAGCGCTTGTGACATCATACGCGCCTGCAGACCCATGTGGCTATCTCCCATTTCGCCTTCGATTTCGGCTTTAGGTGTTAGGGCCGCTACCGAATCCACCACGATGACATCCATGGTTTGCGAATTGACCAAAGCCTGGGCGATTTCCAAAGCCTGTTCGCCGTAGTCCGGTTGGGACACGATCAAGTTTTCCGTATCGACGCCTAGATTGCGGGCGTACGTTGGGTCGAGCGCGTGTTCCGCATCGATGAACGCCGCCGTTCCGCCGTTGCGCTGTGCTTGCGCAATGACATGCAGCGCGAGCGTTGTCTTGCCGGACGACTCCGGGCCGAATATCTCAATCACTCGTCCGCGCGGCAGGCCGCCTGTGCCGAACGCATTGTCGATGGAGACGGATCCGGTGGAGATCACATCTACCGGCAGCGCGGCTCGTGACCCTAGCATCAGAACGGAACCCTTGCCAAACTGCTTGTCCATTTGAGCCAGGGTGGCGATTATTTGTTTACGACGATCATCCATGTATCGAAGAAGTCGGTAGCCGACGGATGGCGTCTCTTGTCAAGAGCCATCAGAAATACCCCTAATGCTACCCCCGGTAGGGGTGGTTTCGAAAAAAACCTAGTCCCATTACCAAAAATCGTGTAATAGTACTAGCCAAAGTGCACCCTGATTCAATATGCTTCTCTTTAATGGCACGAATGTACGGCTGGCGTCAGACGCTGTTATGTGGTCTCGCCTTTTCCTCGTTACTGGCAGCTTGGGGCCATGGCAACACCAATTTTGAGCAGAAGCTGGACCGGTCTTGGAAGCATTATCGAAATCCGGAGTATGGGTATTGCGTCAGCATTCCCTCGCGCTGGATGAAGGGCGAGGCATTTGAAGGAGCGGGCCTGTATGTTGAGTCCGGGGCGCGTAAGTTTTCGCGGCCTATGGGGTCTATCGATTTTGAGGCTATCTCAAGCGCCCCCAAAGATGCGCGCATTTTGCCGGTGAATCTGGCGGATAGCCTGCAGGATCATCTGACAGTTTTGAAAAAGTTCGAGCGCGCCGAACGCATGGAAATTTTGGAAAAGCGAGACGTCCACCTGCAAGGCAGCGCGGCGCTGTTCACAAAAGACCGTTACTACGACCCACAAGAGCGTGCCACGTGGATGGAAGAAGTGCTCTTCGTCAATCGCAACGACACGCTCTACCGCTTCGAGTTGGATTGCCGTGCCGATCAGATTGAACGCTTTGCCGCAGTCTTTGAACACTTGGTTGATACAGTGCAGTTCGATTGCTCGAACTAGCAGCGACCCACAAACCCCAAAGGAGACGGAGCGCTATGGAACCAACATACAAAAGCGCTTAGGTGCCAGGCGGCCCTGTCCCCATTCGCGAAATTCGTCCGATGAGAAACATCATTTTTAGGCCCCAAATTCTAAAAACCGCGACCTGGCCTGGACGTTTCTTGGATAATCAGACGTTCGGCTAATGCCGGATTCGCCGTCGCAATAGCGCAGGCAACCCAAGAAAAACCGCAAAACCCTCAATAAAATAGTGAATTTCCCAAAAACTAGAATGGGACGGACCGCTATGGAACCAAGTCAAGCTCTGCGTTTGGTTCCATAGCGGTCCGTCCCCTCTGGCCCGAAACCCTATTTCCCGGTCATTTTCCGGATGAACGCCGTCTCATCCGGCCGGTAAGCCTTGCCATCTTCCTTGAAAATGTCGTGGAACCAGACCTCTGGTTGATGGTCCACATAAGGCTTCTGCCAAGAATCCCAAGGCAGGTAGGTCTGCGATTTTCCAGCCACAAAGCCCCAATTGATCGCGGCTACCTTCTCTACTTTGGCCACCGGCAAAATCGCTTCAAAGTGCTTCCGCGCGGCCGCGCCATATATTCCGTGCACAAGATGGGCCGTCCAAACTGCTTCAGCCATTTCACCTCGGCGCTAAATTCCTTCGGCGGATCGTAGCTGTGGAACGAAATCACGTCCGATTGCTCCAATTGAATCTTCGCCATGGCCGGAATCTGCTCGCCATTCGCGGGCGGGACACCGTGCCAAACGCCGCTCGTCAAAGGTTGCGAAGGATGCATCTCGCGCGCCCACGCAAACACTCGCGGCAACAGCGCCTCAATCAATTCCCCTTTATTCTTCGGGTCTTTATACGACGAATCATTCCGGTTGTCCGGCTCATTCCAAACATCCCACCCCAAAATCCGCTTGTCATTGGCAAACGCACCCACCACGCCTTGCACATAGGCCTTCAGCCGCGGATACTGCCGTTCATCTTCCAACGCACTGGCCCCAGGGCTTTGTACCCAACCCGAATTGTGTACGCCCGGCGTGGGCGCATGCTGTTTGCCCAATTTCGGATTTGGATCCCAACAAGAATCGAACAACACAAACAGCGGCTTGATATGGTGCTTGTTCGCAATGGTCAGAAACGTACTCATGCGTTTCTTAAACCCCGCGCTGTCCTGCTCCCAAAGCAAATCATGCAGGAACACGCGCATCGTCGTCATGCCCAAACCCTGCGCCCAACCCAACTCCAGGTCGATCCGCTTTGGGTCGAACGAATCCGCCTGCCACATCTCCAATTCGTTAATGGCGTCGGCCGGCAAATAGTTGCTGCCGACCGGCCAAGGCTGCTGCGCATACCAGGTATTGGCCTGCTCAGCGGTCCAGCGCGGTGGTTGCGCCGCTACAACGGAATCATGAGCACAGCGAAGATTACAAATTTTCTCATCACGTTTGTTGTATCAAATCTCATTAAAATAAGCGCAAAGCCTTGTGCGTGCGTCTAAATCAACGTGCGGATTCTACTTTTCAGCGGCAAAGGCGGCGTGGGCAAGACCAGCGTTGCTGGCGCTACCGCCGTGCATCTGGCGGCGCAAGGCAAGCGAACCCTCGTCATGAGCGTTGACCCTGCTCACAGCCTTGCCGATTCCTTCGACCTCAAAACACCCTTTTCCACGGCACCACCTTCGATCCCGTCAAAATCGCCGACAACCTGTGGCTCCAGGAAGTGAACATCAATCACGAACTAAGCGGCATGGCAAGATATTTCCAGTTACATCACTAGCATCTTGCGCACCACCGGCTTTCCGGGGTGGAAGCCCAAGAAATGGCCATCTTCCCCGGTATGGAAGAATCAGTGCCATGATGTATGTCAACCAATACCGCAAGTCGGGCGATTTCGACGTCATCATTCTCGACTGCGCGCCCACTGCCGAATCACTGCGCTTCATCAGCCTCCCTCCACGCTCGATTGGTACATGAAGCACGTCTTCGGCTTCCAACGCAGCCTTCTCAAAGCGGCGCGCCCCTGCTCAACCGGATCGCGCCTGCCGAACTGCCGCCCGATAGTTACTTCCGCAATATCCAGGAACTCTTTCAAAAAATCGAGGGCATCGATTGTTCTGGAAGATCCGCAACTCACCAGCGTCCGCCTCGTCACCAATCCTGAAAAGATGGTGTTGCGCGAAACTCAGCGCGCGTTTGTCTATTTCACGCTGCACGGCCTTACCGTCGATCACATCATCGTCAACCGCCTCTTACCTGACACCGTGCAAGACAATTTCTTCGCCGCTTGGCACGCCTCGCAACGCGCCACCCTCGCGGAAATCATTCGCTACTTTGATCCTGTGCCAACTAAGAAAGTGCCGCTCTTCGCCCAGGAAGTGCTCGGCTACGATCGCCTACGCGGCATGGCCGAACGGCTCTATGGCGCGAACGAAGATCCATCTGCCGTAACTCGGGAAACGCCGCCATTCTCGTTCGTCCGCGAAGCCGACCATTACGAAGTCCGCATCAACATGCCTTTTGCCGTGAAGGGTGAGGTCGGTCTCTTCAAGAAGAACGACGAACTCGTCGTCGAAGTGGCACCATTCGCCGCCACATCGGCCTGCCCACCACCATGACCAGCCTCACGCCCGTGAAAGCTCGCTTGAGCGATCGTATGCTGGTGGTAGAGATGAAGGAGCCCACTGTATGAGCGAACACCGCCCGCCCCACCGCCGAATCCATTTGCGGAGCTTTCCGCGCGGCGTTCGATCAATTGGGACAAGTGATGGCGCCGCCGGAAAAAGTCGAACAGCATTTTCGCGAAGCCCGCAAGCACGTGCTTCTAGGGCTGCGGGAATTGATTGACCATCGTATTCGGAAAATGTCGCAGACGCAGGCCAAAGGCACCAGCGTCCCAGTCGATTAGATTTCAGCCTGGAAATGATCCAGAAATTGGCGCAACCGCACATCGCGTTCTTCAGCCATGCGCGTGCCCGTGGCCGTTTGAAAACTGCCTGCTAACTTCAGCAGCTTGTTGTAGAAGTGGTCGAGCGCGAATTTTTTGTCATCCAGCGCACGCGCTTGCGCTGTGGCGTCGGCTGGCGTCATAAAGCGAACTGCCCATGCGGCCCGGCCGTATAGAAGCAGCGCGCCACGCCTACAAAGCCCATGGAATCCAATCTGTCGGCATCTTGCAAAATCTTCGCTTCCAGGCTTTCCGGTTTGATCCCGCCGGAATAGCTGTGAGATTCGATGGCATGCGCCACAGCTGCCACGCGATCCTGTGGCCAGCCTTGCTTCACCAACAGCCGGGACGCCTTCTCCGCCGCCAGCCACGAAGCAGCGCGCGCTGTGGCGAATCTTTCTCTACTGCCACGCAATCATGCAGAAAAACCGCGGCGACTAAAATTGCCGCATCGCCGCCTTCTATTGCTTGAATGGCTTTGGCATTCCTCCACACGCGCTGCAAATGGGCGGCATCGTGCGCGCCGTCGTCATGCTGCACAGCGTGAGGCAGCAATGCTTCTGCCAGTGTTTGGAAAGGTTGAAAGTCAGTCGGCAATGGTGATTGTCGGGCTCTTCTTTAGTTTTTGGACATTGCTTTCCGCGGCCAACTTCACGATCGTCTGTGCTAATTAGCAATACGATGATTGGAGTAGAGGAAAAAAA
>CAWJBS010000117.1:0-22444 GCA_963840845.1 Bryobacterales bacterium
CGGCCACTACTTTCAGGTCGCTCTCCGCTCCCGCTGCATCGTCTTTCTGTGCGCGTTCAGCGCCGCGATAGTACTGCGCGATCAAGCCCTCAGAGGTGCCGCCGTACTTCGCAATGAAGGCAGAAAGAGATTTGATCCAGGCGTCCTTCTTAGCTTCTTCCGATGGATAAGTCTTGACGGAACTGTCCGCGCTCGGCGGTCCGACTTGAGCGTCTAAAATGCTCATGGAAGAATCGAGTTCCTGACGGCGTTGCTCCGCTTGCGACGACATATACCACCAAGTGACACCGGCCAGGATCAACACCAAAGCAACACCAATCCCATAACGAATGAGATTCTGACGGTGCGATGTGGCGTAGCTAACGGCGCCGGAAACAGCATCGGTAAACTGATCGTGCTGCAACTGCTCTTTAAGTTCGTGACGGGTCAAGGAACGGACCAACAACCTTTCTTAGTGAATCGGGAAAGCCGAGGATCATCATGAGCGGCAAGGCAACAAAACACTGCCAATCCGCGTGCGTGAATCGCCTTTATAAGGGTAGCACGAAAAGCGCCGGGTAAGACTCATTGCGCCAAACCGCTCGTTCCTCCGCCTGTAAACGGCGAGCCCCCCGCCAAAGAGGAATAATTGGGACTAGGCACCGTGATGGTTGCGTATGAAAGATACATGTTGTCGGTGACAATGCCGAGGTAGTTGGTACCGGTCAGAGTCGAGGCCGAATTCCAAATTCCCACATTAGGCGCGTACCAAATACCGTCCGTACTCACGTAAGAGGCACTCAGGAAGATATTCTGGCCTCCGGAGTCTGTCCAATTTCTGTCGGTAAACACAACCAGCCCCGTGATTCCGCCCGATGAGGTACTCGTTGGAGCGGAAAGTGTCACTGTACTGTTATAAATGTTGAAATTGCCGTAATAATTCCAGATACCAGTACCTTTGGTGAAATAAAGAGTCACACCGGTTCCTTGGATTGTCGAACCTGCCAACCAAGTGGATCCACCAACGATAATGTAAAGCCCGGGATTGAAAGTGACATTCGCGGCATTAATCGTGAGGTTGCAATAGGTCCCAGGATTAAGCGTCGCCGTAGTTAACAGAAGGTAGGTGTTCGTATAGGTACAGGAAGAAAAGGTGGGGGCCGTGACGTTTTCCAGAGGATCAACTTCATTTGGCGAGTTGAAGGTAGGACTGGGGGAATTGGTGCCCCAGAGCCAGGCGGTGCTGGAACTACCTTGAATCTTGATCGCTTTTCCGCCCGTGACGTTGATGGTGCTGCCCAAATCGTTTTCCAGTGTATTGGTTGTCGAATCGATGTATATATTGCACGCTGAGTAGAAGCCGCTGAAATTCTGGATCATCAAGGGGTGCAGCAGCGAGCCGGCTCCCATAATGTAGACACAATCGGGATTGGCGGATGCCCTGGACACCGCCATGGCCCCCGGCGTTGACAGGCCAGCGCCAATCATTCCCAGAAAGCCAGTGTGCATGGTCTGGGTCGCTGTTGCCTGAATGGCGCTAGTATCACCGGAATAGGTACCGCTGGTAGGCGGACTGACGATGGAAATCGTGGTCCCAGCCGACCCATCCGTAAAGCCATTCAAACTAGCATCCGCTTTGCCCGCCGTCACCCAGTCAGACTGGCCACGTGCCCTTTCGACCAGTGCGCCTAACGCCGCCGCATCGGCTGCATGCTGAAGTTGGAGTTTTCTGAGCTGGACGATGCCCACATCGAGCGCCAGACCGCAAAACAGAAACAGCGTTGTGACAAAAAGCAGGAAATTGATCAGCAAGGCCGGACTCTAAATAGGAAGCGATGAACCTCTCTTACTGAATATCGGTCTGAAATGATCAGATCTATAGTCCTGGCCTAGCGTTGTTTGGGGCGATGGAACTAGGGTCGCCTTTTTACGAAACGAGAAAGAGGGCTGCGATTGGCAAGCGCGGCGGTCAGGCAAAGTGAGGAAGGAGCAGTTTTTGCGGGTATGAAGCGTGTTTTCGGGCGATTTTGAGCACACTTCGAGTGCGTGCGCGTCCTTCCGCTTATTTTTCAAAGAGCCGGCTCAGCTTTTGGCGCTGAGCATTTGTCTATACAGAGCCAGCGGCCGCGGCGGCCGTAGTGGCTGAGGCGGACTGTGTTGTTGCGACAACGGGCGAGGACGACGAGGTGCGATGCATGTGGTTGCCGGGACGCCGCGCAGTTACTGGACTGTTGGCCAGAGGCGGAGCTTTCTTGAGAGCCTCGCGGGCTTGCCGAGTTTCTTCCTTCAGCGCCTGCGTGACGAGATGCTGGGCGTGTTTCTGTTGTGCGAATTCAAAGCGCTCGCGAGTGAGAGTGAAGCGCTGTTTTTGGAGAGCGAGTTGTTCTTGCCAGCGTGCGTCCTGAGTCGCTTCTTGGCGAATAGCGCGCAGTTGATTGAAGGCGCGGTGATGCGAGCGCTCGGCTTGCGTCTTGTAGCGGTCGAGTAAGTGCAGGGTATGAAAATGATCGGCGCGCCAATGACACACGTCGCCCACTTCGCGATTGAGTTGATGTTCGAAAGTGATGACGGCGTTTTGACGACGCCAGAGCATCCAGCGAGCGACGACGGAATCTGTAACAAGAGCCGCGTGTTCGGTGGTGGAGGGTTGATGAGTTAGGAAAGCCTCGTCAAGGAGAGCATCAAACGCAGAGGGATCTTCGCCGAGAATGAACAGCGTTTCGGCAGTGGCGCCGTGCGTGATGGCGTTGAGGCAAACGAGTGCGCGAGCCGACGGAGGGGCCGGTTCGGGCGTAGGAATTGGTGATGGTTGAGAAGCGATCATGAGAATGTCCTTTCTGGGTTCAGTGTGCATTCGGGACAATCGCGATTTGCGGTTTTTGGGAGGGAAGTGGTTGATTCGACTGAGGATAAAAAATGGGCTAGGTTTGTTTACGCTTTTTGTTCGCGGGGGGGGGGGCGAGGGAACGGATTCGTGATCTTGGCATTAAACCTAATCTATTTCAGGAATGTGATACAACTTCCAGAGTTTTTCGCGATTTGTGGCCTTTCGATATTCGATCGAATAAGGCCTTCGATGTTAGCGATCATCGGAAAACGTATTTTTTTGAACGGCCGGCCGACCGGGATCGCCGTGGGACAGAGGGAAATGGATCAATCCAGAGACTGTGGCGGCCGCAGATCGCGCACTGGCCATACGGTCGCCCTCTGAGGAGGCGCCGGCGAAGTGAGCGGCGCGACACCTTGATCTGTCACCGAAGGTTGCGACGCCCGCTCTCGATAGCGCTGCTGACAACGCCGATGGGAATCCCTCCCTAGTTCACTTTGCTGATAGCGACAGTTGGCGTCATGTCGCTGCCGACGCCTCACTTCCGACCGGCATTCCGGACTGCAGTAGCGCTGGCCACGGTCGCAGCTGACACAGATCGTGAATACGGCCGGGCAGGCCGCGTGGCCGCAAATCCGAAGGCGAAGAACAGCGTTGTCATCGATGTTCACATCCGCCACAAAGAGATTATGCCACCGTGCATAGGTTGAATTGCATTTGTCGGCAGCAGCCACAGGAGCTGGCTGGTTGCGGGATTAGCCGTCCTAAATTCCGGGTTACCCACCATCCGCCCAGAAACTCTCGCGGATAGCTCTCCCTTGGCGACTACACACGGGTAATCTCCTTCAGCGTCGTGTCCTACGCATCATGAGACGGCGATATGGGAACCAGGCTTACTGGACACGATAATGGTGTCCCAAAACGGTTAAAATTCAGGACTCGCGCTCACTGTGTGGAGTTTAACGGCATTACTCTCATCAACGTCAAGAGTTTTGTTTACAATCCCAATATGTTTACGCTTTTTCTCGCCGCTTCTCAACAACTTCCGCCGATTAGCGTAACGGTACAGCAGCCACCTAGCTGGCCGGTGTGGCTCACTACATTATTTTCGGCAGGTGTTGGTGCTGCGTTAGGGATTGGCAGCAGCATTCTGATGGAATATGTGAAGCCTCTGTTGGCAAAGAGGCGAGAGAAAAAGCTTGTGGTGGGCCAGATCGGCGCCGAACTGATGGAAAACCTAAGCGCCTTCGAAGCAGCCCAAAGAATATTCCAAAAGGCAGAAACAAAAAACGAGAAGCAAGTGGCTCTAATGATCGCTTGGTGTGTTAGCGCAAGCATCAAGACAACGCGATTTAAGCTCTACGCCGAAAAGTACAATGATCTGGTTCATGAGGTCGATCCAGACAGTGCTATCGCCGGTGTGTATGAGGTGATCCAAAATCTACCAGCGACAATGAGAGAACAGTCCGAAGAAATGCAGTTCGACTTTGCAAAAAGCTTTTTCGGTACAGCGACAGAAGTCTCTAACGAATGCCTTCAGAAAAACAACCTTCCATACAAGCCCTCTTCGACGCTATACGAGCGAATTTACACGGCTGCTGTAAGCGATAAAGAGGATGTCGAAATCGTGTAGCGCCAGCTTGAGTGGGTTTTCTCCTATTGGTAGGTATGTGCGCTTCGCGCAAGGATCCAAACCGCACAAATCCGCCAATCAGGCGGTCGCAAGGGCTGCGATCTTTAGCAAGGCGTGACAAAGGCTGTGGACACGACGGCCCTGTTCGTAAGCGTGGCGTATGCGCGTGTCCACCTCTAACGGATCGTAGCAGCGGGCAGCAATTTCGTCCCTGATTAACTGGAGTTGCCCAGCTAGTTCGGCCATGCGGCTTCGATTCCTGAGCACCTTGACATCTGTGATCACTCTATTCGCTAAGTGCCAGAAGCATAAACCCGGCGCTCAGTATTCCCAACGGGAAGTGACTTCTCGAACAGGGTCATAACGATGAAAAGTTCAGCGAGTAAAACCGCGCAAAACAGAACCATCGGAACCAGAAACCCGAAGACGCCAGGAAGTACGCTCGTAAATCGGCCGAGAACGTAGTACTCAGATCCCTCAAGCCTCAGCGGAACGAGTTCGGCGTCCAGGAGCTGTGTCAAAATCCTCGACGTCAACCAGGGCGTGTGTAGCCAGGGCGTACTCACATAGTCCTGTGCGAGTAAGATCGCGCCTTCCTTGAAATGACTAAACGCCGGATCGTTGTTAATTTCATTACCAGAGACTTAGAAGGATCCCTTGGAGCTCGTCATATTTCTTTTCAGACTCTGGCGGCCGTCGGGCCAGCGGCTACCTCCTCGGAGCTACTTGAAGCCAATGCTGCGATAGAGAAACTGTATTTCCGGGACGGTCACTATAGTGTCTTCCACCTTCTTCCAAACCAACCGATCATCTGGCATTGGATCCAAGCTCCCATCCCACAAGTATCACGAAACGCGCAAACCACCGATTTGAATTCCGATGCGGGCCGGAAAACCCGTTCTGCGACATCGCCCGTGTGTAACGGCGCAGCGTTTACGAATCGCATCCAGCGGGTCGGCTATTTGAAGTTGGGCCACCTCGAAGGCTTCGGGAACCCTTCAAGGTCCAAGACTAGGCAACCCAGGACCAGCCGGCGAGCAGTTGGGGTGAAGCCGCGGGCACCAACCGCAGGTGCAGATGATCGGACGGATGATTGTGCCTCCGGCGCAGATGATGTTGCTGTACCGTCCAAAATTCAAATTTCTACGTTTTCAAATGACCGTTAACACCTTCGAGAAACCGGTGAAGTTGGAGGCAAAATTAATGATCTCCACAGCGTACTTCGCCGAACCCGTCAGGCCTTTTTGGTGGCATCACTTTCCAGGAAGTCCCTAAAGATCGTTTGGGTTGAGGGATTGCGGAGTCGCGGTGTAATTCTGAGATTGGACAAACAGACAAGAATCGCATCGCGTTTCAAGTCGACCTTTCGCCCCCAATCTTTTTCGGCTGGAATTCTTTTTGTTATCTCTTCATACTCGGCAAAGCCTTGCACGCAACAACGGATTTCGCGGAGTGCGTCGTATATCTGATGAATGTCTCGGTCGATTAAGCGCTCATGGAGAAGGGATGTCAGTATGTGGCCCCAATCGATTTCGGCGGAATCACGTTCCAGAAGGTCGCTTCCTTCGTATGCTTGCCTGGTGGTCTGGGAGTGGTAGTGGCATTGGTGGCGAACCCGGAAACGAATTTGCGTAACGTGCGTCGCCGTCGGGAGAGATGGAGATGCTTAGCGGTTTTGGCAGTGCGGGGAGGCTCGGGGGAAGTATCCGGAAATGAAAGCTGCGTCTGGTGCAGGCATCTTAATGCGTTGACCACTTTTAAGTGGAACAGGCCGGATCGGGGCAATTCGTCAGTGGACGACAAAGAAGGCAGTGGATCCTCAAGCGATTTCGGGTTGCTGTGATGTCACCGCGAAGACACTTGTGAGCGTCCGCGATGGGCGGTTAGGATGCTTGCGGAGGGTCTTGTGTCGATCTCAACTTTCACAAGAGTGTGTGTCATGGCGATGGTGCTGGTGGTGGGACCAGTGTCGGCGCAATCGTCATCGGACGAGGCGTGGTATCGAAGCTTTGTCCACAGCATTGGCAAGACGCTGTTTTTCTGCGCCTGGCCGACGGATACTTACGATCACATGGAGTTCGGCGGCATTGACTGGAAGTCGAATGGCGCGGACGTGACAGTGGTTCTGCATGGCAACAGCTGGCTGGAAGGGAAAGTGTGGACGGAGGTGGTGACAGAGATTCGTAACGGGTCGGTGACGAATCTGCGTTTTGGGCGGAACAATGGCTTGATCAAGCCGGGGACAACGATCAAAATGACCGGGCAGGCCCTGGCGGCTTTGAATGACGAATACCAACGTCAACAGCGGGCACAGGCGGGCGCGCCAACACCACCTGCGACGGCACCAAGTCCCACACTGGCGAGTGTGCCCGTCTCGGTGGTCTGCATTAACAATGCGACCGGTGGGCCGCTTACGTATTCGATGCCATCGGAGCGGGTGGGTTGGAAGACGCTGGAGGCCAATCAGTCGTGGATCTTTTGGCACAACGGCGCGGGAGATTTTACGGTGGCGTTTGCGGGAGACCGGACGTTGAACGTGCAGAAGACGGTGAGCGTGAAGGGCGAAATGCAAGCGGGCGAGCCGGCGTCGTGCGATCAGAGGATGACCTATGATTTTGTGCAGGACGGGCAGTTGGTGGGACTGACGCCACGCGTTTGGGTGGCAGGGACGGAGCACGCGTTCATTCCGAATCTGCTGCGCGCGGAGACGGAGGGGAATTGGAGTTGCGCGCCTGGGTACAAGTGGGCGGAGCCGGAAGACACGAAGAGCACCACCTGCGTTTCGAACAGCACGGGGTTGTTGGGAGTCGTGTTGCAGACGGACGCGGCGGTGGGATTTCCGAAGATCGTGACCGTTAGTCCGGGGGGATCGGCTGAGCGTGCAGGAGTACCGGCGGGTTCGTATATTTTGCGGGTGAACGGCGAGTCAATGGAGGGCTTGACGATTGACCAGGTGGTGGCGCGGACGAGAGGGCCGATGTATTCGTCGGTGCGGATTGCGGTGGCGGCACCGGGGAGCGACCAGGTGCAGTATTTTAGTTTGACGCGGCAGTGAGAGGGCTAGCGGGTGTGGGTGAGGCTAAGCGGAGGCAGCAGAAGAAAAGGGCGGCGCGGTGCGGCGCAGGAAGCGGATGGTAAACGAGGCGCCGGGCGGGGGTGCGATGGCAAGAGTTCCTTCCAATTGATCGGTCAGGGCATGAACAAGAGTCATGCCCAGGGAGGATTGCGAAGCGCCGGCGAAGTGGGGAGGGAGGCCGACACCTTTGTCGGACACAGCCATAGTGACCCAATGGTTTTCCGATTGAATGGCAATGAGGATTTCGCCGGCGCCGGCGGGGTAGGCGTATTTTACGGCGTTGGTGATGAGTTCGTTGAGAATGAGGCCGCAAGGGACGGCCTGCTCAATGGGAACGGGCACGGATGCAGCCTCAACGCGGCAGGTAATGGAAGAGCTAGACGAGTAAGTCTGAATTAATTGAGCGGAGAGATCCTGGGCATAGGCAGCAAGATCGACGGAGCTCGTATTTCTCGTTGCTGTAGAGTTGCTGGTGAATCCTGGCCATGGCGCCAATACGGTTCTTACAGTCGTCGAGCTTGGCGGCGATTTCGGGTCGATGCAATGAGCCTGCATGGCCAAGAGGGAGCAGACGATTTGCAGGTTGTTCTTGACGCGGTGATGGATCTCTTCCAGCAAGGAAACCTTTTCGGCAAGCGAGCGTTCGAGACGCTGCTCTGCGAGCTTACTTTCGGTGATTTCGTAATTGACGCCGACGAAGCGGACTTCGGGCTGGAGGGCAGCGTGGGTTTCGAAATGGCCCGGCCATGAGAGGCTAGCCAATGGACGGAGCCGTCGGCCAGACGACGCGGAACTGGGTGTCATAAATGCCGCCATTTTCGCCGGCGATGGCACGGTGGAGGCCCTGGTGGCTTCGCGGTGGTTTGGATGGATTCTGGCGATGGGAATTTCCCGTTCGGGATGGGAGTTGGGATCGACGCCAAACATGGAGAGGCAACGCTCATCGCCGAAGAAGTCGCCGGAATCGAAACGGTATTTCCATGATCCCAATTTACCGGCTTTCGAGGGCTAAGCTGCGGAGTTCGGACAAGCGAAGAGTATCCTCTTGCGCCTGTTCGAGACTGCTGATGTCGTGCAGGAGAATGATACAGCCGTGGGCCTCGGAGTCGCCGATCTTGAGGAGGTTGGCACTCATCAGAGCGTTGATGGTGCGGCCATCGCGCAGACGGAACGTGACCTCCTCATTGACGATGGGCGCGAGGCCGAGGGAGGCAACGATGTCCGCCAAGCGGCAGCGGAGGCTGTCGGAATCCCTGAAAAGAGCGAAGACATCGTCAAAGACGCTCAATACGAACAGGTGCGATTCACCATTTGTTCGGCGGCGCGGCTGGCGCGAATGATTCTGCCCGCGGGTTCAACAACGAGGATGGCGCCTGCGGTTTGATCGAAGATGGAACGGGCGGAGCCGTTCGGCGGCGACGATTTCGAGATTCCTTTTTTGCTCGCTAAGGTCGGTGACAATGAGACAAACGCAATCCGAACCATGAAGTTGAAGTCTGGTGGCGGAGATGAGGACGGAGAGGTGTTCGTCCGTGGACGAAAGCGATAGGCGGAGTTCGGCTTTTTGGCGGTTGGGAGAATTGAGAAGAGCGGAAAGGAGGGGCCGGTCGTCAGCGGCAATAAACTGATAAAAGGACGAGCCAGTCACACGCGCGAGAGGAATGCGAAGAAGCGAAGCGAACTGCTCGTTGGCGAAGAGGACAAGGCCTTGGGGAGTAACGGAGAGGGCGCCTTCCGCCATCGACTCCACCATGATGCGGTAGGCCTCGTCGGCGCCTTTGAGGCTGTAGACGAGGTTACCTGGAGCGACGACCGCGTCCACTTCGCCGCGGCGAAAGGCAGTGAGAGCGGCTTCGGCTTCTTTCAGGCGCTGCTCCAGAACGGCCATCTGGCGCAGCAGATCGTCGCGGGTCTCAATCGGCATGTTCGTCCTCCGAAGAGTCAGGAGAATCTAGGTCGAGAGCGGCCAACACCCGGCGGCTATTGGAAAGATCGCCAAAGACGCGGCGGGCAGGAGCGGGGACCAACCTGACCAGGGTCGGGGTGACGACGATCTGCTCGGTCTTGATGTGTTCGGGATGTTGAAAGATATCCACGACGTCGAGATCGTAATGGCCTGGGAATCTGCGCTCGCAAAGGGCGCTTAGGTTGCGAATGGCGCGAACCGAATTAGGACTGCTGCCAGTGACAAACAGCCGGAAACGATAGCGGGGCGCCGGGGTGAGAGTGACTTTAGATGGCTTGGAGCTTTTGTCGCCAGGGGAACGCTTCATACGAGAGTTTCCTTTCCGCTGGGACGAAGATCGAGCCCGACTAAGACGTTTTCGGTATTAGACAAGTCTCCAATGATTTTTCGGACGGGCTCCGGAAGCTTGCGAACCACGGTAGGTATAGCTAGAATTTGGTGTCCTTTGGCCAACTTGGGTTTCTTGAGGAGGTCGATGACTTCGATGCGATAGTGGCCGGGGTGGTGAGCGTCGCAAATGTGTTTGAGATTGTCGAAAGCGCGGAGGGAGGCGGCGGTTTGACCGGCCACATAGAGCTTCAATTCCCATTTTGCATTGGCGAATTTTTTCAGGGCGCGCTCCGATTTCGTCATGGTTTCCTCCGACGATTGGTGACGATCCGAGCGCTGCCGCCGGGCGAGTCGAGGACGTTGATAGAGCGGGCATGGGCCATTTGGCCGCGGTCTATCTCGGCCTTCTTGATCTTGAGTTGCTCCTGAGCCATGAGTTGGCGCGACTCTTGGTCCTCACTCTGCAACTCGGCTTGCAGAGCTTTGATTTGGGCCAGGAGCGTGCGGCGGCGGCGTTCACGCGACAGCTGTTTCCTTTGCATGGATTGACGGGCAATGAGCGCCTTCGTAGAATCTTTCAATTCCCGAGCGCGGCGGGCGGTGCCGGTCAGCATACCCTCTTCGCCGAGGTAGACCGGGCGCAGATCAACGCCCCGATTTGTCATCAGGAACTCGCGAATCTGATTGGAGTGGGCAATGCCGCGGGCTTTGAGGATATAGAGGCCGCGGTTACGCTCGCCGTTGCTCTCCAGATCGCGGAGCAGGAGCCAAGTATCAACGAGGGAAGAGACATCGACACTGGTTTCCTCGAGTGCCCCGGCGCTGCTGGTCAGGCTAGTCAACAAGGCGGTGATTTGCTTTTCCTTGAGAAAATCTATGAGGCGGAGAAGCATGCTTCTGGTGTCATGAGAGTCGCCAGAGTACAGTAAGCCAGTCACCGGATCGGCAACGACGATACTAGGGCGAAAATCGTTGAGGATTTTGTGAATGTTAGAAAGGTGATTTTCCAGGCCATAGGTGGTCGGGCGGGCGGCGGAAAATCGTAAAAGATTCTTACTAACCCAGCGAGATAAGTTGAGTCCGAGCGAACGCATATTACGAATAATCTGCTCGGGCGATTCTTCAAAGGAGAAGAAGACACAGCGCTCGCCGCGAGCGCAGGCGGCATCGATAAAGTGAGCAGACAAGCTGGTTTTGCCAGTACCGGCAGTGCCGGAAATCAAGATACTGCTGCCGCGAAAATAGCCCTTGCCGCCGAGCATTGAATCGAGAGCGGGAACGCCGGATGAGACTCGGTCCTGGGAGGCGGAATGCTGAAGACAGATAGAAGTGACAGGCAAGACGGAGATGCCCTGGTCGTCAATCAGGAATGGATATTCGTTGGTTCCGTGGCAGGAGCCCCGGTATTTGACGACGCGGAGGCGGCGGGTGAGGATAGTGTCGCTAATGCGTTGGTCGAGCAAAATGACGCAATCTGAGATATATTCCTCCAGCCCGTAACGCGTCAAGGCGCCTTGTCCGCGTTCGCCGGTTACGACGGCGGTGAGGCCGCGGCGCTTCAGCCAGTCGAAGAGACGTTGGAGTTCCGCGCGCAGAATCAAGTGACTTTCCACGCCGTCGAACAAGGCTTCGACGCTATCGAGGAGAATTCTTTTGGCTTTGACGGAATCAATGGCTTGCGCCAACCGGATGAAGAGAGCCTCCAGGTCGTATTCGCCGGTTTCGTGGATCAAACTTCGATTGAACAGGACGTGATCGACGGCTAATTTCTTACGAGCCAGTTGAGACCGGAGATTGAAGCCGAGAGAGGCGACGTTGCTGGCGAGTTCGTCTTCGGTTTCCTGAAACGAGAGGCAGACTCCGGGCTCGTTGAAATCGTTTGCTCCACGGATCAAGAATTCGAGGCCGAACATTGTCTTACCCGAGCCCGCGCTCCCACAGACAAGAGTGGGACGTCCCTTAGGCAAACCGCCGAAGGTGATTTCGTCGATATCCTTGAATGCCGGTAGGGCATTTGGGAAGCCCGGTTAAAGACTTCTCGGTTTTTTTAGACCGAGGCGCGGTGAAGGGCATGAAACTCCTTTGCCGTCCCAGAAAAAAGTGTGAGGCCCAACTCCGCTCTCCCGTAGCGGAGCAAACCTCAGAGGACGGTGACAATAGCAACTGGGATTGTGTGCTGCGTGGAAGAATCCGGATCGCAGCTGAATCACTTCGCTCACGCGCTGCCCGCTTCAGCGGCGGGCAAAACTGGGGTGAAAACGACTCTAGCAGCGCAGCGGTTGCAGGCGTGAGTCGGGATTTCTGTTGTGTTCGCTTTTAGCTGCTTCGAGCTCGTAACACAAGGGTGGCCATAACGCCTTAACCAGGCTTCGCAGCCTGAAACAGAAACGACACCTATAATATATCTTAGAACGTTTACGGGTGTCGGTAGTTCTGCGAGCCATGCTGGCACACCTGCGAGCGACGGGGAATGACTTGCGTCGCCAGGCTAGAAGGTAAGGGCAGCGCGACAACCGATGGGGGACCGCCGGTCGGCAGTTTTACTTTAGGAAAGCGCGGAGCATGAGCATGGTTTTCGTTGTCTTCGAAACGCTGATGCGTTTGGTGAGAACGGCGTAGTTCGATTTCTCAATGCGCTTTAGCAAACGGGTATAGACTTCACGCAGCGCCCAAAGGGAGCGGCGGCTTTTCTTGTCAATCAAGCCGCTTAGCGGTTCAGATTCTTCATAGCAAGCCCAGGCGCGGCCGGCTTCGAACTTCATCATGCTGCGGAAACGATCGTTCGCCATGCCGAGGCGGAGTTGTTCGGCATTGACGCCAAAGCGGCGCAGATCTTCGCGAGGCAGATAGACGCGGCCCATGTCGGCATCTTCGCGCACGTCGCGCAGGATGTTCGTTAGTTGAAAGGCAACGCCACATTTTTCGGCCAGCAGGAGGGCGCGCACCGATTCGAAACCGAAAATGTGGATGATGGTCATGCCGACGACGGATGCGACTTGATAGCAATAACGATAAAGCTCTTCCCAGGTTTCGATTTCGCGCGGTTCGATATCGGACATCACGCCATCGATCATTTCGTGAAAGAAGCGGTGCGGAATGTTGTAGCGTTGCACGGTATCGCAGAAGGCGGGCCAGATGGGACTATCGGCAAATCTTCCTTTCAGCGAATTGTCCAGATCCATGCGCCAGAGAGAAAGACTGGTGTGAATGGCGGTTTTATCAGTTGATTCGGGATCGTCGCTCAAATCGTCACAATGGCGCATGAAGGCGTAGATGGCGCACATGCCGTCACGTTGGGCGGGGTCGAGAAGGCGAAAGGCGTAATAAAAATTTTTGGCGCGATTCTTCGCTAACTTGCGGCAGTAGCGATAGGATTCCTTGACTGCTGCTGCTTGGCTTAGGATTGAAGAAGTCGCGGTAGACATTTGATTAGAAGAACCGCGCGCTCCGCCTTCGAAATATGCGGACGCCGGTGAAGTACGTTATAGTTCTGGTCTTTTATTTTCTCTAAAATTTTCAATCCGCCTTGGCTGAATAAGGTGATATCCAGGGCCAATCGGCGGTCAAGAGTTTTAATGAGCGGCAAGCCTTTGTGAAACAGGTCTTCTGCCACTACGACGGCATCGCGCATGATATCGCGAAAGCGGTTATCTTCCTTTCCTTCAAATAGCTCATCGACCGTATATCCATGTTTTTCTAACAGATTCAGTGGTAGGTAGACGCGGTCTTTTTGCAGATCGACGCTGATATCCTGCCAGAAATTGGCAAGCTGCAGAGCGGTGCAAGTGAAATCGGAGAGCATTTGACGCTCGGCGTCGCGGTAGCCGCAGAGATAAAGAACGAGATGACCCACCGGATTGGCGGAATTTACGCAATAGGCGAAAACTTCATCCCAGTTGGCATAGCGGGTGACGGTTTGATCGTGCTCAAAGGCAGTAATAAGGTTAGCGAACGGGGTGATTGGGATGCCCAAGCGTTCAACAGTGCCGCGCAAGGCGACGAACACCGGATGGGCCGTTTCGCCGCGGTACATGGCTTCGAGTTCGGAACGCCACCAAGCCAGCAGGCGCAGGCTTTCTTGGGTGTCACCGATTTCATCGCCCAGATCGTCGGCCCAACGGCAGAAACTGTAGACGTTGTAGAAATCCTGGTGGAGCTTCTTTGGAAGAAGAAAGCTGACTACATGAAAATTCTCGTAGTGGTGCGTGGCAAGCCAGCGGGTGTATTCCAGCGACTCGGTCGTAGAATATCCCGTGGTGCCTAGCGGTACGCTCCGAACGTACTCTTTCGGCTGTAGGTAAGAGACTGCCACGTCTGATTTAACTATTGTCTTATAGCTAAGGTATTATGGCAGTCTTTATTTGACCATTTCGTCGATGGGCTAGATCGTGTAGTACTTGTGGGAGCTGGCTGAGCGGTTCCTCGTGGTTGACCAGGAAGCTGGCGTTGACCTTACCTTGCGCCAGGAATTCCAGGGAACGGCGAATGTGGGCCGGGGTGTGGTGGAAGCTGGCTTTGCAGGTGATCTCGGAATAGTGTAAAAGGCCTGTATCTAGGCCCACTTTTGTGCCGGAGGGACAACCGCCGAAGAAGTTGATGGTGCCGCCTTTGCGGACCAGTTGGGTGGCCAGTTCCCAGGATTCCGGCTGGCCGATGGCTTCGATAACGACATCGGCCCCGCGGCCACCGGTGTGACGTTTGAGCTCGTTCAGAAGATCGTGGCGGTCACCCATTAAAATTCCCTCATCTGCACCTAAACGCTTGGCGCGCTCGACCTGTTCGATGCGGCGGGCCAAGGCGATGACGTGGGCGCCATAGGCGTGTTTCGCCAGGCGAACGAACATGAGGCCAATAGGACCGAGCCCCATGACGGCGATGCTATCGCCGGGGTGAAGATTGCTTTCGTCGAGACCGCGCACGGCACAGGCTAAAGGTTCAACCAGGGCGGCGTCTTTGTATTCCAGGCTTTCGGGGATGATGTAGGTGTTCTTCTGGACGATGCGCGCAGGGAGCCGGATGTACTCGGCGTAAGCGCCGTTATTGAAGAGCAGATCCTGACAGAGATTTTGCTGGCCGTGGCGGCAGAAGAAGCAGTGATCGCAAGGGGCTGAATTGGCCGCGACAATGCGCTGACCGGCACGAAAATGAAAGACGCCTTCGCCGACGGCCACCACATCGCCAGCCATTTCGTGGCCGAACAGAGCCGGGGGACGAATCATTTTGGCGTGATAGCCACGCCGAAACACTTTGACATCGGTGCCGCAGGTCAATGCCGTTCGGACGCGAACGAGCATTTCGCCCGGGCCGATGGCAGGGACGGGAACCGATTCGAGGCGAACGTCCTCTTTTCCATACAAAACGGCAGCCTGCATAGTATCGATAGCTATTGGCATGAAATCCGCTCCTGCGGATGTACGACCACTTTTAACGAACGATCTCCTGGCTTCAGGGCAATGGAGATACCGCGCTCAATCTCCAACAAAGAGACGCGATCTGAGATAAGTTGTTGCAGAGGCAACTGACCGGAGAAAACGAGCCGGGCCGATTCAGCCTGTAAATCAACATCGGCACTGTAGGAACCAAACAGCATACGCTCACCTACGCAGACGTCGGCACCGGAGATCTCGATTCTTTCTGTTGAGGACGTTTGGGCGAAGAGCAGAATTTTGGCGCCGGGACGGGAGATGCGAACCGCCTGCTCCACTAATCCTTTCACGCTAGTCGCTAGAATTACAGCATCCACGCCGCGGCCACTCGTTTGGGCCTTGGCATTGCTTTCAAAAGCGGGATCGCGGGGATCGGACGCAATGGCGCCGAATTGGGCGGATAAATCGCGGCGGTATTGAATGCCATCAGTCGCCAAAACGGTGACGCCGCGCAAACGGAGCAGCAGGGTAAAAATCAGGCCGATGGGGCCTTGGCCGAGAACGGCCACCACATCGCCACGGCGAGGAGCGAGCAGTTCCACACCTTTCAGGCAAGTGTTCACAGGTTCGACCCAACAAGCCTGGTCAAAAGAAACGCCATCGGGAATTTTTTCGACGCCGCGTTCGACAATCCAATCCATAATACGGATGTATTGCGCGAAACCGCCGCCGGCTGGTTCGAAGCCAGCAGTGATGCCGACCTTCTTATAGACGGGACACTGGGCGTAAAGCCGTCGCTCGCAATAGAAACAAGCGCCACAAGGAATATGGTGAAACGCCACGACACGATCGCCCACTTTATACTTAGTAACGCCTTCGCCAATGGCGGCAACGACGCCGGCCGTTTCGTGGCCGTAAATACGCGGGGGGGCAAGGAGATCGTACTCAATTTTTTTGAGGTCGGTATGGCAGACACCACAGGCTTCGACGCGAACAAGGATCTCGCCTCGCCCAATTGTGGGCGTGGGCACGGATTGCACGGCGATCTGGCTTTTGCCTAGGTAGACGGCGGCCTGCATTTCGTGAGGAACGTGCTCACTCGTCACTGGTGCTACTGCTGTTTGTAATGTCCGACCCGATTCGGCAACTGACAAGAAACTCCCCTAACACCTGTGCAGCCTCTTCTGTTCGGCGCTTCAAACGAAACAAGCCGGGCAGAAGATTCGGATGCACTAAGGCATGAACTATGATTTTCCCACGTGCGACTCGTCCTTCGGTAGTCCTCATACGGTTTAGATCAAGCCCGAAAGATTCCGTAGCGACATCGGAAATTACTTTGATGCAGTAAAAGGGCAATCCGGCGCGTTTTGCGCGAGCCGCGACGCCCGACGCTTCCATTTCCACAGCGGAGGCGCTGGTTTTGCCGAATAACTGCTGTTTTTCCGCTATATCATTGGCGATTCGATCCTGGGAAAGCACTATTCCTTGGGCTGCGTGCGACTCTAAGCTGCTGCAAGGAAAGGTTTCACCGCTGGCGAAGTCTAATACTTCGTGAGCCACTACAATATCGCCGAGTTTCAGCGCGGGATCGAGGGCGCCCGCATAGCCAGTAGAAATAACGGCTTCTAGCTGCGACGAGGAAAGGTCGGCATTGGTGACGGCTCTGATGGCCACCTCGGTGGCACGGGTGGCCAGTTTGGGGCCCGCTCCGTTCGCGGCAAGAATCAAGCGGCGGCCAGCATTAATGCCTTCGTAGGCGTAATCGATAGGCCAGTTGAGCTTGCGCAGATTTTCGAGATGGCCGGCAAGGGGTTCAAGTTCGGCGGCCTCGGCGGCCACAAAGAGGATAGACATACGCTAGCAGCGACCGCTTTCTTTGAACCACTGAATGGCGCGTTGTAGAGCAACGTCAACAGAACCCGGAGCGAAACCAAGTTCGCGCGCAGCTTTGGCATGAGTGACAAACATTTTCTTGCGGGCCATACGCACAGCTTCGAGGGGAGCGCGGGGCTCCTTGCCGGTGAGGCCGGCAAGCCCGGTGGAAACCAGGCCCGCGGCGTATGCCACCACATAGGGCAGCTTCACCTTGGGCGCGGTTTTGTGAGCGAGTTTGGCAAGGCGCTGCAAGATTTGTTCGAGTGTGAGATTCTCGCAACCAAGAATATACCGCTCGCCAGGCTGGCCTTTTTCAGCGGCCAGAATATGACCTTGCGCGATATCGCGCGCATCGACCAGATTGAGTCCGGTATCGACAAAGGCGGGCATGCGGCCGGAAAGAAAATCGCACAACAATCTTGCCGGTGGGCGTGGGCTTCCAATCGTGATCGCCAATGGGCGCGGTAGGATTCACGATGACGATGGGCGCGCCGGAGCGGGCTTTTTCCAGGGCGACTTGTTCGGCGCGCCACTTGGAAAGTTTGTAGTGCCCGGTCATGTCAGATTCGGAGACAGGCGTGTTCTCGTCACCTAACTCGCCCTTCGGCATGCCGATGCAGCCAACCGTGCTGGTGTAAACAATACGCTGAACGCCGGCGCTGACAGCGGCAGCGAGCAGATTGCGGGTGCCTTCGACATTGGCGGAGTATAGATCTTCGGGGTTCCTTGACCAGAGGCGGTAGTCGGCGGCGACGTGATAGACCCGCTCGCAACCTTCGACAGCGCGGGAGAGAGATTCGGCATCGCGAAGATCGCCGGTAATGCGCTCAACATCCAATTCGCGAATTTGGCTTGTGGGACGGCACAGCGCACGAACACGATGGCCTTGTTCCGTGAGGAGTTTGGCGACGTGCCAACCCAGGAATCCGCTCGCGCCTGTGACGAGTGTGAGGGACACGGGGTTTTAAGCGAGCGCTTTCACGAAAGTGGAAAGGGCTAACAGCGGGAAGGTATTGCGGTAGTCCGTATAGGCGAGATAAAAGACGCGCGGGAAACCAGTGCCCGTGCAATAAGGTTCGTCCCAATGGCCTTCTGGTAATTGCGTGCGGGTTAGATATTCAACGCCGTTGTAGAGGCTGGGGCTGCGAAGGTCGCCACCGGCCAAGAGTGCGAGCAAAGCCCAAGCGGTTTGCGACGGGGTGCTTTCGCCGGGAACAAAACAGTTTTCGTCGTAGCTGGCGCAGCTTTCACCCCAACCGCCATCGCGGTTTTGATAAGCGCGAATGAATTCCAAACCGCGTTGAATGCTGGGTTCGTTTTCGCTCAAGCCGGCGGCCCGCAAACCGCGCACAGCCAGGAATGTGCCGTAAATATAATTAACGCCCCAACGGCCGAACCAACTGCCATCTTGTTCCTGCACGCGGAGCAGATAATCCACACCTTTGCGAATGGCGGGATGATTCGCCTTCACGCCGCTGCGCATCAGAGCTTCCATTACGCGCCCAGTGATATCAGGGCAGGAAGGATCGAGCATCGCGTTATGGTCGGCGAAGGGAACGTAGCTGAGGAGCTTCCAGTTGTTGTCAACGTCGAAGGCAGCCCAACCGCCGTCTTTGCCTTGCATGGCGAAGAGCCAATCGACGGCGCGTTTCTCGCAGGCGTTTTGCTTGGTCTGGTCTGTCGCGCGCGCTTTTTGGAAGGCGAGCAAGACCATGGCGGTATCGTCAACGTCGGGATAAAACTCGTTATTGAATTCGAAGGCCCAGCCGGAGGGTTCCACGTTGGGCCGTTTGACGGACCAATCGCCTTTGCGGCGCACTTCTTTCGAAAGCATCCAATCGGCGGAACGGCGCAGACTCGTCGAGAGGGGGATTTTCGGTTTCGCCCAGGGCATAAGCGGCGATGGAAGTGTCCCAAATCGGCGAGAAACAGGGCTGCATATAGAAGCCCGCTTGTTCGTTATCCACCATCAACTTTTTGAATTCGGCTTCGGCTTGCACACGCAGCGGATGGCTGGCATCGTAACCCAGAACATCGAGCGCCATAATGGCGTACTGCATGGATGGATAGATGGCGCCCAACCCGTCGGAGTGTTCGAAGTGCTGGATCATCCATTCGGCGCACTTCTTGATGGCGTGGCGTTGAATGAGCCGCGGACTACTTTTTCCCAGACTTTCAGGAACCAATCGACAGCCAGGAAACAGTTGCGGCCGTGAGCCACTGCGGATCGCGCTGGGGATGCATGGGCGCGCCGGGCAGATAAAGCTCTTCGACATTGAACCCAGCAGGCACAGGGCGCTTCACATTGGCGGCATGCAGGATGGCGAGCGGAATCACAATGGCGCGCGTCCAAGAAGACATCTGATAGATGAAATTGAACGGCAGCAGAATGATTTCCGGCGGGACAGAAGGGCAGGCTTCACGCGGAAAAAGGCCAAAGAGGCTGAGATTCACGCGAACATAGCTATTGGCGCCTTGCAGGCCACCGAGTTCGATAATGCGCCCGCGAAGCCGAACCATCCGCACATCATCTGGCGAAATGCCGGCCACTTTCAAAGCGAAGTACGCTTTGATAGACGCATTAATTTCGGATGGACCTTTCAGATAAATGTTGAAGCCGCCATCGGGCAACTGGCGAGCAAAAATGGAGGTGACGGCGCGTTCAATCTGCGGGCGCGTGGGGGGATTCCAAACTCCGATCCACCGGTGGATGGAGCCACAATTCCATGAGGATGAAGTCGGATTCAAGAGTGCTATCGGCCCGCAAATCAGCCCACCAGAAGCCTTCGGCCGTTTGCTTTTTGAGCAGCGAGGCGCTGGCCTTGCGAATCGCTTCGCTGGCGGCCAGGGTGACGGCTTCGATGGTTTGCAGACCCGACATCATCGATTAAGATACTCTACGCACGAACCGGGTGGAGCCGAGGCGTGAACTTTTCCAGATCGGAGGGCAGCGTGAAACGGACGTCTTCTTCTTTGATCTCAACTTCTTCTAAATTGGTAAAACCATTTTTGCGGAGATGCTCAATGAGTTCCTCCACAAGATGCTCCGGCGCCGATGCACCCGCAGTACAGCCACGGTGTTAACGCCCGTCAGCATGCGCGTTTCCACTTCTCCACAATCGTCCAGCAAATAAGCGGGAATGCCCGCCTTTTCGCAAACCTCAACCAAACGCCGCGAGTTGGAACTGTTTTGCGAACCAACCACCAGCAGCGTGTCGCACAGACGGCGCTACGGCTTTGACGGCTAGCTGACGGTTTTCGGTTGCATAACAAATGTCCTGCGTCTTGGGGCCGACAATTTTGGGGAACCGCTCCATCAGGCGAGTGACGATATCTTTCGTTTCGTCAAGCGAGAGGGTGGTTTGGGTCAGGTAAGAGACGCGGTCCGGATTTTTTAGCTGAAGTTTATCGACATCGGCCACGTCCGAGACGAGAATCGTGCTTTCCGGAGCCTCGCCAAGAGTGCCGATGACTTCGTCGTGATCGCGATGGCCGATCAGAATGATCGTGAATCCTTGCTTGGCCAATTTGACGGCTTCCAAATGGACTTTGGTGACCAGCGGGCAGGTGGCGTCAATCACCAGAAGCTTGCGTGCCACGGCTTCGTCGCGAACGGCCGGGGAAACACCGTGGGCGCTGAAAATCACACGCGCGCCTTCGGGCACTTCGGCCAGTTCCTCCACGAAGATGGCGCCCGGCCCCTCGTAATTCTTCGACAACGTGGCGGTTATGGACGATCTCCTTGCGCACGTAGATGGGTGCGCCGTAGAGATCGAGGGCAATTTTGACGACGTCGATGGCTCGAACGACCCCTGCGCAGAAACCGCGCGGCTTCAATAAAAGGATCTTCTTTTCTCCACCACTGGACGGGGTGCCGGAGGGCGTTTTGATGTCAAAAAGGGTATCAGCGGTAGGCATAGGGAGAAAGCTAAAGTATAACAACCATTTATGGTTAAGCGGAATAGTATTAATTGACTGTCGGCGATTGCTTGTTGAACGGTCGTTACCAACATTCGATGGTTTTGATAGGCTTTTGGAGTCGCGTGAATCGGATTTAATTCGACTGGGGTAAACGTTAGACCCAAAAGGGAAGTTAAGAGGGTATGTTGCATTTCAGAGCTCATCTCAAGAAGCTTGTTCCGCTGGCGTTTGTAGCGGCTGTTATCGGGATCCTTCCGCCAAGGCACCCGCGCAAGTCTTTGTTTCTGTTCGGATTGGACCGCCGGCGCTGCCGGTTTACACGCAGCCGCCCTGCCCCATGCCCGGCTATTTATGGACTCCCGGCTACTGGGCCTACGGGCCGATGGGCTATTACTGGGTACCTGGGGTATGGGTATCGCCGCCGCCGAGTTGGCTTCTTTGGACGCCGGGCTATTGGGGTTGGGCCAACGGCATTTATCTGTGGCACGGCGGTTATTGGGGTCCGCATGTTGGCTTTTATGGTGGCGTGAATTATGGGTTTGGATATGGCGGGTTTGGCTTCGCCGGTGGCAGTTGGGTAGGTGGCCAGTTTCGTTACAACATGGAAGTGGCTCACGCCTATCCGGGACATGAGAGTTTCAACGGACCCGGCGGCGTGATGGCGCAGCCGAGGCCGGAGGAAACGGGCTTGGGAGCACGAGCAACATCTTCTTCCCCACCGGGCACCAACTGGCGCATCTGCAAACCGCTTCACAAGACCGGAACCAATTTGCATCGTTCAATCATGGGCGTCCGGGTGTGACGGCGATGGATTCGGTAGGGCTGATCGTGCCTTACCGGGAAGCGCGCGGCGAATCAGCAGGAGCGGATCGGCCAAGGGATTCAACGTGGACAATTATCACCCGGCCAAGGCGCGCATCTAGAACAGCGTGAGCAGCATATCAACCAACAGATTCACCAGGACCAGCGGGCCAACGGCGGGCATTTAACGCCGCAGGAGCACCGGCAGGTGAACAGGGAACAGAATCGCGCGAGCCAAAAGATTCATGAAGACCGGCATCCGCGCGAGGGTGGACGGTAACAACCCCGCGCGCTTCTGAAGAGTCCGGCCATTGCATCATTAGTACATGGCTAGTTTGCCAAAGCCCCCGCTCACCGAGCAAGAATATCTGCTCATCGAGCGGCGGGCCCAAGCCAAGAGCGAGTTCCATGACGGCCGGATGTTCGCCAAGGCAGGCGGATCGCCGAATCACTCATTCCTGGCAAATCGCGTGGGAACTATTCTTGACCGCCAAGTGCCACCCGGCTGCCGGGTTTCGAATGCCGACCTGCGCCTACACATTCCGGCTTACGGCCTCTCCACGTACGCCGTTTGCGGCGAACTGAAACTCTCTGGTGACCAGCAAGACAACGTTTTGGATCCGCTGCCGATTGTCGAGGTACTTTCTCCGTCCACCAAGGGTACGATCGA
>CAWJBS010000118.1:0-53866 GCA_963840845.1 Bryobacterales bacterium
CCGGCGTCGCGGCAGAGCCTACCTATTTATCCGTTGGAGCAGTGGCGGTTTTTCCACCACACGGCTGGGTGATGTAGGCTGGGCCTTTGAGAATATCGACACACAGGGCAAGTTCTATTGCTTCCACTATGGGGCAACCGATGTGGGAGCGCCCACCAAACAGACAGTGGCAGGACACCGTTCCTTTTGGACTGAAAAGTGTTTTGACTTGAACGAATTGACCAAGGCGATGTCGGCGAAGAGCCAAGACCGGCCGGGTTTCGATGAAGTGAAAGTCTTTCCGGTAGCGGATGCCAACCCGGATGCCGCCCTGCAACTGGCGCAGCGTTTGGCTGAAGCGCCGGTTTCGGCCCCTGATCCGTTGGAAGAGACGCGCCAAGTGCTGACGGCCTACGGCGTGCGAGGCTTAATCCCTTCGCGGGCGTTTAGCGCGCCGTTTCTTTGGTATAACATTCTGCCGGGGCGCAGCGTACCGATTCGGCGGCTGGCCGTACACCTGTTTGAACTCAAGGCCGACGCTCAAACAGAACCGCCGCTTTCAATGGAGGAGGTAGAACTGGCGGTGCGAAAAGCCAGCGAAAACGTGTCGCTCGTACGAAGCGTGGGAGAATGCTTTGTATCCCGTGTTCCAACGGGTTTTCTCGTGGCTATCAATATTGCAGTCGATCCTCAAATGCCCGTGGTGGAGAGCCGCCGTATCGCTGATCGCGTTGCCGAAGTGGTGCGAGCCCTGAATCCAAAGATCCGGCACCTTTTTGTGCAGGTTCTGCCCGACGAGAAACTGTTCTGAGGAATTCTCCGCTACAAGCGTCTAGGGTTGAGTATGCTGCTGGCTAACGTTGTCACTGCGTCCCGCCAAGTGACGGAGACGACCAAGAGACTGGAAAAGACCAGCCTGCTAGCGGAGCTATTGCAGCAACTGTCGGCGGAAGAGATTGAGCCGGCGGTGGCATTTCTATCAGGTTCGCCGCGACAAGGGCGCATGGGCGTAGGCTATGCAACGCTGCAGGCGGCCAAGACCGAACCGGCCAGCGCGGCTACGCTGGAAATTTTGCAACTCGACCGGCTGTTTGACCAGTTAGCCGGGGTGAAGGGTTCCGGGGCCGAACAACGCAAACGCTTCTTGCTGGGTGAGATTTTTCGCCACGCAACCCGCGAAGAGCAAGAGTTCCTCTTGCGTTTGATTGGCGGCGAGTTGCGACAAGGCGCACTGGAAGGCATCATGCTGGAGGCGTTGGCCAAAGCCACCAAACTGCCTGCGGAACGAATTCGCCGGGCTGCCATGATGGCCGGTGGTTCTACTGCCATTGCCCACGCCGTTTTTGAAAAGGGAGAAGCCGGGCTGGCCGATTTCGATATTCAATTGTTCCGGCCTGTGCAGCCGATGCTGGCGCAATCCTCTGAAGACGTCGCAGAGGCGCTGGAGGAATTGGGTGAGGCGGCAGTTGAGTACAAGCTAGACGGTGCGCGCGTTCAGGTTCACAAATCGAATGACCAAGTGGCGGTGTTTTCGCGCGCCGCCAACGATGTAACGGTGGCCGTGCCGGAAGTAGTGGAAATTGTGCGCGCGCTGCCGGCGCGGGATTTGATTCTGGACGGCGAAGTGCTGAGCCTGACGGAGCAAGGCCGGCCGCAGCCCTTTCAGGTTTCCATGCGCCGCTTCGGCCGAAAGCAGGACGTCGCCCGTTTGGCCGCCGAGCTACCGATGACGCCGTTCTGGTTTGACCTGATTTACCTGGATGGCGCACCGCTGGTGGATGAGACCCAGACGCGGCGCTTTAACGAACTGAAGCGGCTCGCTCCCGCGCAACAGGTGATTCCGCACCTGACAACGCGCAGCGTGCAAAAGGCCGAGGAGTTTTTGGGCAGCGCTTTGGAGAGTGGCCATGAAGGGGTGATGGCCAAAGCGGTCGCTTCGACGTACGCGGCTGGGGCGCGCGGGCAAAGCTGGCTCAAGATCAAGCAGACGCGTACGCTGGATTTAATTGTGTTGGCCGCGGAGTGGGGCAATGGCCGGCGCAAAGGCTTTTTGAGTAATTTGCATTTGGGCGCCCGCGACACCGAAAAAGGCGGTTTCGCCATGTTGGGCAAGACGTTTAAGGGGTTGACAGACGAAATGCTTGCCTGGCAGACTGGGGAATTATTAAAGCTGGAAGTGGCGCGCGACAAATACACCGTTTATGTGCAGCCCAAGTTGATTGTGGAAATTGCGTTTAACGATGTGCAGGTGAGTCCCCGCTACGTGAGCGGCCTGTCGTTACGCTTTGCGCGCGTGAAACGGTATCGCGCGGATAAAACGGTGGCGGAAGCGGATACGTTTCTATCGGTGCAGAAGATCGCACTCGTGAGCTCGGCTAAAGCGTGACACCCGGGCGGTTTCAGCGCGGCATCGACTCCACTTTCGCCTCACCATCAAAACGTTCCATCTCATAAGTGATCTGCGCACCCGAGGTCTGAGCCAAGCCAATATGCCTGGTCTTCACGCCGCACGTAGTGAATGCTTGCTGGCCGTCCGAATCCACACTGACCGGCGGCAGAAATAACGAAAGAGCGATGGCGCCTAAGTCAAACTGCGGTTTTAAGACCACCGACAACAATTGTCCCGAGGGCGTGTCTTGGCGGCTAATTTGCGCACTCCGGAAACTGAGGCGACCTTCCGGCCCATCATATTCAAAAGGCGCCAGGCGTGAGACCTTCCACGAGGGGACCCGGCGCGTCTGGATAATAGGTGACTTTCATAGTGCCCGTCCGCCCCTTAAGGACAAACACATTAGCGCTTCTGATTTGAGCAGACGCCGCGGAACTGGCCATTCTTCAACCCTCCGGCGGATGATTTTGGAAATCACCCACCCATAGAGCAGTGACGCATGCCGCGTTTCGTTTCACGCGTAGGATCGCGAGTTCACCCCGGAGGTGAAATCCGATGGACTCAACCTTCGCAACGAAATCGGACGCAGATGCCCCGTTTCCGCGCTCAGAATCATCATCCTCGCCAACGCCAGGGGCGTGCGGTTTGTATCGCGCGCTTGTTTCAGCAAAAGCAGTAGCGCGTTTTCATGGGTCAAGCTCTTAGCATGCGCCAAAATGCCGGCCGCCCGCGTGACGGCCTTGCGAGTATCGAGGCGATGCGTCGAGCCGTCGACGGCCGCCTTTGAAACTTTGTTGCCGACCACCACGTCCAGCCGGTTGAGCATCAGCCCCGTCTGCTGCGCCAAAATACGCGCAAAACGCAACGGGCATTCCACACTCTTTATGCGCGGCTCAAAAAGGATGCGCAGGCTTCCCCACTCGCGTCCATTGGCGGCAATTAATCCAGTGGCCGCGCCGCGCGGAGCAAGCGACTTAGAGCCATGCCATTCGCGGGTTTCGACGCCGCTTTCGCCGGTATGGAGCTTCATCTCCACTCCTTGCAAACCACTCAGCCGCAGAGCCACACTGGCTAGCGATTCCAACCCGCTCACGGCATCGAGCGAAGTTAACGCCACGCGGCCGATGGTGATGATCGCTTCTTGCTCGCTAACGCGGCGTAGACTCCGAAAAAGATTTGGTGATTGTAGTAAGGCACTCATCCTGTTGTCATTCCTTTGAAAATTCTGTTGGCTAGGGTTAAGGGCAGTGATGCGTTTAGCGACAACAACAGCGAGGGGCCGGGCAGCCCTGATTGAAGAAGGAAATGGAGCGGGTAAACATAACTACTATATTTCTATTGACATTATGGTGATTATATCGAGTGGATGTCAATAGTCAAATTTAAGGAGGAGTTCAGATTTTCGAATGCAGTGGCGAATATCAAATGTTGTACAATTTCGCCTTGACGATGAGAAGCCTTCTAACTACTCTTTGTTTGATTTGTGTAAGCAGTGCCACGACTATTTTTGGGCAACAGCAGGCGGCAAAAATCGAGCGCTTGACTAAGGCGATGGATGATATTGCCCCCACTGACGCCGCGCTCACGAAAGTGGCAAGCGGCTATACGTGGACCGAGGGTCCGATCTGGATTTACGACGGCTATTTACTGTTCGCGGAGATTCCCAGCAACACCATTTACAAACTGATACCTAACCACAAGCCAACAATTTTCATGCGCCCGAGCGGCTGGAATCAGCCAACGCCGTTTAACGGGAGAGAGCCGGGCTCGAATGGGATGACGCTTGATTCGCGCCTGCGGCTGACCGTGGCGGGGCATGCCAACCGTAACGTGTGGCGCATGGAAACGATGAATCCTAAAGGCACGATAACGATTCTGGCCGATTCGTTTGAAGGCAAAAAACTCAACAGCCCTAACGATCTTGTCTACAAACGGGATCATTCGCTGTATTTCACCGATCCGCCTTATGGATTAGAAACGCAGGAAGACACAGACCCGAAGAAGGAACTTAAAGTAAACGGCGTGTATCGTCTGGAAAGTCCACTGAATCAGGCGCCCGGTTCGAAACCTGATCCGTCGAAACTGCACTTAGTGATTTCGGATTTGACACGGCCCAACGGCATCGCTTTTTCGCCCGATGAAAAATATTTGTATGTGAATTGTTCCGACGTGAAGAAAAAGATTTGGATGCGCTACACGGTGCAGCCCAATGGCGACGTGGCCGATCCGAAATTGATTGCCGATGCGACCAGCGACCCGCGCGAAGGCGGCCCCGATGGCATGAAGGTAGACCAGCGCGGCAATATTTACAGCACAGGCCCCGGCGGCATTTGGATTTTTTCGCCAAAACTGGAGCATATTGGCACAATTGACGTGCCGGAGCGCACCGGCAATTTGAATTGGGGCGGAACAGATGGCAAGACGCTGTACATTATGGCGAGCGGGAACCTTTATACCATTCGTTTAAAGGTTCCCGGAGTCCGGCCTTAGCGCGGCGAACCGAAGTTATTTAACCACCAATTCGCCACTTTCGTCTCTTAGCTCAATAGGGCCCAGGTTCAGCTTTTCGAGTTCCGGCTGTATTTTTGCACGGTCTCCCACCGCGACGATCAAGAAGTTTTTCGGATGCACCGTCTGAAGAGCCGCCATCTTGACGTCATCGGGAGTTACGGCTTTATATTGGGCGGGCAAATTGCGGAAGTAGTCGGTCGGAAACTTATAGACGAAAAGTTCGCCCACTTGGCGTGAAATACTATTGAGCGTTTCGAACTGGCCAGGCAGCGACTGCAATGAAAACTGCTGGGAAACACTCAATTCGGCGGCAGTGGGCGGATCGGTACGAATGCGTTCGAGTTCGATAAACAGCTCGCGCGTGGCCGGCGCGGTGACATCGGTTCGCACCAAGCCGCCCGTGATAAACGGCCCCACGCCGCGGTGATATAAGAATTGCGAAAACGCGCCGTAGGTGAATCCGTTCTTTTCACGCAGGTTCATGTTGATGCGGCTTGAGAACAAACCACCGAGGATGTTATTCATGATCTCCACGGAAGGGTAATTGACGGCCGTTCTGGGAAGCCCAAGGCCAAAGGCAATCAACACGGTTTGCGGAGCTCCTGGTTTGTCCACGATGACGATGCGGCGCGTAGGCTCGGCTGGCGCAGTTGGAATCGGAGGAGCCTCCACTGTGCTGGCCGTTTGCCATTTGCCAAAATATTGGTCGGCAAGTTTGCGGGCGTCCGATTCAGTTAAGTCGCCCGCTATTACGAGTGCGCTGTTAGAGGGACCATAATGCGCTGCCCAAAATTGTGAGAGGTCGTCGCGAGAAATTTCCTGGACGGACGCCTTCGAACCGGTGGGTGGGTAAGCATAAGGATGCTTGCCATAAAGAATCATCGGGCCTACGCGGAGTACAGACTGAATAGGGTCATCCGCTTCCTGAACAATGTCACCCAGCCTCTCTTTGCGGATGCGCTCCACTTCTTCACGTTGGAAGGCTGGATGCTGTACCACGTCTCCGAATAGATCAAGCGCTGCCGCCGATTGATTACTCAACACTTCGATGCTGACGTTGGCGCTATCGGTATCGGCCCTGCTACGCAATTGTGCGCCCAACTGGTCGACATCGTTCGCGATCTGAGTGGATGAGCGGCTACTGGTGCCTTCCGTCAACATACGCGCGGCAAAGCCGAGCTAAGCCCGGCTTGTCAGGAGGATTCGCGTCAGCTCCGGCCAAATCCACAAACGAAGCGGTTGAAACCGGAAGCGAATGATCTTCCAAGAAATACATTTTCATGCCGTTTGCCAGATCGAAAACTTTGGGAAGGGGAAGATTGATTTGCGGCGCTGGCCCCGGAGACGGGATCGTGTTGCGCCAGTTCTGCTGGGCTTCAAAAGCATCGCTATAAACGTTCTGAATCTTCACATCAGCGTCGGTGTTGTCCGGGCTGCGCGGAACATCATCAACAATTTTCTTTCCGGGTATGGTGTAGACGACAACACGCTGGCTATCCTTGAAAGTGTCTTGCGCGGCTGCCTTCAAGGATGCAGTAGTGACATTCTCGAAACGCTCGACGTCTTTTTGAAGATATCCGGGATCGCCCAGATATTGGTTGTAGAGATCCATCATGTCGGCAATGCCGCCGAAGCCGCCCAACCGTTGCAGTCCTCTAATTTTGCGGGAGAGAATGATATTCTTCGCGCGGTCGAGCTCCGATTGCGTCACTCCATTGGTCCGCAGATCGGCCAATTCGGCATTGATGGCCGACTCTAAATCTTCGGGTTTGACTCCCGATCTCGCGGTCACGCTGCAGATAGCAACGGACCCAAGCGCCAGGGGCTCGGTGTTCGTACAATCGACACTCTGCGCAATTTGCTGTTGATAGACAAGCTTTCGATAGAGGCGGCTTGATTTACCGCCGCCCAGAATTTGGATGAACAACTGCGTTTCGGCGTCGCCCGATTGAAAGGCGCGGGGGGCCAGCCAGCCCATGCTGACGCGCGATAACTGTACCGTATCCGTCACGGTGGCGCGGCGCTCTTTAACGATGGCGGGCGCGCTGATTGTCACTTTCTCGACTGCGGGCCCAGAAGGTATGGGCGCAAAATATTTCTCAACCAGCGCTTTCAGTTTGGCCGTATCAAAATCTCCGGCAATCACGATGGTGGCGTTGTTTGGAGTATAAAAGTGGCGGAAAAAATCGCGCACGTCATTTAATCGCGCGGCTTCGATATCGCGATGGGAGCCGATCACCGAAGCGTAGTAAGGGTGATCTTTTGGAAAGAGTAAATGAAAAACCTCTTCATCGGAGGTGGAATAGGGAGCATTTTCCCCTTGGCGGCGTTCATTGCGAACCACATCGCGCTGATTCGTGAGTTTCTCGCGGTCGAGCTTTTCCATGAGGAAGCCCATGCGGTCGCTTTCAAGCCAAAGCGCCGCTTCTACCTGATTACTGGGCAGCGTTTCAAAGTAATTCGTTCTATCGAAATCGGTGGTGCCGTTGATATCTGTAGCGCCAAGGCCTTCCAATATTTTGAAGTGAGCCTTTTCCCCGACATGCTCCGAACCTTCAAACATCATGTGTTCAAAAAGGTGAGCGAAGCCGGTGCGCCCCGCTGTCTCATTCATCGGCCCGACGTGATACCACAGATCGACCGCCACCAACGGCAAGCGATGATTTTCGTGAAGAATCACTTCGAGACCGTTTGCCAGCTTATATTTTTCGTAGTGCAAAGCGGGAACGGTGAGATGTTTACCGGGGGAGGAATTCTCCGCTCCGCGAATCGCAAAGCAGGCTGAAAAAAATAGAAGTGCGGGAGCAAGCAAAGTTTTGCTTCGAGTCAAGGACACGGGTCACCAACCTCCAGAAAGATGCAAGCGGTACATGCGAGGGCACCGCTTTATATGGGTTTATGGTATCCCAGATGAGTCCACGCTTCTTTTTCCCGTAGGTCTGCCAGTGAATGAAATCGCGACTTTGGAGCTAGAATGGCGATGTGTCAAAGCTATGAAACCGCTTTGTTCTGCGGTACTGTGCCTATTACTTACGTTCGCGTTGATCGCCCAACAACAACAGCCTCCAAACGCAGACATAGCTAGTGTTCTGCAAAAGGTTGCCGGAAGCTATACCGCTATTAGCGACTACGTCATTACCGTTACGCAAGAGAGTTACTTCGGCCCGAGCCCGATTCGCGATGACGGCGTGATCGCACAAACTACCGGCGGCGCGGATGCTATGGCGCTTCCCCCGCATGGCGGCGATCATTTCAATTATCAGGACACCACGGACCCAGCCCAGTCCGCGCCATTTTTTTATGATTGGCCGGCGCCCGCCAGCATGATGTTAGCCCGATCTGGCCGTTCCTTTCATTTCGAAGGAGTAGTGCCCAACAACAAAAACAAAATTCTCTGGATCACGAATGGACAGACGACTTGGCATTATGGTCCGAGACTGCAGAAATATACTGAGTTGCCAGCGCGGCCGTGGCCTGAAAGGGCTGGCCCGGGCCTTGGTTTGCCGGGATTGGAGTGGCAATATTTCACGAAGTTCCGCGCTTTGGCCGGTATGGCGAACCGCGCGCGCTTAGTCAGCACGCATGTAAAATCGGACGAGGCCTGCCCAGGACCGACGACTGAAATTGAACTACAAGTCGGAACAGTCGATCAAAAGAAAACCGAGCGCTTGCGAATTCTTAACAGCAACAATTTGGTTTGTGAATCGAAGGTTGAATATCAGACCAGCAAGAACCACGGACAGCTTGTGACGGTCACGACGACATGGCGATACGACCAGGTTTCAGGTCTCATCAATCCCGAATTGTTTACATTTAATCCACCCAAGGGAGCGAAACGAGTGGCGTCATTCCAGTAGCCTTTATTCAGGCTTCTTCAACCACTTCACGCTTGTGGGTTCCGTGTTCTGGCAGCGAATGGTGTCGTCCACGCCTGAACTAATGTCCGCACAGGCGTTTTCACGCGCGCCGCGCAGCGCGAACTCTTCACTTTTCGCATTCACGGTTTTGCAGACGGTTCGATCGTTGAACGTCATGCAAACTTCAACCTTATATTGCGGCCCGTGGATAGTTGAGTAAGCCAGCAGCGCAACAAAAGCGACGACGAAAAGAGCAATGACAAGTCCAATTTTGTTCTTCAGAGGACACCCTCATGGAAATAGCTGCCCATGGAGCGGAATTTGGCGAAGCGTTCTTTTACGAGCGTCTCCGGCGAATGCGACGACAATTCAGACATCGCTTCGTGCAGCGTCGCGCGCAAGGAATTGGCCGCGGCTACAGGATCCAGATGCGCGCCCCCGGGCGGCTCGGCCACAATGCCGTCGATCAAACCAATCTCCAGTAGGTCTGTGGCTGTCATGCGCAGGGCAAACGACGCTTCGGGCGCCTTGGTGGCGTCGCGGTAAATGATAGCGGCGCAGCTTTCCGGAGAGATCACACTGTAATAGGCGTTCTCGAGCATGTATACGCGGTTTGCCACGCCAATCCCCAAAGCGCCGCCGCTGCCGCCCTCGCCAATCACAACGCTGATGATAGGCACACGCAAGCGCGACATCTCGCGCAGGTTATAGGCAATCGCTTCCGCTTGGCCACGCTCTTCCGCATCAATGCCGGGATAGGCGCCGGGCGTGTCGATCAAGTAATAATGGGCCGCTTGAATTTCTCGGCCAGTTGCATGATGCGCATTGCTTTGCGGTAGCCTTCCGGCTTCGGCATACCGAAATTGCGCGCCAGCTTTTCTTTGGTGGTGCGGCCCTTTCTGTTGCGCCACAACCATCACAGGACTGCTGTCGAAAAAAGCCATCCCCGCCAGGATTGATTTGTCGTCACCAAAGTTGCGGTCGCCGTGAACCTCGGAAAATTTAGTAAAGATCGCTTCAATGTAATCGCGCGCATGCGGGCGCTTGGCTTCGCGCGCCAGTTGTACGCGTTGCCAGCTCAGCGCAACGCGCGGATCTCTCTGCGGTTCCGCCGGTTTCGCGGGCGGAGGTGTAACCGGGTTCTGTTCGTCTGCGGGCATTCGGTCTTCAGCCACTAGGTTATCTTGCCAGCACTTCTAAAGATTCGGGTCCACATATTTTTTCGAGTTCGGCGCGGAATTCGCGGTCGGGCCGAACCTTGCTGGTGACATCCATGACAACCGAGAAATCGCGCGGTTTTTCCAGGCGAAGCCGCACCTCGGTGGAACCATGCTTTCTGACAAACAGCTCATTGAGAGCCTCTGCCTTGGCTATGGCGGCCTCATCCTTGAGCCAGACGCGAATGGATATGAGCGACGGCAAATCGACGCGCGCTTCATCCAATCTCACCATTTCCTGGACATTCAACTTGGGCGGCGCGCCTTCTTCCGTCAGGATAGACGCTCGTAAGAATACGGCGCCATCTTCCTTAATCGCGCCGAGCAACTCTTCATAGCGGGTGGCAAACACCATAGCATCCACTGTTCCCCGCCCGTCATCCAGCTTCATGGCCGCCCAATATTTGCCTTCGCGATTCGTCTTACGCTGAATCCCCGTCAGCAAACCGCAAAGGGCAACGGGAACGCCTTTCTCCAAATCCTCGAGCTTGTCTGTGAAGTGCGTGGCCAAATCGGTGATCTTGTCTTTATAACGGTCAAGCGGATGGCCAGAGACGTAAATGCCCAACACTTCCTTTTCGCCCGCCAGCTTCTGCTCCATCGTCCAATCGGGCAGCTTCGCCATTGGGTATTCGTTCGCTTGTTCCTCTTCCATCATGCCGAAAAGACCATGCTGCCCCATTTCGCGGTCGCGTGACGCACGTGTGCCCGATTCAATGGCTCTATCGAGCGCTTCCGTAAGCTGCGCGCGGTTCGCTCCGGTTGAATCCAGCGCGCCCGCTTTCACCAAGCTTTCAATCACCCGCCGGTTCACATTGCCCAAATTGATGCGGTCGCAGAATTTATAGACGGACGCGAACGGCCCGCCCTCTTCGCGAGCCTTGACAATGGCTTCCACCGCGCCTTGTCCGACATTCTTAACAGCGCCCAACCCAAAGCGAATCGCATCCCCTGCGGGCGTGAAGTTCAAATCGCTCTGGTTCACATCGGGCGGCAAAACGCGCAAACCCATTTCCTTGCATTCATTGATATATTTGACGATCTTTTCGCTGTTGCCCGATTCCGACGTCAGCAGCGCGGACATGAACTCAACGGAATAGTGCGCCTTGAGGTAAGCAGTGACGTAGGCTAGATACGCATATGCCGCTGAGTGGGACTTGTTGAACCCGTAGCCGGCGAACTGCTCCATCAAGTCGAAGATCTTGGCAACCTTCTTGGCCGGTAAGCCGCGCGCCGTGGCGCCAGAAACAAAACGGTCGCGCTGCTTGGCCATCTCCTCGGCCTTCTTCTTACCCATGGCGCGACGCAGCAAGTCGGCATCTCCCAACGAATAGCCGGCCAGCTTGTTCGAAATCTGCATCACCTGCTCTTGGTAGAGAATGACGCCATATGTTTCCGAAAGGATCGGCTCCAATTCAGGAACGTCGTAGATCACCGGTTTACGGCCATGCTTGCGATCGATAAAGTCGGGAATCATGCCGCCCTGAATGGGTCCGGGGCGGTACAGCGCATTCAGCGCGCACAAATCTTCAATACGGTCGGGCTGATAACGCCGCAGCACGTCTTGCATGCCCGGGGATTCAAATTGGAAAACGCCGCTGGTGAAGCCACTGGAAAAGATTTTCTGATAAGTCAGCTTGTCATCGAGCGGCAGTTCTTCTACAACGATGGTTTCGCCGCGGTACTTCTTGATAAGCTTCATCGCCTCTTCAATAATGGTGAGAGTGGTGAGGCCCAAAAAGTCCATCTTCAACAGGCCGAGCTTTTCGAGCCCCACCATGTCATACTGCGTCACAATTTCCTGCTTGTTGGTGACGTAGAGCGGCACCAGTTCGCGCAGCGGCACCGACGAAATCACCACACCCGCCGCGTGCATGCCGGCATTGCGGCATACGCCTTCGAGCTTCATGCTGACGTCCAGCACTTCTTTCACGCGCGGCTCTTTGGAAGCGACCGACTTCAGTTCCGGATCTTCAATCGCCTGTTCCAGCTTGATGTTCAACGTTTTGGGAACCAGCTTGGAGATGCGGTCGACTTCGGCGAACGTCATATCCAGCACGCGGCCTACGTCTTTGATGGCCGCCTTCGCCGCCAGCGTTCCGAACGTGATGATTTGCGCTACCTGCTCACGGCCATACTTCTCGGTGACGTACTGAATCACTTCGCCGCGCCGGTTGGTGCAGAAATCGACGTCGATATCGGGCATGCTGATACGTTCCGGATTCAGGAAGCGCTCAAACAGTAGCCCATATTGCAACGGATCGACATCGGTAATTTCCATGGCGTAGCAAACCAAGCTGCCCGCCGCCGAACCGCGGCCTGGACCCACGGGAATGCCCTTTTGCTTGGAAAACCGAATAAAATCCCAGACAATCAGCAAATATCCAGGGAATTTCATTTGCTGAATCGTCTTAATTTCAAAGTTCAGCCGCGCTTCATATTCGGCCAAGCTGTGCTTTAAGCGCCCTTGTTGGAACAGCGCTTCCAAACGGGGCCGGCGTTTTTCAAAACCTTCGCGCGCCACATAGGCGAAGAAACTATCGAGCGTCTGGCCATCGGGCACATCAAAGCGCGGAAACGGATCGTCCACCGGTTTCAGCGCCACATGGCAACGCTGCGCAATATCCCAGGTGATGTCGAGCGCATGCTCCACTTCACCGAACAGCTTCATCATTTGCGCGCGCGATTTGATGAAGAACTCCGGCGTGGAAAACCGCATGCGGTTCTCGTCTTTCATCGTCTTGCCGGTTTGGATGCAGAGCAGAATCTCGTGCGCGCGCACATCGTCGTATTCCAGATAGTGCGCGTCGTTCGTGGCCACCAGCGGAATCCCCGTGTCCCGCGAAAGGCGGCACACGCCCGGCATCACAATCTTGTCTTGATCCAGGCCGTGGTCCTGCAGTTCCAGGAAGAAGTTATTCTTCCCGAACATATCCTGATACTCGTTGCTCAGGCGTAGCGCTTCGTCATACTTATCCGCCACCAGCGCTTCATTTACGTCGCCCCGCAAGCAAGCCGAAAGCGCGATAATTCCCTTCGAGTGCCGGGCCAGCAGATCTTTATCGACTCGCGGCTTGTAGTAGAAGCCCTCCAGGCAACCGGTAGTCACAAGATTGATGAGATTCTTGTAGCCTTCCTGGGTCTCGGCTAACAGAACAAGGTGGTTATAGCGGTCGGTATCGCTGCGGGTTTTGTGCCCTTGCTGGGAAACATAAACCTCGCAGCCGATTACTGGCTGCACGCCGTGCGCCTTGGCTTCGGTATAAAACTCCACTGCGCCGAAAAGATTGCCGTGGTCGGTCATGGCAATGGCCGGCATCTTTTGCCGCTCGGCGATGGTCATGAGCTTCTTAATGTCGCAAGCGCCATCAAGCAGCGAATAGTCGGTATGGCAGTGAAGGTGAACGAACGGGCGTTCGGGCATCAGGTTCTCAACTTCCTTGGTGGCCCGGGGGAGGCTTTTAACCTCTATTGTCTCTCACCCGCTACAGCTTCGTTAAATTTTCGATTCCCAGTACAATTCACAACCCGCTATTCAGCTCTTAACACAAAGTTAATTGATTTGAAATAGTACTCCGGTAACTTGGGTCAGGTTTAGGCGGATTTCGCTTACTGCGGTCTTCCACTGCGTTCATGAAAAGCTTTGCCAAACATCTATGAGGTCTTTTTCGAAGGAGTCTATGAATAGAAGAATCTTGTCGAGCATTCTGTGCTTGGCTGGTCTTGTGGCGCCTGCCTGGTGTGCGGAGACACCAGCGGCAACAGCGGCCGCCACAGCGGACAGCAATCAAAACCAAACGGTGAGCGCCACCGATTTGGATGCGCTCAAACAACGGATCGCCGCGCAGCAAGAACAAATCAAGAAGTTGCAAGAAGCGATGGATGAGCAACAACGACTGCTGGAACGGTCGTTGCAGAATATCGCCGCTCAGACGGCGGCTACCACAACAACAGATGGCACGAAGGTTTCAACGGCGTCCACCAGCGCGGCTAACGGCCCAGTCCGCTTAGTGCCGGCCATTGGGGGGAGCGGAAATCAAGTGCCGCAGGTTCGCAATGACAGTTCTGGCAACCCGTGCGAAAGCGACAACGTTTCCCCCACCTACCTGCGCGTGGGTAACACCTGCGTGGTGCCGATCGGGTTTATGGATCTCACCGGGCTGTGGCGCAGCGTGAATGCTGGTTCGAGCATCGGTTCTAACTTCGGCAGCATCCCGCTCAACAACGCCGTCGGAGCCCAGAATTCAGAGTTCCGCTTCAGCCCGCAGAACTCACGCATTGGCTTCCGAATCGATGGCGATTGGAAGGGCGCGCACTTTATCGGCTATAACGAATTTGATTTCCTGGGTACCAGCGGCGCCACGAACCTGACCGTTACCAACGGTGCATTCGTACCGCGCCTCCGCCTCTTCTGGGTGGATGTCAGAAAAGGCAAGGTCGAGTTTTTGGCTGGGCAAAGCTGGAGCATGCTGACCCCGAACCGGACCGGTATTTCGCCATTGCCGGGCGATATTTTCTATTCGCAAGTGATGGACGTGAACTACATGGTGGGTTTGACTTGGACGCGTCAGCCCGGCGTGCGGGTACTGGTGCACCCAAGCAATAAAGTTACTTTTGGTCTCTCGTTCGAAAATCCTGATCAGTATATGGGCGGAGCGAACGGCAGCAGTGCGGCCGTATTGCCGTCGACCCTGACCGGCCTTGCTACCACTCAGCTAGACAACGGCGGAAGCATCTCGGGTACCAGCACTGTCCTCTCAACACCGACAGTGATGCCCGACATCATCGCAAAACTCGCCTTCGATCCAAGTTCGCGTTTCCACTTCGAAGTGGCCGGCATCACCAGTCAGTTCAAAATCTGGAATCCCCTGACCGGGACGGCTCCGGGCGCCGGTCAGCATTTCAGCACCACCGGTGCTGGTCTGCAAGTCGGCATCAACGGCGCAATTACCAAGAATTTCCGCCTGATCAGCACCAATTTTTGGGACGCTGGCGAAGGCCGCTACCTCTTTGGTCAGGCTCCCGACGTGATTGTCCGGCCGAACGGTGCGTTGAGCCCGGTGCATTCCGCCGGTACAGTGGACGGCTTTGAAGCCACAATAAAGAACACTCTGTTGTTCGCCTATTACGGCGGTGTTTTCATCGGCCGCGACGTCACTCTCGACACAACCGCCAAAACACCAACCTATGTTGGTTATGGCTACGCCGGTTCGTCCCAAAATCGCGCCATTCAGGAAGGCACCTTCGGCTTCAACCAAACTATGTGGAAGAATACACGCTACGGCGCCATCAGCCTGATTGGCCAATATGAGTATGCAACCCGCTCGCTTTGGTACTGGACCACCGGCATTGCGGGCGGCAAAGGCGCGCACGACAGCACCGTCTACATGGATATTCGCTACACCTTGCCGGGCTCGATGCCGAAATTCTAGCTAAACCTCGCAGGAAGCGTTTAACCACCAACCAGAGCGCCGGGTATTCCGGCGCTCTTTTTTATTTATGCGGCGTTCGCGCTTTCCCGCTTCATCTTGACCAGCGCGCTGATCACTTTCGAAGAACACGAAGCATAAGGGCTTTTCGCCCCTAACGAAATTTCTTCAGAAACCTTTTGCCCCGCATCCGCCTTCTTCACCACCTCAGCCGCGGCTTGGTGGAAGCTGGCATGTTCCTTTTTCAATTCCTGGAAAGTGGGATTGGCCAGAATCGATCCCGCTTGGCTGTGGATCCATTTACCTAGTTCGCAATGATGATCTTGCGCCAGTTTGGCCGAATCGATGGATTTATCGGGTTTTGCCAGATAGATCGCCAGTTTCTGCTTCCAAACCGAGTGAGCCGCAATTGCTTCATCAAAATTCATATTCAATAGCCTCAAAATCCCTATCGGCCGAAAAGATTACAGTTTTAGGCTTGTCACCCGATTAGATTTTCTGCATCTTGACAAGCATGGAAACAATAGTTCGCTTCCTGGACGGCGTTCGTTTTGAGGCTGAATCCCGGGGCCTGAAGGTTATCTGCGATCAGCCGGCGGAAAACGGTGGTCAAAACAGCGGTATGACGCCGCCGGAATTCCTGCTCGCCGCCTTAGGCACCTGCGCTGGCTACTACGCCGTGCAATACCTGACCGCCCGCAAGCTTAGCACCGAAGGTCTAACCGTAAAGGTGGATGCCGGCAAGGCGCTCCAGCCCACGCGGATGGACAATTTCCGTATTGTGGTGGACGCACCCGGCTTGGATGATCCCCGGCACCGCGATGGTGTTTTGCGCGCCGTTAAAAACTGCCTCATTCACAACACCATGCTGCACGCCCCTTCCATCGGGGTTGAGCTTGCTGCCGGCGTGGAAGCGCTTAAGCCCGCCTAACGAACATTCAGCGAGCGGACCCTACAATGGTGGTGATTGACCCAAGACGAAGAACAGCAACTGGCGGCCGACCTGCTGGCTCGCAAACCCGGCGCTTTCGACCGTTTCGTCGATACGTATCACACCAAACTCTTTCAGTTCAGCTACTTGACTTGCGGCAAGCGCGAAGACGCCGAGGAAGTGGCCCAGGATACGCTGCTGCAAGTCTTCAAACAGCTCGATCAATTACGCGATCCGGCGCGCCTCAAACCCTGGGTTTTTCGCATTGCCAAAAATGCGTGTCTCATGAAACGGCGGAAGAGTGTCTTTGCTCCCGGCCGCGAGCTTTCGCTGACGGATTATATGCCCGCGCGTGCCGAAGGCGATCCGCGCCGCATCGAGATTGCCGACTGGACACATCTCCCCGAAAGCGACTTGCTGAAATCGGAACTCAGCGGAGTGCTGAAGAGCGCCATTGCGGAGTTACCCGATTTATACCGTTCGGTTCTTCTGCTCCGCGACGTCGAAGGTTTACGCACCGACGAGACGGCCGAGATTTTGGAAATAACGGCTGATACCGTGAAACAGCGCTTACACCGCGCGCGCCTGGCTGTGCGGGCGAAGTTAGATGAGTATCTCAGAAAGGTAGGCACTCTTGAACATGGAACCAAAGTCAGCGCTTGATGGCTTATCGTGCCAGCAAATTTTCGCCATGTTGTCAGAATACCTGGACGCCGAATTGCCGACCGATCTTTGCGAAAGACTTTCTGGCCACATCGAAGGGTGCGCACCCTGCGTGGAATTTGTAGAATCGTTGCGCAAGTCGGTTGACTTGTGCCGCGAGTTTCAGCCGGACGCGTTGCCTAAGCCCATTGCGGACGAAGTGCGGGCCAATTTGCGGCGCGCCTACGAAGGACTCTAAACCGCCGGATCTTCCGGCAGGTGTCCATAATAACCCCGGTAGATGTCGATCGGATCTTCGGGCTTGACCAAGCCGTCGTTCTCTTCCACAAAGCCATCCACGAATGCCCGCATTTGCTTGAGCGTCTCTCGATATGACGGATCGCCGGCTAGATTGTGGACTTCGTGGGGATCGTTCCTGAGGCTGAATAGCTCTTCAATCGGCTTTTCCGGCGCTGGAAACAAGGATTGAGCCGCGTTCAACTTGCCGTCTTTATACAATTTCTTGACCAAGTTCCAAGTTGGATACTCCTGCTCTTTGTAGGGATTGTGCTGCATGTACGGAGTCGCCGGAAAGTAGTTACGAATATATTTGTACTGCTTGCTCCGAACCGCGCGCATCCGGTCAATGGAGATATCCATTCGGTCTCGCGCGGCGAAGATATGCGTGCGTGGCTGGTAGTTATCTTCAAAAACATCATGGCCCTGCATGGCGCCCGCCGGTGGCCGGATACCCGCGAAACCCAACAGCGTAGGAGCAATGTCGATACTGCTGATCAGATCTTCGTTTACCGTTCCCGCATGGCGTCCATCGGGAAAGCGAATCAGCAACGGCACATGAATACCTCCGTCATAGAGAAACTGCTTTCCCCGAAAGAGTGGGCCGTGGTCGCTTGAAATCACCACAATCGTTTTCTCGGCCAATCCTTCGCGTTCGAGCCGTGCCAGCAGCTCGCCCACATAGCCGTCGGAAAGATGGATAGCGTCCAGATAGTTCGCGCATTCATCCCTGACCACTTCCGTATCCGGATAATAAGGAGCCAACTCAAGCTTGTCGGGATCGACCAATTCGGCCTTCGGCTGCCGGCGCGCCACCTTCCATCCCTCGCCTTTATGAGTTTCGATGATCGTAATGTGCGCGAAGAAAGGCTGATTGTCTTTGCGCTGATTCCAGTCGAAGCCATCGAAGAATGCGTCTTCGCCAGTTCCACTCGATAGAAAGTTCAGATCCACTTTGCCCGACCCGGCAGCACCATGCAATCCGCGTGCCGCCTTGGCCGGTTTCAAATTGCACGTGAAGTAGCCGGCATCGCGAAACCAATCTGAGATGTGACGAACAGGCGGTTTCAGCGCTGGCTTTCGCCACGGCCAAGTTCGATGCTGGTGCGCCCCAATGCGCGTCTGATAACACCCGGTCATCAAGGCAGACCGGCTCGGCGAACAAACAGGCGCGGCCGAGTAGGCATTGGCAAACCGAATCCCTTGGCCGGCAAAGCGGTCTAGATTCGGTGTTCGCACCTGCGGTTCGCCATAGCAGGAAAGCTGCGGGCCAATATCCTCCAAAATGACGTAGAGGATATTGGGCCGGTCAGAGTATTTCGAATGGACATCCGCGGAGACCTTACGCGCGAAGGCGCCGGTCACAGCGCTCGCTTCAAGAAAATTCCGCCTGGATAAACTCACGTGGCCGGCCCTTCTATGCGGTTTATCGTTTTGACAAGTCTCTGATCCAAAGATCCTTAAACTCCATATTGCCGCGCCCTCCAGCGTGCAGTTGCAGCGCGACCGTGCCGTCCCATGAGGAGGCTTTGGGGTCGGTGAAATCGACCATCGGTACGCCGTTCAGCCGCGATTTGTAGCGGTTGCCCACAACCTCCACCAGGTATTCGTTCCACTCTCCCATGCGAACAACGCCTTCATTTTCAGGCGCCGGCCAAGCCACCCAGCCGCGGCCATCTTCGGCATAAATGCCCGCCGTATGCTTCATCATGGTGCAATCGATTTCGAACTGCATGCCCTGGGTCACATCGGCCGTGCCCGGTTTAAAAGCGGAGTGGAAGAAGACACCGCTATTGCCGTCGCCCACACACTTGAACCGCAGCGAGAGCTGAAAATCTTTGTAAGACTTAACGGTTTCCAAATAACCATAATCTTTCGTCAGACCCTTGCCGTGGATGAGACCATCCTCCACTGTCCAGCTTTCGTTGCCAACTTTGTTCCAACCGTCCAACGATTTGCCGTCGAACAGGGAAATCCAGTCTTCGCCGGGAACGGGGGTTTTCTTTTCTTGGGCACGGCTGCCCCAGGGAGACAACAGTAGAAGAGCAGCCAGAGAAGCGGCCGGTAAACACTTCAGGATTCGCGTCATGAAGTATAGGTTATTGCAAGTCGCTTTGAGAAACGCCCACTACCCCGCCAAAAGGTCAGCGCAGGTTTCCTTGATCTGCTCGGTTAGCTTCTCAAAGCTATCGGGTTTCACAATGTAGTGAACCGCGCCTAATGATTTAGCTTTGTCCATGTCGGACTGGCGCGAGGACGTGCTAATCACAACCACTGGAATCGTTCTGAGTGACTCGTCGTTGCGCATTCGAGACAGAACAGAGAGCCCGTCAATCTTTGGCAAATTTAGGTCAAGAACCATCAGTTGCGGACGCTCTGCATTGACATAGGGCCCCGACTTACGCAGAAATGCGAGCGCCTCTTCGCCATTTGAGACGCGATAAACAATTGCCGCCAGCCCGGCTTCGCGGATAGCGCTGCGAAACAGAAAGGCGGCGCCATCCTCATCTTCGACATGTAACAACATCGGCACCGGTGCTGCCAGAGTAGACATCGAAACCTCTGAATCCGTCACACAATATTTTCGTTCACGTTATTACTATGACCGCGGTTTGGCGGCAATTCTAGAGTAAAGGACAATGGTTAAAGCCGCAACATGTTAAATCGCATCTCCGTGCATGGCGCGCGCCAGCACAACCTAAAGAACATCAGCGTTGAGATTCCCCGCAACACGTTCACCGTTATTACCGGTTTGAGCGGTTCCGGCAAGAGTTCGCTCGCCTTCGACACCATTTACGCCGAGGGGCAGCGCCGCTACGTTGAAACCCTTTCACCCTACGCACGTCAATTTTTAGATCAGATGGAGCGGCCCGACGTCGATTCCATCGACGGCTTAAGTCCGGCTATCTCCATAGAGCAGAAGACCACGTCCCGCAGCCCCCGTTCCACCGTGGGCACCGTCACTGAAATCTACGACTATTTGCGTCTCCTTTATGCCTCAGTCGGGGTGCCGCATTGCCCGCTATGCGGCGCAGAGATTGCCAAACAATCGCCAGCGCAAATTTTAGAGCAGGTTTTCAGTCTGCACCAGAACGAACGAATCATGATTCTGGCGCCGATCGCCCGTGGCCGCAAAGGAGAGTACAAGAAGGAACTGGAGCAGATTGCCAAGGGCGGCTTTCGCGCGCGCATCGACGGCGAATTGCTGACGCTGGACGAACCCATTAAACTCGACAAACGCAAAAATCACACGATCGAAGTGGTGATTGATCGCTTAGTCGTTAAGCCGGGCATCGAGCAGCGCCTGGAAGCCTCTATTCAAACGGCGCTGAAATGGGCCGAGGGCATTGTGATTGTCGCGGTGATCGACGGCCCGGAGCGCCTATACTCCGAAAAGCTCGCCTGCCCGAACGATGGCACCAGCATTCCCCAACTTGAGCCGCGTTCCTTTTCCTTCAACAGCCCCTTCGGTGCATGCGAAACCTGCCACGGCGTAGGCAATACATGGGCGTTCGACGCCGCGAAAGTGATCAGCGATTCCTCTAAGCCGCTCATGGAAGGCGGCCTCGGACCAGGTGGGACGTCGTCTTACATGCTGTCGGCGTTGACGGAAGCAAGTGAGGCTCTCGGCCTCGACCTCAGCACGCCGTTTGACGACCTTTCTAAGAAAATGCGCACGGCGCTGATTTACGGCAATACGCAGTTCCCCGGCATTTTGAAAACGCTGGAAGATCACTACGCCCAAGCGAGCGAAGGCTATCGCGAATGGCTGATGGAATTCATGTCGCCCACCAAGTGCCCCGCGTGCGATGGACGCCGCTTGAAACCCGCCAGCTTGGCCGTAACCGTGCAAGGTGTTTCCATCGCCGAATTCACCGGCATGTCGATGGCGCGGGCTTTGCCACTGGTGAAGAAGTGGAAATTTACCGAACGTGAGCTAAAAATTGTGGCGCGCGTTGATAGAAGAAATTCAAAACCGCATGACGTTTCTTAGCCGACGTCGGTCTGGATTATCTGAGCTTGGATCGCTCCTCGGCCACGCTCTCCGGAGGCGAGGCGCAGCGCATTCGTCTGGCTACTCAGATTGGTTCCAAGCTGCGCGGCGTTTTGTACGTTCTCGACGAGCCCTCCATCGGTTTGCATCCGCGCGATAACAGCAAACTGCTCGATACCTTACATTCCCTACGCGATTTAGGCAACACCGTGCTGGTCGTAGAGCACGATGCCGAAACGATTGAGCGCGCCGACTATGTGATTGACTTGGGCCCGCGCGCCGGCCGTTTGGGCGGCGCATTAATGGCGCAAGGCACTCCCGCGCGAAATCATGGCTATGCCGGAATCGCTCACCGGTGAATATCTTTCCGGAAACATCTCCATTCCCTTCCCGCTGGTACGCCGCGCGGGCAATGGTCAACAAACTCACTGTAAAGGGCGCCAGTGAGCATAATCTCAAGAACGTGACCGTCGATTTTCCGCTCGGCACTCTCACCGTGGTTACCGGCGTTTCCGGCAGCGGCAAGTCTACGCTCGTCCATGACATTCTCTACCGCGCGCTGGCCAAAGAAGTTTATGGTTCGAGCGGCATTCCCGGCGCGCATGAATCCATTCGCGGCCTGGAATTTATCGACAAAGTCATTGAGATTGACCAATCGCCCATTGGCCGCACGCCGCGCTCAAACCCAGCCACTTATACCGGCGTGTTCTCGCCCATCCGCGACATCTACGCCATGCTCCCCGAATCGCGCGAACGCGGCTATAAAGCCGGCCGCTTCAGCTTCAACGTGAAGGGCGGCCGCTGCGAAGCGTGCCAGGGCGACGGCTTGAAGCGCATTGAGATGAACTTCCTGCCAGACGTATACGTGACCTGCGACATCTGCCGCGGCCGCCGCTACAATTTGGAAACGCTGCAAGTCAAATACAAAGGCCACAGCATTGCCGACCTACTCGAATCAAGCGTGGAAGAAGCACTCGGTATTCTCGAAAACATTCCGCAGATTCACAGCAAACTGAAAACATTGAATGAAGTGGGCTTGGGCTACATTCACTTGGGCCAATCGTCCACCACACTTTCGGGGGGCGAAGCGCAACGCATCAAACTCGCCAAGGAATTAAGCAAGCGGCAAACCGGCAAGACTTTCTATTTGCTCGACGAACCCACTACCGGCCTGCATTTCGACGATGTGCGCCACTTGCTGGATGTCTTGCAGCGCTTGGTGGATTTAGGCAACACGGTTGTCGTGATTGAACACAATCTGGACGTAATCAAGAGCGCCGACCACTTGATTGATCTGGGCCCGGAAGGTGGCGAGGCCGGAGGTCACATTGTGGCCACAGGCACGCCCGAGGAAGTGATGCGCGTGAAGCGCAGCCATACCGCGCAGGCTCTCAAGAAGATAATGAAGGCTGGACATGCAGCCTGAAGATCTCGAACAATCGCCACTCGCTCCGCCCGCCGACCTCTCGCTGCCCCCTGAGCGCGAACCGTTCTGGGGCTATTTCGATTTGCTGCTTTTCCTCGGCATATTCGCTGCGCCTCTCTTGATTCTCGTGCTGTTGGGGCGGCTTGCTTCGAGCGGCGGCCACCCGCAGCCCGGCGAGATTTCAATCAATCCCATCGCGGCCTTCGCGGTGCAATTCGCGGTCTATGGCTGGATTTATTTCGCGTTTTTCATAGTGTTTAAGTTTAACTATGGACGTCCCGTCTTCCGCTCCCTCGGCTGGCGCAAAGCGAACATCAACCTCTTCCTCGTCGCTGTCGCAGGCGTGGCCTTGGCCATTGCGATCGATGTGCTCGCAACCCTCATCCACACCCCGCAGGTGAAAATGCCGTTTGATCAGCTCGGCGATACCCCGCTCGACATGTTTCTGCTCGCTCTAACCGCTGTCGTCGTGGGTCCGATCTTCGAAGAACTCACGTTTCGCGGCTTCTTGCAGCCCTTGCTGTCTCGCACTCTTGGAGTAGGCCCTGGCATTCTGCTCACCGCTCTTCTCTTTGGCGGCTTGCACGCTGCGGAATACGAATACGCTTGGCAATATGTAGCCGCCATCAGCCTTGTCGGCGTCGCGCTGGGCATCCTTCGTGAACGCACAAACTCCATCATTCCTACAACCGTTCTGCACGCCGGCTTTAACTCCGTCTCCCTTTTTGGACTTTTTGCCTCCAAATTTTCCCATCTTCCGCACAAATAACTAAACATGAATCAAAGTATCGAAACCATTGAATGGACGCCGGACGGCGTCGTCATGATTGACCAAACCCGTTTGCCGCGCGAAACCGTCTTCGTCACTTGCCGCGACTACCTTGAAGTGGCCGAAGCCATTCGCAGCATGATCATACGCGGCGCTCCCGCCATTGGTGTTGCCGCCGCCATGGGCGTCGCCATCGGCGCGCTGAAGTCGGACAACCTCGAAACCGATATGCCCGTCATCTGCGACACTCTCGCCCAAACGCGTCCCACGGCCGTCAATCTCTTTTGGGCCATTGACCGCATGAAGCGCGTTTACGATCAAACCAAGTCCGCCAGCTTGGCCGACATCCGCGCTCGCCTGGTGAAAGAAGCGGCGCTCGTGCGCGAAGAAGATATCGCCATCAACGAGGCCATCGGCAAACACGGCGCTGATCTTGTGCCGGACGGCAAAACTGTCCTCACGCACTGCAACGCCGGCGCATTGGCCACGGCCGGGTTCGGCACCGCGCTCGGCGTCATTCGCGCTGCTGTCCAAATGGGCAAGAAGATTGATGTGTTTGCCGATGAGACGCGCCCGTTCTTACAAGGCGCGCGTTTAACCGCCTGGGAATTACAGCGCGACGGCATCGACACCACACTCATCACCGACAATATGGCCGGACATTTTCTGAAAAGCGGCCGCATCGGTTGCGTCGTCGTCGGCGCCGATCGAATCGCCGGCAATGGCGATGTCGCCAATAAAATCGGCACCTATAGTGTGGCCGTTCTGGCAAAGGAGAACAATGTTCCCTTCTACGTCGCCGCGCCGATCTCCACGCTTGACCTCACTCTCACCTCGGGCGAACAGATTCCCATTGAAGAGCGCGCCGCAAAGGAAGTGACTCACGTACAGGGCGTTCACATGGCGCCGGACGGCATCAAAGTAGCCAATCCTGCCTTCGATGTGACGCCGAACCGCTACGTCACCGCCATCATTACCGAGAAGGGCGTTGCCCGCGCACCCTTTACGGAAAGCTTGAAGAAACTCGCAAGCTCCTGATTCATCGGCGTCATTTCCGCAACTCAGCCACAACAGCCAACCCTAAAGAAACGGCTGATATTCTTGAAGTTGCGCAAAATGATCCCCCACCGACGTCTGTTGGCTGCCCCCCGTCTGTGCCTCGCACTCGCCGTCTGCCTCCTGGCCGGAACGTGGACGTTCGCCAGAGCACGCACAGGCGATGGTACAAAGATCGGCCTGTTAGAAATCGTGACAGACGAACTGAACCGTGAGTTTTCCGCGTTAAAAGCCAAGGGAGACCCGCCACCCTATTACATGGCTTACGAAGTGACGGAAGAGCAGTCCACTACGGAATCCGCCACCTTAGGCGCACTCATCAGCGATTCGCAATCGCGCACCCGCGGGTTCGACACCACCATCCGCATCGGCTCGCCGGCCTTTGACAACTATCATCCCTACAAAGATTCGCGCGTCCAGTTCACCCACTTCGCCCAAATCAGCCTCGACGACAATCCCAACGAAATTCGCCGCGCTCTCTGGGCCGAAACCGATCGCGTCTATCGCGGAGCCTCTCGCCGCCTCCTGCAAATCAAGACAGACCAACAACTGCTGGCCGACGAAAAAGAGAAAAACGCCGATTTTTCGGTCGATCCAGCAGTGAGATACACGCGTGAGCCCGAGCAGTTCCACATCAATAAAGAAGATTGGGCCAAACGCGTCAGGCAATGGTCTGCCGAATTCAAAACTCACGAAAAAATTTTGGGATCGGGCGTCGAATTTGAGGCGCGCCGCAACTTGGTGACGTTCGTCAACACCGAAGGCTCCGCCATCCAAACCGGCAGCAACCTGTTCCGCATCGTCATGCAAGCCGAAGCGCTCGCTTCAGACGGCATGGGCGTGCAGGATTTCGATTCCATCGAGGCCTCTGACCCGGCCCACTTACCCAGCGACAAAGTGGTGATGGACCGCGTGAAAGTTCTGGCAAAGAAAGTAGATGATCTGGTAGCCGCTCCTCCGGCCGAGCCGATTGTCTGCCCAGCCATTCTTTCAGGCCGCGCCTCCGCCGTCTTCTTTCATGAAATCTTCGGCCACCGTGTCGAAGGACACCGCCAAAAAGACGTCAGCGAAGGACAAACCTTCACCAAAATGTTAGGCACCAAGGTGCTGCCCGATTTCATCAGCGTCACCTTCGACCCAACCAAAGAAAATTACAAAGGGAGCGACCTCATTGGTCACTATGACTACGACGACGAAGGCGTAAAAGCGCGGCCTGTCAAGGTTGTCGAAAATGGGGTGCTCAAAACCTTCTTATTATCGCGCTCACCGGTAGGCGAATTTAAGGAATCGAACGGTCACGGGCGCCGTCAGCCCGGCGCGGAAGTGGTCTCACGCCAATCGAACCTGCTTGTCGAATCCACCAAAAGTATTTCGTCCAAAGAATTACGGGCCAAGTTGATCGAAGAGATCAAACGCCAAAACAAACCCTACGGTCTCTATTTCGAAGAAGTCTCCAGCGGCTACACCACGACCGGCCGCCGCGGTTTGCAAGCCTTCACGGTTGTGCCCTTAGTCGTGTACCGGGTTTTCGCTGACGGACGTCCAGATGAATTGATACGCGGTGTGGATATCGTCGGTACCCCTCTCGCCAGCTTCCAAAAGATTCTGGCGACTTCGGACAAAGCGGAAGTGTTCAACGGATACTGTGGCGCAGAATCAGGAAGCGTCCCGGTTTCGGCCGTATCGCCCGCCATTTTGGTTTCCGAAATCGAAACCCAGAAGAAGCAAAACGCTCAAGAGAAACAACCCCTGCTGCCGAGACCGGAGTTCAAATGAAAAAAAGCGTACTCACCGCATTAGCGCTCGGCGGCCTGTTCCATAGTCTCGCCTGGAGCGCCGATACGGCGGCCATTCAAAATGACGTTCAATTGCGAGCCATGCTGGATGAGCTAGCTCGCACAAAAACTCTTCAGCTCAATAGCCTCGATAAACCATATTTCATCCAATACTCCGTGAGCGATTCGGAAGAGCTCTTCATTTCAGCCAGCCTCGGCGGCCTTCTGACCTCGTCTTATGGCCGAGCCCGCTCTCCCCACATCGACGTGCGCGTCGGCAGCGCGCAATTCGACAATACAAACTCAGTTTTTAGCGGCAGCTCGCGCTTCGGTTCGCTCCCCATCGACGATGATTACGCCGCTTTCCGCACCGAATTCTGGATCGCCAGCGACGCCGTCTATAAATCCGCCACCGACCAAATCACTCGCAAGCGCAACGCCGCCCGCGAAATGGCCGAAGTGGATCAGACGCCCGATTTGGCGCCCGCTACGCCACTCGTCGATCTAGAGCCTGAGTCTCATCTAACGGTCGATCAACACAAGTGGGAGGAGATCCTACGGCGCGCTTCGGCCAAATTTACCGCGGCTCCTTCCGTCACTCAGTCAAACGTTCGCTTCCGCACCATTGCATCCTCGTTCCGCGTGGTGAACAGCGAAGGCACCGTTTTCCGTATCCCCCAAGACTTAAGCGATGTCACCGTTTACGCGGAAGCTCTCGCCCCCGACGGAAACAAAGTTTGGGATTACCACTCCATCGTCGGTCTAACCCCCGCGCATCTACCCGATGCTGACGCCATTGAAAAAATGGTGGCGAACACCGCGGCCGATCTCGAAAATCTAGTCAAAGCGCCCATTTCCGAAGACTATAGCGGACCCGTCCTTTTTGAACAGGAAGCCGCCGCGCAAATGTTAGCCGCCACCTTGGAAGACGCCATACGCTTGCAACGCAAGCCCGTTGCGCCCCCTAACTCCAATAGCGGCCAGATCCTCGAAAGCGTTTGGGCCACCAAAATGGGCAGCAAGGTTTTGCCCGAGTGGCTCAGCGTCATCGACGATCCTTTGAAAGAAACCTTTCGAGGTTCCGAACTCGCCGGCTTCTACAAAGTGGACGACGAAGGCGTGCCGGCTGAACGCGTCGTTTTAGTAGACAAGGGTGTCATGAAGGGTTTTCTCGCTAGCCGCGAACCCATCAAGACCATCACCGTTTCCAACGGCCATGGGCGTCTACCCGGACTTTGGGGCACTGAACTCGCCGTATCCAGCAACCTGTTCATAGAAGCAAGTGAGAAGACGCCCGAACAAGAAATGAAAGCGAAACTCATTGAGAAAGCCAAAGCGGCCGGCTTGAAGTTCGGCCTGCTCATCCGCCGCCTGGATTTTCCTTCCGCGGCCGGCGGCGAGGAACTGCAAAGCATGGGCCGTCAGCTTCAAAAAGGCGGCGTCTCCCGCACTCTCAATTCGCCTCTCTTCGCCTACCGCGTTTATCTCGATGGCCATGAAGAACTAGTGCGCGGCCTGCGTTTCAAAGACTTCAGCGCCAAAGATCTGCGCGATATCGACATCGCCTCCGACAAGCCTTACGTATTGAACTATATAAACAACGGCTCCGGTTTCAATCGCGCCGATTCCGGCCAGAGCGCCACCACCAGCAGCGTGATCGCACCCTCACTCTTACTCGATAGCGTCGATTTGGCGCGCGCCGAGAATGAACCGGGCAAGCTCCCCCTCGTACCGGCGCCCGCGCTCATGGCACAACAGTAACGGATGCGGATTCTCAGCCGGGCCATTTTCAAGGAAGTAGCCACCAGCGCGGGCCTAGGCACGGGGCTTTTCGTCTTCGTTCTTTTTTTGCGAAAAATTGAGCAGCTTTCCGCCTTGCTGGTCAAAAGTTCGGCGCCCGCTCCTCGTGGCGGCGAAACTGCTGCTCTACGCACTCCCCGCCACCCTCCCATTCGCCCTCCCGCTCGGCGTCCTCGTGGGCATTCTCATCGGCCTCAGCCGCATGTCGGCCGATAGCGAAATCACTGCCATTCGCGCCGCCGGTATTTCCAGCGCCTCCATCGCCAGGCCAGTCATGCTGTTCGCCTTCCTGGCCCTGGTCATCACCGCACTCGCTGCTCTCTGGCTCACCCCTCTCTCTTGAATCTCGAAACCAAAACCGCGCGTACCTTTGTAGCCGCCCAGTTGACCGGCAATATCGAATCGCGCATCTTCGACGAAGATTTCCCCGACACCGTGCTCTACGTCAACGACGTCCAAACCGAAGAAAAACAGGTCATCTGGCGCGGAGTCTTTATTGCCGACGTCACCTCGCCCGAAAAACTTCAGGAAGAAGGCAAGAACCGCGGCGAAGGTCCGCGCATCATCACCGCCGCCGAAGCCGTTCCCTATCCAGACCAGGAAAACAATCGCATCATCTTAGACATGCACGATTTCCGCTCCACGGAACGTGACAAAGAAGGCAAGGCGGTCACCACCTATGCGCAGCGCCATCAATGGGTTTTGCAAGCCCAAAAACAGGAAGACCTGCAGGTGAACAAAACCGTCCAGGAAATGGACACCCCATCGCTCTTCAAATATCTTCGCGAACGCCATGATCTTTCCCAAAAAGATTTCGTCGATGCCACCATCGAGCTCAATCAGCGTTTCGCCCTGCCGTTAGCCTGCGTCATGCTCGCTCTCGTCGGTATCCCGCTGGGCATCACCTCACGCAAAGGCGGTAAATCGGCGGCTTATGTAGTAACGGTGCTGGTCGCGTTTCTCTATTACATGAGTTACGCTTCGCTGTTGGGGCTCGCCAAGAACGGCCGCTTAGCCGTGCCTGTCGCGGCCTGGACACCTGGCGTCGTCTACGCCATCGTCGGCAGCATTCTCCTCGCGCGTCTCGAAAAGCCGGGCGATATGGATTGGGGCTCGTGGGTCGCAGCGCTCGGTATGCGCATCTGGAAATGGCTTCTCAACTTGCTGCGAACTGGCACCGAAACCGTAACCCGCCAGCCACTCGGTTCGCGTGGTTTCTTCCTCCGTCCCATGCTGATCGACGGCTATGTGCTTAACGGCTTCCTCTTCTACTTCGCCATCTTACTTGTCGCTCTCGTGGCGCTCATCGAGGTCTTCACCTTTTTCGAACTCCTCGGTGACATGATTAAGAACGAGATCCACATGAGCACCATGGTGGATTATCTTTGGCATCTCGCGCCCAGCCTGATCTACCAACTCACGCCCATCGGCACCCTCGCCGCCTCTCTCATCTGTTTCACCATCTTGACTAAGTACAACGAAGTGACGGCGTTCAAAGCCGCCGGCGTGAGCGTACACCGCTTGGCCGCACCCGTCATGTTTGCCAGCTTGATCATCAGTCTGCTCCTCTTTGGCTTCGATCACTTCTACATCCCCGCCGCCAACCGCCGCCAGGAAATGTTGCGCGCCGAAATCAAGAAAAAGCCGGTCGCCACCTATCGCCGGCCCGATCGCCAGTGGGTCTACGGCCAAGGTAATCGCATTTTCAACTTCCTCCATCTCGACCCCAAACAAGACCTAATGTCGAAGGTGAACGTGTTCGATATCGATCCGCGGACTTATCATATTTCGCACCAGATCACCGCCGACCGCGCCCAATGGAACGACCGCCTTCACAAGTGGGTCTTCGAGAACGGCGTAAGCCAGGAAACCACCGCTACCGGCTCAGACTACAAACAGTTCTACAACGCCACAGCCACTTTCTCCGAATTGACCGAAACTCCTTCGTGGTTCGTCAAAGAGGAGAAGGAATACAAGGAACTCAACTTCGAGGAACTCGGTTCTTATATCGACGAACTACAAGCCAGCGGCCTCGATACCACCCCGCTGCGCGTACAATGGCACAAGAAATTTTCGGTGCCGCTGTTCGCGCTTGATTATGACGGTCCTGAGCATCCCCTTCGCCTTCGTAGGCGGAACGCGCGGCGCCATGCGCGGCGTACTCACCGCCTTCATCATCGCGATCGTCTATTGGATCGCCGGAACGCTCTTCGAGCAGGTGGGCGACCTGAACCTACTCCCCGCCGCCATGGCCGCCTGGGCTCCTGATGTGATTTTCTTTCTGGGCGGTCTGTATTTCATGCTGCGGATGAAAACGTAGCCTACTGACAAAGAACAATTGTCTTTTTGCTTCGGGTAAGCACCCTGACCTTTGTGTTATTCTCTCGCGGCACAAGAAAGTCGCTAATCTTGACATCTTGAAAGCTTCCAAAGAAGCGGTCAGTTCGTACACTCCCTGCCGGCGGCGCGAACTTGAAAAACCCGCGTCTGTCGGATACTGCCAAATAAGGCACACTTGGATCACCTATCTTCGCGAGCGATACCTTCGCGTTGCCAAGTCCTCTTGGCTCTTTGCTATCCCAGTCTGTCACTCGACCGGATAGCAAGGCATCCTTTTGCCCCGCCACCGGCTCTCCGTATTCGATACTGAACCATGCAGGTTCACCAGCCATCGGCGGATACGTATCGCGAAAGCAATCCGCTGTGTCCATGGTCATGATCTGATCATCATTCAGATCCGTGCGAAGCGGACCAGGAGTTTCGCCGCCCTCGATCTCGATCCCTCATTGTCCACGGCGGGCTAACTTGTTTTCCGGTTGACAATTCATAAACGCCAGGTGGGGCTTTTGAGAACACGAGCTGACCCAGATTGTCCGACTGCGTTTCCATCACGCGCTCCATCGAGCACAGCCGCGCGGGCAATATTATCGGATATCCTCTCTTATTTCGACGCCCGCCCGGTCCTCCCCAGGTTTGAACGATTGTCCCCGTGACTGTAGTTCCCTCTTGACCCTGCGCAATGGATGCGCCGGAAGGACTGAAGAGCGCAACGCCGAAAATATCGAATATCAGGAGCGCCCTAAGTAACATCGCTGCACAAGAACCCCGAACTTCTGCGAATCCGCGCTTCGATCTTACGCCTAGCTAGAGCCGCAGCCTCCCTAATACCAACGTGGGAGTTCTTCTCCTGGAGTTCCCGAAACATTGGTAAGGCGTCTTCTTGCAAAGCCTTGCTCAGCGAGCGAACAGCGGCCGGCCCAAGCACTTCGTCACCGAGAAGGCCCACAAGGAAATCGCGAACAGCACCAGGCACCTTGGCAAACTGCTGGAGCTTCACCACGTAACTGGCACGCAACTCAATGGCTAGACTGCGATCCCTCACCCAGCTGAACAATTCGGGAATATCATCGTCGTTGGCCACCATTGCTACGCATTTCGTTAGTCTTGAGATGGTCGAGTCCGCTCCAGTTGCCGGCAACTGTGAATTCCATTTCCGTGCAAGGTCAAGAATGATTTGTCGGTTCTCTGTTATCGTCGCGGGCCAAGCGTGCGCTACCAGGACGCCCAAACACCCTCCAAACGCCTGTGGCTCCTCAATCCGACGCAGCCACTCGATCAACACTTCGCCCACTACTACCCGTTCTCTCACCGATCGTGGCAAATCGCCCAAATAGAGCATGTTGAGCCCCCGCGCATTGAGTGCCTCCACAATAGGACGATAAAGCCGTGCCGTATGAAGACTCTGTTTCCAGTCCCTCGGTCGGAGCGTCGGAAACTCCGTCATTCGCGCGTAGAGCCACGGAAATTCGCTGGCGAATTCAATTTCGACATTACAGAATTCCGGCAACTTCTGAAACGGTTTAGGCACGACCATCATCAGCACCAAACATGCCGACTCCTACCTCAACAAGTTTACGGCTGTTCAAACGCTTTCAATCTACAAAACAGCGAGGAATCGCGCTTTCCACAACATTGGGTACTACCGAGACTCCGCACAGAGGGAAGCGAAGCGGATCAACCATTCAGCCAACCGTCAGTAACGTAACTTTGTAGCCGAACCGCTCCGCTGCCAGAACTTAAGAGACGACCGCTTTTTGGCTAAATTGACGTGACTCACGCCCTCTTTCCCGTTCCTTCAAGGAGTTTCCAGCGGCCCTCATCGCCGTCAACGAAGGGGGCGAGATAGACCGTACACTCAGAATTGGGAACGCCGGGTTCCCAGTCATAGTGGGCGATTTGCAACAGTCCCGAGAAGTTGTGTTTTGAATCGTTCTTTAGGATGGAAAGGATTGAGACCTCGTCCCAGGAGTATTTTTATCCTCCAATCAGCCGGACGTATTTGACCCGCAGTACAACCAGTACACGCTTTGCCCTGGCGGGATCCATCTGAGATTCATTTTTTGTGTCTGCCATAGCACCCCCTCCTAAATTCAGCTGCGCGGCACAAGCACCCAGGGCCAGCCCGATTGATATGGCAGCCACAAGGGGCACGAACATGCGGAGCCTACTAATAACGTTCGGCGTTATCATCCGTTTCTCCTTGCATCATGGTGTACGGAACGTCCAACCTTGCGCTGTGAAACTTCCGGCGCCTGTGCCGACGCCTTTTCGCAAGAGATTCAAATGGCCGTGAACCTCATGCGGAGTGGCTGCACGCTGACCCACCTTACTGACAACGTTCGCGGAAGTGATAACAAATCTCCAAACGGTCGAATCAAATACGGTAATACGCTTGGCGGTGACGACAGCCAGAGAAACAATAGCGCGCCAGTGGGTGGCACCAATGGTGGCCGAAGGCGCGGGCCTCCTCGGATAATCAATGAACTTGAGACGGCGCTCCGGATCCCGTTTTAGCTCGTCTTGGGTCCAGTAGAAGGGGAGGTTATCATGCGCTGGACAGCCATCCACACAGAAAGGAGTCGTCCCCCGTGCGGCTTGGTTTGCCTGGTAAACGGTCTGAACCCAGCTCAGCCGCTTTCCTTTGCCTCTGTCCCTACTCGCCTCAAAACCGACACCTTGGGGTTGAAGGGTGAGCGTCTTAGGGATGACCCTCCAGGGAATCGGAATTGGGACGACATCGTTCGGCTGGATCCGCTCAGGAGTTCCACGGAGCGATTTCAGCGCGAGGTTGCGAGGGTCGTTCCAGATCGTTTGCCAATTTGAATGTCCGTAGGCTACCGCCAGTTCGGAGATCGTATCGCCAACCTAGATTCTCACATCCTCACAGCACATAGCTGAACTCCAACCCTAGAGATCTTGAAGTGGCAATTCAGCGGCCATCCTTATGGCAGCGGATAGATGCCGGCGCTGGTTAATACAAATTTTGGGTAAGCCTATAAAATTGAGATAGATGAAGACAGACCGGGCCCTCAGCAGAGGGTGAATTGTTAGGTAGGTTACAGAGACAAATCACCGCGAAGATAATGGACAAACTTCTTGGTGAATACGGAAGAGGAGAGATCGCCGTTAATTGCCCAAAACCGTGTCCCCGAACGGGACCAGCACAGTGCCACAAACGCCAACTCAAAAAAAGTGGGATCCAACCGGTCGCGGGGAGTGGTTCTTTGGTGCGCCCGGAGTGATTCGAACACACGACCTTCTGGTTCGTAGCCAGACGCTCTATCCAGCTGAGCTACGGGCGCACTGAGACTTAGTATAGCAATGCTCACAGACTCGCCGCACGTTTAAGAAGCCTTTGAATCCGATTCCCTGAAATACATACTCTCTACCCGGTTGCGCCCATTGGCTTTAGCCTTATAAAGCGCTTCATCCGCCACCCGGATAAAAACGTCCGGATCGCGGTCGGAAAGATCGGTAATCGTCACGCCAAAGCTCGCGGTCACTGGAATCTCTACCCCGGCATCCGCCAGAATCTTTGATTCCTGCAGCCGCTGTCGCATCCGGTCCGCCTGTTGAACCGCCTGATCCATATCGCAATTGGGCAAAACCACTAAAAACTCTTCGCCGCCGTAGCGACCCACCTGGTCATACGCCCGCATGCTGCTTTTCAAACGCGCTGCCGTCTCACGCAGCACCGCATCACCAGCAAAGTGGCCGTAAGTGTCGTTTACCTTCTTGAAATGGTCAATATCTAAAAGCGCCAAACCCACCGAACGTTGATCACGATGGGACCGAGCAATTTCCGTTTCCAGAGTAGCCATGATCGCCGACCGGTTATGCAGCTTCGTTAATAGATCCTTGTTGGCCTTCTCCCGCAATTCCTCTCGTGCTTCCATCAGGCTAAGTTGCAGATCGATGATCCGCTTACCCGCGCGCAGCCGCACAGACAGTTCTTGTTGATCGAACGGCTTCACAATGTAATCGTCGGCACCGGCTTCCAATCCTTCGATTGTCTCGTCCTTACTGTTCTTAGAGGTAAGAAGCAGAATATAAGTGTAAGGCTCCCGCCGCGTCTCCCGCACTTTCCGACAAACTTCCGGACCGGTGAAATGCGGCATCACCCAATCCAGAATAGCCATAGGCGGAGCATCTGGCTTCTCCAGAATGTCCAAGGCTTCGGCGCCATCCTCCGCCATGACCACCTCATAGCCCCATTTCGCTAAGGACTTCCGCAGCACCGCGCGCGAAGTGGCACTGTCATCAGCGATCAAAACCCTCATACGCTCGTTCAAGTTTATGCCCTGCTAAGGTTTCTTCGTCCGCTTCGGGCCCAAAGATTAGCAACCTTGAAAATAAATGCACGACGCAATGAACGCATCCTCAGAAAACACTTCCGACTGTGTCGGGGGCAACAGTCTCTCTCAGCATAAACCTATTTTCCCCAGCGGTAATAAGAAGTACGACGATTTCGCGCTATTTTGCGTTTACGTTAGAGACGAAACCAGCCGCCTATTCACGATCCTATATCATGGGTGTATCGCCCAGAATATTCACGAACTTGGAGCGCTGTGCAGTACTTAAGGAGTTTTGGATGAACAATTCCGTACTCGTGCCGATGGTAGTTGAGCAAACGTCGCGGGGGGAGCGGGCCTACGACATTTACTCGCGCTTGTTGAAAGAGAACATTATCTTTCTTGGCACGCCGATAGATGACAATGTTGCGAACTTAGTGATCGCCCAGATGCTGTTTCTGGCCGCCGAGGATCCCGAACGCGACATTTCGCTTTACCTGAATTCGCCGGGCGGCTCGATTACCGCCGGTTTGGCGATCCTCGATACGATGCGCCTGGTGGAACCGGACATCGTGACTTATTGCCTGGGCCAATGCGCGTCCATGGCGGCCGTGCTCTTGGCGTGCGGCACCAAAGGTAAGCGGTTCAGCTTGCCCAATGCGCGCATTTTGATCCACCAACCGTCCATGAGCGGATTGGGCGGACAGGCGGCTGATATCGATATATATGCGCGTGAAATCTTGCGCATGCGTCAGTCGTTAAATGAAATTTTGGCCGACGCCACGGGCCAACCGATTGACAAAATCGCCCGTGACGTAGATCGCGATTATATTCTTGAACCGGGCGCTGCACTGGAATACGGCATGATCGATCGCATCATATCCAGCCGCCAACCCACTCCAGTACCAACGCGATAGCTTTGGAAATTCCAAATTCGGAAGAGAATTTGGTCTCTTAACAACCACCAGGGTATCTTTGTAAGTCTTTGAAAAAAGATTGACAAGATACCCTGTTTTCAGATATAAGCACCTTATTTCCAGCAATTTACCAAGAAACCCTATCGCTTTGCGCAGCATCGTCCGATGAGAAAAGGGTAACCGTTTGAACCTGGTACCGGGTAAAGGGCCAGGATATGGTTTTTGGAATATTTGCCCGGAAATCTGGCTTGACCAAGGTCAGAAAGCTGGGTTAGAGTGATCTTTCCGTTAGGATTGAGCTAAACTATAAAAGACGCTTATCGCATGATGAAACGATCGCGGCCTAAGATAGCCCAGCTTGCTATTCTTTTGGCTCTGCCTTTGGGAGTTTCCCAAGCGGGCCAAAAGATTCCGGTGCCAGCTAGTTTTGTGCTGGTGACCACCGCAGCGCCAGAAGGTTCCGCTAAGGGAGAAACAGCTTTATCGGCTTCCCCCAATGCGACTCCGGTGAATAGCAACGAGGGCACAGTAGACGGCAATGTCCGGACAGCACAGGCAGATGAATGCTTGCGCCTGTCTGACAGCCATTTCAACGCGGGGAGACAACTTTATTTCGAAGGCGACCTGGCGGGAGCCCGGCGCGAGTTCGACCAAGCCGTAGATGCGCTTCTGAAAGCTCCTGATTCGCTGCCGGACCATGGACGCATTGAGCGCCGCCTTGATGAGATTTGTAATCTGATTTACCGGTTTGATGTTGAAAAGTTGGGTGCGGGCCACAAGGGCGACGAAGAAAAAGTAGCCTTTGATGAAGCACCTATCGATGCCATCAGCCAAATGACTTTCGGCGTTGACGAAAAGCTGGCGCCTAAGCTGCAGAGCGAACTTACGCAAGTCTCCTCTGGCATTCCGCTTGAATTGGCCGGCCCAGTGGCAGGTTTGATTCATTACTTCAGCACCACCGATTCCGGACGCCGCACGCTCTTGGCTGGCTTTCAAAGATCCGGCCGCTATCGCGCGCTCATTCAACGAATTTTCGCCGAAGAAGGCGTTCCCCAGGAGCTAATTTATTTGGCCCAAGCCGAATCCGGCTTCTTGCCGCGCGCCGTCTCCAATAAGAAAGCTGTCGGTATGTGGCAATTCATTGCAGAGACCGGCGGCACGTATCAGTTGAAACGCTCCGCTGCCTTTGACGAACGTCTCGACCCCGAGAAGGCCACACGCGCCGCCGCCCGCTTCCTCAAAACCTTGCATGATCGCTACGGAGACTGGTATCTCGCCATGGCTGCCTACAACTGCGGCGCAGGCGCGGTAGACAGGGCCGTGGAGCGAACCGGCTATGCCGATTACTGGGAACTCCTTCGCCGCCATGCCTTACCGCAGGAAACCGCGAACTACGTACCCATAATTCTGGCCATGACGATCATCGCCAAGAATCCTCAGGATTATGGTCTCGACAGCATTACCATGGATTCGCCAGTGGAGTACGAGTCTATTCGGCTCACCGCTCCTACCCAAGTCGATCTAATTGCCGATGCTACTTTACAGCCGGTATCGGTCATTCGTGACCTGAACCCATCCCTGCTGGGCAGAGTGGCTCCTGCTGGCTTCCAGGTGCACGTTCCGAAGGGCATGGCGTCGTCCACTCAGGAAGCTCTGGAAACCGTACCTGCCAATAGTCGCCACGCTTGGCGGATCCACCACGTATCGGCTGGCGAGACGCTCGCGGCTATCGCCAAGGTTTACCATTTGGCCCCCGAGCGCATTGTCGCCGTAAACGATGGTGCCGATTCGCTGGAAAAGGGCGACACTCTTCTGATCCCAGCTTCCGATCCCGTCCTCCTGGCTCGTGCTTCGGTCAAAAGCCAGCGCTTCGCTAGGGGTCGATATCGCCTGGTGGGCGCTCAGTCCAGCCGCTCCACTTTGGCTCAAAGGGCAGGCCATGTGGCGGCGGCCCGCCGTGTCTCCGCTCCCGCTTTGCATCGCAAAGCAGCGATCCACACAGCTGCCTTGCGCAGATAATCACTGACTCTCAGATCAAAAGGTAGTAACTTAAAAGCTTGATCGCAAGATCAAGCTTTTTTGTTTGTTACACATTCCGTAAAAAGAGAGTTGCGCGGAAGCTGCTGCTTATGAAATCATTTTGCTTCTCGCATCATCTCGGTACATAGTAGGATGTGCGAAAGGAGAGAACGCTTTGCCTTTGAACTACTGGCTTAAGCCAGAAGATGACGATGACGATTTCGACTATGAAGACGAACATGTCGAGATGGAGTCCGACAAGGACGAATACGAGGAGGACGATTTGGACGAGGATCTGCCGGTGAAGCCTGGCCACGAAGCAACTCGATCAGAGCCCGCGGTTCACCCCACGCATGGCGAACCGGCGCACGGGCACGAGCACGGCGGCCATGAGCACGGTGGGCATCACGAACATCATCACGAGCATGAAGAGCCAGCCGCGCCGGAACCGCCGGCGCAACTCTCGCTGATGGACACCCCGAAAGCCTGCGGCGAAACCCAAAGCACCCGCTAAGAAGAAAGCGGTGCCGCCCGTGGCCGCTAAGGCGCCTGCTGGGCGCCGCACTCCCGTGAAGAAGAAGTCAGCACCCGCCCCAGCAAAGAAGAAAGTTGTGGCTAAGAAGAAAGCCGCGCCCGCCAAGAAAAAGGCCGCGCCGGTGAAAAAGAAAGTGGCGCCCGCTAAAAAGAAAGCACCTGCCAAGAAGAGGTCCGGCCAAAAAGGCCGCTCCCAAAAAAGCAATGAAGAAAGCGGTCAAAAAGGCAGTCAAGAAAGCTCCTGCGAAGAAGGCTGTCAAAAAAGCCGTAAAGAAGGCAGTGAAGAAAGCGCCCGCCAAGAAGAAACGCTAGTCAAAGGAAAAACGGAAGGCCCGCCATCAGTACGAGACGAGCCTTCCGGGTTCTACTATTTTGGAGTCTTGCGAACTGCCGAACGGCACCGGTCAAACAGTTCGAGCAAGGCTTCGGCGTATTCGTCTGCCGATCGGCCGCTTTTTTCTTTTCCTCCAAAGCCAGCGGAGGGGATCCCCTTGCCATATCCGGTGCTCACGGCTATGAACTTCATCAGCTCGAGCGCTATCTCGTCGGGGTTGCTTGTCTTTGCTGCCGCGGAGGACTCTGAATTCTCATCAGCCATTCTGGTTTATTGCTCCTTAATTTCCTTACCATCGTCCCCGGCGCAGTTACGCCACGGGTTAGATTGATTCTTTCAGCTTACCGTCAATGCCAGTCAGCGCCCGCAACCTGATACGAAAAATGCGCGGTGGCGCGCAATCCCACTTGATCGCGGGCGAAGATGGCGAACACTACGTGGTCAAATTCACCAACAACCCGCAGCATCGCCGCATTCTCATAAACGAGTGGCTGGCCAACGCCTTTCTTCGCTATTTACAAATCCACGTCCCGCAAACGGCCCTCATCCAGGTTTCCGAATCCTTTCTGGCCGAAAACCCGGAAGTCTATTTCACCCTCGGGTCGCCGGCGCGAACGCCCTCGCCCCGGTCTTCACTTCGGCTCCCGTATGTCGGTCAATCCCGACAAGGTCGCCGTCTTCGACTTCCTCCCTGAAAAGCTTCTCGCCAAAATCGAGAACCGGGTAGACTTCCTCGGCACCCTGGTTTTCGACAAATGGGTGGGCAATGCCGATTCCCGCCAAGCCGTCTTCTTTCGGGCCAAGGCCAAGGTCTGGACCCCGCTGAAAGGCGACGCTCCCGCGCGCGTCGGCTTTTTTGCCCAGATGATCGACCACGGCTTCGCCTTCAACGGTCCGCACTGGGAATACAACGACACGCCCCTCAACGGGCTTTATTTCCGCACATCCGTTTACGAAGAAGTGACCTCGCTCGAATCCTTCCAGCCCTGGCTTGAGTTAGTGGCCAACTTTCCCATCGAAGTCATCGATAGCGCCTGGAAAGAAATCCCTCGCGAGTGGCTCGATCAAGACGAAGAGGCCCTGGAAAAACTCCTGGAAAGTCTCCTGAAGCGCCGCAACAAAGTGCCGCAGTTGATCGAAGACATACGCCGCAAACGCGCCAGCGCGTTCCCTAATTGGCGCTAATTTCGGCGACCAGCTTCGCTGCTGTCACGGGAGCCAGCAGAATGCCGTTACGGTAATGCCCGTAAGCCAGATAAACATTTCCCGTTTGCCAGCGTCCTAAATGCAAGCGGTTGCTCTCGGGCCGAAAGCCCACCCACGTCTCCGTAGGCGTCGTCTCCAACAGATGCGGCATCACAAAACCGGCTTGGATACTCAACTCCGCGGCCACTCGCTGATCAATGGACCGGTCAAACCCCACATGCTCCACGGACGCGCCGACGATCAACAGCCCGTTTGATCGTTGCATCAAATAAGTGTGCTGGTGCCGCACCAGTGTGCTGCAAGTCTGGCTCGGCTGCTGGTAGCCCACCAAGTGCCCCTTCACGGGCGACGAAGCCGGCACGGGCATGGGCGTCACCGCAATCGATCCACTCCACGCCCCCGCTGCAATGAGCGCTGCATCGTAGGCGGCGTCAACACCGTCGCTCGTAGATACCGCTACACCACCCTGCGCCCGCTCTTCCACGCGAGTGACAGAGCAGCTCTGCACCAACCGCACATCCAACTGCCGACAGACGGCGCACAACGCCACCACCAACTCGCGCGGATTCACCAGCCCATCACCTGGATAGAAGCGCGCCCCGGCTAGCCCGTCTTTTCGCACCCTGGGCCAAAAGGCCGTGACCTTAGCCGGCGCAACAGATTTTGATTCAATCCCCATCGCCGCCTGCTTCGTCGCGCGCGCTTCCAGAGCCGCCAGTTCATCCGCCGAATAAGCGAGATCCACCGCGCCCATCTCTTGAAAATCAATCGATAAACCGGAAGTCTGCGTCAGCTCGCGGATAAAAGCTGGATAAAGCTTGCGCGATTCCAGTGCCAGCGTTGCCAGCTCCGAGGGTTCGTCAATCTCGCCGCCGGGCGCCAACATCCCTGCCCCGGCCCAACTCGCTTCGCCGCCCATCGTGCTTTTTTCAAAAACCGTGACTCGGCACCCGCGCTGCGCTAATCGCCAAGCAGTGGCCAAGCCAATCAAGCCGCCGCCGGCAATCGCAATGGTCTTGTTCGCCACGCTCAAGCCGTCTCTCGAGCAGCCTCAGCCTCATCGGCACTCGCAGTCTTCACCACATCCAGAAACGCCTTCGCCGCGTGGCTCAATGCGCGCCGCGCTGGATAAACGAGTCGGATCTTCCGTTCCACGTTGAGTTCGTTCACCCGGATCTCACGCAGCAAATCCTGCTTAAGCTCTTGCTCCACGCACATCCGCGGCAAAAAGGCCACCCCTTCGTTATCCTGCACCAGCCGCCGGATGGTTTCCACGGTCGGCATCTCCACATCCATATTCAGCGGAACCTTGTGGCGTTGAAACTCTCGAATCACAGTCTCGCGGTAAGGCGAAATCACATTGTGCGCGATGAACGTCTCCATGTCCAACTCTGTAATGGAAACATCCGCCCGCTTGGAAAATCGGTGTTGCGGCGAAACGATCAGCGTCAGCCGGTCGGTATAAATAATCTGCGTATTCAGGTGCTCATCGCCCGGATCGTAGCTAATTACTCCCAGTTCCAACTCGCCATCGAGCAACTGCGACGGAATTTTGCTGGATTCGGAACGGCGTACCTGGACTTTGATCTTGGGAAATAGCCGCCGATACTGCTCAATATGCTGGATCAGATAGAGTGTGGTGGACTCATTCGCGCCTATCGCCAGCCGACCCGCATAATTATCTTTCAGCTCCCTTAAAGAATTTTCAAGGTCGGCTTCCAGGTTCTGGAAGCGCTTGGCATACTCTAAAACCACTCGTCCCGCGTCAGTCAAGTAAAAGCTCGCGACCAGAGCGATCAATTAACTTTTCCTTAAGGTCACTTTCTAAACGCTGGATAGCAATAGAGATAGCCGGTTGCGTGCGCAACAGCTTTTCGCCAGCGCGCGAAAAACTCCGCTCGGTTGCCACAGTGAGAAAGACTTTTAGGGGATATAGTTCCATAAACGCCCACCGCACTGGAGCGCTACACCTATCATCATATCTAATAGCTGAGCGCCAATACTATAAATTTGTGTAATCCAACCCTAAGCCGTAAACTTTTCTTCTTATACCTATTATCCTCTAGGACAAATGTCCATTTATACTCATAGCAATGCTCTCAAAGCCTGAGATACCTTTGGCCGAAGCACGTTCGAAAACCATTCCACCCGGGGAGACTCGCATTACCGGCAGCGACGCGGCGCTCGAATCGTTCTTGCGGCGGAATCGGTTTAATTCGATCTACTTTTTGCTCTATAACCTCGGCGGCCAGTTTCTGGAACCGCGGAGCAAGCAGTATTGGGAATGGACCGCGTTCACGGCCGCCAACATCTGCCTCTGCCTGGTGCGGCTCTATGTGGATCTCAATTTACGACGGCCGGCGGCGCTGCACCCCGCGCAAAGTGCGGCTCGACATCGGCCTGAAAATCTCGCACTGCTTCCTGCTGTCTTGGATCATCTCCGCCACGTATTACGAGTACGGCTTTGACAAGACATCGTTCGTCGTGACTGTTGCGCTGGTCGGCTATGCACTGGGCGGCTGTGGTTTCCCTGCGAGCCAACTTGCGAGTAGTCCGGGCGGTCATACTCGCTTACCTAGTTCTGCCCACGCTGACGGCGCTCTGGATTGGTGGCGCGGCGGGCTACGCTATTGGCGCTCAATTCATGGCGCTCTTGATCTTCTGCTTTCACGAAGGCCGGGTGAGCAATAAAGAGTTCTGGGAAGTGCTGCATCTCAAGCGCGATCTACAAATTGCCCGGCAGCGCGTGGAAGCCTCAGTAGAAGCGAAGGCGGAACTGATCGCTAAACACTCGCGGCAAAGCGTGATCGCAGGCGAACGGACGCGCATCGCAGCAGAATGGCACGACACGCTGCTCGCCGGTTTCTCGGCTATCTCGTGGCAATTGGACATGGTACGCAACAACCTTCCCGCCGACGCTCACGAAGCGGTGAAAGGGGTCACCTTAGCGCGCACGATACTGAATCACTACCGGACGGAATCACGGCTGGTGATCGCCGATCTGCAAAGCGGCGTTCCCGAACAAGGCAGTCTGAAAACGGCGGTGACGACAGCCCTCGCAGCCCTTGCCAAGGGGCGCTCGGTCAAAATTCAGGTTACCAGCGAAGGCGAAGATTTACCGATCTCCAATAGCAAAGCCCATCAGCTATTGCGCATCTGCCAGGAGGCGGTCTCAAACGCGCTCCAGCACGCGTTCCCGCGAGCGATCAGCGTGACGATTCGCCACGATCAAGCGGGCACGTTGATCACTGTCGAAGACGATGGGGCCGGGTTCGAGACCCAAACGGCAGTTGCGGGCCACTACGGTTTGCAAATCATGAAACAGCGCGCACGGCAAATCGGCGGGAGCCTAGAAATTGAAAGCGCCCCGGGGGCGGGTACCAAGATCACGCTGAGCGTCCCTTCCGCAGAAGAGGCGGTTAAGACAGACGCGACAGTGCTGATCGTCGAAGATCAGTTTTTCGCTCGACTGGCCTTGCGTTCGGTGCTGCAATCGCGCGAAGACCTCACCATCATCGGGGAAGCTGAAACGGGGCGCGCCGCCATCGCTCTTTTTCGTCAGCGCAAACCCGACATCACGCTGCTCGATCTGCGCCTGCCGGATATCACGGGTTTCGACGTCATCAAAGCGATTCGCGCTTTCGACCCCGCCGCCAGCATCGTCGTGGTGTCCAACCTGGAAAATCCCGAAGATCTGGCGCGCGCTACGACCGCCGGCGCTTCCGCTTATCTGACAAAGGACGCGAGCAGCAGCGAACTGCTGCAAGCGATCGCCGCGGTGGTGGCGGCAAAGAAAACACAGCAAACGGCAGTGCAAACGACGCTCACGTCCGAGGACGAATCTCCCGAAGCCACACTCACCGCTCACGAGCGGGACGTGCTCGAACAACTCGTCCTCGGGCTGAACAATAGCGACATCGCCCTACGGCTCGGCACATCCGAAAAAGTGGTCCGCCATCATCTGCAAAGCATCATCGGAAAGCTCAAAGCCACAGACCGAACGCACGCCGCCGCCATCGCGTTGCACCTGAATATGGTGGATCTGCCCGCTGGCTTCGCGAGTAAAGCCGCCAACGCATGATCATAGGAACCTGGCGCGCCCATTGCTATGCTTCTCGAGGTGAGGCAGCGATCCAGGTCAAGCAGCGCGGGCAAAGCCGTGTACGCCTCCCTGGCCGAGTATTTTCCACCCGCTACCATTTATTCCGCACCGATGGCGGACAAGGTGGCGCAGAGTGTCCTGGGAGACCAAGTGCCGCCGAAAGATCTGACCGCCTTGTTGGTCGCGCTGAGTAATTCGATGTACACGAATCCTCAGTATGGCTCCTCGTTTGTCTTTGGCGGAAATCGAAGCATCGTTTCTCTTTGTACGTAATCCGATCCCAAATTAAGCCGTCGTTTGTCCACGACTTCTACCTATTTCCCCTTTTTGTGGCTTTTTACGAAACGAGAAAGAGGGCTGCGATTGGCAAGCGCGGCGGTCAGGCAAAGTGAGGAAGGAGCAGTTTTGGCCGGTATGAAGCGTGTTTTCAGACGATTTTGAGCACACTTCGAGTGCGTGCGTGTCCTTCCGCTTATTTTTCAAAGAGCCGGCTCAGCTTTTCGCGCTGAGCATTTGTCTATACAGAGCCAGCGGCGGCGGCGGCCGTAGTGGCCGAGGCGGACTGTGTTGTTGCGACAACGGGCGAGGACGACGAGGTGCGATGCACGTGGTTGCGGGGACGCCGCGCAGTTGCTGGACTGTTGGCCAGAGGCGAAGCCTTCTTGAGAGCCTCGCGGGCTTGCCGAGTTTCTTCCTTCAGCGCCTGCGTGACGAGATGCTGGGCGTGTTTCTGTTGTGCGAATTCAAAGCGCTCGCGAGTGAGAGTGAAGCGCTGTTTTTGGAGAGCGAGTTGTTCTTGCCAGCGTGCGTCCTGAGTCGCTTCTTGGCGAATAGCGCGCAGTTGATTGAAGGCGCGGTGATGCGAGCGCTCGGCTTGCGTCTTGTAGCGGTCGAGTAAGTGCAGGGTATGAAAATGATCGGCGCGCCAATGACACACGTCGCCCACTTCGCGATTGAGTTGATGTTCGAAAGTGATGACGGCGTTTTGACGACGCCAGAGCATCCAGCGAGCGACGACGGAATCTGTAACAAGAGCCGCGTGTTCGGTGGTGGAGGGTTGATGAGTTAGGAAAGCCTCGTCAAGGAGAGCATCAAACGCAGAGGGATCTTCGCCGAGAATGAACAGCGTTTCGGAAGTGGCGCCGTGCGTGATGGCGTTGAGGCAAACGAGTGCGCGAGCCGACGGAGGCGCCGGTTCGGGCGTAGGAATTGGTGATGGTTGAGAAGCGATCATGAGAATGTCCTTTCTGGGTTCAGTGTGCATTCGGGACAATCGCGATTTGCGGTTTTTGGGAGGGAAGTGGTTGATTCGACTGAGGATAAAAAATGGGCTAGGTTTGTTTACGCTTTTTGTTCGCCGGGGGTGGAGTGCTCCCTCCCGGCGCGCCGACGTGTTTGGCGATTACTGTCGTGTGTTCGCTATAGGCGATGTCGGTCTCCGGAAATAGAAGGGAGGCCGTTCGAGGAGGAGGTTAGCTGGGCTGTATTGGTAGTTCGGGGGCAACGGTGGCTGGCACCGAATTCGGAGGCCTTTGTTTGCAACGCGGGTGGGGAGAAATCGGGAGATACGGTGTCTGTCACGGTTGGGTGTCCCGGTTGGGTGTCCGTCACGGTTGGGTGTCCCGGTTGGGTGTCCGGCTGTATTGGTAGTTCGGGGGCAACGGTGGCTGGCACCGAATTCGGAGGCTTTTGTTTGCAACGCGGGTGGGGAGAAATCGGGAGATACGGTGTCTGTCACGGTTGGGGGGAAGCAGAAAAAGCCGGCTGGGGAGCCGGCTTTTTGTTAGAGCGCGTTGGGCGCGGATTAGAAGGTGAAAGCGGTTTGGAGTTCAACGCCGTTTTCGGCGGAGGCGTTGGTCAGATAGACACGGTTGTATTGAAGTTTGAAGCAGGCGTACCGGAAAGGATCCCAGCGAAGGCCGAAGGACGGACCAGTGTAGTGTCCTTTGAAGAAAGTCACGGGATCACCGAGCGGAACGTTGACTTCCTGGAAGCGGAAGTAGGGGCGATATTTCTTGATGTGATAGGCGAGCTGGGTGTAGGCCATGGGCGAATTGAAAGAGCGGCCACCATCGGTGATTTGATGATGCATCAGGACGAATTCGTTCATAAATTCCCAGCGAGAATCGATCAGGACCGCGTAAGCGCTGGAGACGGTTTGATTCACGGTGGGCGATCCGTTCGCGGGAATCAAGTTACCGGTCAGGAACGAACCACCGATTTGCAGACCATCTAGCCATTCGGGACGAATGTAAGCAGCGAGGTTGACGTCTTTGCGATTGCGATCAGAAGCGAAGTTCTCGACGCCATCGCCGTAGAGCGGGCTACCCACTTCGGCGCTGCCATTGCCCACTTCGGCGATCCAATGGAGGTTGAGCTTGCCGGAAGGGACGTAGCCAGTAGTGGTGATACCTACCTCGTGGATCGGAAGCGGTCCGCCTGAATCCTCGAACATGTACATCAGAGGCCGACCGGTGGCAGTGGAGAACCAGTTACCGTGGTGGAAAGCAGTGTTGTAGTAGCCGATGGCGGTATGAAATCGACCGCCGCTAATTTCAAAATATCGGGAGGGCTTGAAGGTGAGTTGAAAGCGTTCCAAGTCAACGCCGAAAGCGTTGTTAGGGGCAGTACTGAAGACCACTTCGCTGACGAAGCTGAGTTTTTCGGCCAGTTGCGAAGTGATAAAAAGATCGAATTCACCAGCGCGGAAGGAACTCTTAGCGGGAACGCCGAGCGGAAACTGGAGGTTTTGCGCGACGGGACCGTTGTCAAAATCGAAGTCAAAGAAGCCTCGGAAATGCAAGGCCGGGCCGCCGGGGATGGCCATCATGTGATCGTGATCGTGCTCTGGCTCTTCGGCAGGCGGAGGTTCGGGCGCGGGTTCCGGAGTTGCCGGCGCGGGGGCGGCAGCCGGTTGAGCATCAGCCGGCGCAGGGCTCGGGGTCGGAGACGTAGCGTTGCCCGGAGGCGTAGCGGTTTCCAGTTGCTTGATTCTGGCTTCGGCGGCAGCAAGACGGTCCATCAACTGCTTGATGGCGTCGTTCGACGGCTGCTGGCTGGTGTCAGTCTGTGCAAAGGCGGTACACCCTCCCAGAGAGCGAGAGGATGAGGAAGGCGTGGGCTGCGGAACGGTGCGCCTTTTGGAGCGGTTTAAATAAATGACTCGACAAACTCATAAGATTTACCTCTAAACTTTAAAAATGGATTGCTGAGGAGGGCTGCTCACATCGATGCAATTTTTTTGGCAAGCTCGGCGCCTTTGGCTTGGTCCATAATGAGACCGGCACCGAGTTCCACCCATTTGGCAAGATCCTTCAGGTGGGTTGGACCCAAATCGTTCAGCTCAATTTTGAGGTGCGATTTACACTGGCGAGCTAAGAATTGCTCAGTCGCCGGTCCGAAATATGGCTTACTAAGGCCAATTACTTTTTCAGATAGTGCGCTCATTAGTTACTTCTCCTCGTTGACCGCGTTTGCTTCGGCCTGGGTTAATTCAGCTTCCATGCGGAAGAACTTGACTGCGGTGACCATGCGGGAGAAGGAATCGGCCAGATCACCGATTTCATCCTCCGAATAACGACGGACGGCGATATCGAGGTTTCCTAGACTTACGCTTTCGGCAACTTCCTTCAGGTGATCGACCGGTACGAGGATGGCGCGCGACAGCTTGTAGCTGACGACAAAGCCCAGAGCGAGACCGAGAATGGAGATACCGACGACGAGAGAGACTGACTGAGAACTGGTATGGTCGATAGCTTCGAGAGATTTCTGACTAGCATCATGACCGATGACTTCGCCGTCTTCGGCGCTTTCGTGTAAGATCTTCCGCGGCGTCTTCGTAAGCGGAGATGGCCGATTTGGCAGTCTCACTATCCGGAGCGGTTTGATTTGCCTCTACGACCTTGGCCAGGGACTGATCAAATTCTTTCGAAGAATCTGTGATCTTGGAGAATTTGGACCGGGCTTGAGCGGTGGGCGCCAGAGCCACTGCTTTGGCGGCTAGCGATTGGATTTCGTTGATTTCAAATTTGGCTTCTTCCAGGAACATCTGGCGCTTCTTTTCGCTGCCAGCAGGCCCGGTTTGCGCGAGATAGTTTTTAACTTTGCGGACAGCCTCCAGGTTGTGAACCTGAATCTCCAAAGCTAAAGAATTTAAGCGCGCGCCGACGCGGGTGGCCTCATTGGCATCGCTGCGAAGAGTGAACACCGCGTAGCCGCCAATGGCAGCAACCGCAGCCATTAGGACGAGGACGCCGGAAAAGCCGGCAACCAATTTATTTCGAATGGTACCTTTCATAACTTTCTATTGACCCGCCTTGATTTTGTAATCTGCTTCGCCCGCAGCCACGCCATCGACACTGATGACTTTGACCGAATCGTTAACGTCTTTTAGGGGGATAAACCCAACGGCGCCGGGCGAACTGGCGACAAATTGCCGGATGGCCGCGTTGGAACTTAGAATTCTTGGGGGAGTGATGGATTCACCAGTGAAGTCTGAATGCATCGAGTGTTGGGTGTAATCGTCTTCGCTCATGCGACAAACGACTTTGAGCACGCCGGAGCGTTCCGGACTGCCGGGAGAGCGAAGAGCCACAGTGACCTTTGCGCCACCGGGCCAGGAGCCTTGTTCGCCGAGCACGAGCTTGCGCAACTGAGACTTGGTTAAATTACTAACTGAATTGGCTTTGTTCACAACCACAGCCAAGTCGTTATCGGCGGCGAACATGACGCAGGGTACGGCTAGGGCAGCAGTGATGCAAAGAGAAATAAGCTTTCGCATTTCATCGTCCTTGAGGATTGGTTGTCTGATCGTTTGCGGCGGCGGAAGTCACCTTATATGGGCAACACTCCAACGCATAAGCAGGTTCGCCTGCTTACATGGGATCTTTCGGTCAAGGTTGAGATGGACTTTAGAACGGAATAGAAATTTGGGATTAGTATTTTGCTTTTCGGGATGTAGGGCGATGGATTTCGGGGATTTCCTCTCCCACGAATGGCGGGGAGGTATACCCTAGAGGCTTAGACAGTATAATCAAAACTCTTGATGCTTGAAGCTTTTGGCCTGTCCGATCCAGGCTGTGTTCGCTCGAACAATGAGGACTACTTCATTAGTGACAGCGAATCTGGCATATTCATACTTGCCGACGGCATGGGCGGAGCCAATGCCGGTGAGTACGCTTCTCATCTGAGCGCTGAGATGCTCTACGAGTATCTGCTGAATGCCGCCAATCAGACCGGTCTGGAAATGCTGGAGCAGGGGTTTCTGGAAGCGAACTGGGCGGTCAGGGAAGCGGCGCAAGCTAACACCGAACTGACCGGGATGGGGACCACTCTGGTGGTAGCGCGCGATATTGGCGAGGCGCGGCTGCAGATCGGCAGTGTTGGGGATAGCCGGGCGTACTTGTGTTCGAACGGAGTGCTGTCGCCGCTGACGCAAGATCAAACCTGGGTCGCGGAAGTGGGTGCGCGTCTAGGCCTTAGCGACGAGGCGCTTAAGAAACATCCTATGCGCCATGTGCTGACGATGGCGGTGGGGAGCACAGAAGACTTGAGAATGTCGAGTTGCATCGTGCAGTTGCAGGCAGGGGACATGGTTTTGCTGTGTTCGGATGGCTTGCACGGCGTGGTGAGCGAAAAAATATTGAGCGAAGCGCTTGATTCCGAGAAAACTCTGGCGGAAAAATGCCACTACCTAGTCGAGGCCGCCAAGAACGAGGGAGGACCGGATAACGTCACCGTTATCCTAATCCAACTCGTATAGCTGGCGCGGCCGCTGCTATATGAGATTACTCTCGTTATTATTGTGTTCGCTGATCGCGAGTCAGCCAATTTGGGCAAGGTCGGATTCAGCGGATACCGCTGAAGCAGTTGCCGATGTGCCGCTGCACGTGCGCCTGGTGGATGATCCCGGGCTCGCGCAGCCGCAAACCAAATCCGCGAAAGGCTACGTTCTCCAAGTGACGAATGCCAATGGCGCGCCGGTAGCGGGAGCCGCTGTTGCTCTGCGCTTGCCGGAGGATGGGCCTACAGGCCGGTTTGCGAATGGATTGCGGGCGTGGGTGGCGTATTCGGATACAGCCGGCATTGCGCGCTTCCCGGTTATTGAATGGGGTGAGATACCGGGGTCGGTAGAACTGAAAGTGACGGCCGCGAAGGGTTCGAATCACGCGGCGCTGATGGTGGCGCAGAGGATTGGGGTCGATCCGGGATCGGTGAGCGTGGTTTCCGTACCTTTTCAAAAGCCCGCCAGCGTCGTGGTTGCGCGAGCCAGTGCGAATCAGTCTATACAAGCAGCGCCAGAAGAGCAAATGGCGGACTTGGGCGTGGCTCGGCAGACAGTTCTGGGCTTCACCTTGCCGCTGGAGACGGCGGCGGACGGAGATGTCGCCCCCAAGCCCGCCTCGCCGCAAGCGCCGCAGGTGGCGGTAGCGGCTCTACCGAACCCGGTTTTTCAGCCGCTAGCGGACACGCCACCAGAGATACCTAGCGTTGCCGCGGCGACTTCAGCGGACAACCCGCAACCAAGCGTTATCAACATCGCGCACAGCGGCGTTTCGCCGGACACAAGTAAGCCACACACCCTGACGCCAAATCCGCCAGCGCCGGCAAAAGAGGCGAGTTCGGAACCCACTGTCACGATCACGAATACCACGACGGGCGCGGGAAGTTCGGAGGGCCACAAGAAAATGTGGATCGTGCTGGCGGTAGCCGGTGGGGCGGGAGCCGCTGCTTTGCTGGGCATTATGGCGGCACATAGCGGGGGCGCAGCTGGCGGTGGCGGCGGATCGAATTCCGGTGTCACGGTAGGCACGCCTACAATCTCTGTCGGCCACTAATCATTTCCTTTGTCTCTGACGAACCTATGAAACGTTTTGCAGTTTGCAGCTTCGCGCTGCTGTCCATACACGCTTTGCTGGAGGCGCAATTGAATGTGCCGCAACTGGGGATGGCGCGCTATCAGGATGGCAGTGTTCATTTGATCCGTGGCGTGGGCGCCAACGTGATTGTCGAAAGACATGCGTTGATGAACGCCTCCGCCAGCGTGTTTGGCGACACGGGCGGCTTGCTGGCGGCACCGGGAGCGATCCGAGCGGTGCGGCAAGATGGCACGGTGCTGAGCGATTACCAAAGCAACGAGCCTACGCCAGTGCTGGGCTTGGATGGCGCGACGCCAGGAGCAGCGGTGGCATGGTTGCCGTCGAAACACGTATTGCTGCGTTGGGACGGCGCAAAGTTCAGCGAAACGAGTGTTGACGATTCGAGCTTTGGAGGGACGGTGTCATCTGTGGCCGTGGTCGCCAGCGGATCGGCGCAGTTTTTTGTGAGCCGGGCGGATGCATCGGTGGCGCGGGTCTCGGTGGCTTTGCCAGCGGGTCGAGTGACGAGCTCTGATACGGAGCCGGGGGCGCGCGGCTGGGCGTTCCTGCAACAGGGGTGGACGATTTCGCAAGACGAATGGGGATTGACGGCGGAACGCGCGAATGGCGGCAACCGGCAGACGATTCAGTTAAGCCAGCAGGCTTTGGCGTTGAACGATTTGCAAGTGGAACAGATGTCGAGCCACTGGCTGCATGTTTCTTCGGCGTCGAGCCGCGCCAACTGGGTGTTGTATGTAGATACCCAGAAGCTGAGCATTTACCTACTGCCGCCGCCGAAGGCGATGGAGGCGGCTCGATGATCCGGCGCGCTTGTCTTTCACTCTTGTTCTTGATGGGCTCGGCGGCTTGGGCGCAGACGGCCTCGCCGTTTACGTTATATGTGCACGACACGACCGGGACGTTGCCTGATACGCCGCTGCCGTCGCTTTATTCACTGGCGAGCACGGCGGTGGGTGCGAATAGTCCCACGGTGATCAAGATGATCAACACGTCGTTGAACAATGTATACTTTGCGACGGCGCTGGTTTCGACGTCGGCGACTTCATCGACCAGCAATCCCAATTTCACAGTAACGGGTGTGTTTTCGGATCAGTTGCTGGTGCCCGGGGCATCGGTTTTGTTCACCGTTAATTTCGCGCCAACGACTACCGGTGTGATCACCGGCTACCTTAATTTGGCGTATCAAGTGCAGACAGGGAGCTGCGTTTTTTCAGGCGCGGGTACGGTTTGTCCCTCCAGCTTGACAAGTGCGAGCACGCTCACAGGAAACGCGAGTGCGCCGGTGCTGACGCTGAGCTATCAAACGAGCTCCGGTTCAGTGGTGCTGACGCCATCGAGCAGTTCGCCGTTGAACTATCCGAATACTTCGCTCAGTTCCACCAGTACGATCACCTTCGCACTTACGAATTCGTCGGGTGTGAGCGTTACGGTACCGGCCATCTCGCTGGCGGTTCTCAATTCGACCGAGCCGAGCGCTTTTGCAATAGATACGTCGACTGTGCCGAGCGCGATTGCGGCGGGTGGGTCGGCGAATTTCACAATCACGTTTGCGCCGAGTCAAGCGGGGCTGGCGAGCGGGGCTTTGCAGATCGGTTCCAATACGTATCCGATTCAGGGATACGGCATTGTAGTGGCGACGATTGACGCATTGCAGATCTCTTACACGAATTCGACGGGCGTGCGGACGTTGCCGCAGGCGGCGACGCCGATATCGTTCGGCTCCGTGGTGCCGGGGAGTGGCGCGAGCGCGGTGCTGACGTTCAACATTGCGAATCCGAGTACTTCGGCGAACGCGGTTTCGGTAAGCGCGATCACGGTTGCAGGCACGAGCTATTCGATTGGCGGGTTGCGGCGATGCCAGGTTAGTATTGCGCCTGGTAATTCGATTAACTTTACGCTGGCCTTCACGCCGGTAGCCATGGGGACGTTCACGGGCAGTTTCTGGCGATTGGCAGCCGCACGTTCTCGCTGACGGGGGTGAGTATTTCGTCTACGGTGCCGACCTTCAGCATCACGATTGAGCGGGCCGATGGAGAGCCAACAGCAATTGAACCTAGTGATCCAATTTCGAGCGCGCCGTTCCCGGTGTCAACGATTGGCACGATCACGATGAGTTTTGCGCCGTCGGTGGCAAATGTGACTGACGATGCGGCGATTCAGTTTCTGGCGACGGGCGGGCGGCAGTTGAATGTGGCGCTGGCTGCGGGAGCCGAAACAGGCGACTTATAACAGCCAATCCAGCATTGCTTTTCGCCGGTACAACGGCGGGTGTGATTACGTTTACAGTGGCATTCCCCGGAGTACTGCGGTTTATAAGCGATCGTTCACGGTGGCGGGGGCGCAGCCACTTTTCACCAGCGTGCAAGCAGTACCGGAGAGCCCGAATCTAATCGTTACGGTGAATGGTTACGACAACACGTACAGTGCGGGGCAACTGTCTTTCACTTTCTACGACACGTCCGGGAAAGTGATTGGCAGCCCGATCGGTTTCAATGCGGCGTCCGATTTTCAACAGCTCTTTTTCGTGGGCAACACGTACGGCGGGCTGTTTAGTTTCAAGGCGATTTCCCGATTACGGGGGATATCACGAAGGTGGGTTCGGTGACGGTGAGTTTGGCGAATTCGGCGGGAACGACAAGTCAAAGCGCGAGTTTCCAATAGAATTGGGCTGGTATACGCTCAAGTCATGCTCCCTGTAGCATTGACGATTGCGGGTTCAGACCCAAGCGGCGGGGCCGGGATCCAGGCCGACCTCAAGACGTTTCACCAACACCGGGTGTATGGGACCAGCGCGCTCACCCACGTTTGGTTGTGGCAAGGCGGCGAAGTGAAAGACAAAATTGCCGAAGCGATGCACACGGCTGGTTTGGAACCGTTCGCTCGCCCGGATACACACATGGCTATGCGCTAACGCTTCGTGGCGACAAGATCGATTACGTGGTGGCGATTGGGGATGAGCAAGGGACGCACATCAGTGAATTTGGCCGCGAAGCAGGAGTTGATTGACAAGTCCAAAAAGATACTCTCGAGTGCAACTCCGGGCAAGAACGACTTGGAAGTGATTCGTAAGGATGGCAAGGCCTATGTGTCGGTCGATTCTGAAGTCACCATTACTCGCGATTTTCCAAGATGGTCCAACTAAAGTTGATTTGCAGCACGCTCCTTCGGTCGA
>CAWJBS010000119.1:0-27235 GCA_963840845.1 Bryobacterales bacterium
GTCAATAAATCTCTACGGTTCATGCTGCGCGACGCTCCTCAGGCCAATACGGCATCGGTTTCGGCCAGTTTATCTTTCCGCCATTCTGCGAGGACGCCTTGGTGCTCGGACAGAATCAGCGAAGCCCGTGGAGGCTGGGCATCTAAATGCTCGTGGATACCCTATAATCGGCGTTCGCGGCTATGCCATGCGGAATCGTTAGCCGACCCGCCTCGGCTCGACGCGATCTTGGGGGACAGAAATACTGGTTGTCGCGCGAACGGCGGGATCGAGAGATTTTATAGCTTTTGGGCCACGTGGCGATTACGGCTTCCTCTGCACGTTGATAACGACTATCGGCATGTCTGAATGAGGAGCCAGGACTTTCGGGACATCCGGCATCTCGGGAACGCAACTGGACGACACGAACAACGCTTTTCCATTCGTTAGGTATTGGTCGCGGCACCAGTTACAGAAAGGCTGGAACTCGGGATCAAAGAAAACATCGACGGTTTTGGTGGAGCATTTATAGGGGCTGACGGACTGGATATCAGGGCCGGTCCACCACCACCGGACGGGGCCTTGGAGGGCGAACCACTCCGCGATCAAAGTACCGCGTTTCGCCTCGATCGCCTCGAATAAATCCGCCGGCGCCATGACGCGATTCGAAGACCTCATCAGGTGAGCGAAATTTCGCTCCTTGCGTCGGTTGTGTAGTCGAAGGATGAATCCGTAAGGGTAAGACAGCAGCGCAACTATGAGGAAGATCGGTATCGCTAAGGGGGCGAAGATCACCGGAACTCGAAGTGGCGTACGGGATCTTGTGCTCATCTGTGATCAAGATACCAGGATCAAAAGGGTCGAAAAGACCCTCCAGGGTGGGCCACAGAGGGTGACAATTTACTTGACGACGATGTTGACGAGGCGGTCGGGGACGACAACGATCTTCACGATCTGTTTGCCTTCGAGGAACGGTTTTACTTTCTCGTTGGCGAAAGCGAGTTTTTCGATTTCCTCTTTGGATGCGCCGTGAGGGGCGTGAATGTGGCCGCGGAGTTTGCCGTTGACCTGCACGGGGATTTCGACGAGGTCGTCTTTGGCCAGTTCGGCGTCGAACGTGGGCCAAGCGTGGCGGAAGACGGGTTCGTTGTGGCCGAGTTCGGCCCAGAGATCTTGCGCGGTGTAAGGGGGCGAAGGGCGCGAGCATGAGCGTGAGGCTTTCGCAGATTTCGCGGAGCGGCGCCGTCGGTCAAGCCGGATTCGAGCGCATAAAATTCGTTCGACAATTCCATAAGCGAGGCGATTGACGGTATTGAAGTGCCAGCGGCTATCGAAATCGTTGGTGATTTTGCCGATGGTTTGATGCAGCTTGCGCAGGGCGGCGCGGTCGGCTTCGCTGCGTTCGCGGTTGATGGCTTTTGCGTTCGGCATGGCGCGTGACGAAGCGATAGAGGCGGCCGAGGAAGCGTTGGATGCCGGAGACGCCGTCTTCCTGCCAATCGAGATCGCGGTCAGGCGGGGCGGCGAAGAGCGAATAGACGCGAGCGGCATCGGCGCCGAAACGCTCGACCATGTCGTCTGGGGAGACAACATTGCCGAGGTTCTTCGACATCTTGGCGCCGTCTTTGATGACCATGCCTTGGGTGAAGAGGCGCTTGGCGGGCTCGTCGTTTTTGATGATGCCGATATCGCGCATGACTTTGGTCCAGAAGCGCGAGTAGATCAGGTGCAGAATGGCGTGTTCGACGCCGCCGATGTATTGATCGATGGGGAACCAATAGGCGATGGTTTCGGAATTGAAGGGCGCGGTGCTGTTGTGCGGGTCGCAGTAGCGATAGAAATACCAGGACGAATCGACGAAGGTGTCCATGGTGTCGCTTTCGCGGCGGCCGGGGCCGCCGCATTTGGGGCACTCGACATTGATGAACTCAGGGACGCTTTCGAGCGGGGAGCGGCCTTTGCCGGTGATCTTGACGTCGAGCGGAAGCAGGACGGGCAAATCCTTTTCGTCAACCGGTACGATGCCGCACGTTTGCGCAATAAACCATGGGGATGGGCGTGCCCCAATAGCGCTGGCGCGAGATGCCCCAGTCTTTAATGCGATAGGTGATGGACTCGTTGCCGAAGCCTTTGGCTTGGGCGAAGGCGGCCATTTTCTTGCGTGCGTCGGCACTGGCGAGGCCCGACCATTCGCCGGAGTTTTCAACGATGCCGTATTCGAGGAACGGCTCTTTGATGTCTGTATCGCCGAGGGTGCCATCGACCGGACGAATGACGGGCGTGACGGGGATGCCGTACTCGCGGCAGAATTCGAAATCGCGTTCATCGTGCGCGGGGACGGCCATGATGGCGCCGGTGCCGTAACCCATGAGGACGAAGTTGCCGATCCAGATGGGGACTTTGGCGCCGTTGAACGGATGCAGGGCATGCTTGCCGGTGAACTGGCCGAGTTTCTTCACGTTGCCGGGATCTTGGCGGGCGGTGAAATCGATCATCTCTTTGAGCTTGAGCTTCTCGGCTTCGTCGGTGACGAGCTTTGTCGAGTAGCGGATGTTCGGGCGCAAGAATCAGGCAGGTTGCGCCGTAGATGGTATCGATGCGGGTGGTGAAGATGCGAATTTTTTCGCCGGTGTCTGCGAGTGTGAAATCGACTTCGGCGCCTTCGGAGCGGCCGATCCAGTTGCGCTGCATGGCCAGCACGCGATCGGGCCAGCCGCCTTCGAGCTGCTTCATGGCGTCGAGCAAGTTCGGGAGCATAGGCGGTGGTTTTGAGGAACCATTGCTGCATGGCGCGCTGTTCCACAGGGGTGGTTTCATGACGCCAGCAACAGCCATCCACCACTTGTTCGTTGGCGAGCACGGTGCCGCACTCGGGGCACCAGTTGAGCAGCGCTTCTTTGCGATAGGCGAGGCCGCGCTCATACATCTTCAAAAAGAACCACTGGTTCCAGCGATAGTATTCGGGTTCGCAGGTGGTGACTTCGCGGCTCCAATCGAAAGCGAAACCGAGGCGCGCGAACTGCACCTTCATGTTGGCGATGTTGGCAAGAGTCCACTCGCGCGGTTGGCGATTGTTCTTGATGGCGGCGTTTTCCGCGGGCAGACCAAAGGCGTCCCAGCCCATGGGATGCAGCACGTTGTAGCCGCGCATCCACATGTAGCGGGCGAGCGCGTCGCCAATGGCGTAGTTGCGCACGTGTCCCATGTGCAGTTGGCCGCTGGGATACGGCAGCATTTCGAGCACGTAATACTTCGGCCGTTCAGGCGCGTTGGCTACGTAGAGCGACGCGTCTTGGGACCAGCGTTCGTGCCAGCTTGGGCTCGATTTCTTTGGGGTCGAAGACTTTTTCGGGGATACTAGCTCCTTGAGTGTCGCCACGTCGTGAAGATGGCCGCCCGGTTCGTCGTCGGGCGTTTCCAGAATAAAAGCCTTGTCGCGCAGCTCAGGATGATTGAGGATGCGCCGAAAGCCTTCTAAACCAATATAACCAGCGCCGATGTTGGCATGGCGGTCGAGGTGGGAACCGGAGGCGGCTTTGGCGTCGTTTGTATGGATAACTGGGACGTGTTCGAGGCCGAGAGTTTCGCGCGCCGTGGCGAGAAAGCAGTTCGAAACCGGCTTCGCGTAGCGAGATCGAAACCGTAGACGTGGCAGTGGCAGGTGTCGAGGCAGAAGCCGATGGGGATATCGAGATATTCGGAGGCGAGTTGCTGAATGATGGCGAGTTCGGAAAGATCGCCGCCGAGTTGCGCGCCGGCACCGGCGGTGTTTTCGAGCAGGACGGTGAGGCGCGGGATTGGTTTTGTGAGTCGTCGTCAACAGCGCGCCAGGCGAGAGCCATGGCTTCGGCGACGTTGAGCATGCCTTGCTCCAGGGTGAGGCCGTTCTTGTAATTGCCGGGATGGACGACTAGGTAGTCGGCACCGATGATGAGGGCGCGTTCGATTTCGCCGCGGAAGGCGTGGATGGAGTTTTCGCGGACGTCGGAAGGCGGGGCGGCGAGGTTGATGAGGTAATTGGAGTGGATGACGAGCGGGGTAAGATCGTGCTTGGTGCGCTCGATGTTGAGCAGTTGGACTTGCTGTTTGTCGGGCGGTTTGGCGCGCCACATACGTGGGCTGGCGGAGAAGATTTGCAGCGTGTTCGCGCCGAGCTCATGCGCGTTGATGGCGGCGCGTTCCAAAGATCCGGCGTGTGCTGGAATGAATGCCGATGCGCACGTTGCCAGGATAACGGGTGGTTTGGGGTGATCTGACATAGAGACATTGTTAAACTAGCGTCGGATGCTATTAGCCCGAGAATTTATTGGTTACTTGTCTCGGCAATTGGTGAGTCGACTGAGTCCCTCAGCGTTTGAGACGTCCGATCCGGCGGTGGCGGCTGCCTCAATGGCGCAAGTGATAGAAGAGGACTTGTCGATTGAGGACAAGTTGAACGACGAAGTGCGCGACATGCTGGACCAATACAGCGAGTACATGCGGCGCGAGAACGTTTCGTATCAGGAAATGTTCCGGAAGATTAAGAACCAGTTGCTGGCGCAGCGGAAGATTATGCGCGCGGCGGGGCGTGATACGGGCGACCCGATGAAGCTTTCGCGCGACAAGGTGAACGATTTGTCGCACAAGCTGGTGGCGGCGCTGCGGAAATCGCGGGAGTTCCGGGTGCGCAAGGATCCGAACGATTTGCGGCTGGCGATTGTGAAAGAGATGACGGATCTGCTGCAGCTGGAAGAGCGGATTGATAAGGCGGCGCGGGCGAAGATTCGGACGCAGAAGCGCGAGATTGCCGAGGGCGGGGAAGAGTACGATTTGCTGCATAAGCGGTATTACTCGGAAGAGTTGAAGAAGCTCGGGATTAATTTGAACGCGTAACCCAAACGTTAGGGTGTTGCTTCATTTAGAACTGCAACTTCAACGAAAGCTGCACAAACCTCGGCAGGTTGCTCTGGTCGGACGCGCCGGAGATTTCGCCGAAGCTTCCATTGTTCACATCTACGACCGGGCCGCTAAAGAACTGCGGCGAATTGAATGCGTTGATGAAGTCGGCTCGAAAAATCAGGTCTACCCGTTCGGTGAGCTGGTTATGCTTCATGACCGAAATATCAGAATTATGAATGCCGGGCAAGCGAACGCTCGCCAAGCGGGATGACCATTTTTGCAGCGTGAATGGCTGGCGGATAGTCCAGGCAGGCTGTTCGTTGCCGGTGCAGCCGCGGGTGGTGCCGTTAGCGAGGAGCGTGCACGTGTTGAACCACTGAGTGAGCGATGGGTCCGCGAGTGCGGGATCTACCCCAGTGGGCGCGGCATTTGTCGGGAAATTCATAGGCATACCTTGTTGCAGCCGGGTGAGCGAACTGACAGTCCAACCGCTGATGGCATAGCGGAGGGGTGATGCCAGGTGCGCGCCAAGGTTCTTTCCTTTGCCGAACGGCAAACTGTACACCATGTTGATTTGTAAGTTTTGCGGAACGTCCCAAGCGGCGACTACCTTTTCCAGCTGCGTGTCTTGGGGGTTCGCGTAACTGACTTGGTCTATTTGCTTGGAATAGGTATAGGCGACGCTGAAATTCAAACCGTAAGACAGGCGTTTGGACACTAGGACTTGTAAGGCGTTGTAAGCGGACTTGCCGATGGGCTCATACAGTTCGGTCACGCCATTGATCAGGAATTGCGGGAAGGCCACCAGCAGTTGCTGTTGCTGCACAGTGGCGCCATTCAAGGCGGTGCCCGGAATCAGGCCCGCCATGGGGTTATGCACGTTTGCGGTGAGGGCGGCGGACCCGAGAAGAGGGCGCCGAGCGGAAGGGCATTCAGTTGCTGCGAGACCTGTATTCGCCGGGAACGGCTGCCGACGAAAGCGGCGGTGAGCAAGAAATCGCCGGGCAGTTCGCGCTGAATTTCGAAAGAGAATTGATGGACGTACGGGGGCGAACCACCAGCGGGGTCGGCAAATTGCAGGCTCTGGCCCAGAGCGGTTGAGAGGCCCAGAGACGAGCCGACGGGGGTGAGGATACCGCTGGGAAATGGATTGACGAGCGTGTTGTAGGGGATGCCGGTTTGGATTGACGTGACCATATTGGTGGTCTGGCTGAAGCCCGGTGCATTGCCGGGGTCGTTCCAGGTTTGGCCATAGACGAGCGCATAACCGCCGCGCAGGGCGGTGTGGCGATCAAGCTGGTAGGCAGCGCCGGCGCGGGGGCCGAAGTTGTGCCAGTTGGCGTCGAAAATTCCGCGCGGCTCGCCGCCCACTCCGGTAAAGAGCAATCCGCCGTGCAGCGGGAAACCCGGCGGCTGCAGAGGACTGGCGACAGTGGTCGAAAAACCGCGGGCCAATTCATTGAAACGGTCGGTCAGCGGACCCAAATAATCCCAGCGCAAACCAAAATTAAGTTTTAGCTTGGAAGTGACTTTCAGATCGTCTTGCAGGTAGAGAGAGGCTAACTTCTCTTGGCGCGCAGGCTCACTGTTGACTTGGATGTAGCCACTTTGCGGAACTCCCAGTAGAAACGATGCAAGCGCGTTACCGGACGATGGCTGAATCAGCAGCGGATTCGCGCCGGTGAAGGTTTGGTCGAAGCTGAAGTTGCCGGCATCGAAACCTGGGTTCGGCGAATAGCCGCGCAGGAGACGGAAATCGCCCCCGAAGGTGAGACTCTGCAGGCCCCAGGTTTTGGCGAGAGAGGTTTGCAGCGAATTCGTCTGGGCCAGGGCGCCGATGTAAGTCGGTTGTGCGCCCGCGCCTTCGTAGCTGGCCCAATTGAATTTCGGGAACCAATTGGCGGCTTGTGAAACGAAGAGAGGTGAAAAACCCAGCGCGGACGGGCCCACACCAGCACCTTGATTGGAGCCGCTCTCGGATTTGAATCTCTCCAAGCCGGTGCGGATATTGAGCACCGTTGTCGGATCTCTGAAAACTTTGGTGAACTGAATGGTGGCGTTGTGATTCTCGCGGGTGAATGGGTCATTATTGCCGGTGTCGGCCGGATTCAAGGCCGACACGGTTGAGTAGTGGAAGCTGCGTTCTTCCGAGAGGGCGTTGCGGGAGTAGCGGATGAACATGCGGGTGGTTTCGTTGATGTCGTAATCGCCGCGCACGGTGTTTTCGGGGAAGAAATCGGTGAATTTTCGAGTGGTGCCGTTATTGGTGAGGTTGTTCAAGCCGGTGGTGGGGTCGCCGGCCACGTTGCCCGCAGGCACGTAAGAGAAGACTTTGGCGGCGACAGCGTTTATGCGCGAGCCGGGAATTACGTTTCCCGCGAAGGGGGTGCGCGTGGATCCGACGGTTGAGAACGGATCATAAATCACCTGGACCTGTGGCACTCCGGCGGAATTGCGAGTGTAGTATGTCTGCGAAAAATCACCAGACTTCTGCAGTGCGCTGGGAACGGAAGTAATGAAGGGATCGGGAATGACTTGGCGAATGTCTTCAAAGGTATAAGAGAAAAATAGCTTGTTCTTCTTAATCGGGCCGCCGATGTCGCCGCCGAAGGTGTTGATATGGGAGGAAGATCTTCGTACTCCAGTCCGGTTGCTATTGAACGTGTTGGCGTCAAGGTGAGTGTTCTGGAAAAACTCGAACAATGAACCGTGAAAATCGTTGGTACCGTTTTTGGTGATGATGTTTACTACGCCACCTAACGTCCAGCCGTACTGGGCGTCGAAATTGGTGTTCTGTACTTTGAACTCGCCGGTGGCTTCCGCCGTTGGGATATAGGAAGCAGACGAAGCCTGGTAGAGGCTGGTGACGCCATCGACGAGGATTTCATTCGTGCTGGGGCGGCCTCCATTCACGGTGAGACTGGAGGAGCCAGAGATATCAAAGGGACGCAGCCGTTGGGCGGCGGCATTTTCGACGACACCCGGAGCAGACCAAGCCTGAGCCATGATGTTGCGGCCCTGGAGCGCGGTGTTTAACACGCGATTGGATTCGACTGTGAGGCCACGATCGGCCGATTCCGTTTCGAGCAATTCCGCACCCGCCAAAACGGTAACACTTTGATTCAATCCTCCCAGAGCGAGTTGAATATCGGCTACGGCACGCTGGGCGACTTCAAGTTGGATGCCCTCACGGACCTCTCTTTTGAATCCTTGTTTTTCCACGGTAATGATGTAACGACCTGGTGTTAAGGAAAGAACGCTGTAACTGCCATCGTCTTTCGAAGTGGCGTTATAAGTCTCGCCGTTATCGGAGTTGCGCACCTCTAACTTGGCGTCTGCGATGGCAGCGCCGGAAGGGTCGGTGATACGACCGTTGAGAGAGGCGCGAAAGTCTTGCGGAAAGCAGCGAAGGGCCAGCAAGGCTAAGACAAGGGGAATGGACGATTTGAGGGACATAAGCGCGAATCCTTTGCGAGCCACCGAACTCCGCTCATCACCGACAAGGTGGCCGGAACAGAAGCGTATCATATCTCTTTTATTAAGAAAACCACAAAGGAAGTCGTGAATAAGTTATGCGCTTAGTAGACTCGGAAGGATGAATATTTGTCTCCGTCTTTCTGTTGTGTTCGCTTTGGGAGCTGCGTCTTGTGTTTTCGCAGCTGACTTGATTGCTCCGTCGAAAATGCCGAGCGTTGGCACGGTGGACGAGCGGTTTCAATCTTTCAACGTTGAAATGGTGGAAGTGACGGGCGGACGCTTTTGGGCGGCTTATAAGAAGGCCGGTACGCCGGAGGCGCCACAGGCGGGGAATCTTCGATACTGGGGCTGAATGCTTCCGCTTTTCGTTACCGGCCACCGATTGATTTGACGAATGCGCGGCTGCGGAAATTGGCGGCGGCGTTGGGGCCGTCGTACATGCGAGTGAGCGGGACTTGGGCGAACTCCACTTACTTTTACGATGCGGATGGACCAGCGCCGAAAACACCGCCGAACGGTTTTGGCGGGGTGCTGACGCGGGCCGAGTGGAAGGGCGTGTTGGATTTTGCGCGGATCGCGGATGCGAAGATCATCAGCTCCGTTGCGATTTCGCCGGGTGTGCGCGATGCGAGATGGTCTATGGACTCCGGGACAAGCGGAGAAGTGGCTGGCGTTTACAAAAGCGTCGGGCGGTTCGATTGCGGCGATGGAGTTTTTTAATGAGCCAACGTTTGCCGCGATGGGCGGTGCGCCCAAAGGGTATGACGCCGCAGCGTATGGCAGAGACTTCAAAGTGTTTGTGCCGTTTTTACGAAAGGCTTCGCCGGAGACAATTTTGCTTGGGACCAGGCTCTGTGGGCGAAGCAGCGCCGTTGGGGCCGGTGATGTCGATTGTGAAGTCGGAAGATATGTTGAGCGCGACGGGGCCGGGCGTGGATGCGTTCTCTTATCACTTTTATGGCGGCGTTTCGAAGCGCTGCCAAGGCAAGATTAGCGCGGATGAGGCGCTTTCGGAAGAGTGGTTGGGGCGCACCGAGAGGGACGAAGCTTTTTATGCCGCTTTGCGAGATCGGTTTGAGCCAGGCAAGAAGATTTGGCTGACGGAGACGGGCGAGGCGGCGTGCGGCGGGCGATCCTTTTGCTTCTACCTTTACCGACAGCTTTCGCTATTTGGAGCAATTGGGGCGGCTTGCGAAGCGCGGGAGTGCAAGTGGTGGCGCACAACACGTTGGCGGCGAGCGATTACGGGCTGATTGATGAAGATACGCTGACGCCGCGGCCGGATTACTGGGCGGCTTTGTTGTGGCATACGTTGATGGGGAAAACGGTGCTGGATGCGGGTGACGTCTCCGTCGCCGCTGGTTCACCTTTATGCTCATTGCCTGCCGAAGCGCTCGGGCGGGGTGACGTTGCTGGCGATTAACACTGACCGGGATGCGGCGCATGAGCTGACGACTGCGACGAAGAGTGAGCGTTATACGCTGAGTGCGAAAGATCTGCTGGGCACAGAGGTTGATTTGAACGGTGTGGCTCTGGGGCTGGGTGCGAATGATGCTTTGCCGAAGATGAAGGGGAAGAGTACGGCGGCGGGTGCAGTGACGCTGGCGCCTGCGAGCATTACGTTTCTGGCGTTTCCGAACGCCAAAAACGCTAGCTGCCAGTAAGGCTTTCGATGAAGTGCCGGACGATGGCAACGTATTCGCCGGCGCGCGTAAGGAAGCTCAGGTGGCCGGTGGGGGCGGGGAAGATCTTGACACCGGCTTGCGGGTAGAGGGTGGAGAGGAAAGACCTCTCGCGATCGGTAAAGCCGCGGTCATCTTGCGAGCCGATGATTTGCATGGGAAGGTGCAGAGGATGGTTGAGCGATGAGGCCAGGCAAAACTGCGTACCGAGGATGAAGTGGCTTTTGACGCGCTGGCCGGCGTCTGGCTGACTTAATTCTTCGTCGTAGAATTTAGACCAGAACTCAGCGTCTTTGGCTCCTTTCACCAGGCGATTCTTTCTTAGATCAACTAAGAGGACAAATGCGCGAGGCGGCAAGAAGGCAAAGGTTCGGCACATTGCGGGTACGAGCTTGGCCCGTGCGCCGCAATAGAAACCAGTGTTGGCTAGGATCAGGCCACTGACGCGCTCCGGGTAGCGCATAGCGAAGGCGGGAGCGATCATCCCTCCCAGGGAGTGACCTAGAACGACTGCCTTGCTTAGGCGGAGTGAAGCTGGAAGATGGCGTAGATTCCTTCCAGAACTTCGTCATATGGCAGAACTTTTGCCGGGAGGCCGATGGATACGACGCGGCAAAACGGTTCGAGCGCAGCGTTCAGAGAGTAAATGGATCTGGCCGTGCTTCCGCCGCCGGGGAGAATGATGAGTGTCTGGGCGCCGCTGCCGGAATCGAGATACTCCCAATCTCCCAGTTTTGTGGCGAGTGGTGGTGTGAGCGTCATGGCGCGTCTGCCAGACGCAAAGGCTTGGGAGCATTGCGGAGGTCTTCGGCATCATACACGACAAAGTGATCGTTGATGAAGGCTTGGCGAACGTTCTGAAGCCGATGCTGTGTGGAGAGGACGTAGTAGTCGATGGGGAGCGGCAGCATGCGTTCTAAATGCGCGGGGGAGAAACCGTTCTGCATAGTGGTGAGCCAGCGTTCTGCCACAGGGCAGAGGCGGTTTCGGAGAAAGCCACACCGCGGGCGCTGTTCCAATCGGCCCAGAGACCGTGGCGCGATTGGGCGCGAAAGACGTCGGGATAGGCGGCGCCGTTCCGGCATCGGGGAAAAGGAAGACGGAGCTGCCCCAAGTGCTGGCGTCGGCCCACGGTGGCCATGGCGTGTGATCGGGGACGCGCGCATGAGGGATCGGAGACGAGCGCAGGCCGGGTGTTTGCCATAAAGCGAGAACTGCGAGGACAGGGGCAGGCGAGACCAGAAAGCGTGCGGCGCTGACTGCGAAAGATAGCAAGAGCCAGGTGAGCAGCAGCCGCTAAAGCGAGCGGCCAAGGCGAAGGAGCATGGCTCGTTCACCGGATTGATTGAGCGAAGAGGTTCAAAGAAGCCGTGACTAGCGGCGAGAGGAAAAACAACACGAACCAAGCCAAAGATTCAAGCGATGGAACGGCGCAGCAAAGTCCACGCATACCGGCCAGAGCGAACAGGAGCGCACGGCGCGCCGGGGTTGAAAAGAAGCGTTCGCGTCGGTTGATGCGAGCGGCCCAGCGAAGAAATGCCTTTGATCGAGCAGGATGCAAACGACAAGGGGATGGAGAGCACTCCGCACGCCGCAGTTGCCAAAGACCAGCCAGCGAAACGGATAACGTGAACAGCGGCCAGCAGCGCGCGGCTGCCCAGAACGCCAAGACCGAGCGCCAGCAGTTGATCAATTCGCCGGCGGCGCCAAGGACTGACGTATAGATGCGGCACATAGGTGCGTTGAAACAGGGACAGCTGGGTCGACATGTGCCTGAAGATGGGCTCGGCGGCAGTGCCGGGTTGCAGTTGCGCGAGATTGGCGAGCAACAAAACGAAGATCAGAAACACCGGCAACATCGGGCGGACGAGTGCGGCGCATTCTGCTGTCGAACCTAAACGCCAGCAAAAGGATAAACCAAAAGGGCGCAGATACAAAGCCGGGTCGTAGAGAAACGCCACGCCCCGGCCACCGGCTGCGAAGAGGGATACCCTGGACGAGCAAGCCCATAGCCAGAAGTAGCAACGCGAGCGCAAAGGGGCCGGGGAAGGGTTCGGGATCTGTTAGAGCGAGCGCCGGGCCGGCGAGCGACGCGCCGAGGTTGATGATGGCCGAGACGACGAAGGCGAAGAGGTGCCCGAAGCCAGTGGCGCGCGCGAGCAGAAAGAGCCCAAGAAGGCGGCCAAGCGGAAAACGAACTGCTGAGCGAACAGGCGCGCCTTAACGGCTGGCGGCCGGCTTCATGCAAAGCAACGTGGCTTCGTCATACGCCGTGAGCGAGAGCGTGGGGCTGGTGGCGACCAAGTCGCGCGAGAGCAGGCCAGGCGCGTCCATGCGCTCCAACATGGGGAGATAGATCTGCGTGTCCCCTTCCAGGTAGCTGTGGCCCGGAAAGACCTTGAACTCAAGCCAGGCGGCCGCGAAGATGGCAAGGCACAGCAGCGGGACGCGCAACATTTTAGCTAGCCGGCGTTTTATCCAGTTGCTGCTTGGTCCAGATTCTTGGGGATCCAGTTCCAGGGCCTTTTGAAAAGCTTGCCGGGCTTCGCCATTGCGATTGGCTTTGCGCAAAGTCACACCTTTCCAAAGGTATGCTTCCGAGAGCTTAGGATCAATCGACAGAGGCTTTATCAAAATCCTTCAAAGCGATGTCCAGGCCGCCGCCCATGGAGGAGGGCACAGTAGAAATTTCCCACGCCCCGGCTCACATAAGCGCAGCGCCAGCTTGCCATCCAGTTGAATGGCTTTATCGATTTCCTCTTTGGCGCATTGCCCGTATTTCAGCGCTCCGAAAAATTGGATTCGCAGGAATCACCTGGCCGCAGAGTTCGCCCAACAAGCGGTGATATTCCGCGTTGTTTCCGTTGGTCGGCGGTAAGCTTTTGCGCGGCGTCCATGCCGGCTTCCGCAAATGCTTCCGATTTACGTTTATCGCGCAGTTCCATGGCACTTCGGCCGCATAAGGAGTCAGCCAGCGCCAGTTTATAAAGGCAATCGTGCAATGCGGCTTGGCTTGGGCTGCTTGTTCATATTGGGAAATCAAGACTGGTTAAGGTGCGCCAGATCCTGATGATCTCTGGCGATGGTCAACTCCGAGGGGGGCGGCGCTGCCAAAAGCGGCAGCCCACCAAACGAAATAAAATTGCTTTCAGCATGACTGACTTCATTTTAGAAGATGACGGTTTTGGCGGCTAGAGTTTCGTGAGTTTCTTTTGAATGAGCAGAAAATACAGGGCCAGAGGACGACCAGAATGCCGTTGCCGGCCAGGACTGCGGGATTGAAGATCTTCTCACTAAAAAGCCGCAGATGACACTGCCAACGGGCATGCCGCCGCGAAACGCGACGTTGTAGACGCTCATGACGCGGCCGCGCATGGCGTCGGCGACATGCGATTGAACCAGCGAAGTATTGAGTGCGAAAACGACCATCATCAACGCGCCTGACAAAAAGATGGCACTGAGGTCATGGGGAAGAAAATGTGAAAAACCGATGACAGCTATAGTCAGGCCCAGTACGGCCAACGCTTGCAAAGATTTGGGGGCTTGTCCCGATTTCGCCGATTGTCCCGCTATCAACAAAGCTCCGGTGACGGAACCCGCGCCGGAAATACAAAAGAAAAGCGTGAAGATGTTGGATGTGCCGTGAAACACGTTGGCCGAGACCGGAAAGAAACGTGATAGCGGGTACGAAAGCATGGTGACGAGGAACGCCAAACTGATCAGGCTCGAGCATGCCTTCGCGCTGGCGCATGAAGTCGATTCCTTGCTTCATACTCTTCAAGACAGGCGTTCCTCGTGCCGCCGGTACAAAGGTGGGGCGAATAGACAGCAAAGAAGCGATGACAGCGAGAAAGGAAAGGCCGTTCAGAAAAAAGCACCAGTCCGCGCCCAATTTAACCAACGCGATTCCACCCAAAGCGGGGCCGACGACGCGGGCCAAGTTGAACTGGATGGAGTTCAGCGCGATGGCGTTTTGCAAGTCTTCTTTCTTGACGAGCGTGGGCACCAGCGCCGAATAGGCCGGGCCGCCAAAAGATTGCGCTACACCTACGATGAACGAAAGGCACCAGATCTCCCAGACGACTGACCATCTTGGTTTTCGCGAGGAGGCAAGGTGAAGGCGCAGGTTAGTTGGATGACCTGCGAGACCAGAGCAAGCTTTCGGCGGCTGATTCGATCGGCAAAAACTCCGCCGAACAACGAAAGCAGAAAATGGGCGCCTGGCCGAAAAAGACGTCGAGCTCAAATAAAGGGGCCGGTTTGAAATGTTATAAACCAGCCAGCTTTGCGCGGCAATCTGCATCCACGTGCCGATGCTGGAAGTACACGCGCCGAACCACATGACCCGGAAATCGGGGTATGCGAATGCCTTGAAGACCCTATTAAGCAAGTAAGCCCTTTGTAGCACAGGGCACGGGTTTTATGCGCCCTGACGAGGCATGGGCTTGGCGCGTTTGATCAGGTGCACCAGATTGCCATCCGCGTCATGAAAGAAAACGAGCCGGTTGCCGGGTTTCGTAAGGCTCGCCGGCGAATTTAACGCCTTGCTTTTTCAATTGAGCGAGGCCCGCATCGAAATCGTCCACCGAAATGGCGATGTGCCGCATGCCCGGCGTTTTCATGGTGGGGCTGCCGAAATCGCCTTCGCTGGGAATGATTTCGATCATCACGCCATTTTTCGCTTCAACGAAGTAATTGCCCGCGTATTCCCACACCAGGGCGAACTCCAAGTTCTGGACGTACCAATCGGCCAAACCTTTCGGATTGGGAGATGCAATTGCAAAATGTTCGATGCCTGAGAACATGTCCGGGATTGTAACAGGTGCTATGGGTGGGCGGGCGCTTTGCCTTCTTTTACGGCCTGAATCCAGGCTTTCGTGCGCGTTTCCAAAACATCCAGAGGCAAGGCGCCGCCGTTCAGAATCTCGTCGTGGAAGGCGCGAATGTCATATTGATCGCCGAGTTCCTTTTGAGCGAACGCGCGCAATTCGAGAATTTTGAGCTGGCCGATTTTGTAGGCGAGAGCTTGGCCGGGCATAACGATGTAGCGGTCGGTCTCCGCTTGAATGTCGGGTTCGTCTTCGCCCGAATTTTCGCGGAAGAAAGTGATCATTTGTTCGCGAGTCCAGTGCTTGTAATGAACACCAGTATCGAGCACAAGACGGCAGGCGCGCAGGAGTTCGTCGGAGAGACGGCCGTAATCGCTGAGGGGATCTTTGTAGAAACCGATATCTTTGCCGAGACGTTCGGAGTAGAGCGCCCAGCCTTCGGTGTATGCGGTATATTGCGCTTGCTGGCGGAACGGAGGAAGGCCCGGCAGGGTTTGCGCGATGGCGATTTGCATGTGATGGCCAGGGATGGCTTCGTGGTAGGAGGTGGATTCAATGCTGAGTTTGGAACGATTCGCAAAATCGCCGGTGTTGACGTAGACTATGCCAGGGCGCGATCCGTCGGGAGTGCCTTGGTTGTATTCGGCGGCGGCGGCCTCCTTTTCACGATACGCCTGGACAGGGCGGACTTCCAATTTAGTCTTTGGGAGGAGACCGAACAGCTTTGGGAGTTCCGGCTGCATGCCGGCGATGTAGGCGCGATAGGTGTTCAGGATGTCGTCCGCGGATTTGGGAATGACTTTCGGATTTGTTTTGAGAGATGCCTGAAATGTCTTGCGATCTGGGAAGCCTTGGCTCTTGGCGATAGCGAGCATCTCTTCATGAATACGGGCAACCTCGCGAAGGCCGAGTTCGTGGATGGTTTCGGGGTCTAAATTGGTAGTGGTTTGCTGGCGGATGGCAAAGCGGTAGAGGTCGGCGCCATTGGGCAGCGCCCAAAGGCCCGGTTCGGCGCGGCCGGCGGGAGCGTAATCCTGTTGAATGAAATTCGCCAATTTGGTGTACGCGGGGCGCACTTCAGTGTCTACGGCTTTGAGAAGCGAATCGCGCAAAGCTTTCTGATCGGCCTGGGAGATGGCTGCCGGGAAGTGGTTGACGGGACCACCGAAAACGTTGGCTTCGCCGGCGGGCTCCGCGATGGCGCGAATTTGTAACACCACTTTTTCGAGCAGAAACATTGGTGGCATGTAGTGATCGCGTTTGCCTTGTTCCAGCGTTTCGATTGTTTGATCGAAAACTTTTGGTATTTGGTGAAGACGCGAAATGTAATCGGAATATTGCTTGGCGGTATCGAAGGGAATGAGCGGTACGAATTGCGCGATGGCAAGGTGGACGCCGTTGAACTGATCCACCGGCATGAGGTAAAGTTTGAGCCGGTTGAATTCCAGATTCTCCTTTAAATTGCGAACCATCAATTGCCGGTTGAGGACTTCCTGTTCGGGGAAGCCGGCTGTATCGATGGCTTCAAAGCGCTTCAGAAATGCTTCGGTGTCTTTGCGCTGCTGTTCGATATGGGTGAGAGAAGCGTCGCTCAGCTTGTTGTTATAGCGATAATCGCCGATGATGGTGGCGAATTCAGGAGACTCGCGAAGAGTATATTGCCATTGTTCGTCAAGTAACTGGTCAAGCGCGTGACGGCGTGCGGCAAGGTCTGGCGTCTGTAGATTGGGTGTCATAGCGAGCAGAAACGTAGCGGCGGCCCAGTGCGTAAGCGTCATAGTTCTCCCAAACAGAAGGATACGATGCTGGACGGAGAAAGGTTCAGGCGGAGTGGCGGCGGATCAATCTTGCGGTGATGACCTTCAGTGCAGTGCTGGCGCTTCTGAGCGGCTTCGTGATGCGCCACGAGAGAGATTGTTCCAGGCCCGCGCGGACTCTCTGTTCGCAGGCAAGCTGTTGCGCCGCCGTCATCTGCAGTGTCTCGGTCTCGGAGATCTCGGATTGAAGCCGTTGTATCTGCTCGGCCAGTTTCTGAGTGCGAGCCTGGGCGGCGGCCAGATCTGCGCCGGCATGAGTGATCTCATTTCGTAGCCGTTGAAGCTCGGGGAGGGAGGGCAAACGATGTCGCAACTGTTGGAGTTTTAGGAGGTCGAGGCGATAGTTGATTTTGCGTCCACTGACAAATGACTGCAGTTCGGATTCCCTTTCCAAGTAATTCGCCAAAGTTTCATCATCGCTACTGACACTAAAAGCCGCCATGATAGTGCGGACACCATTCAGCAACCCGTTATCGCTCGCGCTGGGAGCAACCGCGGTTAGATGACGAAGACAATGAAGCAGCGAGCGAAAAAACACGTATCCCAGCGGAAGGTCGTGCAGGGCAATCCATTCAAAGTCGAAGTCTTCGAGCTTCCCATCGGCGCGTAATGAGAGATTGTGCGGGCCGCAATCGAGTAGATCGCCTGAGAGACACAGATCGAGGCCGTTCGTTCGCGGGATCACTCTTGTCTGCAGATGTTCAAAGTAAGGTTGAGCCCAAGCGATCAGTTCGTCGTAGTGCCACTCGGGGCGCAGCAAGATGGGTTCCAGAAGACTCGAGTAGATTCTTCCCTGCCGAAACGGCGAGGCTGAAGGAGACCACTTGAACTTAGCCGTAGACGGGCGTGAATCTTCATAAAGGCATTTCTTTTCGACTTTGAATTCACCGTGCACTTTGTCGATGCGAGTCTCCGACTGGAAGGCACGGTGTCGGTTGCTGGAATAAATGAAGGCGCCCGTTACTTCTTCGGTCGGCGAGTAAGAAGCTACCATCAGAAAAGAATTGGCGAGATCGGGAACGAGGTTATTTTCGGCCACAGATTTCCAAGCCGCTGCCTCGGAGAAAGAGCGTTGAAAGGGAGTTCCGGTTTCAGAGGCGGGTCCGTACTGCGCCAGTAGATCGGCCACAACAGATCCGTATTTCAGAACGTTTCTGGTAAGGATTAATTGCGGTGAGTTTGTAATCGGGAAACGGGAATAGTTCTTGCACATGATTCCAGCCTGCCGAACGCAGAAACGCAGCAAGTTGCGATCGGCCCCAGGTAGTAGCAGTGGAATCTGTGTATCTGTCTTCGACGCCGAAGTACGGTTGGGCGAGATGATCTTCAGGTGCGCCGCATAAATATTTCAGACCAAGTTTGTTTTCAATAGCTAAAATCAGGCAACCGGACGGTTTGAGAAAGCGACGGCATTGCCGGAGGAACGCGACGGGATCGGCTTCGACACTGAAGAGGCGGCAATACTCGAGGACTCCCACTACCACGACGGCGTCGAAACGATGATTGAGCCGAAAAGACGAAAGACTGTCGCACACAACGGTCGTGTTATCGAGTGACTTACAGCGGGCCGCGGTAATGGCGGCGCGGCGCGGACTTCCTTCCACGGCGAGCAAACGGCCATCTAACTCGCCAATATAGCGACTGAGCGCGCCGCAGCCCGCACCTACTTCGAGAGTGTCGCCTTTCAGGAGGTGACTCAACGGACGCAGCAGATTGGTGCGTACCGCGCTGAGATGGTACTCCATGGCCCAATCGCTAATTTCTGCGGCGAGAGGAGAAGAGCCAGAGCGGACGTCTATCGAGCGATCTATTGTTTTGAATAGATGATCTTCGGCATCGTCACCATCGCTATAGAGAGATTGAACCGGCCGCCCTTGCGGACTCCAAACAGAGGAATCTATATCTAGCGAATAACCACTCTCGGCGAGAGCGGCGGCCAGGCTAAAATCGATAGCGGAAATCGTCGCCATGAAGATGGGCTGTAAAGACTACTCGTTTTTCTTGAAACGAACGAAATGCAACTGCTCTTCACCTGACGAAGAGTCCGAACTTTTGGATAACAAGGAACGGGCAGAGTTTTCCGGTATCCGGTAGTTTTTCGGAGTCAGATGTCTTTCCAAAACATTTCGGCATCGGAGCGGCGAACATAGTTTGCGTCGAGAGAAATGGGGTCTGTCCAAGCGGCGCGCCCGTCGAATTCGGCGCACTGACCGACAGCGGCGGCCAAGTATTGGGGAGCTAGCGTGAAAGGGATACCCGCGATTTGGCACGGGCCGCCTTCGAAACCGATAAACTCCAAGTCCGGCGGTAGACTTTTGAGCCAGTCCTCCCATGGGGAGACCACTTCCGCTATCACGAGTTTCGCAGCGGCGTCATAGACTGCTCCGTACACTTGTCCGCGGCGGGCATCGAGTACCACGGCGCGTAGAGTCGCGTGCCCGCAAAGACTCAGGGCGCGGAGATTGGAGATGCCAGCCACCGGTTTGTGGAGCGCCTCGGCCAATCCTTTCGCGGCTGCTACGGCCACACGCACGCCGGTGAAGGACCCTGGTCCATTCGCGGCAGCGAAGCAATCAACCTCGTCGAGCCGCGTCCCCGCCTGCGCCAAAGCATCTTGAATGGCCTGGATGACGAAAGGGCCGAATCCATCGGTGGATTGTAAGTGGACCTCCGCGATTGTGTAATGGTTGCGCCGTATGGCAATGCTTCCAAACTGGGAGGTGGTGTCGATGGCTAGAACAATAGGTGAGTCTGGCATTACGGCGTGAGCGTGAAGACGCGGTCCAATTCATACGCTTTGCCGTTCGCGTTAATGGCCTGAAGGCGGAGAGTCAAAATGCTGCCCGGGATGGCAATCGTTTTGGGCACAACAAGATTGCCAGACGGGCCAATGGCGAGCACGCGCAAGCCTTCGCCGCCGGAGATCACTTCACCCCACCAAACATATTGCATGGCGCGTGTGGCCCTGTTGTTTTTGGTGAGTTTGATCTTAAAGGGCACCGGAACACTGGCACTGAGTTGGTCGCCCATGGGATCGGCAATGTCGAAAGGAGTTTTGGCGGCGTCGCTTTCGGGCTCTTGGACCGGTGGGTTGATGGCTTCGAAGTAGTAGGAGCGCGCCATGGAGTCCCTTTGACCCTCGCGAGGCAAATACAGAATCCAATCGTTGGTGTTGTCGGGCGTTTCGCGGCTGAACACGTCGGTGCGCTTGTCTTTGAGCGGTGTTTCTTCGCCCGTGGCCGGATTCACCCAGTAAGGATTGTATTTATGACGCGGAAGAGTGACCTCGATAATGCCGGGAGTTTGCGCGTAGGTAAGACACTCCACAAAATCAACTTCAGCTTCGGGATCTTTGCGGCCATCTACGGCAACGGCGCGCGCGCCGGAGACATCGAAAAAGGGTTCAAACTCCCAGTGCCTGGCATCGGAGATCAGTTTGTACCAAGTCTCAACCGCTTTGGCGTTCGATTCGTTGCGTAACGCTTCAAAGGGAACGCTTGGATACTGGCCGTTTGTGGTGGCGTTCCATAACTCATGCCGGAAACCGACTGGCTCGACCGTTGAAATGACGTGGATGGACGGCATTTCTGTGAATTGATGTTCCACGGCTCCTAACTCGGGCCGCGGCGAGGCCTCAACGATGTAATTCATCCAGCCATCGGGGAGAAGTGGAGAGGAACTAGCGCGCGCGTCGCTGGAGCGCGGGTGATGAAAGCCGTCGTATTTCTTGAGAAACAGTCCCATGTCTTTCAAAAGCGATCGCGTGCCGGCGAGATCGTCGAAATGTTCGATGCCCTGCCAAGTGACGTTCAGGCCGCCGTAGCGGGCCACTACGTAGCGGATAAACGGCTCCAACTTCTCGCGATCGTTGAGCACGCCGCTTTGAATGAATGAATTGATCAGCGATGATGAGGTCGGCTGTGAAACTGCGATCCGCAACCGCGAGCAGTCTTTCGTCCAGTGCACGGAAATAGGTTAGATCCGGCTGCCCGTTTGGCGCAAACGGGCTTGTTGGCGCCATGCGCAGTCAGGACAACTCCGCGGATATGGGTGAAGCCGTTTTTCTTGCGAGCATCTAGCCAAGACTCGAACGTCGGCTGATCTAGATTGAGCCAAGGCGCCTCGGCGCCCAACCATAGATGGGCTTTTTTGTTGGTGCTGCGCCAGTGCCGCAGATTGGCAACGTTCACCATGCCCGCTTCGGTAGTTTCGGCGGCTATGAATTTCGCTTCCTGCTCATCCAGGCGCTTGGCGCTGCTGGTGATTTTGTAAGTCCATTCACCCGCTTCAATGGGCGTAAAGCGCACACGCACCGTTCGGCCGCCATCCCAAAAACTGCGCATCATGTAGGTGGTGTGGCTGGGGGAGCGAAATTCAACTCGCAGCAAATCGTCGCCCATGGCAGCCTGTGGCGATTTGAATTCGTCCGGCTGCATTTCAAAACTGAGTTCGCAAGGGAAATATTGGCGCGCGCCTTGCGAACACGCGGTGGGCGCTGCTGCCTGTGCAAGCGATGCAAGAAAAGCAAGACCGCCGATTGCCGCATAAAACCGTACAATCCGCATATGCTTCAGCATAACGGAAGGGTAGGCGCGTCCCCCTTTTCGCTGGCACTCTCTTTTGTTTGCTGCACAAAGTGATACGAATTCGACATGAAAACAACTAAATGTATGGGACGAAGTACTGGTGCAACTTGCGTACTCGTAAAATCGTCCATACAATCGAAGGATACTTATTCCAAGGTACGGTTTTAAATGAAAGACTGAATAAGACGACTAGGTTGTCGATAAGAAACTGAGAGGTGCTTATGGACATCGTTGGAGATCGAAAGTTCGTAGAAGTGCCGGGTGGCAAGACGCACGACTTGCCGCCGCTGCTTCTGAAGACTGTGCCTGAGGTCAAGCGCCTCGACAAAATGATGGGCATCGCTGCGGAGATTATCGAGCAGGAAGATATGGTGCCGACGCTGGCTTCACCAATTTCAGGTACTGACGATCTGCTGGAGCGCCGCAAGATGGATTTGGCCCTCAATCTGGTTGACCAGTATTTGGGCGTACTCACGCACTGGCATTGGGGCGATTCGGTGTTGGAGTGGATCAGGCAGTGCGAGATCACTTTCGGCGCGCGGTTGGAGTTGCGCAACCTGCTGCGTAGCGATATTTGGCCGCACGCGGGCCGCAGCAGCTTCGTGACGCTGTTGGAAGACAAAGACGTGAAAACGCCGGGCGTGTCGCTGGAAAAAGCGGTAGGCTTGCGTTTGGCGTTCCGGCAGATGCCGCCCATCCGCTGCTGCTCAGACCAGTTTTTGTTCTATCTGAACAACTCGCTGGCACAAAGTGCATACCAAACTTGGCTGGAGACCATTCCGAATCCGGTTTCCTCTCTGCCGCCAGAGCGCTTTCAGTTTGAGATCGTCGATATGTCGCTCGACGTCCACTAACGTGAATCCGCGAACGCATTGTACTCTACTTTATCGCGTTTTTGACGAAGTCCAAAACATCGAACTTGCGCACTTCGCGATGCGGAAAGAAGCTATCGACGGCCGACTTCTCGTCGTCAAAAATTCTGAAGACAGTCGCGAGTTTGGTGAGAATCAGCAGTTCCCCGCTGCGTTTTGACAGGTTCATCAGCGCTAAGCCGCCGCCCGCTTTGTTGAGCGTGGAATGAGCGGCCACTAACGTGCCCAAGCCCGAGCTGTCGATATAGTCGACGCCCTTCATGTTCAGAATCAATTTTGCCTGCTGTACCTCACGGTTGCTTGCTGTGTCCGCTCCCGCAATGCTCCAGCCGATTCGCCCGCAACAAGCCGCCCTTGTAAATCCAGAATCAAGATTCCTTCGACATCCCGCTGCATTATTCCGAAGGCCATTTATCCCCCAGTATTTAATAGGTATGGACGTATTGTATTGCAACTGTTGCCTCACTGTCTCATTTGCGACGGGGTAGAGTAATTGTTTGGCGTTAAGAATTATCTGACATCGCGCCCGCTTGGCGCACGGCCATGATGACTGCGTTCTTGGCCCTACCTAGCGGCAGCCGCTCAACTGCCGAACATAAAATCACAAATATCTTCAAGCCGCTGGCTTCTCCGGCCGAGTCTGAAAACAATATCGCCATGCTGGTATTTGCGATTACCGGCGTGATCTTCGTGGGGGTGGCGGGTCTGATCGCTTATACAATTTGGCGCTTTCGTCAGCCGATCGGAACCACATTGAGGAGCCACCGCAAGTCTACGGCAGTAACCAGATTGAAGTGGCCTGGACGGTGGTGCCGATTCTCATCGTGTTTGTACTGATTGGCGTTTCGGCGCGCGTGATTGCCGCGGTAGAAAATGCCAGTCCGCCGCAGGCTGAATTGAAGGTAACCTTCATCGGCCACCAATGGTGGTGGGAGGTTTTGTATCCCGATTACGGAATTGTGACGGCGAACGAAATACACATGCCGGCCACGGGCGACCACAAGAACGCCACTTATTGCAGCTGCAGAGCGCCGACGTGATCCATAGTTTTTGGGTGCCGCAACTATCCGGCAAAACCGATTTGATTCCAAACCGTACAAATTTAATGTGGATTGATCCGCGCGAGCCCGGCATTTACCTTGGTAATTGCGCCGAATACTGCGGCACACAGCACGCCAACATGTTGTTGCGCGTGGTGGCGGAAGACCCGGAAAAGCCTTCAAAGCGTGGACCATTGAACAACAGCGCCACGCGGTGGACAACCCGAATGCGGCCGAAGGCAAGGCTGTTTTTGAATCGCTGGCCTGCGTAAACTGCCACAATATTTCCGGTTTAGGCAAGGCTAGTTCCGGCAGTAAGTTCGGTCCTGATCTGACACATTTAATGAGCCGCCAAACCTTAGGTTCCGGTGTGATCAAAAATACACACGACAATTTGCGCGCCTGGGTGAACGACCCACAGGTGGCCAAACCCGGCTGTTTAATGCCGAGCATGAAACTCACGCCCGATGAGCTGAACAAGGTTGTGGACTATCTGGAGACCCTGAGGTAGTTATGTCGTCCATTCAATCTGAATTAGACCGCCCTCCGGTGGAAGAGGCGCGTTTCTCTTTTCAAACCACATGTACGAGTGGGTTTCCACCGTTGATCACAAGCGTTTGGGCTTGATGTACATTGTGACGGCGTTGCTTTTCTTGGTGATCGCCGGCATTATGGTGAGGTGATCCGGCTGAGTTGGCTTTGCCGGATGGCACGGTGTCGATCCTGACACCTTCAACCGGCTGTTTACGATGCATGGCACCACCATGGTGTTTTTGGTCGGCATGCCGTTCGTGGCTGGTCTCTCCAACTATCTTGTGCCGCTGATGATTGGCGCGCGCGACATGGCGTTTCCGCGCCTGAATGCGTTTGGCTTCTGGATCTTTTTGTTCGGCGGGATCCTGCTGTACTTCAGCTATATCGGCGGAAGTGGCTTGTCGGGTGCGGGTTCGGCTCCGGATGTGGGCTGGTTTGCCTATGCGCCGCTGACCGCGCGCCTTTTCTCGCGGGGAGCCAGCACCGATTACTGGATCCTTGGCATTTTAGTCTCGGGCGTCGGCAGTATAGCCAGTGCGATCAATATCGTCACGACGATATTCCATGCGCTGTCCCGGCATGACGCTTAGCCGCATGCCGATGTTCGTCTGGGTCATGCTGATTGATTCGTGGCTGATCAACATGGGACGGTGCCGCCTCTGTCGGCCGCACAAATTATGCTGCTGGTGGATCGCTTCTTGGGCGGCAATTTCTTCAATACCCAATCGGGCGGCTCGGCGGTACTGTGGCAGCACTTCTTTTGGATTTTCGGTCACCCGGAAGTTTACATTTTGATTTTCCCGGCCTTCGCGATTTTCGGAGGTGATCCCCATCTTCTCTCGAAAGCCCATTTTCGGGAGGCCTGCCATGGTGGGCGCGGACGCCTCCATCGGCTTCATCAGCCTCGGCGTGTGGGCGCACCATATGTTCGCGGTGGGTATGACTTCGTGGTCAAACACCTTCTTTACGGCTTCCACTATGCTGGTGGCATCCCCACCGGCATCAAGATTTTTAACTGGACCGCCACCATGTACGGCGGCAAACTGCGCTTGGCCACGCCTATGCTGTTCTGTTGCGCGTTTCTTTTCCAATTCCTGATTGCGGGTTTGACAGGCATCATGCTGGCCACCGGGCCGTTTGATTGGCAACTGCATGATTCCTACTTTGTCGTGGGCCATTTTCACTTCACGTTGGTGGCGGGGTTAGTGTTCGGCCTGTTTGCGGGCATGTATTACTGGTTCCCCAAGGTAAGTGGCCGGATGTATAACGAGACGCTGGCAAAATGGCATTTCTGGTTGTTCACCATCGGCGTGGAACTGACTTTCGTGCCCATGCACTTCCTCGGCTTCCTGGGAATGCCGCGGCGCATTTATACCTACGCGCCCGATCGCGGCTGGGATTTCTGGAACCTCGTAGCCACCTCCGGCCTGCTGTTCCAAATTCCGGCTACCCTGATTTTTGTGTGGAACATGGTTCACTCGGCCATTAAAGGCGAAGTGGCAGGGGACGATCCTTGGGATGCTTGGACGCTTGAATGGACCACTACTTCGCCGCCGCCCGAATACAACTTTGAGACTTTGCCTGAAGTGCGGAGCAGCCGTCCGCTATGGGATATCAAGAATCCCAACGACCCCGATTGGAGGTTTGAATAGTGGACGCCGTTCTCACTGGAAATCCACCGCCGCGCCAGGAACCGTGGACGCTGCCGGATCGCGGCACTATGGGCGTCATTTTCCTGATTATCACGGAAACGGCGCTGTTCACTATTTTCGTTGTCGCGTACGTCGTTTACATTGGCAAGAGCCTCACTGGCCCATATCCAAAGGATGTGCTTGACCTGCCGATCGTCGCCAGCATTTGCCTTCTTTCGAGCAGCGCCACGATTGTCTTTGCGGAAATGGCATTGAAAAAACACCGCTTGGGCCTGTTCAAGCTATGGTGGCTGGCCACGATTCTGCTTGGGCTGGAGTTTTTGATCTCCACGGGCATGGAGTGGCACAAGCTGATTTACGAAGATCACCTTACCGTGAGCACGGACCTCTTTGGCACCACTTTTTACTCGCTTGTGGGCTTGCACGCGAGTCACGTCATCGTTGGCATGGCGTTTCTGATTTTGGTCATGCTGGTGACCCTGTTAGGCTTTCCGATTGAAACGCAGGAACGGCGTGTGAAATTTCTTTCCTGGTACTGGCACTTCGTGGATGCGGTTTGGGTGGTTGTCTTTACCGTGGTCTATGTGATTGGGAGATGAGCGGCATGTCGGAACATTCAAATAACGATCCAACACAAATCCAATTGCCGGCGCCCACCTTTTGGCCGATGGTGTTTGCGTTCGGAATTACTTTGCTTTTGGCCGGCATCGTTACGCACTGGGCCGTCAGCGTGGTGGGATTCGTGATTGCCGCAAAGGCGGCCACGGGTTGGTGGAAGACTGTTATCCCGCATGAGTTGCATGAAGGCGTATCCATCGAGATGGGGCGCCGGCCTGCGACTGTGAAAGTGGGTCTGCGCTCGGTTGTGCGGCTGAAGATTGGCGAAGGCGGCCACCGTGTGCGCGTGCCGGAAAAGATCCATCCTTACTCGTCCGGCTTTTGGGGCGGGTTGGCCGGCGGCGCCGTCATGGCGGCGTTGGCGTGTCTCTACGGCTTGATCGCGTATCACAGCGTTTGGTATCCCGTGAATTTGCTGGCGGGCGTGGTGATTCCCGACATGGGAACGGAAACCGTTCAGCAACTCAGCAAATTCAATACGCTGGCTTTCATTGCAGCCTTTGTCGGGCATATTTCTATATCGATTCTGGTGGGCGTGCTCTATGCGGTGATGCTGCCGATGTTTCCGAAATACGCCGCCTTCTGGGCGGGTATTCTCATGCCGGTGTTTTGGAGCGGCTTAGTGGCCACTACGCTGAACTTCATCAATCCAGCGTTGAACTCTCGCATTAGTTGGCCGTGGTTTGTTGTCTGCCAATTGGGGTTCGGTCTGGTGGGAGGTTACGTGATTGCACGCAGCACCAGCATCAGCACTATGCAGACGTGGACTCTTGCCGAGCGCGCCTTTCTCGAAGTGCCGCACGATGAGGATCATAAGTGATGCGGCTGCTTATCGCGGCAGTAGCTTTTGCTTGCCTGGTCGCGTGCGATCCGCCCGGCAAACCTAAGGAGGATGAAACTCCCGCTTCAGAGGTGACTGACTTCAAATTGCTCTACAGCCAGAATTGTTCCGGCTGTCATGGGGCCGATGGAAAAATGGGGCCTGGCAGAATTCTGCACGACAGCGTTTATTTATCCGTTATTCCCAAAGATGCGTTGAAGCACATCATCGAATATGGCCGAGAAGGAACAGCCATGCCGGTCGGGCGTTGAGTAACGGTGGACCGTTGACTCCCAAACAAGTGGACATCATGGTGGATGGCATCGAGAGTTGGAAAACTCCGGTGAGTGCTCCGGCTGGAGCGGAGTTGCCCAGTTACACCGAGACTGTTGCCGGAGACCCTACGAATGGTAAGCGTCTGTTTCTGCGCGGCTGCTTCGCCTGCCATGCA
>CAWJBS010000120.1:0-51610 GCA_963840845.1 Bryobacterales bacterium
CTGCGCGACCTGGAGGAATGGATCGCCCATCGCAAGACTTTCTAATATCGCTGGGACAACGGCAGTCTGCATGATTCAAAAACAAAACGGAAAATCAATGACCAACAACAACCGAGAGGAGAAGGCTTTTCCATGACACAACTGAGCGGTCAGCATGGCTCTAAACCAGAGGAAGACTTGAGGATGGCGACGCTTCACGCGATCCCCGGCGAGAGCTACTTTACGCTCGAACAAATCGCCCAGCAATGGCAGATCAGCATCGATAGTGCGCGCCGCATTTTTGGGCGCGAACCAGGAGTTTTGCGTTTTAACGCTAAAGGCCACCGCAGCACGCCGCAGGGCCGGGTGCGCTTGCGCGTGCCCAACAGTGTTTATCAGCGCGTGTTGAATCAACTGCGCCACCTTGCCTAACGCCATGCTCACTTTATACCGTCGCCATCTGCAAGACTGCCCGCATGCCGCCAAAGGCCGCACTTTCAAACGCTGCAAATGTCCCGTATGGGCCAGCGGCACGTATTTAGGAATGCCCGTGCGGGAAAGCCTCAAAACCGATTCCTGGGAGCAGGCCGAGCAGCGGTTACAAGAGCTGAAAGAATCGCCGGCATTCAGCCTATCGGCGCCCAAAAGCGTGCGCAAAGCCGTCGAAGAGTATGTGGCCAATGCCGAAGTGAACCTAAAACTCGCCGATGAAACGGTCGCCCATAAGAAGCGGACGCTGTTTCCGTTTGTGGCTTTCTGCGAAGAGCGCGGCAAGAAACACCTCCAACAGATCGGCTTCGAGGACCTCACGGAGTTCCGCACAACCTGGCGCGGCGAGGCGGCCGGCGCTGCTAAGAAGTTAGAAGCGATTAAAGGTTTTTTTACGTTTTGCATGAACGCCCGCTGGATCAAAGAGAATCCCGCTAGTGCCTTAAAGCGCCCCAAGGTCCCGCCCAATCCCACGCTCCCGTTTACCCGCGAACAGGTCGACAAGATGCGCGCGGCTTGCGACTTGGTCAAGGACATTCGCGGACGTTTTGGTCAGCCCGTCGCCTATCGCATGCGCGCCATGCTGCTGGTTTTGCGCTACACCGGACTGCGAATTCGCGACGCCATGACCCTCGACGACACCAAGGTGTTGCCGGGCCGCATCTTTCTGCACCAGCAACTCAAGACTGGCGAACCGGTCTATGTGCCGGTGCCCGATTTTGTGTATGCGGCGCTGCGCGATCTGCCGCAACGCATGTCGGAGCGCTATTTCTTTTGGACCGGCAACGGCAAACTGAAAACGGGTGTCGGCACTTGGCAGCGCGATTTCCAGCGCCTGTTCAAACTGGCCGGCATTAACTACATTCCGGAGGCAGGGGTTCCCATGAAGTACTGGAAGCCGCGTTTGGTGGATGGCAAACGGGTGAAGGCCCACTTGCATATGTTTCGCGATACTTTCGCGGTCGAACTGCTGCTGAACGGCGTGCCGATGGAAGATGTGCAAATTCTGTTGGGGCATACCAGTATTCGCACGACGGAAAAGAACTATGCGCCTTGGGTGCGGGCCCGCCAGGAACGGCTCGAAGAGCATATTCGCGCGGCGTGGGGCGAGCGGGACGAACACTTCCGTACACCGCTGGTACAGGGAGGCCAGCCGTGAACGGCCGGTTTTATGGGCAAACGCCTGCCGAAACGGCGTCCCAACGAGAGCCCGGCAGCGGCGGCGGCGCGGCTGGCAGGGGCGTGAAAAAGGGCTCAAACGGGCATGCGTACAAGATTCGTACAGACGGAGGATTGATGACGGCAAATAACTGTAAAGAAGAGACTTATCTAGATCGCAGGCGTCCAGGCGGAGGACGTGGGAGGTGTGGAGGTCGAAGTTATCGCCGGGGCCGTAGAGGTTGGTGGGCATGAGGGCGATGGCGTTGAAGTTGTATTGAGCGCGGAAGGCTTGGCAGAGTTTGATGCCGGCGATTTTGGCGATGGCGTACCACTCGTTGGTGGGTTCGAGGGGGCCAGTGAGAAGGTATTCCTCTTTGATGGGTTGTGGGGCGTTTTTGGGGTAGATGCAAGAAGAGCCGAAGAAGGCGAGTTTTTTGACGCCGTAGCGGTGGGCGCTGGTGAGGACGTTGAGTTGGATGGCGAGGTTGTCGCGGAGGAAGTCGGCGGGGTAGGTGGCGTTGGCGAGGATGCCACCGACTTTGGCGGCGGCGAGGAAGACGAAGTCGGGGCGGTGGGTGGCGAAGAAGAGGTCGGTGGCGGAGGGGGAGGTGAGGTCGAGGGTGGTGCGGGGCGATGTTAGGAGGTTTGTGTAATTGGCCGCGGAGAGGGCGCGAACGAGGGCGGAGCCGACGAGGCCGCGGTGGCCGGCGATGAAGATTTTGGAGGAAGGGGTCATCATTTACTTTTTAAAAATTAGCCACGGATGAACACGGATAAACGCGGATAAAACGAAAACAACGAGAAGAGGAGCAGGCGATGAAGATTTTGGGATTCGCGGAGGGGGTCATCATTTAGTTTTTAAATTGGCCACGGATGAACGCAGATGAACACGGATAGGACAAAAACAAGAAGAAAAAGAAGAAAAGGCTAGGGCAGCATGGAAGGGATGCGTTACTTTTTTTCTTAACTCCTTAACCGCGGATGAACACGGATGAACGCGGATGTTCTTAGGAGTGCAGGGAGGATGTGCGCTGGCGTTTGAGTTCTTGGGCGAGCATTTGGAGCTTGGCTTCGAGAGAGGCGATGCGGTCGTGGAGGGAGGATTCGGAGAGGGAGGGGGGTGGTTGGTTGATGAAGTGATTGATGGCGACGCGGGCGAGTTCGGAGAGGGAGCGGATGCCGTGGGTGAGGCAGATGTCGCGGAACCTTTCGTATTCGTCGACGGAGAGACGGAAGGAGATCATGCGGTCACGGGAGGTGAGGGCAGAAGAAGGGGTCATGGAGTTAGTTACTCACTACTTAATTAGCCGCAGATGAACACAGATAAACGCGGATAAGAAGAAAAGATTTAGCCACGGATAAACGCGGATGAACACGGATAAGAAAAAGAAAGGTAGGGTGCTGCGAACGAAGTGAGCTTCCTTAGAGAAGCGGCGAGCGAAGGGAGCTTTCCTTTTGAAGAAAGAACGAACAAAAGACTAAGTGCGGAGGGGCTTAGATGGGCTACCGCCCTTTTAGTCCCAGAGAATACTGGGAGAGTAAACATTGTTTTACCACGATTACTGGAAAAAGCCAAGGGGATTTTGGGGTTTCTTTTGAACGAGGAGATTCTCGATTTCTTTGACGGCGGCGGGTAGGTCGGAGTAAGTGAGTTGGTAGGAGGGTAAAGATGATACCCAGGAGACGAAGGCGGTGAGGGAGGGTTGGGTGTGGGGGATCCAGAAGCCGGCTTTTTGGAGGTGGAGGAAGGTTTGGAGGGGGTCGAGGGGGTCCCAGCGGAGAGCGGCCTCGGGTTGGTAGTTAATGAAGACGAGGTGTTTGGGGATGGCGGTGTGGTGGCTGATGGGCGAAGGAGGGGGGAGGAAGCGGACGAGGTCGGAGCCGTAGCGGAGGTGGGTGGGGTGGTTGGCGATGAGATTGGGGAAGAGGGGCCAGGCGCCGGAGCGGAGCATGAGGGCGAAGGGGAGGGGGAGAATTTCGGTGGGGCTGATGAGGGCGCAGGAGTCGTCGGAGAGGAGGCGGAGGGGGGTGTGGGGGTGAAAGCAGAGGGCGGTGGTGAGGGTGGATTTGCCGGAGCCGGTGGCCGCGGGGAGGATGACGGCGTGGTTGGACGTGGGGTGAGCGAGGGCGGCGGCGTGGAGGATGGCGAACCAGGTGCAGCACGAGCTGTTGTGGGCGAGGCGGGCGATTTCGGGGAACAGGAGGAGGCGGGCTTGGGCAGCATTGGCGACGGAGCCGAGGTCCAGGTGATTGGCAAAGACACGGAGGGTGTCGGTGACGTGGAGCGGGATGCGGGGGTGGTGGTGTTCGTCGTCGGATAACAGCGAAGACGAAGTGAGATGAGCTAGGCGGGGGCGAATTTCGTCGAGAACGGCGTCGGGGGCGTTGGGGTCGATGAAAAGGCGGAAGTGGGCGGAGGGGCCGAGGGAGAAGTCGAGGAATGGGACGGCTTGCGTGCTGGGAGGGACCGCTTGGTTACGCGCGCGGTTCGGTACGGCGCTGTCGGTGTCGTTGTCGGCGAGGAGGGTTTGGGACCAGGAGTGGAGGGTGGCGGTGATGTCGGCATGGGCTTGGTGAAGGGGGATGCCGTAATGGGAGGCGAAGGGTTGAACCAGGTCGTCTTCGTTGGGGTTCTGTTGGTAGAGAGACCAGAGGAAGGCGGCGGTTGGGTTGAGGATGAAGAGAGAGGGGAGATCGGGGCGGGCTAGGATGAGGCCGGCTCCGTGAGGTAGGGGAACCGACCAGAACTCTTTAGCCACGGATCAACACGGATCAAAGAACGGCGCTGCTGCTTTTTTAGTGCTTGCGAGGGCCGGAGCCGATGCCGGCGGCTTTGGCGTTGAGGGCCGCGACGGTGAACGGGGCGGCGTAGATGGCAAATTTGCCGAGTTTGGCCACGAGTTCGCGACGGTTTTGCGATTCGGGGGATTCCTCTGGGAGGGTGGGGTCGTTCTTAATGGGCTGATTGTTGTTGCTGTCCATATTATTGTGTGTATCTCCAATTATAACGGGTTCTACGCGTGGGTGCGGCGTTTGCGGGCGAGGGCGAGGAGGAGGCCGCTGCCGATAGCCGCAGAGGCTGAGGAGGGGCGGAGGAGGGTTCGGGGATGGCGAAGACGGTGGTTGTGGTGTTGGGGGCGGTGTTATCGGCGAAGGTGAAGGTCATATCGAAATCGGAAGCGAGGAACGGGGCGGTGCCGGTGGGGGGTGGGATGGTGAGGACGGTGCAGAGGGACTGGTTGGAGGTGCCGGGGCCGGCGGTGAGGGTGCCGATTTGCTGGCCGCCGTAGGAGAGGTCGGCGGTGGCGGAGGAGTTGGGGGCGACGGTGACGCCGAAGTATTCGCAAGCGGCGGGGGGGCCGGACCAGGTGCCGGGGGTGTTGTCGTAGAAGTTTTGGTAGAGGTCGAGGGTGAGGGTGTCGTTGCCGACGGAGGCGTGGCTGGTGTTGCCGTTGTAGCCGAGGTAGGTGACGGTGGGGTTGAAGATGACGTCGGTGCCGGTGGTGTAGTCGGCGGACCAAGTGCCGGTAACGGTGTATTGGTCAAGATCGGCGAAGGTGTAGACGAAGCTGTAGGTGCCGCTGTTGGCGATGGGTGAGGGGCTGATGCCGACGGCGGTGGTGGTGCTGAAGGGGTCGGGGCAGGCGGCGCCGAATTCGCAGATGGTGACGCTGCCGCCGTTGCCGCTGGCTTGGAGGGCGGTGGAGAAGCCGGCGATGGGGAGGGCCAGGGCGAGGAGCGCGAGGCGGAGAGTTGCTTTCGTGGTGGTGGTTCGTCTTAAACGTGGGGCGAGCATGATTTTTGTTTTGATCCTCCAGGTGATGTGAGGGATAAGGCTTCGAGTCGGAGAAGCCTTGGTTTCCGGGACGCTGAGGAAAAAGGGGTGGTGCTTGGTGCTGCTGCGGAAAAAGAGGGAAGGAGACCAAGCTTCGCCCTTTTTGTCCCAAAGCGGTGTTTCTGCTTGGGGGTGGACCGTGATCCGAAGATACCTTAGGCTCCTCAGAAAAACGCCTAAGTCTAGAGGGAGGATACCACTGAAGGCGAGGGTTTGCAAGAGATTGTGTGAAGGGGAGGCCCTACAGCTGGGGTCGGGCGGGAGATGACGGCGGTGTGTCGGAGGGGGGACTACTTTTTGAGTGTTTTCAAGGAGATGTGACATCACTTCAGCGGTAAAGGGATGGGGGTGGTTTGGGTTGTTGTTGGCGCGGGGGTGATCGTTTCTATGGATGGAGCGGGTTGGGTGTGTGAAGTTGGCGCCCTTGCCCCAAAGATCGAGTCTTTCTTTGGTTGGCGCGGGGCATGATGCCCTGCCTTTCTGGGGCGGGCGTGAGGTTGTCCTGTTCGGATTCGATGATGGGCAGGGGCTCTTTGGGGGCTTGCCTCTGATTGAAGGCAGTCCAGACGCCGGCGGGTGGCGCAATCGTATCGATGAAGCCGATGCCGGCCAAGAGAGGCGCGTGACTGTGCGATGCGAAATTGACGGTATCGAAGGAGAGGGCGGTCTTCGTGGCGTCGTCCTGGGGGGCCGCGATGGCGGTGTGCTTTTCCTTGCTCCCCAATTGGCTCAATCGGTCGTGGAGTATTGCGAAATCACACAATCTGCGCGACTTATTCGGACATCCACGCCTGTGCGAAGGAACGTCCACCGCGGGCCAGATCGACGCGGCGTGGTCGGCGCGGATCGACGAAGAAGAAGATTTGAACGGCTGGCTGCGGGAGAACATTGACAAGTTGCCCGTCGCCAAAGAACAAGTCGGAGAGATTCTGCAAGGCCGTCATACATATGTGATCGATTTAAAAAGGGGCTTTTTTCCAAGTATGAACAGTTATTTGCTTTCTTGGGGCAGCGAAACGCCATCCAGCACCGGCCTCGGCGGAGCGGGCTCTTAAATCTCGAATCACTAGACGCGATCTTGACTCGTTGGCTTACTGGTCGGACTGACGGTGAGCCACGAGTTTGTCAGCGGCGGCCGGGGGCTCCTGGTCGAACACCAGGCGCAAATACGATTTGGCTTTGAACTCAAAACGCAACGGCAGAAAATCGGCAGATCCGCCGGCGAACCAAAGCCGAAAACTTGTGATTTCTTGTGTCTTCTGGTTGCGCAGCGTGCCTGTCAGTTGAAGAATCCGGTCGGGCGTGGAAGTAAGCCCTGCCTTTTGCAGAATCGAACCGGTTTTCGCGTCGGAATGTTTCTCAGCCTGAAAGTCGAAGATTTTGCCGTTGAAGACGATTCGGCTTCGGTACGTCGAGGCCTCGGCCAAAATAGCTTGCCGCAAACAATTCAGGAATGTGCCGGTGATCTGCCCGTTCAGGGATTCTACTTTTTCCAATGGGCCCGAAGACGACGCAAATTCTGCTTTCACCTGTCCTAGTAGTTCATCCGCATTCGATCCTCGGTAAGACGAAGGCAGCAGAAGATGCCGCACGGAATAGCTTGTTTTTTCGCTATCGATGAACGCCCGCGCAGCCACAAAGGCCACAGTTTCCTGGGCGTTCGCATTGAGAGCCGCCTTGGCCGCGTCCAGTGACTCCTCTTGATTCGCCGTCATCAAACCGAAGTAAGCGGCGCTGATTGTGGCCCGATCCCGCTCTGCAATGTCTTCTTGAATGAAGCCAAAGCGGTTGAGCCCGTGCGCCCTCTCAGGCGTCGATCCGCTCAAGAAACGCAGGCTCAGTTTTCCCGTGGGGCCGCCGCTCTGCTCGGCGGAATCGGCATAGCCGAACCCAACGCCTGATCGGCTGAAAATGGGGATCGAGAGAAATGTAATGTACGCCGTAGCTTGGTAACGGCACCGATAGCTACGTTCGACTTTGGCCGGGGCCGTGGAAGTCGCCACAGCCGGCGGCGCGGCATGCAGCAAAACCGTAGTGAGGGCGGCTACGGAAATAGCGCTGAGAGTTCGCCTGGGAGCGAGTATCGCCATGTCTGAAGAGTAGCCGACCCGAGTAAATTTCTCATTCGGACGCGATGAAATTGCGAAAACAGTAGAGGGTGGAAATGTTTTATATCCTCGTTCCAACCGAGCCGTTACGAGTTGATGTCAGATCGACTACAGACCGGCAACGTCCGTTCAGAGACGAACAGGAGCAGGTCAGGGAGAGCCCGCTTCCGCCCTAAACATTCGCCGTTTTATGGTTCTTTTCACCGTGAATTCACGCGGCGCACACGCTTCAGGAATAGAAGTTGGCGACAGTGGTGGCAAGGAATAAACAGAATGACGGTGACTCTCCAAAACCCGTTCAGGTGGGCAATCAGCCGGCGTTCAACAGTCTGGTCAGATCAGGAGGCATCGTTTTGAATCATTATCCACGTGTGGCATTTCTACCCGATACTTTTTCGGAAGTGAATGGCGTAGCGCACACGGCTCGCCAGCTTGAAGGGTTTGCGCGCCGCCGCCAGATCCCGTTTCTTAGCGTTCATTGCGGTGCGAGAACTGAAGCAGCCACCGACGGGGCAGTTTCCATTCTCGAATTGAAGCGCAGTCGCTTGCGCATTGCCTTGGACGCCAATCTCGACTACGATCCTTTCCTCTGGCGCTATTCCCACCGCGTGGCCCAACAGGTGCGTTCCTTTGGCGCGCAATTGATTCATGTCACTGGTCCGGGCGATATGGGAGCAATGGGCGTCTACGTAGCATGGCTTCTAAACTTGCCGCTCGTCATCTCCTGGCACACCAGCTTGCATGAATACGCGGGTGTCCGATTGCAGCGCTTCCTCCATTTTGCCGGCCCAGGGTTGAGCCAGTTAGCGGGAGACGCAGCGGAAAACGCTTCCTTGAAAACGCTCCGTTGGTTCTACCGGCAAGCCGTTCTCACAATGGCGCCTAATCAAGAGTTGGTTGAGTTGACAAGCTCGCTTACGCAGCGGCCCGCTCACCTGATGCGGCGGGGTGTGGACACCCTTCTTTTTACTCCCAGCCGCCGCACACGAAGCAATGACAAGTTTCTTATCGGTTATGTGGGTCGTCTAACGCCGGAGAAGAACGTTCGTTTTCTGGCGGAGTTGGCAAGCGCTTTGCTCGCCCGTGGGCACAGCGACGTGGAATTCGTGATCGTCGGTGAAGGGAGTGAAGAGGCGTGGTTACGGACGAATGTTCCGCACGCTAAATTCACCGGGGTACTGCGTGGCGAGTCCCTTGCAAACGCTTACGCGCAAATGGATCTCTTTGCTTTCCCTTCGCACACAGATACCTTCGGGAACGTCGTCCTGGAAGCCATGGCGTCCGCTATTCCGGCGGTGGTGACAAACAGTGGGGGACCCAAATTCATTGTGCGGAATAGGGTGACAGGGTATGTTGCAGCCAGCGACGCTGACTTTGTTCAGTGCGTCGAGAATCTGAAGCTAGACGTGGCGCTCAGGGCCCGCATGCGCCAAGCGGCGCGTGGCCATGCGCTATGCCAGTCTTGGGATGAAGTATTTGAGTCGCTTTTTCACAGTTATCGGGAGGGGATCGAATCGTACGCTTCTTCTTTGCCGATCCCGCACGCCTCGGCGTACTGATCGCGACCTCCGACTCCATCTCAATTCGCCTTTAGCGCGCCGTCTCTTCAATACGCACGGCGGGCATTAGTTATCCGTAATTATCCGCAGCCCTTTGAATGCCAAAGACAGACCGTCGCAACAATGCCGCCTTCTGGTTCATTCTCAAAACGCTATCGCCGTTATCATTGATCTGCCGAGGCGCAGCTTCGCACCACGCTGTAGCAACAAGGCAGCAATGCATGCGAATCAAAAAGCGTCGCGCGATTGCATAACGCCTCTCGTGCGTGCTAATCCACAACTATTACAAGCTGCTGGTACTCCCGCTCGCTACACCTATGACTTTACAAGCAAAACTCCGAGGCACATGACTACCCTTACAGATGTTTCGAGCCAGCCTGTAACCCTTGCACGACTCCGAAGATCTTACTTAGTAAGAACACCTCGCTGCTAGGACGCCCTTAATAAGATGTCCACAGAAAGCGAGCTCCCGGTAGTTAACTCATCAGATGCCAGAAGAGACAGCAGAAGCAGGTGCACCCCCAACGCAGGCGCCGTATATTGGCCCAGATCATCAGTTGCCCGCTCCAGATTCGCCACCTCATCGGCGTTCTCTTTTCGTGCGGCTACTGATCTGGTTATTAATTTTTGGCCTTTTCGGTCTCGTGTTTTGGTGGGTGTTGCGCCATAAAGAAGAACAAAAAGCTCCTGCGCAAGGAAGGAGGGGTGTCAGCGGACCCGTCTCTATCACCACGGCCACTGCGCAAAAAGGTTCAATCGGCGTTTATCTGGAAGCCATAGGTACCGTGACTCCGGTCTATACCGACGCCATCACGAGCCAGGTCACTGGCCAGATCTCCCAGGTGCATTATAAGGAGGGCCAGTTCGTGAAGCGTGGAGATCCGCTCATCGATATCAACTCAGCGCCCTTTCGCGCGCAGTTACTGGAAGCCCAAGGCACTTTAGAACACGATACAGGGCTGCTGGCGCAAGCAAAGATGGATCTCGATCGCTACCGTTCCGCATGGGCTCGCGATGGAATTGCCAAACAGACCCTGGACGATCAGGAAAAGCTTGTCACTCAGGATGAAGGCACCGTCAAGGCAGATCAAGGTACGGTGCAGTATGACCAAGTTCAGGTGAACTTCTGTCACATCACCTCGCCGATTTCAGGACGCGTGGGGCTACGGCTCGTGGACCCGGGCAATGTTGTCCAAGCCAACAGCACCACCCCGCTCGTGATGATCACGCAGCTTCAGCCGATTACAGTGGTCTTCACCATACCGGAAGACAGCATAGGTCAAGTTCAGGACCAAATGCGCCATGGCAAAACACTTCAGGTCACAGCCCTTGATCGAAGCAATCAAAGCAAGATCGCGACCGGAAAGCTGGAAACTCTCGACAACCAAATCGACACCACCACCGGCACCGTCAAACTTCGCGCCATTTTTGCAAATACGAAAAACGAATTATTCCCCAATCTTTTTGTCAACGCCAAGCTATTAGTAAGAACGCTCGATAACGTAACATTAATTCCCACTTCTGCCATTCAACAGAATGGAGACACTTCGTTTGTCTACGTCATCCAGAACAATACGGCTTCGCTTCGCAACGTGAAGCCCGGTATTGCGGATTCCGGAATGACGGCCGTAGAAGGCATTCAACCGGGGGATGTCGTAGCCGACAGCAGCTTCGAAAAGCTGCAAAATAATTCTAAAACCACCGCGACCCAGATGCCGTCTTCACCGGCGGCAGCAACCAACTCCACAGCCCCATGAATCCGTCACGTCCCTTCATTCAGCGGCCTGTGGCAACTGCGCTGCTGATGGTTGCGATTCTGCTTGTCGGCATTGTCGCCTACACTCAGTTGCCAATTTCGGCTCTTCCGCAGGTGGACTACCCTACCATCCAGGTCGTCACTTTCTACCCCGGCGCCAGTCCCGACGTGATGGCAACCACGGTAACGGCTCCGCTCGAGCGCCAATTCGGCGAAATGCAAGGACTCAGTCAGATGACGTCCACTAGTTCCGGCGCCACCTCGGTCATCGTATTGCAATTCGCGCTCAGCTTGCAAATTGATATAGCAGAAGAGGAAGTACAGTCGGCCATCAACGCGGCTCAGAGCTATCTTCCTTCAAACCTCCCTTCCCCCCTATCTACAACAAAACCAACCCGGCCGACGCTCCCGTGCTCACTCTTGGCATTACTTCTACGTCGATACCTCTTTCGCAAGTCGAAGATCTGGTGGACACCCGGCTAGCCCCAAAGATTTCGCAGTTGAACGGAGTCGGCCTAGTGAGCATCAGCGGCGGTCAAAAACCGGCTGTGCGGATTCAAGCCAATCCAGCCGCTCTCTCTTCGTACGGCATCGACATGGAAAATCTTCGCACCGCTCTGACGCAAGCGAGCGTGAATGCGGCGAAGGGCAATTTTGACGGACCCGACAAAGATTACGAAATCGACGCCAATGACCAACTCGTCACCAGCGGCGATTATCAAAACATCGTGATTGCCTATCGCAACAATGCTCCGGTGTTCCTGAAAAATGTCGCCCGCGTCGTCAATGGGGTGGAGAATGCTCGGCAGGCCGCCTGGATGAATAAGACCCCGGCCGTGATTCTCAACGTTCAAAGGCAGCCTGGCGCCAATACCATCACGGTCGTCAAAAGCATCGAAAACCTGATGCCGCAGCTCAAGGCGAACTTACCTACAGGAATCGATGTCACCACTCTCACCGACCTGACCACTGATATCAAAGCCTCTGTTGACGACGTCGAATTCGAACTGGTGCTGACCATTGTTTTGGTGGTCCTTGTTATTTTTCTCTTCTTGCGCAGCTTATCGGCCACCATCATCCCGAGCGTAGCCGTGCCGCTTTCCATCATCGGCACTTTCGGGGCAATGTATGCGCTGGGCTACAGTCTCGACAATCTCTCTCTCATGGCGCTGACTATATCCACCGGCTTCGTAGTGGACGACGCCATCGTGATGATCGAAAACATTTCTCGTTTTATCGAAGAAGGAAAATCCCCAATGGAGGCGGCTCTCGAAGGCGCTCAGCAAATTGGGTTCACCATTCTCTCTCTTACTGTCTCTCTTATCGCGGTTCTCATTCCGTTGCTGTTCATGGGAGGCGTAGTTGGCCGGCTTTTCCGGGAATTCGCAGTCACGCTCGCGGTCACAATCATCATTTCCGCAGCCGTCTCGCTAACGCTCACTCCCATGATGTCCGCGCGGATTTTGCGGCAGAACGAATCAACAAGGTCGTTTCTATCGAGCATCGGAACGTGTCTTCGAAAAGATGATCGCATTTTACGGACGAACGCTCAAAGTGGTGTTGGGCTATCAAACACTTACGCTTTTCGTCGCTTTGGGCACACTGGTCCTTACAATTTTTCTCTACATCGTTATCCCCAAAGGCTTTTCCCCATTCAAGATACCGGAGTCATTCAGGGCATATCGCAAGCACCGCAAAATATTTCATTTCCCGCCATGGCCCAAAGGCAGCAGGAATTGGATCAGATCATTTTGCAAGATCCGGCAGTCGAGAGCCTTTCGTCTTTCATCGGTGCGGATGGAACAAACACCACGCTCAACAGCGGCCGCATCTCGATTAATCTCAAACCACTCTCCCAGCGCAGTCTTAGCGCCTCCGACGTGATTCGCCGGCTCACTTCCCATCTCAATAAAGTGCAAGGCATCGACCTTTACATGCAGCCGGTACAAAACATCACGGTGGACGATCGCGTCGGCCGCACCCAATATCAATACACGCTGGAAGATCCGGATGTGCAAGAGCTGAAAGCTGGACCAATCGGTTCGTTGAAAAGCTGAGCCATCTGGCGCAGCTGGAAGACGTTGCTACCGACCAGCAAACCGGCGGGCTCGCGGTTTCGCTCGCCATCGACCGGGTGACCGCATCGCGTCTCGGCATCGCCCCTGCCACCATCGACAACGCTCTATATGACAACTTCGGCCAGCGTCAGATCAACACCATGTACACGCAACTGAATCAGTATCACGTCATTCTAGAGGCCGAACCACAGTTTGCCAGCGATCCCGACAAATTAACAAGATCTACTTACAAGCCAACGCTTCCTCCGCTGCTACGGGCGCGGGCGCTTCGTCTTCTTATTCCTCTTCGGCTTCGGCTCGCGGCAGGCTCGAATACCACTACCGAAAGCGCCCTCTACACAGCCTCCAGCGGCATTCTCATCCTCCCACGAATAGTCTCAACGCCCAAAGTGCCACCACGTCCAGCAGTCGGCGCCATCGGCAGCAGTTCACCCAATACCGCCACAACCACAACCTTGAGTAACGCCGTCCTTTGAGCACGTTCGCTCATTTCACAAAGACAACCGAATCCCTGTCGATCAACCATCAGGGCCAATTCCCCGCCGTCACGGTCTCATTCAATCTCGCGCCCAATGCTTCCCTGGGTTCGGCATCACGGCCATTGAAAAGGTCAAGAACAGCTTACACATGCCGGCCTCGCTGCAAGCGGGCTTTCAAGGCACTGCCGCGGCGTTTGAAAGTTCTCTTGTCGAACGAAGTCTGCTCATCTTGGCTGCGCTGGTCACCGTGTACATTGTGCTGGGTGTTCTGTATGAAAGCTACGTTCATCCAGTCACAATTTTTTCCACGCTGCCTTCGGCCGGCGTTGGCGCGTTGCTCGCGCTTCTCCTTTTCCGGCAAGATCTGAGCGTCATCGCTATCATTGGCGTTATTCTCCTCATCGGAATCGTCAAGAAAAACGGAATCATGATGGTCGATTTCGCTTTAGAGGGGAACGTGAGCACGGCAAGAACGCGACCGACGCCATCTACGAAGCGTGTCTACTACGCTTCCGTCCCATCATGATGACCACCATGGCCGCTCTGCTAGGCGGCATTCCTCTGCGTTCGGCACAGGCATCGGTTCGGAAATTCGCCGCCCGCTCGGCATCGCTATGGTGGGTGGTCTCTTGTTGAGTCAGGTTCTCACGCTCTACACAACCCCGGTCATCTACATCTTCTTCGATAACCTCGGCAATCGCTTCTCGCGCTCCCGCAAAAAAGCAAACAATCAGCAGCAGAGGCAAGGTAATAAGGAAGCGGAGGCGCGCGCATGAATATTTCGGCTCCGTTCATCCATCGACCTATAGCGACAACGCTCCTCACAGTCGCCATCGCGTTGGCCGGTGCCGTCGCATTCAATCTGTTGCCCGTCTCCCCCTTGCCACAGGTCGATTTCCCAACCATCTCCGTTTCCGCCAGCCTTCCCGGCGCCAGCGCGCAAATTGTAGCGTCCTCCATCGCTACCCCCCTCGAACGCCAATTTGGGCACATCGCCGGCATTACTGAGATGACTTCATCCAGTTCTCTAGGATCAACCAGCGTCACTCTTCAGTTCGATCTCAGCCGCAACATCGATGGAGCCGCGCGCGATGTGGAAGCAGCCATCAATCAGGCGCGCACCTATTTGCCCGCCAACCTCCCTGCTAATCCCACTTACCGCAAAACTAATCCAGCCGACGCCCCTATTATGATTCTCGGCCTCACGTCGGAGAAATATTCCACCGGCAAGCTGTATGACGAAGCTTCCACGGTGATGGAACAAAAACTTTCTCAAATCTCGGGTGTCGGACAAGTCGTCGTCGGAGGCGCTTCTTTACCGTCAGTGCGTGTGGATGTAAATCCCGCTCAGTTGAATCACTACGGCTTGACGCTCGCCAAAATCCAATCGATCCTCAGCTTGCAGAACTCCGATCTGGCCCGCCGCCAGATTACCGATGGACTCGTAACGGCCGATATCGTGGATAACGGCCAGATTTCTCAGGCATACCAATACAAGCCTCTCGTCATTGGTTATCACAATGGTTTGGCGGTGCGCCTCTCGGATGTCGCAAACATCACCGACTCGGTGCAGAACGTTCGCTCCGCCGGTTATCTCAACGGCATTCCCTCCGTCACAGTCATCATCTTCCGCCAGCCCGGCGCTAACATCATTCAGACCAATAACCTCATTCGCAGTCAGTTGCCCTTTTTGCAAGCAGTCCTGCCCCAAGGCATTCACTCGACGATTGTTCTCGACCGAACCACCACGATTCGCGCCTCGGTCTCTGATGTCGAAAGAACCTTGATCCTCGCCGTAATCTTGGTGGTTTTTGTTGTCTTCCTGTTTCTTCGCAACGGACGCGCCACTCTGATTCCAACCATTGCTGTCCCCGTTTCACTCATTGGCACATTTGCCGTAATGTATCTGTTCAACTACAGCATCGACAATCTCTCATTGATGGCCTTAACCATTTCAACTGGGTTTGTGGTTGACGACGCGATTGTGGTGATGGAGAACATTTCACGCTATATGGAAGAAGGCATGGCTCCGTACGCCGCTGCCTTAAAAGGCGCACAGGAAATCGGTTCAACCGTATTCACAATCAGCGTGTCTCTCATTGCCGTCTTCATTCCACTCCTGCTTATGGGAGGAATTGTCGGACGTTTGTTTCGAGAATTCGCCGTGACCCTCTCTACCGCCATCCTTGTCTCAATGGTCATCTCGCTGACAACCACTCCATGATGTGCGCGCATCTGCTAAAAGACGAACGCAGCCGGCAACATGGGAAACTATACAAAGCCAGCGAGCAAGTCTTCAACGGGATGCTTTCGATTTATCGTCACTCGCTGCTCTGGGTTCTCGACAATTCAATCCTCACGCTGTGTGTCCTCCTCCTCACCATCGCGTTGAACGTAGTCTTGATTATCAAAATCCCAAAGGGGTTCTTCCCGCAGCAGGACACCGGTTCGCTGGTGGGCGGCGTGCAGGGCCCGCAAGACGCATCCTTCCCCATCATGAATAACTCCATCAAGCAATTGGTGGCGGTGATTAAAGCCGATCCAGCCGTTGCCAATGTGAACGCCTACACAGGCGGCAATGGAGCGATAACGGAGGCTTCATCTATATTGCCTTAAAACCGCTAGAAGAGCGCAAAGTGGGCGCAGCGCAGATCATTGGCCGGTTGCGTCCTAAGTTGAATCGCCTGCCCGTGGCGTCGGCATTCCTGCAACCCGTCCAGGATATTCGCATCGGCGGGCGCTCCAGTAATGCCCTCTATCAATACACAATTCAATCGGACAATGTGCAAGACCTGACTCATTGGGGACCCATCATGCTGGCACAGATGAAAAAACTCCCTGGTTTCCAGGACGTAAACTCCGACCAGCAAAATGGCGGCTTGTCGGAGTTTCTCAACTATGATCGAGTGACAGCGGCACGCCTCGGCCTTACGGCTCAAGCCTTAGACACTAGCCTCTACGACGCTTTCGGTCAATCCAGGTCTCCATTATCTACACCCAACTCAATCAGTATTATGTGATCTTAGAGGTCGCGCCCAAATACTGGCAATCGCCCGAAGGCCTCAAATTTCTTTATCCAGTCGCCACTTCGGCGGGCGTAGTGCCTCTCAGCGCCGTCGCCAAACCCACAGCCAACACCACGCCCCTCCAGGTCAATCACACCGGCTTATTCCCCTCCGTGACGACTCCTTCAATCTGGCGCCCGGTTTCTCTTTAAGCAATGCCACTCAATCGATTCAACAGATGCAGGCTCGGCTCGGCACTCCAGAAACCATTCACGGTTTCTTGCCGGTACCCTGCAGGCTTATCAGGAGTCACTCAGCACCGAACCAATCCTGGTGGGAACCGCTCTTTTCGCCGTTTATATTGTGCTGGGAATCTTGTATGAAGAGTCTGGTGCATCCCATCACCATCATTTCTACTCTTCCTTTCCTGAGCGTAGGCGCCATGCTCGCGCTAATGCTCTTCGGTATTGATTTGAACGTAATCTCAATCATCGGAATTGTTCTCTTAATCGGCATCGTCAAGAAAAACGCCATCATGATGATCGATTTGCCTTGGCCGCTGAGCGCGAAGGCGGCATGACCACCGAAAAAGCAATCTTCGAAGCTTGTCTGCTTCGCTTCCGCCCTATTCTTGATGACCACCATGGCCGCATTATTTGGCGCACTGCCGCTTGCTTTTGGAACAGGAACCGGCTCGGAACTACGGCGTCCTTAGGCATCACCATTGTCGGCGGCCTGATCGTCAGCCAAATGCTAACGCTCTATACCACTCCGGTGATTTATCTGTTGCTCGACCGTCTTCGTTTGAAAATGTCCGGTGGACAACGACAGCCAACGTTTGCCATGGCGGGAGGTTCGAAATGAAATACATCAGCTTGTGCCTGGTCGTCTTGCTTGCTTGCTCAACCGGTTGCGTCGTTGGCCCCAAATACACTCCTCCCAAAGTGCAAGCCCCGGTCACGTATAAGGAGTCTCCCACTCAATTTAAAGAGAACGGCCCTTGGACTCTGGCTCAACCGCAAGATGCCAAGCTGCGCGGCAACTGGTGGGAAATCTTTAACGAACCTGAACTCAACGACCTTGAGAAGCAGTTGAATATCAACAATCAAACCATCAAACAATATTTCGAAAACTTCATGGAGGCGCGCGCGATCATTCGGGAGGCGCGCTCCCAATACTTTCCCACCGTGGGAACAACGCCCGCCATCTCTCAACAACGTTCCTCCTCCAATCTCAGCAACGCCGGGAACACAAACGGCAGCGGCGTTGTTGTCAACACTGGTTCCACTTCAAACCTCTATTCACTACCTCTCGACGTTTCCTGGGCGCCCGATCTTTGGGGCAAAGTGCGCAATGAAGTCCGCAATGCGAGTTACACCGCGCAAGTCAATGCCGCCGATCTGGAAAACGAGCGCCTCACCGAGCAAGCAAGTCTGGCTGAGTATTTCTTTGAGATTCACGGCCAGGATGCGCTCATCAAACTCTATGCGGATACAGTGGCCGCCGACCAGAAGGCCCTTGCCTTGACAAAAGGCCTCTATGAAATCGGCATCGATGACAAAATCTCAGTGGTCGAAGCCCAGAACACTTTGGAAGCGGCAGAATCGGCCGCTACCAATTTAGGCGTCGCCCGCGCTCAATACGAACATGCCATTGCCGTGCTGATTGGCAAAACCGCCTCCGAGTTCAGTATCCCCGCACGGCCCCTCACCACCGACCCTCCCCCCATCCCGATTGGCGTGCCCTCGCAACTCTTGCAACGCCGGCCTGACGTAGCTGCCGCCGAACGGACCATGGCTGCGGCAAACGCCGAAATTGGAGTTCAAGATGCCGCCTACTATCCGACCCTGTCTATTTCCGCATCGGGCGGTCTCGAAAGTTCGCTCATCCAACGCCTTCTCGAATGGCCAAGCCGCTTCTGGTCAGTCGGTCCTTCTCTGTCGGAAACCATTTTTGACGCCGGCTTGCGGCGGGCAACGGTGAATCAATATGTCGCCATCTACAATGCCGATCTCGCCTCCTATCGACAAACAGTGCTCACAGCATTTCAACAGGTGGAAGATTCGCTCGCTGCAGTGCGCATCCTGTCTCAGCAGATTGTGCAGCAGAAAAAAGTTGTGGATTCCGCCCAGCTCGCTCTTAATTTGGAGTTGGCGCGCTATCAGACGGGTGTAGATCCATATATAGATGTTGTGACGCTCCAAACAACACTATTGACGGACCAGCAAAGTCTCGCGTCTCTCCACATTCAAGAGATGACTGACGCTGTGATGTTGATCGAAGCGCTGGGAGGCGGATGGGAGGCATCTCAATTGCCGACACCGTCGCAAGTAGCGCAAAAGCCAACGGCGGATGAAACCAGGATTCAACAGTAGATGTAGCCAAAGGTGTCGAAGAAACGGGTATCGCTGCAAACTTACCGCCTCAACCAATACTCGCGCATCAGTTCGTGCGCCCACGCTGGCTGATGAACCTCCTGCCGCGGAAGGAATTCTTGCATAACCGGCTTGATGTCGAGCACGGGAGTTCCGTTGATCGCGTCAAGCTCAGAGACAAAGAGTTTTACGCCTTCCACTCGGATCACCCGGCAAATCGTACTCCCGATGCGGTTGGGCCGGCTCCTACCACGCTGCGCAAAGATTCCAACAGCCGGCCAGTCCTTGTTATTCCTGGGGTGTCGAGCCCCGGTTACGATCTTGGATGGCTCAACCTCATGGAACAGAAAAATGATCTCGACGTGCGAAAATTCAGCGATACCTTGCAGCGCTTCAGCTGTGAACTGCGCCGCAAGAGTAATACAAGCTTCCTCACCTCCCCAAAAGTCGTCTTCCGCATGGGGACGAACGGCTTCGACGGTGCCGACAGCTCGCACTGTTTCGATCATGGGCTACCTTCCGCTTCGCAAAATCGTCTGCTCTGCTAATCTTAAACTTCCATCGGCAGTATCTCTCCATGGCCGCCCGCGTCAGCGAATCTTACATCCTCCGCACTTATCCGTTCCGCGAATCCGATCTCATTGTTTCTTTCTTTACCCGCGATCTCGGCAAACTCCGCGGCGTCGCTTATCGCGCCCGCAAACCGAAAAGTTCCTTTGGCGCCGGCCTTGAACGCCTCTCTCTGGTTAACCTCTCTTACTCAGTGAAAGAATCGCGGGAACTTGCCACCCTCAACCACTGTGATCTTCTCCAATCGCAGTTCGGGCTCCTGAACAGTTTTGAAGCCTCACTCACCCTCGACTACGTCGCAGAACTCAGTGAACACCTTCTACCGCCAAACGAACCAAACGAGCGCTTCTTCCGCCTCATGGCGACCATTCTCGATCACATGCACTCGGGCGAACCCGGCGCCATCTGGTCGGCGCTCACCTACTTCTCTCTTTGGGCCACGCAACTCTCCGGCTTCCTCCCAGACTTGGCCACCTACCCGGACCGCGTGATCTCTCCTGACGCGCGCGCCCTTGCCGCCGGCATGCTGCGCAACCACATCACTAAGTTGCCCGAACGCGTCTGGACGAAAGACACCGCCCTCGACCTTCGCCGCTTCCTCATCCAGCAAATCGAGCAGCACGTCGAACGCCGCTTCCACACACCTCCACTCTTAGAAGGATTGTAAAGCGATGGCGGGGGATTGGAGTGCATTCGTCCCTTGACAGCAACTGTTGTGTATGTAAGACTCTAGTCCGTAGGTAGAGGTTCATCCTCCCATCTTCAACAAGCCTTCAGAAAAGCGCTCCGATCCGCCATGATCCGGGCGCTTTTTTCGTTCTCCGCAAAACAGCAAAGAAAGGGCGCCACCAGAATTGGCTTTGAATTTTCATCTCCGGAACAGGGGATGTCAGCACCCTGCGGTTGCTGCTCCGCAATCACAGTGGCTTCGAAGCGCAAAATCTCCCCTTGCGGCGGCGCTACCCAATTGGGTTCGTTTTTCGAGCCCGCCTCACTCCGCCCTCCCGTGGGTTCGAAGCGTAATACACGCAGATTGCCTCAAATCCGCCCGCCCGCCATCGCCTTCTCTTCGCTTCCGTCTCGCAAAATCGCCCTTCCTTTGCTACTCTATTAGTTCTACCGGCTGCAAACTGAACGGGGCACCGGCGTTTCAGGTGATACCAGCTCGAGTTCGTGGCAAACTCCTCAGCGTCGCCCGACAGGCCCGCCAAACCCAAACCAGTCTCAGGTCCGGTCCGAAACGGCGATTACTCGTGAATTTATCTCACTTCGCAAAACTGCAGCCTTCGCACTCTCTGCCGGGGAGCGCCCTGACGTAACACCATGGATTCCTTTCAAGACACCATCTTCAAACTCAAGCGCTACTGGGCCGACCGTGGCGCCATCATTCAAGAGCCGCACGACCTCGAAGTCGGCGCGGGCACCATGGCTCCCGAAACATTTCTGCGCGTGCTGGGCCCCAAGCCTTATAAGGTTGCGTACGTCCAGCCCAGCCGCCGCCCCGCCGACGGCCGTTATGGCGAAAATCCCAACCGCCTCTACAAGCACCAGCAGTTGCAAGTCATTCTGAAACCGACGCCCGATGACGTCCTCGAACAATATCTCGGCAGCCTCGAAGCCATCGGTATCGATCTCCGCAAACACGACATCAAGTTCGAAGAAGACAACTGGGAAGCGCCTACTCTCGGCGCCTGGGGCATCGGCTGGCAAGTCATGCTCGATGGTCTTGAAATCACCCAGTTCACTTACTTCCAGCAGTGCGGCGGTATCGATCTCGACTTAGTCCCCGCCGAAATCACCTACGGTCTCGAACGCATCGTCGCCTTCTTGCAAAACGTCAATAGCGTCTACGACATCGAATGGGCGCCCGGCTTCAAATACTCCGACGTCCGCCTGGCCGACGAGCAACAGTTTTCCGTCTACAACTTTGAAATGGCCGACGTCGACATGCTCTGGAAAGAGTTCGAACTGCACGAAAAAGAATGCCAGCGCCTGCTCGATCTGTTCCGCGCCAAAAAAGACAATTACGAGCGCTTCCCCGTTCTGCCCGCCTATGATCAAGCCCTCAAGTGCTCGAACATATTTAATCTGCTCGATTCCCGTGGCGCCATCAGCGTGACCGAACGCGTCGGCGTCATCGGCCGTGTTCGTAAGCTAGCCGTCGGCGTCGCCTCTGCCTGGGCCAAACAGCAGGAGGCTGCCTAATGCCGAACTTCCTGCTTGAAATCGGCGTCGAAGAAATTCCCGATTGGATGATTGAGCCCGCCCTTGCGGACTTGCACAAGCGCTTCGCCGAAGCCTTCTCCACGTTCGGCGGTTCGTCCATTACTACCGACGCCACCCCACGCCGTCTTGTTCTCCAAGCCAAAGACCTCATTGGCCAAGCGCCCGATGTCGAGGCCGTTGCCCAGGGTCCGTATCTATCCGCCGGCGAAAAAGCCGCGGAAGGCTTCGCCAAAAAGCAAAACACTACGATCGATAAGCTGGCGAAAATCACCGACGCCAAAGGCGAACGGTACGTCTCTCATCAGTTAGTTAAGGGTCAATCCGCCGCTCACGCGCTTTGCCGAAAAGCTGCCTGAGATCATCAAGAACATCACTTTTCCGAAGACCATGTATTGGACCGGCAAAGGCGGCGTAAAATTCATCCGCCCTATCCGCTGGATCGTGGCTCTTCTTGACGATCAAATCATTCCGTTCGAAATCGCCGGTGTCAAATCCGGCCAATCTCACTCGCGGCCATCGCATCTTAGGTTCCAAAGCGCCGATCATGGTTGGCATCAACACCTATGTCGCAGCCTTGCGCGCTAACTTCGTCATCGTCTCCGCCGAAGAACGCAAAGCCCGCATCGAAAAGGCTCTCGTCAATGGTGTCGAGAAAGACGAAGACTTGCTCAAGACCCTCGTCTATCTCACCGAGTTCCCTACCCCCATCCGCGGCAGCTTTCGATAAGTCCTACCTCGAACTTCCTAAAGAAATCCTGTCCACGGTCATGCGCCATCACCAGCGCTACTTCTCGGTAGTGCAAGCCGATGGCAGTCTCGCGCCTGAGTTCGTCGCCGTCACCAACACCGATGGCGATTCCGAAGGCCTCATCCGCCAGGGCAACGAACGCGTTCTGCGCGCCCGCTTCAACGACGCCCGTTTCTTCTGGCAAGTCGATCAGCAAAAGAAACTCTCCGACCGTGTAGCCGATCTCGAAAAGGTCACCTTCCAAGCCAAAATCGGCAGTTATAAGGATAAGACCGAACGCGTCCGCGCCCTCGCCAAACAAATCGCGGCCGATCTCAAAGCCGATTCAAAAACCGTTGACCAAGCCGCTCTTCTTGCCAAGACGGATCTCACCACCGACATGGTGAAAGAGTTCACCGAACTCCAAGGCGTCGTCGGCGGCCTTTACGCTAAAGCGCAAGGCGAAAGCGAAGCTGTGGCCACCGCCATCTACGATCACTACCAACCCGTCAGCATGGATGCGCCCATTCCGCGCACTCTCGAAGGCCAGGTCGTCGCTCTTGCCGACAAGCTCGATACCCTGCGCGAATGTTTCCGCGTCGACATGGTTCCTACCGGCTCGAAAGATCCCTTCGCCCTCCGTCGCGCGGCGCAAGGCGTGGTCAAGATCCTCTTTGACGCCAAGCTGCCGCTCGATCTCAAAAAGTACACCGCCGATGTTCGCGCTGTTGCTTCCGCTTCATGCAGGAGCGCATTGAGTTCTATCTCAAGAATTCCCGCAGCTACGCTTACGACGAAGTCAGCGCCGTCCTCGCCGCCGGCTTCACTACACTGCAAGATCTCGAAGAACGCGTAGACGCCATCCACGCCGTTCGGCCCACCGAAAACTTCGAGCCGCTGGCCGCCAGCTTCAAACGCATCAAGAACATTCTCAAGCAAGCGCAACTCACCCAAGCCAACCCGCCCAAGCCTGAGTTGCTCGTGCCCGGCCCCGAACAAGAGCTCTATCAAGCCTTCCTCCAAGTGCGCGCGGCCACACAAGCCACCGCGATTTATCGCAGAAAAACTTGCCCAAATCGCCTCTCTCCGCCCGCAAGTGGATCTCTTCTTCGATAAAATCCTAGTAAACGATCCAGATCCGGCAATTCGTGAGAACCGCTTGGCCCTGCTACATAGCCTCTTGACGGAGTTCTCCACCATTGCCGACTTCTCCGAAATCGTGACGCAAGGCGAAGCAAAATGATATTAACCCTCGAACAGACAGCGGCCCCGGCTACTTTCCACACCGACAACGATTTGATCATCCAACTCGCTGAAGATGGGGATGCGGAAGCTCTGTTCAAGAAGCTTGCGAACAATTCGATAACAAAAAGATCGAGCAAGATGCACAAGGAAACGTGTATGTTATGGCGCCTGCAGGCGGAGAATCCTCAAAGCAAAATAGCCGACTGACTAGGCAACTTGACATCTGGGCCGACCAAGACGGTCGTGGCCACTCATTCGACTCCAGCGTGAATTTTGTTTTTCCCGATGGCTCCAAACGCAGCCCCGACGCTTCTTGGGTCAGTATTGGAAGATTAGAAACTTTGACTCACGAAGAACGTCGCAAGTTCTTCAAAGTCGGTCCCCGAGTTCATCGTCGAAATCAAATCCCCTTCAGACCGCTATCCCGAGTTACAAGCCAAGATGGAGGAATATCGTCGAAATGGCGTTACTCTCGGTTGGCTCATCCACCCCGACAAACGAACCGTCGCAATCTACCGGCAAGGCTCGGCTGTCGAAGTCATGGAGCAGCCGGAAACGCTCGCCGCCGACGGACCCGTCAGCGGTTTTGTTTTAGACCTCAAACCAATTTGGCAAGGGTTGAACTTCTAACCCGAAATTTTTTACCCGGCGGAAGCAGTCCGCCACCAGGAGACAGAAGACTTAAATGAAGAAATATGTTTACTCGTTCGGCGGAGGCACTGCCGACGGCGACGGCACCATGAAAGAAGTGCTCGGCGGCAAAGGTGCTGGGTTCGCTGAGATGAGCAGGGCCGGTGTGCCCGTTCCCCCCGGTTTCACCATTTCTACCGAGGTCTGTAACCTCTTCTTTGAAAACGGCAACAAAGTGCCGAAGGAAGTGGATGATCAGATTCATCAAGCCGTAGCTAAGCTCGAAAAGCTGATGGGCAAAAAGCTCGGTGGCGTCAATGACCCGCTGCTGGTGAGCGTGCGTTCCGGCGCCAAGTTCTCCATGCCCGGCATGATGAACACCATTCTCAACCTCGGCTTGAACGATGCGTCCACCGAAGGCTTGGTCAAAAAGACCGGCAATCCGCGCTTCGCCTACGATTGCTACCGCCGCTTCATTCAGATGTTCGGCGAAGTGGCGCTGCATGTCGATATGGCCAAGTTCGATCACATCTTCGATGCCCGCAAACATAAGATCAAGGCCAAGCTCGATACCGATTTGACCGCCGAAGACTTGCAAGACATCATCGTCGAATACAAGGAACTGGTCAAGAAAGAAACCGGCAAAGAGTTCCCGCAAGATCCCATTCAGCAGCTCATGCTTTCGCGCGATGCCGTGTTCAATTCCTGGAACACCCCGAAGGCCATTTACTATCGCCGCATGGAAAAGATTCCCGATTCCATCGGCACCGGCGCCAGCGTGCAAGCCATGGTGTTCGGCAACATGGGCGATAACTCCGCCACCGGCGTAGGCTTTACCCGCAATCCATCCACCGGCGAAAAAGTGTTCTACGGCGAATTTCTCGTCAACGCCCAGGGCGAAGACGTCGTCGCCGGCATCCGCACGCCGCAGCCCATTGCCGATCTCGAAAAGGTCATGCCGGCCGCATACGCGCAACTTCGCAAGATCACCTCGAGCCTCGAAAAGCATTACAAAGATGTCCAGGATTTCGAGTTCACCATCGAAGAAGGCAAGCTCTACATGTTGCAAACCCGCAACGGTAAGCGCACTGGTCCCGCCGCTGTCCGCATCGCGGTAGACATGGTGGGCGAGCGCCTGATCGATAAAAAAGAAGCCGTCATGCGCGTCGCGCCTAACCAGCTTGATCAATTGCTGCACCCGGTGCTTGATCCGTCCATGCGCAAAGAACTGCAGGAAATCGCCGTGGGCCTCCCGGCGTCACCCGGCGCTGCGGTCGGCCGCGCAGCCTTCTCTTCCGAAGACGCCGTTGAAATGGCCAAAACCGGCCCAGTCATTTTGGTCCGCAAAGAAACCACGCCCGATGACATCCACGGTATGGACGTTTCCAAAGGCATTCTGACTGCGGTTGGCGGTCTCACCAGCCACGCCGCCGTTGTCGCCCGCGGCATGGGCCGCCCCTGCGTCGTCGGCGCTTCTTCGTCTCGGTTGACGAACACAAGAAAATCGCCACTGTCCTTTTCCAAGGCAAAAAGCTCATCGTCAAGGAAGGCGAGTGGATCTCGCTCGACGGCACGCTCGGTGAAGTCTATTTGGGCCAATGCAAGACCAGCGAGCCCGATCCGAAATCGCACTACTTCGCCACCTTCATGAAGTGGGCCGATTCGTTCCGCGGCAAGTTTGGCGTTCGCGCCAATGCCGACGTTCCGCGCGATGCCAAAGCCGCCCGCTTGTTCGGCGCCGAAGGCATCGGTCTCTGCCGCACGGAACACATGTTCTTCGCCGAAGACCGTCTGCCGCACGTGCAAGCCATGATTCTGGCGCGTGACGAAAAGACCCGTAAAAAAGCGCTCACCAAGCTTCTGCCCATGCAGCGCAAAGATTTCGCCGGCCTGTTCACATCGATGGACGGGTTCCCGGTGGTCATCCGCACGCTTGATCCGCCACTGCACGAATTCCTGCCCAAGCGCGAAAACGTGATGGTCGATCTGGCCAAGCTGCCGCATGCGGGCGTCAATGAGAAGAAGGAAATGGCCGCCACTTACGGTGTGCCCGTGACCGAACTCAAGAAGTACTTGCCCGAACTGCTGCATCGCGTGGAAGAACTGCATGAATTCAACCCCATGCTCGGCCACCGCGGTTGCCGCCTCGGCATCACCTATCCTGAGATCACCGAAATGCAAGCCCGCGCCATCTTCGAAGCTGTCGTTCAGGTAGCCAAGAAGGGCGTCAAGGTGATTCCGGAAGTCATGATTCCGCTCATTGGCAGCGTCAAGGAACTCGAAAATCAAAAAGCCATCGTCGTCCGCGTGGCCGAAGAAGTTCTGAAAGAAGCCGGCATGAAGAAGTTGAAGTACATGGTCGGCACCATGATCGAAATCCCGCGCGCCGCTCTCACCGCAGATCTCGTTGCCAAAGAAGCAGAGTTCTTTAGCTTCGGTACGAACGATCTGACCCAGACCACCATGGGTCTTTCCCGCGACGACTATACGAAGTTCTCAAAGCACTACGAAGACCTCAAAATTTTCAAGGCTGATCCGTTCGCCGTTCTTGACCAGGAAGGCGTCGGCAAGCTTGTGGAGATGGCGGTGAAGTTGGGACGTCCGCCCGGCCCGACCTGGAAGTGGGCATCTGCGGCGAACACGGTGGCGAGCCAAGTTCCGTAGAATTCTGCTACCGCGTCGGTATGGATTACGTTTCCTGTTCGCCCTACCGCGTGCCGATCGCCCGTCTGGCTGCCGCACAGCTGCCATCACCGGTGGCTCGGGCGCTGGCGTGGGTCGTACCGCTTAGTTAATGAAGCTAAAAATGGGGAGCGCCTTCTTGCTGGCAGCATTCATGCTGCCGGCACAGGAGGTTGCTCTCACTTTTGACGATCTGCCGTATACGGGTGCGCTACCGCGCAACACCACGCATATCGACATCATCAAAGACATCGCCAAGACGCTGCAAGATGCCAAAGTCCCACGTGTTTACGGCTTCATCAACGGCAGCAAGGGCGATATCGAATCCCTCAAAGCCTGGACCGCGGCCGGTTTCCCGTTAGCCAATCACGGCTATTCCCACCTCAACCTTGCCGAAACATCCTTAAGCCATTACACCCGAGACATCAAAGCCAACGAACCCATTCTGCGTTCCCTCATGGCCGATGAAGCTCAATGGCACTGGTTCCGTTATCCCTATCTGGAAGAAGGCGAGACACTCCGCAAGAAGAACGCCGTCACGGCATTTCTGAGTGAGAACCATTACCGCGTGGCCGAAGTCACACTCGATTTTGAAGACTTTCTCTGGAACGCGCCGTATGCGCGCTGCGTGGCTCGCAACAACCGCAAGGGCATCGAGTGGCTCAAGGCTAGTTACTTAAGCAGCGCTGCGGACCGCATCGAACTGGGTCAGAAAATGTCACAAGCGCTGTATGGCCGAGACATCAAATACATCATGCTGCTGCACGTGGGCGGCTTTGAACCTATCATGGTTCCCGAGTTGCTCAAGCTGCTTGAGCAGAAGCATTTCAAGCTGATCACATTGGAAGACGCGGCCGCCGATGCGGCGTATAAAGACGACCCGCAATGGCCTACCCGTACAGGCGGAGATTTTGACCCTGATGATGCACCACCGCAAGCTGGAAATCCCGGCGCACGCGCGCTTTCCCAAAGCTCAGTTGAGCGCCGTCTGCACTACTCGTAACGGAGAGATTCCACCGGATCCAGACGCGAAGCCTTCACCGCCGGGTAAACACCGAAGAAGACGCCAATCAACACCGACACAGTAAAGGCAACAAGGATCGCCACTGGCGGCACCACCGTATGCGAGCCGGCACCAGCGCGCTGACAAGCAGAGTCATAAGAATCGCAAAGACAACACCCAGCAAGCCCACCCGTGCCGGACAGCGTCATCGCTTCAATCAGAAACTGCGTAACGATGTCGCCGCGCCGCGCACCAACGGCCTTGCGCACACCAATCTCGCGCGTCCGTTCCGTTACGCTCACCAGCATAATATTCATCACGCCAATGCCGCCCACCAACAAACCACACCCGAGATGGCAATCGAAACCAGCAACACGGTACCGGTGATTTTGTTAAAGTTCTCAATAATCAAATCCGGCGTACTCAACGAGAAATCATCGGCGGCCCCTTTTGGCACATGCCGCAAACGCCGCAGCGCGTTTCGTACTTCCTCTACGGCGTCGTCTCTACGCCCAGCCGAAGCTTTTGCGGTGATGAAAAAATTGTCCGATTGCGGGTAGCGCAGGCGTGCCGTCTCAATCGGCATTGCTACTTGATTGTCTTGACCGTTCTCGCCAAAAAATCCGCCTTTCGCCGGTTCAAACACGCCGATGACAGTGTATTCGGTGCCATCGATAATTACCGAACGGTTGATACCGTCTTGCGCCGGAAAGAGCGCATCCGCCAGATTGGCACCCAAGACAATGACATGGGCCGCACGGCGGTCGTCGGCTTCCGAAAAAACACGTCCTTGCCGCAGAGCACGCGGCGTAATGTCGTAAATACTGGCCGTCGCGCCAACTAGGTTTATGTTGTCGGCTTCGTAGCCGGGCACCTTGGCGGTCGGAACCTGACCGTTCGAAGGAATGATAAAGAGACTGACGCCGACGTTGTCGATGGAACGCACATTCTGTTTCAAATACGCCGCATACTCAAAGAGAATCTTCTTGCGTTTACGCTCTTTGGGCGGAGCGTTGGCGCCGCTCGGATCCCCACTCAAGCGGCTCACAAAGATGCTATCCGGTCCGAACTCTTGAAAAAAGTCTTCGATGGAACTCTTCAATCCACCCAATAGGGACGAGACCGTCACCACTGTCGTAATACCAATGACAATTCCAAGAATCGTCAAGCCGGAACGCAGCTTGTGACTTGATATCGCATCCCAAGCCATGGCGAAAGTTGCTTTTGGATTCATTCCGCGCGCAATGCCTCCACCGGATCAAGACCGGCCGCTCTACGCGCGGGGTACCAACCGGAGATCAGTCCGACAGCACTTGATACAAATATCGAAATGATGACGTAGGGCGCCGTAATCGACATAGTCGCGCCGCTGACAATGCTGATGATATACGCAACGATGGCTCCGGCAGCCACGCCGATAGCGCCACCAGCAAGCGATAACATTAACGATTCCGTCAGGAATTGCAGCATGATGTCGGTCTTCCGCGCTCCTAGGCTTTTGCGGACGCCGATTTCGCGCGTCCGCTCTGTCACGCTCACGAGCATGATATTCATGATGACAATTCCGCCGACAAGGAGCGAAATACTTGTGACCGGCACGACTATGGCGGCAATCACGCCTAAAATATTGTCCGTAAAAGAGCGAACCGAATCGGGCGTTAGGTTGTCAAAATTGTCCGGCTTGCCCGGTTTGGTATGGAAGTGGCTGCGCAGGGCTTCCCGCGTATTGTCGAGCGCACCGTCCATGGTTAAGCCTGAAGCCGGCAGAGCACGTCCGAAAATCGCCAGATTTTGACTGCCACCGAAGAGCGATTGAAAGACCGGACTGGGAATATAAATCGGATTGTCCAAGCTCTGGCCGAACGAAGAACCTTGATGCTCTAAGACACCGATGATCGTAAACTCCGAGCCGGAAATCTTGATGATTTTGCCCAGCGGATCGCGGCCCGGGAAGAAGAAGGTTCGAATGTCGTCGCCAATCACGGCGACATGCTTATGTCGTTCCTCTTCGGTGGAAACGAAGAAACGGCCGTAGGCAACAGGAATGTCGCGGATGTCGGGCATGATGTACGAAACGCCGATAATCTGAGCGGCTTCAAAGGTTTGATTCTCAGCCCGAACGTCAACAATCTTGGTTTGGTAGGAACTGTAGAGAATGTCTTGGCCTACCGCAGTGCGCAGGTACTTTACTTCGTCTTTGCCGACCTGTTTGTTGTACTTGAGCTTGTCCATGCGCTGACGCGCCGAAAGACGTCCGACGGAAGCTAGCTGCGCGATCAGAAAGCTATTGGTTCCGAATGCTTTGGACGTGATCTGTTCTGCGTAGGCACCCAGACCGTCGATGGCCGCGCCGACAAGAATGACGCTAGCGACGCCAACAATCACACCCAGAAGCGTCAGAAAGCTACGCAACTTGTGAGCGCGAATGGAATCAGAAGCCAACCCGATCGCCGTTGATAAATTCTTAAACAGATTTTCCCCTGATTCTAATAGGATAGTAGAAACGACGTCGGCGAATATTTGCCTACGAGCCGAACGTCGCTTTTTTCCGGAATTTGCGCCTCACGTCCCACGGCCCAAATCGCAGCGTTGACGAAAAGCCTGCGCAGCGCCTCGTTCTCAAAATCTTCCGCGGCACCCATTGTCGAGGTAAAAACCCGCGCTCCCTTATAGGTATTCGTCCAGGCCACCGGCATCATAGGGTCGTTTACTCTGCCCACTACGGCAGCATCGGACTCTTTCATCCCCGTAAGAACTTCACCATAAACCAGAGGCACACAAGTGCTAGGCAACGGCAGCCGCACCTTATAGACGTCGGTCTTCACCCAAATGTCACCATCTTTAATGCCGCGCAGAATAGGGCTTGTGGTTTTGATACGCCCGCGGGTACTTTGCTTGCCGTGATCACCATGGTGAGCGATCCAGGTTTCTCCCAGCACGCGGCGGCCGAAACCGCCGTCGTCGTTGTTCCACGAATAGCTTGCGTAGGTCTTGCCCTTTGGAATTTCAAACGCGTGCGTGGCGGTACGAATGCCAAAGATGGGCTTACCCGATTCGACGTAATCGGCAAAGAGGCTTCATTTGATCGTCCGGCAAGTTGCGGAAACGGGTAAACACAATAAACAGATCTGCTTTCTTTAACGCAATTAAGCCGGGAATGTTCCCGCGAAAATGGGGGTCGATCTGGCCTTTTTCATTGGTCGAGTAAAGAACGGTGCAATGGAACCCTTGGCGCTGTTCCAGGACTTGGGCGAATTGCGGAATCATTTGTTCGGAGTGATATTCGTCATCGCCTGCAATCAAGACAACATTCTTGCCATGGCCTGGGAGCAGACCGGAAAGCAGCAATAGAGCGACAAAATGCATGTTCGGATTCTAACGGATAAACTGGAACAATGCTGAGACGATCATTTCTGCGCAATATTGCGGCTGGCGTGGCCGCGGACTTCTATTGCGGGCGCAAGCGGCCGGAATCAACGTAACGCCGCTGCGAGACAAGCTGTACTTATTGAGCGGCGCAGGCGGCAATATCGTAATTATGGAAGGGCCGGATGGGTTACTGATGGTGGACAGCGGACTCACAGACTCCACCGCAGGTATCCTCGCTAAGACAGACAAGATGGGCAATGGGAAGGTGGTTCAGCTTTTCAATACGCACTGGCATACCGACCATACAGGCAGCAACGTGATTCTGGGCCAGAAGGGCGCGAAGATCATCGCGCAAGAAAACGTTAAGACGCGGCTTGCCAAAGGGCAGTACATGGAGTTCTTCAAGCGCAAGGTTGATCCCATGGACCCCGAAGGTCTACCGTCGGAAACGTTTAAGGACAAAGGCAAGATTAAGTTCGCCGGCGAAACGGCGCAGTATGAACACTTACCGCCGGCGCACACAGACGGTGATTCGGTGATTCACTTCCACAATGCCAACGTTTTCCATGGCGGCGATTTGCTGTTCAGCGGGATGTTCCCGTTTATCGATTACGGTTCAGAGGGCTCACTGGCGGGCATGGCCGGCAATGCGGAGAAGATCCTGAAGATGGTAAGTGATGACACCACGATTGTGCCAGGGCACGGGCCGTTGATGAAAAAGAGTGACGTCAAGGAATTTCATAACATGCTGCAAGGGTCGCTCGAAATTTTCCAGAAAGCGATCAGCCAAGGTAAAACATTGGAACAACTGCAGGCTGATAAACCGCTAGCCGCCTACGAAGACAAATGGGGCAAGGGAATGTTTAAGTCGGACATGTGGATCGCGTTGAATTACGCGGGCATGAAAAAGGCAAGCTAGAAACTTGGGCGCGACGGTTTTACAAACTGCCGCGCCCAAGAAATTAAAGAGGTTAGAAGGGTGATGGTGCGGCGTGTGAGGCGGCTTGACTGCCACCTACGATCGCCAGTAAACTCGTCGCCTTTAGCGTACAGGTGTCGCCAGCCAAGACGGTGCTTTGCACGTTGAAAGTGGTGTTGCCGCTGATGGTATTCGGCGTGGCGCCTTGCAGCACGGCGGCACAGGATTCGTTGATGGTATTGCCGGTGACCACGTTCTTTTCGCCGGTGCCAGTGCATGTGCTGTCGAGGTGAATGCCCGAGTTGCCGGTGTTGGTGATCAGGTTGTTCGTGATGGTATTGCTGTTGCTGCAGGCATCGATCCCGTCGGAAGCTGTATTCGTAATTACGTTGGCGGTGATGACGGTTTTATCGGCCAATCCTTTGGGGTTGCTCGGATTCGGCAGGGTCGGATCAGTAACAGTAACGATCGGGTTCTGACTGTTGCCAATCGAGTTACCGGAAACTGTGATCCCTTCGGCGGAATAAATCAGGATTCCGGACGCAGTGGCATTGGCGGGGCTATAGACGTGGTCTAAAACAATATTGCCCACAATCGTTCCACTCACTCCGTTGATGAATTCGATGCCGTTTTCAGCAGCGCCTGTGGTGGGACCTTGGCCACTGACGAAATTCAAGGTAACGGTGAGTTTCGTGTTAGGGCCGTCGCCCACGATGCCGTTCTTTTGATAGCCATGAACGCTGCTATTGGTGACAGTCACAACGGATGAGCCTGTTACCGTTGAGGCAGTTTCGGCAATGATGCCTTCGCCACTCTGGCAGCCATTGAGAGAAGCGGACAGTGCTTGATTCCGCACAGCCACGTGATTGACCGCGCCCGACGATAAGGCGTATTTAATGCCCACCAGATCGACAGCGCAGCTCGAGATGCCACTGTTGGAGCCATCAACAGTGATGTTGGTGATATTAACGCTGGCGGCCTTGACAATTAAGACCTGGACGGCCTGCGGGACATTCGTGCGGATTTTGACGGAGTTTGAAACAACACCTCCGGCAGGGACTTGGATCACCGGATTATCGACTGGTTCCGGTCAAGAGACCCGTCAGATTCAGTGACTTTGTAATGGTGACTTGCTCCGGATAAGCGCCTGGGCACACTTGGACGGTGGCTCCAGACGCAGCAGCCGTTACGGCTGCCTGGATTGTCGTATAAGGGCTGGCTCCCAGACAGGTTCCCACCGTAAGCGTGGGCGTGGCTGCGGAGACGGTGCTGGCGAAAAGACTGCACAGGGCCGCACCGCATGAGAAAGAAAGAAATGAAACTCTAGACACGGGGTTCCTCCTTGGAACGTGTTACTAACCACTGCCCAGCAATATATCGCAGTTTGGAGGTATCTGTATCTAGGTAAAACGTCCTAACTTAGAACCAGCGCGTCATGACTACTTTTTGTTCAGTGTAGAAGTGGACGGCGTCTTTGCCGTGAGCGTGCAGGTCGCCGAAGAAGGATTGCTTCCAGCCGGTAAACGGGAAGAAGGCCATAGGCGCGGCGACCGCCATGTTCACGCCGACCATGCCGACTTCGATACGTGTGGCATATTCACGGGCGGAGCGGCCGTCGGAGGTGTAAATGGTGGTGGTGTTGCCGAACGGGCAGTTATTGACCAGGTTAATGGCTTCGTCGAGTGAATCGACGCGAATCACCGAGAGAACGGGGCCGAAGATTTCTTCCTTGGCGATGGTCATGGACGGTTTGACGCCATCGAAAATGGTCGGACCCAGGAAGAAGCCGTTGCCCTTCATTTGCGTGCGGCCATCGCAAACGGGCTTAGCGCCTTCGGCCACGCCTTTTTCGATATAGCCCACGATTTTGTCGCGGTGGTCCTTGGTAACAACAGGGCCCATGCCGGAAGAGGCATCCACCGCATCACCGACCTTCAGATTCTTGCAACGTTCGACAAGGGCGGCGACGATGGGTTCAGCGGCTTTGCCGACGGGCACTAAGACGCTGCCAGCGAGACAGCGTTCACCAGCGGCGCCAAAGGCGGAACTCATGATGGCGTCGGCGGATTTTTCGATATTGGCGTCGGGCATGACCACCATGTGATTCTTCGCACCGCCCAGAGCTTGGACGCGCTTGCCTTCGGCGGCGGCGGTGGCGTAGATGTACTTCGCGATAGGCGTAGAACCGACAAATGAGACAGCGCGAACCAGCGGATGTTTTAGAAGAGCGTCAACCGATTCCCTGCCCCCATGCAAGAGCGTGATGATTCCGGGTTTGAGGCCAGCATCAACCAGGAGTTCGCAGGCGCGCGTGGGCGTGAGCGGCACTTTCTCAGATGGTTTCAAAATGAAGGCATTGCCGGCGGCGATGGCGAACGGGTACATCCACATCGGCACCATGCACGGAAAGTTGAAGGGCGTGATGCCAACACAGACGCCGAGAGGTTGGCGAATGCTGTGGGAATCGATTCCTTTGGCGACGTTTTCGAGCGACTCACCCATCATCAAACTCGGCATGCCGACGGCGACTTCCACCATTTGAATGGCGCGGCGCACTTCAGCTTTGGCGTCGTCGAGAGTCTTGCCGTTTTCGCGCGAGAGAATGGTGGCCAGTTCGATCAAATTCTTCTCGAGCAAGTCTTTGAACTTATAGAGTGGCTGGACGCGGTCTACCACTGGAACGTCGCGCCATTCGAGGAAAGCGTTGTGCGCGGCCTTGACCGCGCGATCGACATCGGCCACCGTGGCGTACGGAACATTAGCGATGACTTCGCCGCTGGATGGATTGATGACGTTGTGAAGATCCCGGTTGGGCGATTCCCACTTGCCGTCGATCAGGAAACCTGCGCTGGCGATTGTTGTTTCTGTGAGGGCCATACTTTTTCTCCAAGCAAAGACATTAGAACGTAATAGATGATGGCGGAAGCGATGAAGCCGACAAACCAAGCATATCGATAAAGAAACGCGAGGGGCGGCACGAAGAGGCCGATGAGAGCGACAAAGATGCCAGCACCCAAGGCGTAGAGCGCGTTGAGGTTGAAGCCCTTCGTATATTCGTAGGCACCATGACGGCGATAAAGATCTTCCAAGTTGAGCGAGGCTTTGCGGACGAGGAAGTAATCGGCAATCATGACGCCGGCAATAGGGCCGAGCAACCCGGAGTAACCAACGAGCCAGCCGAAGATGTAAGCGCTGAAATCTCCCAAGAGTTTCCAGGGCATCATGAGGACACCGACAACACCAGTGATAAGACCACCGGTACGGAAGGAAATGAGGCGCGGGTTGAGGTTTGAAAAATCGTTAGAGGGCGAGACTACGTTGGCGGCGACATTGGTGTTGAGAGTGGCTATGAGTAAGGCAATGAGCGCCACGAAAGCGATGGCCGGCTGATTGAAGCGGCCAAGCAGTTCAACGGGATCCCAAATAGGTTGGCCGAAGATGACGGCGGAGGCGGAGGTGACGGCAACTCCGATGAATGAATAGAGAGTCATGGCCAATGGGAGGCCGAGGGCTTGACCAACCATTTGCGCTTTTTGGGAGACGGCGTAGCGAGTGAAATCCGGGATATTCAGCGCGACAGTCGCCCAGAAACCAACCATGCCGGTAACGGAAGGAATGAAGAAGGTAAGGAATTCGGTATTGGTTTTGAATTTGGACGGCGCTGCGAGAACGGGACCGAGACCACCGGCTTTGCTGGTGACCCACCATAAGAGGAGTAAACCAACGGCGAGCATGAAGGGGGCGGCGATGCCTTCCAAGATCTTGATGGTTTCGATGCCGCGGACGACAACGAGCATGTTCAACAGCCAGAAAGCGAAGAAGCAGACCCATTTGCCGTATTCGAAATGGGACCAGGTGGGAGAGACGATGTTCAACATGGAGTTGATGGCAGAGCCGCCGATCCAGGTTTGAATGCCGAACCAGCCGCAGGCGACTAAGGCGCGTAAGACAGCGGGAACATTTGCGCCGCGAACGCCGAAAGATGCACGCACGAAGACGGGGAACGGGATGCCATAGCGCGCGCCGGCATGGGCGTTGAGCAGCATGGGGATGAGGACGATTAAGTTGCCTAAGAGGATGGTGCCGATGGCTTGCCACCAACTCATGCCGCCGGCGATCAGGCCGGAGGCGAGCATGTATGTAGGGATGCAGACGCTCATGCCGATCCAGAGGGCGGCGTAGTTATAGGTGCGCCAATCGCGGCGCTCGGGAGGAATGGGAGCTAGGTCCTCGTTGTAGAGGGAGGGGTCGGGGTTCGTCAGTTCCATGCGCCTCCTCGGGCTTGGCGTTTCAGGTAGCGGCCGCGGCCGGTGCGGCCGACGAACTTATCGTTTTCGACGATGACGTCGCCACGAGAGATGACAATTTTGGCGTTGCCTTTGACGTGGAAGCCTTCGAACATGGAGTAATCAACACGCATGTGGTGAGTGGCGGCGCTGATGAGATGGTCGGCATTGGCGTCCCAGACGACGATGTCGGCATCGCTGCCCACGGCGATTTCGCCTTTCTTGGGATAGAGGCCGAAGAGTTTGGCGGGCGTAGTGGAGACTAGCTCGACGAAGCGGTTCAGGCTGAGGCGGCCGTGATTTACGCCGTGATGATGGATGAGTTGGAGACGGTTTTCGACGCCGGGGCCGCCGTTAGGGATCTTGGTGAAATCGTCAACGCCGAGTTGCTTCTGATCTTTGAAGCAGAACGGGCAATGGTCAGTGGAGACCACTTGAAGATGATCGTCGCGGAGGCCTTGCCAGAGTTTATCGAGGTTTTTCTTTTCCCGCAAGGGCGGAGTGAACACGTACTTGGCGCCTTCGAAATTGGGGCGGGCGAGTTCGTCAATGGTAAGCAGCAAATATTGCGGACACGTTTCGGCGAAAGCAGGGACGCCTCGATCGCGGGCTTCGCGCACTTCGTTCAAGGCTTCTTCGCACGAGAGGTGAACGATGTAAATGGGCGCGCCGGACATTTCCGCCATGGCGATGGCGCGATGAACGGCTTCCGCTTCGGCTTTCACGGGACGGGTGAGGGCGTGATAGATAGGTGCGCGTTTGCCTTCGGCGAGAGCCTTTTGCACGATGACGTCAATAACTCCGCCATTTTCGGCGTGCATGCAAATGAGTGCGCCATTTTTAGCGGTTTGTCCCAAAGCTTTGAAGATGGTGGCGTCATCAACCATGAGGACGCCGGGATATGCCATAAAAAGCTTGAAACTGGCGACGCCTTCGCCGACCATGGAATCCATGTCTTCGAGGCCGGCTTCGCCCAGATCGGTCACGATCATGTGGAGGCCGTAATCAATAGACGCTTTCTGATCGGCCTTTTTCCACCAGGTATCCAGCGCATCGCGCATACGCGTGCCTTTGGGTTGAATGGCGAAATCGACAAGAGTGGTGGTGCCACCGAAGGCGGCGGCTTTGGTGCCTGTTTCGAAATCGTCGGCGGAGGTGGTGCCGCCAAAGGGCATGTCGAGGTGAGTGTGAACGTCAATGCCGCCGGGGAGGAGTAGTAGGCCGGAGGCATCGATGACTCGGTCAGGGTTGACCGCCGGAATGGTCTCGGCGATGTCCTTGATGACCTCATTTTCAATCAAGAGATCAGACTTGTAGGTGCGTTGGGAGGTGACGATGGTGCCGTTCTTGATGAGGGTTGTCATTTACGAGGATTTCGACCTTTCAGCCCAGCTTTGGGGCGTTTCGCCTTTGTCAACGCGGACCATGCTGATGCAGTTTTCAACGGGGCAAACAAGCCAGCAGAGGTTACAGCCGACACACTCATGCTCATCCACTTTAGGAATGCGCTTGGGAGGTGTGGCATGGGAGACGGTGGGAGTTGTGGGAGTTCTGACGATGGAGGCGGCACTGATAGCGGCGGAGATCTCCGGTTTGGCGGCGCCATCGACGTGGATACATTGGTGAGCGCCATCCCAACAGGCCGTATAACAGAGCTGACAGCCGATGCAGGTATCGGGGTTGATGCGGGCGACGATTTTGAAGTTGAGATCAAGATGCTGCCAATCTGTGACGCGCGGGAGAGAAAGACCGCGAAAGGCTTCGATATTGGCGTAGCCTTTGGAATCCATCCAATGACTAAGGCCATCGATCATGTCTTCCACAATACGAAAGCCGTAATGCATGGGAGCGGTGCACGCCTGCAGGCTGCTGGCTCCTAAAAGGATAAATTCAGCAGCGTCGCGCCAGCTGCCGATGCCACCGATGGCGGAGATGGGGAGTTGGACTTGCGGATCTCCGGCGATTTGTTGAACCATGTGGAGGGCGATGGGTTTTACGGCGGGCCCACAGTAACCGCCATGGGAGGATTTACCTCCCACGTCGGGGCGTGGGGTGAGTGAATCGAGATCGATGCCGGTGATGGAGTTGATGGTGTTGATAGCAGTGAGCGCGTCGGCACCGCCCTTTTTTGCGGCGCGGGCCACGGTGCGAATGTCACTAATGTTAGGAGTTAGCTTGACGAGAACGGGAGTACGTGCAACCTCTTTGACCCATTCGGTGATCATGCAGGCGTATTCGGGCACTTGGCCGACCGCGCTGCCCATGCCGCGTTCGCTCATTCCGTGCGGACAGCCGAAGTTGAGTTCGAGGCCATCGGAGCCGGCGTCCTCCGCACGTTTGACGATGTCGTGCCAAGCTTCGCGCTTGGACTCAACCATGAGTGAGGCGATGACAGCGTGATGGGGATAGCGGCGCTTGACCTCGGAGATTTCGCGGAGGTTGACGTCGATGGGACGGTCGCTAATGAGTTCGATGTTATTGAGACCCATCATGCGATAACCGTTCAGATCGACGGAGGAGTAACGGGAGGAGACGTTGACGATGGGTTCGCCGATGGTCTTCCAGACGGCTCCGCCCCAACCGGCGTCAAAGGCGCGCATGATCTGTTCGCCGCAGTTGGCGGGAGGTCCGGAGGCGAGCCAGAACGGATTCGGAGATTTGATGCGGCCGGCGAAGAGGGTGGTTAGGTCAGCCATTGGAGGATTCCTTTCGCGGCGCGTTTACCTTCGGCAGCGGCATCCACTACTTCGCGGCCGCCGTTGACACAATCGCCACCGGCGAAGTATTTGGGATCGTCGGTCTGGCCTGTTTCAGGGTTGACGATGACTTGTCCGTTTTTAAGTTTTACGGTGCGAATCTTTTCAAGAGTTTCAAGAAGGCGGGACTGACCGATGGCGACGATGACGGTTTGTGCAGGAATTACGTTGCCGTTATCGCATTCGACAGTGTGGGCCGTGATGTTGATGGGGCGGGCGTTCCAGATGAAGTTGATGCCGGACTGGCGGGCATGTTCGTATTCGAAAGCGAAGGCGGACATGTTGGCTTCGGCACGGCGGTAAAGGATAGAGACATGCACGGCGCCCAGGTATTTAGCGGCGACGGCGGCATCGATAGCTGTGTTGCCACCGCCGATAACGGCAACGGAATGGCCGACGTGCATGGGTTCAGCATGCTTATACGCAGCGATGAACTCAAGAGCGTTGACCACGTGGCGTTGCTTTTCACCAGGGATATCGAGAGGCTGCGTGCCCCCAAGGCCGATGCCGATGAAGATGGCTGAGTACTCGCGTTCGAGATCGTCGATGGAAATATCTTTGCCGATGGCGACGCCGCTTTTAAATTCGACGCCCGTGGCACGGACGAGTTCGACTTCGCGGGCGGCGTCGTTCGGAGTGAATTTGTATTGAGCGACGCCATAGGTATTGAGGCCGCCGGGTTGTGTGCGTTTGTCGAAGATGGTTACGTTGAGACCGTGTTTGCGTAGTTCGGCAGCACAGGCGAGAGAGGCTGGACCGGCACCGATGCAGGCGACTTTCTTAGCGTTAGGAACGGTTTTGTATGGGAGTTTGCCGGCGGAGGCATAGAAGTGCTCCATGGCGTGGCGCTGGAGCAGGCCGATGGTAATGGGCTGGTGGTTGATGTTGTTGTAGACGCAAGCGCCTTCGCACAGAACCTGGACGGGGCAAACGCGGGAGCAACTCAGGCCCAGAACATTGGCGTCAAGAATTGTTTCAGCCGAACCCATCAGGTTGCCCGTGGAAATTTTCTTGATGAAGCGCGGAACGTCTATATGAGTTGGGCAAGCACCGGCGCAAGGCGCATCAAAGCAGAACAGGCAGCGGTTGGCTTCTGCCACGGCTGCCTGCTGACTGAGAGGCGGATGAAGTTCGGGGAAGGTGGGGGCGGGAGTCATCAATTGAGACTCCTAAAAGCCGAATCGAGGCGTTTGATGAATTCGTCCACGTCGGTTTTTTGAATGTTGAGAGGCGGCGAGATGCGGATGACATTGCCATAGAGTCCGCCGCGGCCGATGAGAATGCGGGCTTCGCGAGCGCCTTCCATAAGTTTGAGAGCGTGTTGCGGCGCGGGTGTTTTGGACGCGGGATCTTCCACTAATTCCAGACCTTGCATGAGGCCCATGCCGCGGACGTCTCCAATGACCGGGTATTTCTTTTGGAGATCTTCGAGTTTGGCGCGGAGATAGGCGCCGGTATCGGCCGCGTTGGCCTTGAGGTTTTCTTCTTCAATCAAATCAATGACCGCTTTGGCGGCAGTATTGGTGATGGGATTGCCGCCAAAGGTGGAGATGTGTACGCCTTTCCACGCTTCCGCCACTTCGGGACGGGCGACGGTGACGCCGATGGGCATGCCGTTACCGAGACCTTTAGCAGACGTCATGATGTCGGGAGTCACGCCCCATTGCTCGATGCCAAACCATTTGTTGCCGGTGCGGCCCCAGCCGGTTTGGACTTCGTCACTAATGAAGATGCCGCCGTATTTGCGGACGATTTCGGCGACGATTTGGAAATACTCTTTGGGAGGTGTGATGAAACCTCCCACGCCTTGGATAGGTTCGGCAATCATGCCAGCGACGCGGCCCGGAGTGGTGGTGCGAATGAGTTCTTCCACATCTTGCGCGCATTTGACGTTGCAAGAAGGATAAGTGAGGCCGAAGGGGCAGCGGTAGCAATAGGCATTGTGGGCGAAGACGACACCGGGCTGCGTCTGGGGACCGACTTTCCATGAGGCATGGCCTGTGACGGCGAGCGCCATGGAGGAGCGGCCGTGATACGAGTGGCGCAGAGCGATGATGTCACTCGAACCGGTATAACAGCGGGCGAGCATGATGGCCGTTTCGTTGGCTTCGGTGCCGGAGTTCGTGAAGAAAGACTTGTTGACGTTGCCAGGGGTGATAGACGCGATTTTCTGGGCGAGGGCGACTTGGGGCTCAGTGAGGAAGACCGTGGAGACGTGCTGGAGCTTGTCGAGTTGGGCGTGAACTTTGGCATCCACTTTGTCGTTACAGTGACCGACGCTGACGGTGAGGATGCCGCCGAAAAAATCAAGGTACTGGTTGCCATCGGCATCCCAGACGAATTGATCTTTAGCGCGTTCGACGACGAGCGGGTCTTTGAAATAGTGAAAGACCGAAGGGAAAAGAAATTCTTTTTGCGCGAGGATGATCTCTTGTTTATTCACTGAGTTACCTTTTACCAAGTTTATAAGGACGGCGCATGACGGCGACGGGGATTGGGGCGACGTTACATTACAGTGTCGCAAAGAGGGGGTTTGAACACACATCTGCTTTAGGCGTCGCGTGCGGGCTGGAGTGCCTCAGATTGAAGCGCGAGCGACTACGACTGCAGCAGCCACTAGCAGCCTTTGATTAACACCAGATCGGTCGCCGCGGAAGACCACCATCCACGGGCTGTCTTTGAGGAAGAGCATTCGCTGATCGGCATGGGTATGGCTGCCTCCATTCGTCGAGTACGAAAGAGACAGTGAGGGCGATGATCAACGGAACGAGAATACGAGGTTCGATTTTGCGTCCATAGCTATCTGCGCGGTAAGGGTTCAGCCCAGACGTCGGACACTTTTCTGAGAACGATTCGCGCGTCCCGAGTCCCCCATTGTTTAACGTCATGACTCTGGACGGATAGCTTCCCGACGTGCCACCGTTGATACCAAATCCCAATGAGAGTTGTCCTTTGAACGTCTAGCCGGCAACATAAAGAAAATATCGGGCGGGAACTTCTCACGCAAGTCTTGCATAGGTTCTCGCTGGCTCAGTGCTGGCGCGAATTACCCGTGGAGGAGACCCCAGACGCCTGCTCCGATGATGACGCAGCAAATCACGGTCAGGAAGATTAGATTATAAACGGGCGCGTCGGTAGCGGGATCTTTTTGTAAAAGCTTTCGCCACGCCGTTATCAGAACCCAGCTTCCGATGCAGATTCCAAACCAGCTCGCAAGTGGACCGCCGCCGTTCGGCGTGGCCGAGGAAAAACAGCGTCATCTGTGACTCACTCGCATGCCCCATGGTAACTAGTTACAGCGTGTATCCTGCCAAGGATTAACCGGATTAACAGGTTGCGCCAGATTAACAACCCCCTCGACGCACGTAACATCCTCAGGTTGCAGATCGATACCAATAGCATGTAAAATTCTCATGTGGTTCTACCACAGGAGTCTCAGCATGGGTGAAGCGAAGCTAGATCTTTTGCAAGGCACGTTAGACGTGATGGTGTTGCAGACGCTGGCCACCATGGGGGCGCAGCACGGTTACGGGATTGCGCGGCGCATTGAACAGGTGAGCGGCAACGAGGTGCTCCTGAACCAAGGGACGATCTATGCGTCGTTGGTTCGGCTGCAGCAGAGGGAATGGATCACTTCGGAATGGGGCACGTCGGACAATAATCGCAAAGCTAAGTTTTACTCCATTACCAAAGCCGGGCGGAAGCAGTTGGCGCAAGATACGGAGCACTGGGAGCGGCTAGTGGGCGTGATGCGGCGGGTGTTGGACATGCGGGCGGAAGTGGGTGAAAAATGAAATTTCAATGGCGAGAGGCGCGCAACCGGTTTCGTGCGTTCTTCCATAAAGAGCCGCTTGACCATGAGTTTGATGAGGAGATGGCCTCGCACATCGACATGGCCGTTGAAGAGAATATGCGGCAAGGCATGTCTCCGGCGGAAGCGCGGCGCACGGCTTATGTGCAGTTCGGCGGAATGCAGCAGGCGCGCGAGCAACATCGCGAGTCGCGGGGATTGCCATGGCTCGATGTGCTGACGCAAGATCTGCGCTTTACGTTTCGCACCATGCGGCGGGAGCGTGGATTTACCTTCATTGCCGTCCTGATTCTCGCGTTGGGGATAGGGGCGAACATTGCGGTTTTTAGCGTGGTGAACACCATCTTGCTGCGGCCGCTGCCGTTTCGCGATCCGCAGCAATTGGTGCGAATTGTGGAGAAAGACCCGAAAGCCGGCGAGTCGAGCAAAACATACACGGCGGATGCAACTGAGGATTTTGAGCAACAGAACCGCTCGTTTCAATCGGTCACCGGGTATTTCGCGTTTACGGGTCCGGACAATTACAAGCTGATGGGGACAACCCAACCGCTGCCGGTAACCGGCATCCTGGTGGCCGAAAACTTTTTCCGTACGCTGGGCGTTCCCCCGGTGGAAGGGCGGCTGTTTCGGCATGAGGAGTTCGTGAAGAATGCGGGCCCAGTGACGCTGTTGAGCTATGCGTTTTGGAAAAGACAATTTGGCGGGAGCCAGGACATTGTTGGCCGAACGATTGATTTGAATGGCACGCCAGTGACGGTGGTGGGCGTGTTGGCGGAGAACTTTGATTTTGGATCGGTGTTTTCGCCGGGATCAAAGGTGGATCTCTTTACGCCGTACATCATGGACGATTTTCGCGACGACGGAAACGACTTAGCGCTCATTGGGCGACTGAAACCGGGAGTGAGTTTGGGGCAGGCGCAACGGGAGGCCGATCAACTGCTGCCGCAACTTTACTTTGAGCGCAAACACCCGGAGTACGGCAAAGGCTACACGGGACAGCTCACTGAATTAAAGGAGTATGTGAGTGGAAAACTGCGGCGTTCGTTGATCGTACTGTGGTGCGCGGTGGGATTGATTCTGTTGATTGTATGCGTGAACCTTTCGAATTTATTGCTGGCGCGCGCGGCCGCACGCAGCAAAGAATTCGCATTACGCGGTGCGTTGGGCGCACAACGGGGACGATTGGTGCGACAACTGCTGACGGAGAGTTTGGTGCTTTCGGGAGCGGGCGCGGCGCTGGGACTCGGACTGGCCTATGCGGTGCTTTCTTACTTGGCGCATCAGGGATCGATTGCTTTACCGCTGTTAAGCAGCGTGCGAGTGGATGGCGAAGTTTTGGGGTGGACGGTGTTGATTGGTGTAGCGGCAGCGTTGCTGTTTGGATTGGCTCCGGGGCTGCAGATGTCGCGAAGTAATTTGCAGGAGTCGCTGAAGGATAGCGGCGGGCATGGGGCGAGCGCGGGGAAACGGCATGACCGCTTGCGGTCGTCGCTGGTGGTGGTCGAAGTGGCGCTGGCTTGCGTTTTGCTGGTGGGCGCGGGGTTGTTGCTGCGGAGCTTTTTGCGAGTGTTGGATGTCGATCTGGGCTTCCGGCCGAGCGAGGCGGCAGCGATCAGCGTGGATTACGACGATGGACGGAGTGCGGCGAAACGAACGGCTATCTGGCAAGAGGTGGTGCAGCGGGCTTCGGCAATTCCGGGAGTGGAATCGGCGGGCATAACTGATAATTTGCCGATGAGCCGAAACCGCAGTTGGGGAATTCAAGCAAAAGGTGGGACGTTTGACGGCGGAAAGTTCCAGCCAATCTTTGTCTATATTATTTCGCCGGGCTTTATTAAGAGCATTGGAATGCACTTGACGGCGGGGCGCGACGTGAGTTGGACGGATCTGTTCAACAACGAGAATGTTGTAATTGTCAACGAAACTGTGGCGCGCAAACTGTGGCCGGGACAGGATCCGATTGGGCGCATTGCGATTGCCGGAGGGCAGGAGTCGAGGGTGATCGGCGTGATGGCGGATGTTCGCGAAACGAGTGCCGAAGAGAATGCCGGATGGCAGATGTATTTGCCGGCGACGAAGCAGTTTGGGCCAGAGGGAGCGCAACTGGTAGTGCGGTCGAAGCTAGCGCCGAGCGTGCTGGCGCCTGAGTTGATGAGTCTGCTACGACAGATGAATCCGGCGCAGCCTGCAATGGAACTGAAACCCATTCAGACATTAGTGGACCATGCGACATCGCCCCGGCGGTTTTTTGTACTGCTGGTGGGCGCGTTCGCCAGCTTGGGGTTACTATTGGCTTCGCTGGGGATCTATGGAGTAATCTCCTATTCGGTAACAAGACAAACGCAAGAGATTGGCATTCGCATGGCGCTAGGTGCGACGCAAGCAAACGTTTTGACAAGCGTGATTTGGAATACTTTGCGGCTAGTGTTTATTGGCGTGGTGGTGGGGACGGTAGCCTCGATCGCGATGGCGCGGCTAATCGCTTCGCTCCTGTTCGGAACTGCACCGAATGATCCGGTGACGTTTGTAGGGATGCTGGTTTTGTTGGGGATTGTGGCGCTTGTCGCGGGGTATGTGCCGGCGTATCGGGCGTCGCGGATTGATCCCATGCTGGCGCTGCGGACGAATTGAGCAAAGTCTTTCCCTTTATTGCCAATTTAGGCATAGAGTAAGAAAATGAAATCGAAGAAACGCTTTTTCTTTTTCGTAAGCGCCGTTTTTTCTTTTGTTTGCCTGGCAACGAGTTTTGGACAAGATGGCAGTTCGTTCGTCGGCGGATTTCGTTTGAGTAGTACGAAGTTCGCGAACGACGAGATACTGCCAATTAGCACAATTGATAACATCACGACCGCTCCAGGCGTAAATGGGTGCTCGATGAATGGCGCCGCCGGCGGAGATGAATCGCCAGAACTTTTCTGGAACGGTGCGCCTCCAGGCACGAAGAGTTTTGTAGTGGCAACGTTCGACGCTACCGCTTCCTTTACTCACTGGGGCATGTATAACATCTCGGCCCATGCTACCGGGTTACCGCAGAATGCGGGCAAAGCGGGTAGTCAATACGGAACACAAATTGTGAATGACTTCGGGGTTGCTGCGGAATATGACGGCCCGTGTCCGCCAGCAGGCGTGGCACCCTATGTGCACCGCTATATATTCACCGTGTACGCGCTTGATGAGGAACTGCCATTGCTGGGGCTGACTAATTTTCCGGCGAATTCGGAGACGCTGTATCAGGCGCTCATTGCGGCTGGGCGTGAGCAACATATTCTTGCGAGTGCGAGTCTGACGGGGCTTTATTCGACGACTCCGGGCAACCCGTAAAGGGCTTGGACTTTACTAACATTCGGAAAGAATGGAAAATAGGCCTAGGGAGAAAGACTTGTGCCGGAAGATGCGAATCAGGACGGGCAACCGAACGAGCGTACACTTGGAACCGAGCGGGAAAAAGCGGCGGCGGCGCTGCTGGCGGTGGATTATGGGAATCCGAATCACGCTGCGCTTGAGGCGAAGTTCAACGCGATTGAAAAGCAGCTATTCGTTCAATCGGGCGGAAACCCTGAGGCCTACAAATACAAGAGCGACGTCCGCCACTACTTCGATTTTAAAGTAGAACGCGGATCGAACGGCAGCGTGGTTAAACAGATAGCGACAATGGCGCTAAGGCCGGACGGCACTCCTTATACGTTGTTACCGACCGATGAAGTGATCAATTGGAGAAACACGGAAGCGGGAGCGTCGGCAGATGAGAAGAATCGGCGAGCCAAAGGCCGCTGCAAACTTGACGACGCAGGACACCTGATCGCGCTTGAGTATGGCGCGAACCCGAAGGAAGCGCGAAACATCGCAGATCAGAACTACATACAGAACGAATGGGGAGGGTGGCGCGAACGGGAAAAACGGCTTGGCGAGTTCGTCAATTCGCATAAGGGCTGCCGGGTGCGGGTAGAAGCGATTTACTCGCAAGACCAGGCCGGGCAGCGCAGCCTGGGTTGGGTGATGAAGGCGGAAGACAGCAATAACGTTCCATTAGACGACAACATCATCGTGTTGAACATGCGCTCGCATTTCAATAGCCGGAGCGAAGGCGCCGAACACGCCGCAGCGGTTCGTAAGACTATAGCTGAAAACGCGGAAAATGGGTTTGTGAGAACCCAATTTAGGATCGTGTAGCTCACGACACAGCGGTTGACAGCGCTTTCGCGGCGGAGCGGGCGATAGCCAACGTGGAAGCTGCGGACTGGTCGGTGACGAAGACTGCGGATAGCTGCGTGGTCTGGAAATAGGCGATGTTTATTTTGCCGGAAGTGGACGCGCGCATAGTACGGTCGGCAGCAGATTGCGCATCGACGGGGCGCAGATAGGCGGAGAATTCGTTGGGCCCCTGCGCGTAGACGAGATGAAGGTAAACGCGGCCGTCGAGGTGGCAGAGTTTGGCGCGTTCCAGATGGTAGGTGGCGGGCGCGAGGTTGGCTAAAGAAGAGGCGGGCACGCCGGTATCGCGCGCGAGATCAGCGATGGCGGCAGGATCGGTGAGCCAATGACGGGGCCCATGATCTATCACTTCTTTGGTATGGTCGCGGGCGGCGTCGGCGCAGAGCTTTGGAGGAGCGGGTTGCAACCGCTGACGGTAAGTGGCGAGGCCTACTATGAGGAGAGCGGCGACAGCCAAGCGACTCCAAAGAACGGTGCGGCGCCGACTGGCGATTCGCCGGCGAACCCCTTGATCGAGCGCAGTGGTGTCGATGGGTTCGGACAAAACGGAGTGACGGAGAAGCGTGTCGAGGCGGGTCTGTTGTTCGATTTCGTCGGCGCAGGATGAGCAAGCGCGTAGATGGTCGGCCCATTCGGCGGCGCGTGCGTGGTCGAGTTCGCCGCAGAAATATTGCGGAGCGAGTTCGGCAACATCTTTGCAAGTCATGAAGATTCCTTTGCGGACAAATGAGCGTTGGAGAAAAAGTGTGCGCGGAAGGCTTGGCGAGCGCGACTGAGGCGCGACATAACGGTGCCAATAGGCAGTGAAAGGATGTCTGCGATTTCGCGGCAGGTAAAACCTTCGACGATGGCGAGCAGGAGAACCGTGCGTTGGTCGATGGGCAATGTATTGAGGATACGCGCTACGTCGAGGTTTTCGATGACGTTGGGATCGGAGGCGACGGTAGCGAGAGGCTCGGCTGAGTCGAAAGAAATGGTTGACAGTTCGGCGCGCTGGCGGCGTTTATCACCATAGAACGAATTGAATAAGATGCGAAACAACCAAGCGCGGGCATTGGTGTCTTGGCGGAACTGATGAAAGCTCCGCCAAGCAAGGAACAGGGTTTCCTGCACGAGATCTTCCGCATCTTCAGAGTCGGCACAGAGACGGCGCGCCGCGCGAAGCAGGCTTCGCGACTGCGGCATCACCGTGCGTTCAAACTCGTCCTGATGGGTGGCCACAAGAAGGCGCTAGTTGCTTCCTCCCGCTTTGTGCATTTCGGAAAGAGTGGTGAGCAATTCCTGGCTGTGCGCCTCGGGATTCACTTTCACATAGACTTTGCGGATCACACCAGATGGATCAATCAAGAACGTGTTGCGGTTAGCGAGCACCATGCCGTTGAAATTGCCGAGAGAGCCGTATTGGGTTGTGACTTCGTGGGTGGGATCGGAAAGGAGGCGGAAGGTCAGACTTTCTTTGGTGCAAAATTCCTGGTGGGAATCAACGGTATCGACGCTGACTCCGAGAATGACAGCGTTCTGCGCCTGGAATTGGGCGAGATCGCGCTGGAAATTATGCGCTTCGATGGTGCAGCCCTTGGTCATATCTTTGGGATAGAAATACAAGACTACCCACTTGCCATGGTAATCCTTCAAGCTGATGGGGGTGCCGTCTTGCGATTTCAAGGTGAAACCGGGTGCTTTGGAGCCTTCGGCGGGAAGGTCGGCGGCAACGGCGGTGTACGCGATCGACAAGGTCAAGGCGACCAGAGCCGCGGTGATGATTTTCATGTTTTTTTCCTTTGAGTGATGTTGCAGGTTGCAATGAGTAGAATGCACGAGCAGGCTGGATTCATCCAAGCAAGAAAAATATTTTGTCTGCAGCCGGAGATAAGTGTATTTACGGATGGCGAGTTGGGTGAATCTTTGTTCGCGTTGGCCGATCTAAACGGGTATGGCAGATACGAAAAAGGTGGCGCTGATTACCGGCGCTAATAAGGGATTAGGATTTGAGATGGCCCGGCAGTTGGCTAAAGAAGGCGTAACGGTGGTGTTGGCGTGCCGTGATCGGGCGAAAGGTGAGGCGGCGGTTGAGACATTGAAGAAAGAAGGGGCGGACGCTCGGCTTCTAGCTTTGGATGTGACCGATAAAAAGGGGCCTGCTGAGGCGGCGGCGTTCCTGGAAAAGAATTTCGGGAAGTTGGACATTCTGATTAATAACGCCGGCATTTCCGCAGATGGATTAGCCGGGACAAGCGCGAGTGCAACAACGGAGAAATCTCTGCACAGCACTTTTGAAACGAATTTTTTCGCGCCGATCGCGTTAACCCAGGCGCTGCTCCCGTTACTCAAGAAAAGCCCGGCCGGGCGGGTTGTGAATATGTCGAGTATTTTAGGTTCGCAAACGTTGCATGCCGATCCAAATAGCCCGATTTATAACTTCAAATCGCTTTCTTATGACGCTTCGAAGGCGGCGCTGAATTCGTTTACCATTCATCTGGCGTATGAGTTAAAGGACACGAAGATCAAGGTGAATTCGGCGCATCCGGGATGGGTGAAGACGGACATGGGTACCGAGGCTGCGCCGATGGAGATTCCCGAGGGCGCGAAGACGGGTGTGGCGCTGGCACTATTGGATGAGAAGGGACCGAACGGCGGGTTCTTTCATTTGGGTCAGCCTCTGCCTTGGTAAGGAGGTTTCGACGTGACAACGGTTGCAGTCAAACACGTAGAACACTCGCCGAACCTGAGCTTTGCGGATTTTACGGCAAACTTTGAAGCCCGCTGCGGTAAGCACGACATCACGGCCTATCAAACTCTTCTCATTGACCCTGAAAATAAGAGCACCATCGAAAGAGTCATTGGGACACAGGAAGGCTCCAGTGGATTCATGATTTTTGCGTCGTATGATCACGGTTCGCTTCTCAATATCAAAGGAGCGCCGCGCAAGGCGAAACAGTATGTTGTGGGGAACCCGCTGATTGCGACGCGAATGACAGAACATGACATTCGGGCGGCGCTTTACGCGCCTCTTCGACTGCTTGTTTATGAGGATGCGGGTTCGAAACTTCATGTCGAGTATGATTTACCTTCGACTCTGTTCGGGCAATTCCACAACCCGGAAGTGGATGCGGTGGCGAAGGCACTCGACCAGAAACTGGAAGAACTTGTGAAATCTTCAGCAGACATATAGTGCACTCTCTATTTGCATAGTATGCTATGCAATAGAGGAGTCATGTGTCTGAACAATTAAATATCGCTATTGCCGGGGCCGGCCCCGGAGGCCTGACGCTCGCCCGGATACTGCACAATCACGGAATCGCAGCGGCCATCTTTGAGCGAGAGGGGTATCCGGCGGTCCGGCCGCAAGGCGGCTCGCTGGATATGCATGTGGAGACCGGGCAATATGCCATTAAGCGCGCGGGACTCAACAGCGCGTTCCAAAAAATCGCGCGGTATGAGGATCAAGAGTTTCGCGTTTACGACAAGAGCGGTGCGCTGCGGTTTCTGGACGAAAGCAATGAAGGAGATCGGCCCGAGGTCGATCGGGGGCATCTACGGCAGATGTTGCTCGATTCCCTGCCTCCACAGGTGATTCGTTGGGGGCACGAATTGAAAGAGGTGGAGGCACAGGCAGACGGGCGGTTTACGCTTTTGTTTAAGGATGGCACGCGGGCAGAAGGGTTTGATTTGGTAGTTGGTGCGGACGGGGCGTGGTCGCGGGTTAGGCCGTTGGTGTCGGATGTGCGGCCGGTTTATAGCGGTGTGTCTTTTGTGGAGTTAAGCATTCCCGATGCGGACACGCGGTATCCGCAGATCGCGCGACTGGTGGGGCATGGGCTAATGTTCGCGCTGGGGGATTCGAAGGCGATTATTGGGCACCGGGATGCGGATGCGCATGTTGGTGTGTATGCGGGGTTTCGGGTGCCGGAAACGGCAGTTCATCGGACACGTGCCAATTTGGAGGTGGAGTTTGCGGGTTGGGCGGACGAGTTAAGACAGGTGATTCGGTGTTGCGATGAGGGGACGGCGGTACGGCCGATTTATGCGCTGCCTATTGGGCACCGGTGGGAGAACCGGTGTGGAGTGACGCTGTTAGGGGATGCGGCGCATTTGATGTCGCCTTTTTCGGGAGAAGGCGCGAATTTGGCGATGCGAGATGGGGCGGATCTGGCGTTCGCGTTGATTGAGGGCGGCAGCGATTGGACGGGAGCCGTGAAGGCGTTTGAAGAGAAGATGTTCGCGCGGGCGGAAGTGGCGGCGGTGGGTGCGCGCGAGGGCCTTGAGGATACGTTTTCGGAGAATGGGTTGGCGCATTTGCTGAAGCATGTGCGGGGGATAGAGAATCGCTCGGCGATGGGGTCATAGCGG
>CAWJBS010000121.1:0-53551 GCA_963840845.1 Bryobacterales bacterium
CGGCTCTCTCCTTCAGTTCGCAAGTGGTCGGCACTTCCAGTACCCCTCAGGTTGTCAGCGTTTCAAATGGTGGTGTTAATCGGGTCATGATCCAAAGCATCTCGCTTGAGGGCCTTGATGCCAGGGACTTTCAAATTTCGACAACTTGCGGTGCAGCGTTGGCAGCAAAGGCCCGCTGCAGTATTTCAGTAGTCTTTACACCAACCGCAACGAATACACGAATCGCGAAGCTTGTGGTGACTAGTTCAGGCCAAATTGAAAGCCTTCCTTTAACAGGAATCGGAGTAGGAACGGCGTGCAAGTTTTGTTTGCCGCTGCTTCCGGTCTCTCGCCGTTAAATCCCGTACGAATTCTCCATGCTGATACCTCCGAGGCTTTAACTAGGGGGAACAGCGAATCGAAGGGCGCTTGAGGTGCTCCCGCAGAAGCTGAGCAGAAAGACTAAGAAAACCGTACCGGCCTTTGGGTTGCTAGGCCGAGAAGTGATCGAATACTGGCGCGATACCCGTTTTTTCAACTCCGCTGAAAAGCAGCAGCGAATGAGCACGATGGACGGCGTTTCGATAGCGGCGCGATTACAGCAGCCGTAGGTAAAGTTCAGCTGGCAATCGCGACGGAACAACCACTGTCTCGTTTAGCATGCGAAGAAGCCAGTGGCTCTGCGCTTCCGAAAGTCAAAAGATTTCTGGAGTCCCTCTGTTGATTACATTAAGGATAGCACGAGCCGACATTTGGGGAAATAAACGGAAAGAGTACGAAACCATATAAACAAGTGGACTTATACCCACGCACTCGGATGATTCCTGAGGGCACGAGGAACCACTGCGGGGTGGAATCCTAAGGCCGCGAGGAAGGGCGGACCATGATGAACGGTGAATGCCCAAAATGTCTGATGAGGCTGATTACATCTCTCGGCGGTGCCAGGTAAGGACATCCTTTAAGCGAGTAAAAAGCGGGGCGGGATGCTCGCCAATGGACAGACAGCTAAGCGAGGCTACAGTGCAATAAAAGCCACCCGGACGTCGCAGTCGCTGAACAGCGCTACTCATAGAGCCAGTGTGAAGCACGAAAGCTTTAGAGAAAGATCGAGAGAGAGAGTCGTCACTCTTTCACGCTAAACGAGCATATCGATAGGCGGAGTAACCTCGCCGTTGTTGTCGAACACCGCTCCCGAAGAAAACTACATCGAGTTGGATTGGCGCAGGCTTCATGTTACACGGTACGCAGATGACACTGACATCTCAGTTAGGGGCCTTCGAAAGCGAATCGGGCCATGGAAACTCTGACACGATTTATTCCAGCCAAGCGCAACCTCCAAGTGAACGAACCGGGAGCGATCGGTGGCGGCCTTCGACTGAAAGCTCCAGGAACTCAGTCTTCAGGAGCGCAGAAATACCAAAACGGCGGATCACACCGAAAGCTGTGGACCGGTGAAGCGTGATGTTTCAAAACGGAAATGCGGAGCAACTCGGTTGCCAGGTTACTCAGACGAGAATGGTTAACGCCATTGCCGCTTTCGGGGGTCACCCGCGAGCTGTGGCACCCTGCCAACGCCAAGGTCTTCTCCTGCGTTATCGCCGGCTGCAGACACGCACTTCCGGCGGTGCGGGAGGAAGGGAACCACAATGGTTTCCCATCATCCCAGCTAAGAACATCTCTTGGTCACTGTTGTCGTACGAGTCAATTTAACTCGCTTGACCGGCCTGAACTACGGAAGTTGGATCGTGCCAGTTGGCTGCTGGACAGCGCAATTTACTCGGTAATAGATGAGCCCATGCGCAGGTAACCCGCCAATTGAAACGTTTTGGACCCGCGGATCTGACGAACCAGCGGCGCCGTTAACTCTCGTCCATGTCCCAGAGCCAATATAGAAGGGACTAGTTCCCCAATCGACGCCACAGGCGAACGAATCCGGAGCATACAGGCCAATCTGCGCTGTCGTCGATGACAAGGAGATGACGCGCACATTTGACACTTTGCCTTGGTGCTGATCGAGTTGATCCATGTCAACGCCCACACTAAGGCCATCTGTCGTGGGAGAAATCAAAGAATGAGTGTTGCCGGAAATGTACGGACTCGTGGCAGCCAGCCGGAAATTTCCAGAACTCACGTTAAGCCAGCCGATAGAGGTAGGGTTTCCCCCACTTGCCGTGGGCAAACCTTGCCGCCCCGCTAGCGTGTTGGCTGTTGGGAAGTTTGTAGGGTAACCAGTGAAGTTTGGTGCTACGTTACCCGTAATCTGTGAAGTCGTAAAGTCAACTTGCGAACCCGGAAGTGAGTTCGTCCAAGTCGGCAACACCAGGTTTCCCGCCCATGTGAAGTTGTTTATGCACGGCCAAACGCCCTTGGGTGTGTACGACGTGATACAAGTGCCTGAAGAGTAACCATTCAAGTTGTAGGCGATTCCGGTATTGTAATTGGCAAACGCCCCCGGATCGTTTACGAAATTCAGAATTGAGTTTGTAATTGCCATGGAAGGGAAGTCCATATTTAGATAGTTAAAAAACGATTGGCACCCGCCTTGGCCCGATACGGTGATGTGATCCATCACAACATTCTCCTGGGGATACCAGCCGCTCATGATTCCTTGCGGACACTGAACGGAGGTTTGATCGTTCACCACCTTGACATACGCATCAAACGGCTGGTTGATCGCCGTTTGCGCATACGCATTATTATTTAAGAACAAATCGTTCTGAATGAGAAAGTTCTTGATTGGATAAGGGTAGACGATGTAACCGCTGAAGGGATAAGCCGTGCCCATGCTAGTTGAGGGCATATTCAAACACGTGTTATTTGTAAAGGTCCAATCGGACGCATCACCGTAGGGTGGGTAGCTGCCGACCTGAATGAAGCCGCCTGCGAAATCTTCATGCAATCCGCACTGCCCTTCGCCGACTTGCGCGAACCAGGGCCCGATGATATTTCCGTCATAGAGCGTATACCGCCCCGTTTTGTTTTCATTTAAGTTTCGCCAATAGCGATTGCCGCCGTCCCAATCCGGCGAGTCGTAGAAAAACTTATCGGTGTCGGTCGTCATGGTGTTACGAGTTACTGTCAGGTTTCCAATAATTGTCTGAACCGTACAGGGGTTTGTCCAGCCGCATGGTGTGGTGGATAGTGTTAGCCCCTGCGCCATAAAAAATGCCGCCAATTGCTGAGCCGACTATATAATTGTTATCGAATTTAAACGGGCCGTAACCGTCCATCGTGGTTCCGATTGCGCCCTCTAGCGCCTGCGCCGAGTTGCCGGGGTAACCGAAGGTGATAGTTTGGTTGGCGATAGTGCCTGTGATTATCACAACGTTCCACCAATTAAACTCCGCATTGGTTGTAATGGTTCCACCAAGCGGGGACGTATAAGTGTAAGTGGGGAATGCCGGGGATGCCGAATAAGTAATCACTGAGCCAGGAATTGTAGAGCTTACCGTTAACCCCGTTGTAGCTCGGATGTTAACCGCGCATGAACTACTGACGGACGCATAGATCGCTCCGGTAACAGTGCCGCCCGTGAGGGACACTGTGCCGCCCGCGTTGATGCACTGGACTTTAGTCCCCGCGCTGCCCACATAGCTCCACGTAAACGCAGGAAACGTCCCCACATTGCTGGTGAACGAAGGGTATGTTTTGACAGTCTGCTGATAATGGGGTTGCCAGAAATCCAGATACACGTAGGAGTTAACGATAGAATTGTTGCTGCCTTCCAGCGCAATGGCCTGCACTCGGGTAGGAGCCGGACCAGGATCGAATGCGCACTGATCCCATGTGATTCCGGTCGTTGCCAAGTTCCCAGTTCCTACGACGATTGGCGATTTAAAGGCAACCGGATCGGTCGGGTTAGTGGATGTCGCCACGGTTGGATCAACGGAAAAACGAATATTCTCGAAAGTAATATTTTCTGTAAGCGGACCAAGTTGTAAATAACTCACACTCGTTGCGCCGTGAAGCGGATCAACCGCCTGAAGATTTGGCATGTACGGGTAGTATTGAGCCAGCGCATCCGGACCCAGGCGCACGCCCACCGGTGGCAACTGATCAGGCGCTGCTGTTGAGTGAATGACGCTAGTCGGTTGCGTAATCGGCCAGGGGAGATACAAGAAACCGTAAGCACCCGCAGATGTCAAGGTGATCGGCGTGCCGCCGCTAGTCGCACTCAACGTAACGTGGAGCCGGAAGCATTGACCACGTAGTAAGGCATTTCCCCGGATTGATTGGACTTGGAACGCTGCTATACGTTGCTTGCCCGCCCAGGATAATCTGTGACCATTAGCCGGCGTCGCGCCGGCGCTGGTAAACATTGATCCGCTTGCGGTGAGACTTATGGCATTCTCGGAATTGTGAAAATTTGCCTGCGAGATTGGATAAATCGATGGACCGCCGAGGGCTTGCGGTGGAAGCCCTAAGTCGTCCCCATTTGTCGTGACCATCGCATCAAGGCAATGCTGTAAATTGGCAGTAACAATGGCGTAGGTAGTCCCTGCCGTTTGTGATGGACAGTTAGTATACCCACTCACCGCCGCCGTGCCATAGACCCAGTGCGTGCCCGTCATCGCTGGGCGGCTCGTATTGACCGATTGCGGTAGCGTCGGCTTGATCAGGCCGGGTGGCTTGGGCAACGTTGTGAATGTCTGGTCAGCAGCCGTACACCAAGCTCCTCCCTGATAACTTTGTCCTTTGACGTGGTAAAGCGTGTTTGGCAGAAGGTTAGAAACAATTCCGTTTTGAATAGTAGTACTTACAGTCACGGTCTGCGAAGCCATCGCTGTGGTGTGCGGATAAACGTTAGCATTGCTGGCCCATTCCGCTGCCGTCGCATAAATAATGCGCTGCTGCGTTGCCGGAATGCTCGCCGTTGCGTCAGACGTCCAGCTTACGCGAGCGATCGACCAGGAAATGCCATCGACGCCGCTTGACGGGATGGCGGGGAATGGCCCGTTCGCAGGAGCGTTCAGCGGTGTGCAAACATTGGCGAAGCCGATTCCGCTAACAAGAACTGACAAAATAAGTGTTTTGAGCATTTGCGGTATTTGTAAGTATTTACGAGAGATGAGTACTTGCAGGTTTTCTTGAACCGCGCACTTGATTCGGTGATAGATCGACGATGAGACAAAAGGCCGGTTAAGGATAATGCTCTTCTTTAGAATCAAAGTTGCCGGGTTCGCCTCCGCGCTTAACGGCGTTCAGACATTAGTCGATAACAATCAGCGGCAGGACTCATCGAAATCAAGATATAGCGCCTCGCTTTTAGTTGGGTGACGCTAGTGCGCAACCCATGCAGTCCCGTTACAATAAACGGGAATATGTTGCGTTCCGCCACCAACAACAACCCCTAAATAGGAGGGCGCCAACGCATCAGCGACCCCGAGCATCTGCCCCTCGAAGTTCGAGTTGCACGGGGGCAGCGCTGCCACGGCGTAAACGTTCGCTTCTAATTGCGCGAACTTATTGACACCAGTCCAAGTATTCGCACTTGTCTTAAACGGAACGATGGAGCTCACAAGGTCACAAACTCCGGGGCTGCTAGTACAGTCGATCGCTCCTGATGCGCCGGTTGGTAGACTACCCCAACTCGCCACGGCACCATTCGAAATGAGAACAGCCGGCGCCCCCGTCTGGGGCGGCAACCCAGAGGCAGATGAAGTGCTCGATGACGATGCCCCTATTGTCGTCCATTGATTTGCAGGAGCGCAGGCACTCACATTTTGGCCCGGCGCTGCACTAGAGTTGAAGAACATTTCTCCCAGTCCACATGTAGCGGGGAGTATGGTGCCCATCTTAAGCGGCTTAGTTGCTGGAAAGGCGGTGAAGTCAGCCTCCTGCGTTTGCCGGGTCACAGAGACCCTCGTCTGTCCAAACACTACCCAATATAAAAAGAAAAATAGGACTACGCGCTTCGTCCAACTGGCCGATTTGCTTCGAGACTTTAACAAAATGACAACTCCTTACACTTTTTCAGTGCGCGAAGCAAACATAAATTCTCATCTGAACGGATTCGCCATCGCTGAGCCCTGCTGAATGCATGCAGGCACGGCAAGCTGCCTTGAAGCTTTGGAGCGCAGATCAAGGAGAGGCCACATTGGTGAGAAGAGGGCGACAACAATTTGAGTGTTTTTCGCGCCCATATTATCCATTTCACTGAACACGTGGGACATCTTCTGCGATTACGCTGATTTAGAAAAGCTTATAATTACGCGGAGGCTAGCGAGGTGCAATGACGTCCCCAATTCAGATTTGGCCGGTGAATAAATGATAGAGGCGCCGCAATCCTGTTGGGCAAGTAAGCGCACAATCGGTTAATTACGGCTCGGCAGTTCGCCGTAGCTTGAAAAACAATGAAGACCTTCGCAATCTGAAAGCGCCTTAGGTAGGGATAACACAAAAGATTGATCAAATCGTGATACGCCCGGCAGAAGGAAAGCAAAATCGTGAAAAGCGTGGTCACTGCGGACTTTTTCCTTTGACGCTCGCCGTAAGGGTTTCGCCTGGCAACTCTTAGGTGAATGAGTCCGAATGGAAGCTGGCTACTGCGATCTTCCGTATCAAATCTGCCTAGAATACTGAAGAGGCAACTGGAAAAACGTACCGCCGCTCCACTGGCACATCTTCTTCTATGCGACCGAAGATCCGAAAATCTCTCGGTTTCGTGTCGTTGCGCCCGACGAAGAACCACGTAACACTAGTTTAAACGCCTAAGGCAAAAGTACATCTGGATTGATAAAGACCTTTATCCTAGAGCTTTGAGCGGAGAATTTTAGGGAATTTGGGTATATGTCGATGTGCCCAGTCAAAAAATGCCTATCTGGCCTTAGCAGAATCAACTTGCCGCATGCGTGCTAAACATTCTTCATGAATATCCGGTTTATGCGATGAAAAAATCCCAGCAACAAGTATAGGTGAGACGACTTCCCACTAAATGATTGTCATATGTTGAAGACACTATTTTTTCTCCACTTATTATTCGGACTCCACCCTCCAGTATCTAAGTCTCTTGCCGTGCAGTCCAGTAGTTCGATAAATTTGTCAGAGATCCGAGACGTTGTCTACACCCCACAGGGCAACCTCTTTAGCGGCAAAATAGTTATTGAACCTAGACACTTCCAACGTGACTCCCCACCCGTCCTCGTTATACCTGTGAAAAATGGAATGTTCGAAGTCGCTCTGATATCCACATCCACGGTCTTTCCTTCAGAATCGTATACCGTAACTTACACAGAGGAATCTGGTACGACATGGACCGAGTTATGGCGCGTTCCCGTCGGGAATAGACTGTCGCTTAAGGACGTCCGCATCGCGACCCCCAACCTTGGTGGCAAGCCAATGAACAGCGTCGACAACCCTAATCTTCCTAGGGATATAAGTTTCCCGCTGCCCATGGTTGACATTGCTGGACTGAGTAGCCAGCTAGATACCATTGCAACATCACTGACACAAATTACAAACAGCTCCAACGCCCTTAGCTCGGCAATCTTAAGCTTGCACAATCTCCAAATCATTAAAAACGAAACCCCGGCTGGCCCGGTTAACGGGACCAATACCGTTTTTACGCTAGCAAATACTCCACTAGCGGGAGCGTTTCAATTATGCTCAACGGTATCAGACTAACGCCGAATCTCGACTTTAGTGTGTCCGGAAAAACCATAAGCTTTGTTAAGTCAAATACGCCTTTGGCGGGAGACTCCCTACAGGCCGACTATCGATTCTCGAACAACAGTTCGCCGACAAGTGCGATTTCACGAACCGTGACACTGCCGATCCCAATTTCTGGAGTAGCCGGCCTCAGTCCGGCTCTGAATCAGATCGCAACCAACCTTGCGTCACTCAACCAGCAACTGACTGCCTTGCAAACTGCCGTATCGTCTGTCGGTTGCCCAAAAGTAACAGTTGGCGAGACGCCCGGAGGATCAGTAAATGGCTCCACTACAACGTTCACGCTAAGTGATAGCGCGGCTGTTAATTCAACAATCGCAGTCTACAACAATGGTGTGCGACTTTCTTTAGGTCTTGACTATACCCTAGGGAATGCTTCGATTATTTTTTTATCTGTGGCGGTTCCACAAACCGGGGACAGTCTCTCAGTTGATTACTGTTCCACGCAATAAGCTGGCCACATGCTTGACCGTGAATTTGCCGGCTGTTCCGCTTTCCGGTTTTTCCGAATGCCTAATCATGGGTAGGCGGCTCTCATCGGAGACAGGGCACAGAAATGCTCATTTAATACCACGGAAGCTGCGCAATCGGAATGTTCGGCGTGGCCATGCAAGTGACGACGACGCCGGAAGAGCGAAGCTAGGTTGGAGCCGGACAAACCTAACCACAACTCGGAATTAAAAACCCGTAGCCGGTAAAAACCACGAATAAAGGATGGCTGAGAGCTGACACGTTAAAGAGACTGCTCCTCAGCACTGCATACCATCCAGGATGGAACCAATGAAAGATAGAGCATACTTTTCCGACAGTATCTCAGTGAATATCACTAGATCAATTTTAGCGATAGTTTGCTTGTTCGTTTTCTCTGTGGACGCTAGACAGAGGCCCGGAGCGGCTGTTGTGACTTCTATTTCTGAACCTCAAACCGATGTTTCCACGCAGAGGACTGATCGGTGGACGGGCTTTTCGACGCGGCACTTTCGCCTATACACGAGCGATGATAACGGTTCGGCGGAAGCGATCCTGAGGCGACTGGAATCAGCTCGAACTTTCTTCGAACGGGTTGGCTTCCTGGGATCAAACGACCAATCGATCGTTCAAATTGTCGAGTTTGGATCCGATGCCGAATACGCTTCTTATGGAATCAAGGGCAGCGCGGACGCGTACTACCAAAGAACACAAAACTGCCGCTTCATTATAACGCGCGATTTGAGCCTGAATCGATACGACGTGGCAAGACCGAATTCGCACATTTCGCACTGGAGCGCTCTGGTCTTGAACTACCCTTCTGGCTTCAGGAAGGGTTAGCTGATCTATTTTCGTCTGTCGAAGTACATCAAGATGTCATTTCACTCGGCAGGCCTCCGAGGGGGAGACTTTTACCGGCAGGGGATCAACCCATCAGTCTGAGTAGTTTGACCGCCGAAAATCCGGAATCGTTGTATACCCGGCCGCGGGAACAGGTGCTGGCATTTTACTTTAGAGCTTGGGCACTGACTCACATGCTGGCGCTGGATGCAAGATACCAGCCAAACTTCCGTCGGCTTGTCTCTTCGATCTCAAGAGGATATCCCTCTACAGAGTGCTTCGTGTCCATCTATCACAAGACATTTGCCGAAGTCGATAAAGATCTCGATACCTACTTGCGACTGGAATCCGCAACGCAGCAAATGTGGATTGTCAGCCCTCCATTTGAAGGGCCCACTGCACAATGCGTCAGGAATCCGAAAGAAAACGTCTCCGTTGTTTTGGCCCAGATCCTTGCCGCGAATCCTCAAACGCTCAGGGAAGGTAGCAAGCGACTTCATTTGCTCGGTACTCTTTACCGAACAAACTTATCACTAGAGGAGTCACTAGGGTTCATGGACTTGAGCGACGGAAATCGGGACGACGCTCAAAGGCATTTTGCAAAGGCCTTAGAACTACACTCGCAAAATCCTGAAGTGCTTCTGGCTCTTGCGAAGATAGAGTCGGGCAAGGATGGGCCTACGAAATCTTCCATCGATTTGCTTCACCGGGCTCTTGCACTAGATCCGGATTCAGACAAAGTTCGCTTCGAGCTTGCAATTGCAGCGGCCGTGGTTCGGCAGTTTGGGTTAGCCTTTTCTACGCTTAAAGAAGTTAAGAAGCTCCACCCACAAACCTCATTTGGTTTCTCATATGCACTGGCATTTGTCTATTTGCAGATGGGACAAGTGAGAAGCTTCGCATGTTCGCTCAAAATGCAAGTCTAATTCCCTCTAATCGCATCGAACGGGAACACGTTCGTGCTCTGTTGTCAGCCATAGACTAGCTTTCTAGGCAAAGTGTTCGGCGTCGGGTTTCCTTCTTGTCAGTTTTTCTCAGCAAGCATCTTGATGCCCGAGCCGTTACAACTTGAGCAATCATATGGCCGTTGAACGGCCGTCACTCACCGCTCCATAACCCTCGGCGACCACCCGAAAAGCGGCCAAATGGAAATAAATCAGGATAGGGGAGTCATAGCGCGGAGAGGACGATGGCAAGTATTTCTTGAGCGTGTTTTCCATTTTTGAAGTCGGCGAGTCACTTAGTATTACGGGCAGAGCGGTTTTGGTGCGCCAACTGCGATGGCCACACTTTGACAGATGGCTTGATGCGACAGGCGATCCAACATGAAGCTAGCGGCGGCGGTATCGCCCAGCCCTTTGCCCCAGTCCGCCAGGGGCGTCTGGAAGTCAAAAATGGCACTCGCACGCGCATAGCGACAACATGACAATTCGAATAGATATTCAGCCGCGGTGAGCGCCAGTTCGCGCATGCCGAAGTCATCAATGAGGAGGAGACGCAAAGTGGGCGAGGGTTATCATAAAACGGTCGCGATTACCGGCGGGGGCACCATCGGCGAGATCGTCGAGCCCCACATTCGCTTCGCGATAATGCACGCGGTAGCCCTGAAAAATGATGGCTTGCCCGACGGCTTAGGCCAAATGACTTTTGCCGGTGCCGCCCGGGCCCAGAACAAGGCGTCTTCATGTTTGGCTACGAAGCCGTCGTTAGCCGACTCAAAAGTGAGACCGCGATTCATCAGGTTCAAGGCGAAGTCAAGTTGTCGAGTGAACGGTGCGGATCGCGAAAGTCGCTCGGAATGAGTTCGCGATAGGGCTCAATCATACGGGCGGGGGTGGCAGGAGCGGCGGGAGGTGATGGCGTTTGCGTGATTAAATCGGCCGTGGGTTTGGTCACACATTTGGCCGCTTTTTCTGCCGGCGGGTCGGTGGTCACCGCGTTGGCCGGTTTTCACGGCGCATTCTTGCCGCAACTGCCCAGCGGACGCACCAGACGCCGGCGGCTTTCAGATACTCGTCTACCTTTTCACGGCGGAGGCCGGTGTGCTTCTGATTGTGGCGCAGCGACCGGCCTAACTGGCGCAGGGCGATGACCTGCTTCTTCTTTTCTTCGCTCAAGACGTTGCTCATACCGATTGAGGGTATTCATCGGTCGATTTCCAATGTCCTGACTTAGTTTCTATTGGCCGCTTTGGGTAAGTGTGCGTTCTGCGTGCAAGGAACATATAGCAAAAACGCACCGGAAAACTTCAGCGCTGCCTGACATCTCAGGTGCAAACTAAAAACACGGCCTCCCTACCAAAATCCATCACAAGAGCAAAGTCGCAGAAGATATCCGAACCGGCACTTCAGATTTTCGAGAAACTCGCGGCCAAGCCGGAAGTCGCCGCTTTCTGGTGGTTCGGAAGCAAGGTCATCGGCGGCTCGGTACGCGTAGACCAGGCTGAAGATGCCGTCGGCTTCGTTAACTTTCCGAGATCACATCTCGACGTATGGGACGAATTTGAACGTGCACATACAGTGCCACGTGGCTCAGATTATGGACAGGTCCCCCGTGGTCGCGTAATCTACAATAAAACCGTTCGTGAGTTCACGGTTTTCGCTGATCAGTGCATTCTGAAGCATCCAGAGGCAAAGAAAGCCATAATGCACAAATATCATCTGCCTGCAAGAATAACGCAGTTCAAGCCTGACGATCACTACACTTGCGTGAAATGTACTGGATAATCGGGCACGAGCCTGCGTTAAGCAAAACGTCGCCGTATAGATCGGGAATTGCGCCCATTGTCGCGCCTGCTCTCCGTGCTCAGCTAAAGATGGACCTCCTAGAGCACTGGTTGCGCTCTTTGTCCAATCGCCTCAGTGATGGTTGCCGGGGTTATACCGTTTAGTTCCAACAAATTGACGCCAAAGTTCGAAGCTTACTTTTGAAATTACAATTTCAGGCGCAAAAAATAATTTGCCGAATTCAAGAAAAGACCTTATCTGCCCTGTAGGTTCATGTTGAGGCCTCGCGACAACCACTTTTTCTGTCCGATATGCCTGAATTACCGTTGCAGAAACACCCCAGGCTCCAATACCGAATAGTTAATCGACAAAAGGAAATCAACCCAAACAAATGAAAACTAGATGTGAATCATGCAACGGCACTGGCCGTTGTGCAAAGTGCAAGGGCACTGGGCATTTCGGCTATCCGGGGTTCGGAGATCCGAAGAGCGTCCAGACCATTGCAACGCCTGTGGCAGCTCTGGAGTATGTCGCCCATGCAAGGGTGAAGCGAGCGCTAGAGCCCCGCGAACTGGACCCGGGGGGCGCTACACAACTCTCCCCAAACGGACAGCTCATGGAAGTGAGGCAAAAGTTCTCGCTCACCATCCCTCGAAACAAAAGCTGAGAATTCGCGATCGGTAATGGTTCGCGAATTCGCAGCCGTTGTTGAATTGCCATGGAACTCAATGCGCGGGAATCCGTTCATAACTGAATCGCCATCCGTTGTGAGTAGCGATTTCGGTGAACTTGGCAGACGTAAATTTCCGAGACCTCGAAGTGTGGCAGGATCGGGCAAAGCAATGAGCCTGTCACCCCGAAGCACTGACCCGGTTGGGTGTTGGATGCGTTGACGCAAGCGTGGTCGATAAACGTGATTATCGTAGAGCGGCGGTGCCGTGGTTCGTAGACAGGGCTAACCAATTTCGTGGAACCGCTCGTTTGACGGCCTCGCATTCACCCTTCTTTTATCACGAGTTCCCCCGAGATGTACTCTTCGAATGCCAACAAGTCCAAGTTCGCTTGCGAGTGGTAGATGCGAAGCCACCACATGATGATGAACCCTCAATGGTCTTCCGTCGTAGCCGCAGCATGTCTACGCAGCCACGTGACCGCACGGGCCGAGGTTGCCTTTGCATGGTTGCCCATACATTCCCCAGTCGAGTAATTTCCGGCCCCGTCTTCTACCAAAAACAGAAGATATTCGTTCCCAACTTTCACAGCGTACGCACAGTCGGTGTCCGTCGTGATGTTGACCACGCCCGACACCGACTGTTTCCAGGATTCGATTATTTCCGCTTTTATCAGAGTCGCGGTCGGCGTGTTGCCAGGACTTGTCGAAATGACTTTTGCCATCACCACAGCTTCCGCTCCCTTATACGCTGTCCAGACGGGCGGTTCGGTACAACGGCAGGCGACGGCGTTACCAGTCAGGGATAACAGTAAAACGGGAAGAGCGAAGCCTGCCATGTAGCGCCCTCTCATGCGAGTTTCGTGCACCCAGCGGGGTTAAACATACCCATAATATTTGGATTCTCAAGATTGCGCAGAAGACACTGGCGTAAGGTGGCTTCGGCAGCGTGATTGTTCCCCCCGGGCGCTCCATCCACATGGGCCAGTTCGTGAATGAGTGTCGCCGCGACAGTCCAGAATCCTATGCGCAGACTAAATGCCGTAATAGTCACGTCATTACCCAGCGTAGCGCCGTATCGGTCAGCTTGCGGGTTGGGATCGTAACTTATCCAGATATTCCGGTCGGCCCAGATGTCCGCGAAACTCCGACCGCGCGGTAGTGCCCGGAATGCGGCGTTACATGTGTGCGAGCCGGTGATCCTTGCGGTGATGGTGTGGATCGCGTGATTGAGAATGTGCAAATCCGCTTGCTTAAAAGGCAACCATTGAAAGCCTGCGACGGGCACAGGTCCGTTGTGGTGAGAAGCGACTGTATTAACGAGAGGCATGACTCGAAAAGGATAGCAAGAAAATGGCTCGGACAGTGTGTGAGCTACCTTACACTTCACGGAAATGTTTCGCAAAACGTCACAAGCTTTTGTCACGGTCCACTTTCCGGTAACGCCACCTAACGGCCACAATCGGAGAGCATTCAGAAATCAGTCAGTCCGACTGTCGGCAGGTCTAGTCTGGTCTACGTTGGCAGCGAGCGCGAGCAATACAGAAGCCCCTAAGCAAGAGAACAGGTTAGCGTGAAAAACCCAGTTGGCATCGATCCTCCAGCTGATTAAGAGGTAAACCAGCGCTCCAATCCAACTGATGGTTGCGGCCCAAAATGCTGAACGGAGGGAAAGAATGCAGCAGAGCGTTAAAAGCGAATTGTAGGCCGCGAATGCGACCAGGGTGAGCGGGAAGGGTTCAGAAGGCACCGTCCCCATTTCATACCCGAATAGAACCCCCAGCCAAAGATAGCAACAGTCGCAGAACGCAAGGATCTTGAGAAGCTTCATTTTCTTAACTGGCGCAGACCGTATCGCCTCCAGCCTATCCTCGCATTAGTATGTTTTTAGCGTACTATCGACAAGTTGGGAGCCTGAAGGGATTATCAGATCGCTAGCCAAATCCTTCAACTACTATTCAACTGCTGAGAAGCTTGTGGTCGAAACACGTGATTACCGGAAACAATCGTTCGGCCATGCGGATCAGACGCCACTATCGGAACTCAGCAATGACCTCAATCAACCCGACAATGTTCTCATTGAATTGTGTAAGCTCTTCTGCGGGAACCCAAAGCTCTGTGTGAATCGCTGCCCCGACCGTCTGAGCCGGGTAACGGGCCGCGAACTCGGCGCGAATCTGAAAACGAGTGACGAATCCCGCCCCACTGTGGCGGACATTCCAGTTGCGAGCAATTCGGATCGCATATTCTTCGTTGGTCACGGGATAAAAGATCGGCTGATCCGGCGAGCGAGGACAAATACCCTCCAGCCTGATGCTTCGATTAGGGCCAGTTCCTGTGGTCCTAACCGGTCGGTAAAGAGTTAACAATTCCATCGTCGTCGTTTCGCTCAAAATAGCATCAAGAAACGCAACCAACTATCCCACAGGTTTATGAGTCGCCGATGTGGACGGTATATCACCTTTCGACGAAGCATGCAGTAGACTACCGTGCATGGATAGCCATCTGCTACGCCGATGTTTACAACGCTCACAACGTGCTAATTGGCAACATGTACGTGAACTTGGAGTCGCCCTATGGATGGGTTTATGTTGCCGGGCCAATCGATATTCCTAAGCCCGACGCGTTCAAGACTGTCGCTAGCAAGCAGGAGGTGCATGACCAGACCAAGCAGTGGGCGCAAACGAACGGCTATACGCTCGGGCCATATGCTTGCCCGACGAATGGCAAGCCGTGAAGAAGGTGCCACGCGCGGCGACGGACAGAATCCTTCCACAGGGGTCCACGCGGTTTTGCCATGGCATTCGAGAACTCCACACTGTCATAATCGCATCAGTTTGAGCGCCGTACTAGCGCCATTGGCAGCTCACAACAAGATGGAAACAAAGTGACCGGTGTGCCGTTGACGTGACACCCCACTCATGTTGCAGAAATCCTATCATTAGTCCTCAGCGTACCGCCTGGATCGGGACGCTTGCCTTCAGTCTTCGAACTTCTTCCGATTTCTCTAGCGCGGGCTGTAGAATCTTAGCGTCGAAATTTGCCAGCAGAGTATCAGTGGTTTTGTATTCAAGGAGCGGCAACGCCCAATGATATTTCCGTGGTAAATCATCGAACATACTAAAGGCGGGTTGGCCGTGCTGCAAGATACGTGACAAATGGCACCGCGTAGTCCGGTATTGTACTGGCGAGTTCCAAAGGGACGGCGCTTGGACTTGTTATATCCGCAATGACGAAAAGAGAAAGAGCCGCCAAGATCCTTACCGCTTCCGTGAGATCGCGATCCACTGGCCGTTCGAAATCAAAAATAATGGGCAAATAACCAAAACTGCGTAGCTTAGCTGCTATTGCTTCAAGCAACTCCTGCGTTCCGCAAACCGCCCGAGAATCAGAACGGCTTTCTGCCCAAGAGTAGTGATCACGTTCTGAAGCTTCCGACGATTGAGCAGTAAATAAATGAATTGAGCAACTTCAAGGTCGTCCACCTCAATGTGAGGTTCTCCAGCCCTGTTGATGACGAGATGGGATTGATCTGAAGGTACGCCCCTAACGTTCCAAGCTGATACGCCAAATACTGAACAGCCTAGCAGTGTCCCTTCGATATTGGCATCAACCAGACTTGCGGTCTTAAGGAGCCGCCCCCGTTAAGTCCGCTTCAGAAAGATCGGCATTGAACATATCCGCCCTCAAGAGACAGGCACGACGAAGTACTGCACCCTTGAGATTTGAATGACAAAAGTTCACCGCCGTCAAGTTCGCATCCAACGGAGTACCAACCCCTGTAACATCTGCATCGGTCAGATCGGCCTCTCGTTCAAACGGCTTCATCTTTGCTCGTGACTCTCTCCAGGCGTTCCAGTGCTGAACACCAAGTCTTAGGGTTTCCAAATGTTCGTTGTTTGCCATCTGACCCAAATCAGGATACACGATCCTGATTCGTATCTAAAGTCAGAAGCCATGCCGCCGAGAAGAACGAAGTCGTCACGGCCAAGAAACGATGGTGGAAGATTTGGTGAGGCTGTCCGCACAAGAACTCGTTCGCCGCCTCAATCTAATTGTTAATTTTGTCGCTGTCGTACGTTACCGAGTCTTCGGGATACACACGCCAAGTCTCCAAACGTTTCTCAGCGATAAGAGCTTCAGCCATTAGCTCCGAACCAGCCACCAAAGTGCAGTAGAGATCAATCTCCGAAGCGACACACCAAGCATGGTCCGAAGGCCAGAACAAATTCGGCGATTCCGGCATGAAGCAGTCTTGGGTTAGTTTCCAGCCAAATTGGGTCGCCGCCTCCAAGGGGCCTTCAAAGAAATAGTAGCTACGGGATGGCAAATGTACTTTACGCTGAGTCTCTAGCTCAATCGGGAATGGGGGCGGCACCGGTGAACGGTGAAGAGGCGGGGACGGAATATCCGTCAGATCATTGGATGTGAAAACCAGTTCCCCTCCAGTCGGTCTGTCGGGCAGCCAACCATGGCCGTCCCAAAGGCAAAAGAAACATAAGGCTCTTCTCGTCATATGTTCAGCTAGAATTTCACAAACAGCCGGGAACAGATCAGACTGGAGACTTCCGTTTCAGGAGGGTTGACCAATCCGTGAATCACTTCCCCATACGATCTACTTTGGAGGTCTACAGAAGCTGGAAGCTGTTCAATCGCGTGAAATTGCGCAAGTCTGTGCATTGTGCGACCTGAGCGAGCTGCAACTTCAGCCCAGGTGGATAGCTGATCGTTAGGGCCACGAGATGGATGAAGAATTCGAACGTAAGCCTGAAATCCATCTGGCGAGATCGAGGCAACTCTCCCCAAGGAAGGTCGCAGCCGTGCCCTTATCCATTCGGCCTCGTCGATCCTAGTTGAAGAGTGCAATCTGCTCTCGCTCATTCGCCTTCTACCAAGATAGCCGCACTCAAATCGATCTCGGATGTCGGCTTAGGGGAGCGTTTTGCCCATTTTAGTATGGGCTCGGTCCCAAACTGGCTCGCCCCGTTTGACACCGTCTCGGAGTATCATGTCACAACCCGCTGGTGATTTGTCGTCATAGCGGGCAGGAGACTTGCGTGAGGAATCTAACACTTATTACCGCTGTGCTTTCCATGCTTGGCATTCCTGCGTTCTCAATTGCCTCATCCGCGTATATAGGCGTCCAGCTTCGTGATCTTACCCCCGACCGCGCGGCGGAATTACGACTAACCGACACATCCGGCGCTGAGGTTGTCGCGCTTGCCGCAGCCGGACCGGCCCGGAAAGCTGGGCTCTTGTGGAATGGAAATGGATACCCAGGTGAAGAGTTGCCCAGGTTGTGGACGGGCTCGAACGGCGTCTGCGTAAATTCTCTGGCAGCCGAGTGAGATCAGAGAATTCCGGGGGCGCATCGTTTAGAGCCGATGATGGCAAGGCGGTGCGGTCTTTGAATTGCGCCTCCATGAACTCCACGGGCCGGATCAAGATGCGCCATCGGGGCATTGCCAAGATCTTTGTAACCAGGGCTGTTTGTGGAAGCGACTTCAATTGATCAACAAATCTTCCTTCTGGCGAATTTAGCTGCCCATGGAAAATATCCGGCAGGCTTAGTTTGCTTTTCAGAATACCTGCTTGGTATGGGTGTGCTGATGAATGTTGCCGTGGGTATATTGCGCTTTGAATATCAGCCTTGGTGCGCCCACTCTGGGCTGGCGGTGCTACGCTCACGGTATTACGCAACACTGGAAATAACTTCTCCAGCGCCGGAACAAATCCCTTATCCGGCAACTCATGTGCCTGCCGCCGCGCTAACAGTGCCAACGCTTCTGGTAACTCCTTGGTCCCCGGCATGCGCCCTCCGCCCACCAAAATCGGAATCACCCTTACGTTCCGCCTCAACGCTGCGCTAATTTCAATCGCGACGAAATCCTCAGGATTCTGGATGCGTGGCCGACCAGAGGCATCGGCAATTGTGAGCCATGACTTCCCCATCACTGCCAGCAGTACGTCGCATGACTCCACCTTCTGGCTGAGCACGTCCACAAAGTCATCGCCGGGCGGGATAGTGTCGATATCAAAGAAAACTTGATCAAAGCCGAACTCGGTCACGAGCCGGTCATATATCCTGCCTGCGTAACCGGAGCTATCCTCGCGCCGGTAGCTGATGAAGATGCGGGTCTTTTCCATGGACAGTACCCTTCCGGCTATTCGGCCTCGACCGCTTTGGTGAGTTTCTTCAATAGCTTCATCACATCGCCGATCTTCTGGCGAGCCAGCCCGGCTCGTGTATGGAGTGCCAACTTTGCTCTTCGGTGAGGACAGCATTCACGAGCAGAGCTGGTTCCGTGTCCAGAAGCAACGTTTTGTTTCCTATCAGTCTGTGGATCACGAGAAGGAGGACGCACAAGCCAGTGACTGTCGTGACTGCTACAGTGACGGTCTTCGCCTGCAATCGCTGTCGTTCAGCCATAATCGAATCACCCACCTTGACGATTTTAGAGACCTAGGATAGCACCCCAGGTGAGCGACCTACAATCCTGGCCAGAATTACGTGAACAACCATTTTCTAATCTTTGGGGCCGGACATCGCTAGACCATCGTAAAAATCTTTCCTGTGGCGGCTACGAACCTGTGCAACAGTTCACTGCGCTTCCGCGATGCCCAACATCTCCCGCAGCTAGTTCTTTTGAACGATGCCCTTCGGCCCCTTCACCGCGCCATGTCTAGCAAACTCTTCGACTTGATGGAGCGAAATGGTGTACGTCTGCGCCGCCGCATCGGGCAGCACTCTCACACTGAACTCGCAGCCGGGTCCCGGTGGAGCGCCGCCCCAGTTTGATTTGCGAAATTGCTGCGCAGCGGCGGCTACCGCTTCGAACAGGCTGTCGGCCTGCACTTCGCATTGGTGCCGGATGCCTTCGATGTCTTTGTACTGCCAGCAATAAGAGCGGGCGACTCCAATGGAGGCGATTCTTGTGTCAACAAATGAAAAGACGATGTCACCGGGCGAGACTTCGCGCATCGACTCTAGTAAGGATTTCGAGCGTTGTTTTTACTTCGTTTGGGCGACAAAGGTAGCCGCCTTCCATTTCCTGGCGATATGTTTGGTTTTGGTTTACCCACCAGTAACGCATCGTTGCCGTGCGAAAGCATCGTACCATGCGAGCAGATGGGTTTGGATGCACCGAGACGACGGGTGCATCAGTAACGAGAGTACTCTCGACACCTGGGAAATTAAGCTTAGAGCCATGGCCGCCATTCTCACTGATATCGAGACCTGGAAGCGAGCGGCTCGGTCACTCTAAATTACGGACCTTCACGGATCAACACGGGCACTTTTGGATCGAACAGAATGCATCGAAGAAGTCTAAATGGGCGAAGCTGGCGCGGGAGGGTCATGCAATCGCGTGGGAGTTCGACAGCCCAGGAGGTTCATACACTGGACGGCTGCTGATCGATAGGGAAGTCTATAGCAGCCGAGGCGACGAAGAAGTTCTTGAAGTAATGACCGCTTCAGGTCACTCTAGGGGTCAGGCAAGTCATCCCGTCTGCCGGAATTGTTAGTCTGAACTCTGCTGTGTAATCCCGAGGAATCCGCACTCGACGTGGCGGCCCGCCGTCCACCCGCACCAATGCAATGCTCGTCAAGCCTGTATAGTAAAGTGGCAACCGAATCGTCCGCGTGGATCGGCGCGTCCGGCGGATTATGCACCACTGCCATGCCCTTCTCTGGCAACGCCGGATTCACGTAGAGAATCGCATCATGCTCCCGGCCATCAGTCCGCCGAACGTGGATAATGTCGGATTACAAATGCCTCGATGATCCTTGTAGAACGCTACCCACTTCTTCACCACCGCGGGTCTTTTCGGAATCATACAAGCGCGGTCTACGGTAACACGCCTGCATGCCCGATGTGAGATTCAACGCGAGGTACTTCTCGATAGAAATCCAAATGCTCCCTCAGCGGTTCAAGCGTGGCCGCCGCTCCGCCGCCTTGATACTGCACTAGCGGCACGAACATCCAGCCCATGCTGGGAGTCTTATCCCATGTGCCATCGAAGATGTTCTGCCGCGCCAGAATGATCTGTCTCTCACGGGGTAAAGACCAATTCGTCTCACGATAACCCATCGCGCTCTTGTTCGAGCCTTCCAGGTAATACCAGTCGGGGACGTTCATAGACACCACGCGAACGGCACCACGCATAAAATTCAGCAATGGTCTTCCACTGCGTCCACTGTGAATCGTCAAGTCCTTGATGGCCAGGATGGTGGTGGAAGCGCAAGTGTCTCCGGGATACGAGCCGTCGTGCTCCAAAACACTAAGCCCGGTGGCCTCGATAAAATGGCGCACCTTGCGAAAGTAATCAGATGCCCCAGCGACTTCCCAAACAGGGAGAATGGTCAAAGATCGGCTCGGGGTTCACTACATCATTTTCGGCGCTTATTTGTCGGCTTGCCAGCAGCGAGTAACCGCCCAATGCCACTCCTTTCGCCCTGCCATAGTCAACCAGTTCCTTGATCTGCGCAAGGTAAGCCGGATCTTCCTTCTCGATATCGAACCCGCTCCCGAACGTCATGATCACCATTTCGAAACCCACATCAGCACATTGGTCAATCGCCAGCTTGACCGCCTCTGGTTCAGCTCGCCGCACGTGCATCAGTATTGGGTTCTCTTGCGTCCAGGGAGCAAGTGCGCGATACATGCGGCGTTGCGCCAACCCTCGGCGTTCCCGGTCGGTGCTGTCATGGACCAGTTCAAAGATCCTGAATGTTTCAAATTGTGCCCCCGGTGCAATCGTCGCGTCCGGCCCCAGTGGTGGATAGCAACGCAGAAGCACCGGCGTCTTTAACCTGTAATTCACCTGAGTCTTGTAGTTCGGGTCGGGCTCCCAATGTGCAGTTTCATTTTGCTCGGGGCGGCTGTGCGTGGCGACAAACGAGTAGTCACTATCCACCTGCAAGTTACCTTGCCGCCATTGATCGGAGGCTTCCACCAGAGACTCGGTCTCTACCACGGCGAGCACTTCGCTCACAAACTTTGATAGCTTGACGGCGCGTCCAGATTCGTTTCGAATCGTGAGCCACTTCGAGATCACCGGCAGCCCGTCGTACATTTCGTAGTGAACTGACACACGTACACCGGGTAACCTGACTGTTTTCGAACAGCAGAGTGAGTGAAGCTCCTGGCGGCGGCCAAGGCTGTTTGCCTGAGTAGGCGACCCGCTTCCATGGGAAAGCGTTCTTGAGTTACGCCGGATTCCATTCGCACAAAATGAAAGGAGCCGGGGCTCGGCTTCATTCCGTCAATCCATTTGGTCTTCAGATACGCCCATTCCTCCTGACCCATCAGTCCGCCCACTTCGTAATGCTGGCCATCGAGTTCCAATTCGGCCTCGGGCTTGACTCCCCGGATAAGCGATGCTCCGGTCATCAGGTCGTCAAAGGCAACCGTCGCTGCGTCGGGACTGAGTCTCCAGACGCGGCGAATGAGCCCGTTTGCCATGGTGACTTCGCGGCCATCTGCTGATCGCTTGATCGCGGTCCGTTCTTTGGGAGGTGTCACTAGCCAGTCGCCTCCGAACGCTGATAAGGACAGCATGACTGAGATCAATGTGAGTTTCATGGATCGCGAATTTGTCGGCAGACTCGCTGAGTATATACCGGCGTCTCCTCAGGCAGCCAGAGATGGAACGTGCTAGACGCTTGCTGCAAAAGGCTCCGCTACTGTCATGTATCCGTTGTGTATCCATTTGACCCAGAATTTATACTCCATCGAATTGTTCTTCGAGGTATGATTGGGATGTGAAGTACCCTCAAAACAGTTCCATCCTGTAGATTTTATGGAATTTATGAGATTTTCGGCGATACGGATCAACAAGATACAAAAAGTATGGCGGAGAGAGTGGGATTCGAACCCACGTTAGAGTTTCCCCTAAACACGCTTTCCAAGCGTGCGCCTTCAACCACTCGGCCATCTCTCCCTGGGAATCGTGTTGCTTGGAAGCCGCCCGCGTGGCAGGTGGCTCACTTATCGCAAGACGCTTTCAGTGTAGCAGCAGCAGCGCTGCTCTACCCTAGATCGAACTTCTCGTTATGGAGACTCGGGTCGCTCTTAACCAGGACGGGGCGAGCGAGAATTTCTTCCAGTTCCTCCAGATACTGGTTGTCTTTGGCTTTGAGCACCTTGGCCACGTCGGGATGGACGCGCAGCATGACGTCTTTGCCTTCGAGCGCCTTCGAAATTTTCTGGGCTTCGACAAGAATCTCGCCAACGACGGTTTGCACGCTTTTCACATAGCCCGCGCCTTCGCAATGCGGGCAGGGGGAACAGAGGGTCCGCTCCAAGCTTTGCTTGACACGCTTGCGGGTGATGGCGACCAGGCCGAAATCGTTGAACTGGAGGATCTTGTACGGGGCTTTGTCGGACCGCATGGCCTCTTCCAGAGCCTGCATGACGCGCTGGCGGTTTTTGCGCTCATCCATATCGATGAAATCGACGACGATGATGCCGCCGAGATCGCGCAGACGGACTTGGCGGACGATTTCTTTGACCGCTTCGATGTTGGTCTTGACGATCGTATCTTCCAAGCGATTCGACTTACCGACGAACTTACCGGTATTGATATCGATGGCGACCAAAGCTTCGGTTTGGTTAATGACAATGTAGCCGCCGGACTTGAGCCAGACCTTGGGGCGAATGGCTTTCTCGAGTTCCTGGGTGATATTGAAAGCGTCGAAAACAGGGGCGCTGCGCGTGTACATTTTCACGCGGTTGACTAAGGCCGGCTGGTGGCGCTGCATGAAGTTGACAACGCTTTCGTAGAGATCTTCGTTGTCTACCCAGATGGCTTTGAACTCTTCGGTGACTTGGTCGCGGAGGATACGCTGGACGATGTCGAGATCGTAATGCAGGAGAGCGGGGGCGGGCTTCTTTTCGGCTTTCTGGCGGATGTCTAACCAGAGGCTGTAGAGATAGGCCATGTCGGCCGCAATTTCTTCTTCGGAGACGCCTTCGCCGGCGGTGCGGACGATGAAGCCGCCCGAGGTGCCTTCGCGATGAGTTTGCAAAATGCGCTTGAGGCGGAGACGTTCCTCTTCGCTCGAAACTTTGCGCGAGACGCCGAGGTGGGCGACGCTGGGCATGAAGACCACATACCGGCCGGGGAGAGCGATGTGGGAGGTGATGCGCGCGCCTTTTTGGCCGAGGGGCTCTTTGGCGATTTGGACGATGATTTCCTGGCCGGGCTTGAGGAGCTCGGAGATGGAGGGCATGGCTGCCCGTTCGGGACGTTCGGTGGAGCGCTCTTCGACCTGCGAGGATTCAGCACGGGGTTCGCGGGCTTCGCGAGGTGCGGAAGATTCGCGACGGCCGCCGCCTTCGTTGCGGGGTTCGCGAGCTTCTCCCTGGGGAACGGTTGCGGCGTTGTTACCACCGGAAGGGCCACTCTGATTACTGAAGCGGCCGCTGCCGCCACGACGGCGGCGCATGCGACGGGGACCGCGATGCATGGCGCGGTTGCCTTGATCGCGGAGGACGGCGGATTGGGGCTGCGATGAGCCGGCCTCGCCTTCTTCCGGAGCTTCGGCGAGCGTGACATAAGGCTCGTCGATGCCGTTTTCGAGGGCTTCTTCGATCTCGGGGGCGAGGTCCTCGAGTTCCGGCATGGAGGATTCGGCGGCGTATAGTTCGTGCTCGTTGGCCTCGGGCAGATCTACGGGAGTTAAATGGGTGGGGGACGGGTCGGTAAGGAAGCGTTCAGCGCGGAGGTGCTCTTCGTCGCGCTCGCTAGCAGCGGTGGAGGCGCGATCGACACCGAGATAAGAGGCGGCGCGGCCGATGGCTTCATCATGCTCGTCGGGGGGAAGGTTGGCCTGATGCGAGAAGACTTGGTCGCTGAGTTTGATCTCGGCGGCTTCTTCGGCGATGGCTGCTTCGGCTGCGGCTTCGGGAGGAGCGGGCGGTGCGAGCAGCGGTTCGGGCGCAGCGGAGGCGGAGATGGTGGCTTCGAGAACCACAGGCTCGGGAGCTATGGTTGGGGGCGGCGTGGGCGGCTGCTGCTGGACGACAGGACGGGTGCGGTATTTGGCGAGCGACTCGCCGGGGAGCACAATGACATCTTCGTGGACGGACGGCGTGAACGTAGGCGGCTCAATGGCGTCGTCCGCAGGCAAGGAGGATTGGACTTCGACGTCGGGCAGGGGTTCGGATTGGGACGGGGGTGCCGCTGAGCCGGAGCCGGGACGAGCGTACTTGTTTTCGGGGAAATCGCGGCCACCGCGACGGCGACGGCGTGAACGCCTGCCGCGACGATCGCCACCACGGCCATCGTCTCCACGGTCGGCAGCGGCGCCACCAGCGGACGGACGGGGTTGTTGTTGCTGCTGCGCAGGAGCGCCGGAACGAACTTCGCCGGCTAGTAAAGGACTCTGTCCGACCGTTTCTGGAGCATCGATTTCTTCGTCGTCTAGATCGCCTGATGGTTCGCCGTCTCCTAAGCTCTCCATGTGAGCTTCGGTGGGCAGAACGAAGGATTCCTGAGGGGCGCGATCGCGGTCTTGATTACTGCCGCCGCGGTCGGAACGGTCTTGATTGCCGCCACGGTCTCGGTCGCGACCGCTACGGCCACCGCCGCGCTCGCCACGTCCGCCGCCGCCTTCAGCGCGCTCGTTACGCGGGGGAGCGGGCTTATCGTCCGTCAGGGTATCGATATCGTCGTGTTCTTCGAAGAAATCGGAAACGTAGAGGAACGTGTCACGTTCCAGGCCGAGGTCCACGAACGCGGACTGCATGCCGGGAAGAACGCGGGTGACACGACCCTTGTGGATGCTGCCGGCGAGCGAATACTCGTTGGCACGCTGAAAATAAACCTCGACAAGTTGATCCTCTTCGAGGATGGCTACTTTCGTCTCGTGGCGATTGGAGCCAATCACCAGTTCCTTACTCATCTCATCACCGCCTTCTGAGGGCCGATGAGAGAACTCTAGTACTCCGGATATAAAAGGCGCTGCTTATCTCTCGACAAGGGAAATAAGGGCAAAAAATTTAGATTTCTCAACGTGAATGGAGACTTGCTCGGTAACATTCACGCTGTCCTAACTTGAAATTCCGACACCTATCCGAAATCTTTCGTCTCCCAGTTCGACTCCTCTGCCGAACCGGCTCCCGCGAGGGAAGCCGCTCAATTAGTTAACAAACCTACGCAACCTGACGCCGTTGACTAAACCCAGCATCAAGAAAATCGACCACGTATTCGATCCGCCCGAACTCATCAGCGGAAGCGGAATCCCAGTGATGGGCATCTTCCCCACCACCATTCCCACGTTTACCAATACGTGGAATAAAAGCAAAGCAGCGACGCCCATACATACGTATAATCCGGCTCTATCGTTCGCCGTCTGAGCGTTCTGCACAACCTGCATAATCAGCAGAAAATACAACACTAGCGCGATCACAATTCCAACAAAACCATGCTCTTCCGCGAAGGAAGAAAAGATGAAATCCGTGTGAGGCACAGGAAGAAAGCCCAAATGCGTCTGAGAACTATCTTTAGCGCCGCGGCCCCACATCCCGCCGTTGCCGACAGCGATGCGTGACTGGATCACCTGAAAACCCGTCCCTTTCGGATCTCGTTCGGGGTACTTAAAACTCACCAAACGATCTCGCTGGTAAGGCTTAAGCAAATTGTAGCCGATCGGTAAAGCGACAGCGAGGGCCACACTGATAATTAGGATCTGTTTCCAGCGCAAGCCTGCCATGAGAACGCCCGCTACGAGGATGGGGACATAGGTGAGGGAGGTACCTAAATCCGGCTGTTTCATGACCAGAGCCATGGGGAAACCGACGAGGAAACCGAGTTTTCCGAGGTCACCCCAAGTTAAGGTTGTGCCGGGGCGTACAAATTCGACGAGATACCGCGCGATGGCCAAAATCAGGACGATTTTGACAAATTCGGAGGGCTGGAGGGTAAAGCCGCCGATCCGGATCCAGCGGGTAGAACCGAAAACTTTGTTGCCGATGAGGGTGGTGGCGAAGAGCAGGCCGATGACGCCGCCGTAGAGGTAAAGAACCTTACCCATGAGCGACTGATAGCCGATGACGGCTATGCCCCACATCATGATGAGGCCGGTGATGACCCAGATGATTTGCTTCTGCCAGGCACCATCCCACTTTGTACCGTTGGTGGCGCTATAGACCTGAATGATGCCCAAGCCGGAAAGGATGAGCGTCACGATGATGAGAGGCCAGTCTAGTTCTTTGAAAGCGCGGTAGCCCATTATTCTTTCGGCTTGGCCTCCGCAAGGTGCGTAGGCAACAAGGTAGTGGCGGAAAGGCGGTCTTGGATCTCAGTCTGAAGGTCGAGACCTTTGGCTTTGCGCTCTTTTTTATCGAAATAGGCTTTCATTACGTCGCGTACGATCCAGGAGGCGCGGTCACCGTGTTCGCCGTTTTCAAACAAGGCGACAACAACGATTTCTGGCGCTTCTTCGGGCGCGTAGGCAATAAACCAGGCGTTATCTTTCATGGCACGGCCGGCGGCGGTACCTTTGAGAAACTTATTGGAAGCGAGTTGCGCAGTGCCGGTTTTGCCGCAGACCTTGATACCGGGCAAAGCCGCATTGTGCCCGGTGCCGCCCGGTTCGTTGACGACGGCGTACATGCCGTCGATCACTTTTTCAACGTTCTCGGGGTTGAAGTGGCCGGTTCGCAGTACTTTGGGGGCAGTGCCGAGCGTGAGATGCGGCTGCATCCATTTGCCGCGATTGCCCAAGCCGCCTTCCGCGACCGCCAGTTCCAGGGGCGAGACGGTGATGGCGCCTTGGCCAATGCCTACTGAAATGGTTTCGCCAGCGTACCACTTTTGGCGGGACAAGCGCAGTTTCCATTTGGTGGAGGGCATAGTGCTTTCGCGTTCGTTCGGGAGATCGATGCCCGTTTTACTGCCGAAGCCGGCCATTTCGGCGTATTCGGCCAGGCGGTCAATGCCCAGCTTATTGGCGACGTTGTAGAAAAAGACGTCGCAGCTTTCTCGCAGGGCGCGATGAAGAGAAATATTGCCATGTCCGGTGTGCTTCCAGCAGCCGTAATAGTTGCCGTAGAAAGAAGCGCCGCCGGAGCAGTGAAATTCGGTTTCGTCGTTAATGGTGCCGGTCTCGAGGCCGGCGAGCGCGGTGAACGGCTTGAAGGTAGATCCGGGCGCGAATTCGGCTTGGGTAGCGCGGTTCAGGAGGGGCTTGAACGGATCGTTCATGATGTCGTTCCAGTCTTTGCGACTGATGCGGCCGGTGAATTTGTTGGGGTCGAAGGTGGGCGCGCTCATCATGGCGAGAACTTCGCCAGAGCGTGGATCGAGGGCGACGACGGCACCGTGTTTGCCTTGCATTGCCAACTCGGCAACGGATTGCAGATCGAGATCGAGAGTGGTTCGCAGGTCTTGACCGGGCTGAGCGGGCTGGGTGGTTTCCATTTGGCGCTCGTGGCCGAAATTATCCACCTGGACGCGCTGCTGGCCATCGACGCCGCGCAGGGTCTTATCGTATTCTTTTTCGAGCCCGTCTTTGCCGACGATATCGCCCTGATGGTATTCGCTGAATTGCGGAAGGTTTAGATCATTTTCGCTGATTTCGCCAACGTATCCTGTGACGTGCGCAGCGAAGCCGTTTTGTGGATATTGGCGACGCCAGGATTGAATCAACTGCATTTCGGGATAGGCGCTATCGTCCTGGTGGGCTTCGATCCAGGCGATTTCGTCGCGGGTCAATTGGTCTTTAATGATGATTTGCGGACGGGTGTTGCGGCGGATCGCTCCGGCTAGATCGCCGTAATCGAGCCCGAGTGCGGAGGCGATGGCGGGTAAGTGCTCGGCCTTGATCTGGTCGCGATTCAGGAGCATCGAATAGGAAGTGTGATTATCGACAATGACGCGGCCGTCGCGATCGAGAATCTTGCCGCGTGCCGCTAAAAGAGGCGTACTTTTGATGCGATTCCGCTCGGCGGCTTCAACGTAACGTTCAGGGTCTTGGACCTGCAACTGCCAAAAGCCGGACACGAGGAAGACAAAAACCAAAACAGTGAGGTATTGGAAAATGGCAACTTTGCCGGCGAAATCTCGCGGATCGTCTCGATACGCAACATCGGGCGCGGAACTTTGTATGCGGGGTCGTTCGTTCTCTTGTGCCACTTTGTTGTACTTTTGCCTTAGCGTTCGTCCGATAACTTCATTCTATCGAGAATCAAATAAAGCGGCAGCGCGACCGCTACATTAAAAGCGCCGTGCAGCAGCGTGAGTTGGGTATCGAAGGGTACGATTTGCTGAAGCAAAGCGCGGCGCATGACCCAATAAAAGAATGCGTGAAAACAGTAGAAAAAGAAACAGAGGACGAGGCGGATGAGCGAATTGCCGACATTGAAGCGCTGGCTAACGGAGGCGGCGAAGTAACCGACCAAGGTCTTGGTAATGCCAAACATCCCGATAGGGAGGTTTGCGGGCGAAAGCGAATCTTCGCAAGTGCCAACGAAGGAGCCAAAGAGCAACGCCGGCACAGGGTCTGGCCGCATAAGACCGAAATAGATAGTGAGCAATAGAGGAACTTCCAGCCAGACGGCGCTGGGGATCAGACGCGGGAGATAGAACTTACTGATAATCGCTATAAGCGTCAATACGACCAGGCCCGCTACTTGAAAGCGGCTGAAGAGGCCATCGGAACTCCGGCGTGAGCGGAGGAGGTGATCGCTGCTTTCGTTCATTGTGGCTGGGTGGCGGCAGGGTTTGAAGCAGCCGGCTTGGGGGTTGTGGGTTGGGTGGCGGTTGGGCGCGGTGAACCCAATGGAAGGTTGGGTTTCGGCGCCGTGGGATGAACGGCGGGTGCATGCGTGGCAGTTGTGTGGTTGGGCGCAGGAGTAGCGGTAGAGCGCGTTACAGGCGCGCCTAAAACAACAGGGCCGGCAGGAGGCGGGGAGCAGTCGAAGTTGCCGGGGGAGTTGAAGCCGGGGGGGGCCACCGGTTTAGGCGCTGGCTTTATGTTGTAGTTCGGCATGTTCGAATACATAGCGCCGTAAACGTGGTCTTGTTCCTTGCCTAGCTGCTCGTACTTCTGGATCATCTTGTCGGCTTCAGTTTGACCGGGGCCAGCGGGAACACCCGTGAGATCTTTGCTATCGGGCGGAGGCGGGACAAGCGGCGGGGCCATTTTTTCTTCTGGCGGGACGGCTGTGGGAATAGGTTGATGCACGCCTTCTAAAACCACGAGGACTTCTTCTACGCCACCCGGCGCGCCGCTTAGATTGAGGCGCACATCTTTCATGCCGTTGCCTTGGGCCACGCTGATCGTAGTGCCTACGGGAAAGCCACGCGGGAAAACGCGATCTTCGCCAGAAGTGTAAAACCATTCGCCCACAGCAATGTCTTCTTCGTTCTGAATCTGCTCCACGACGCAATGCCCGCTGCCGCAGTTCAGACTGCCGTGAATGTGGCCGCGCTGCGATTCGACACCCACTTTAAACGTGGAATCGGTGACCAGTAAAACTTGCGACGCGAGCGGATAAACAGCGGCGACCTTGCCGACGATACCGTTTGGCGTGACAACGGCCATGCCTTTTTCGATGCCGCTGGTAGATCCGCGATCAATAAACACGGCCTTTGCGGTGGAAACGGTGCTATCGCCGATGACCCGCGCCGCAACTGTTTTGGAAGGAGTTTTCGCCTGAAAGATCGTGAGGGCGCGCGCGTGTTCGGCCGTTGCCAGTTGATTGCGGTAGAAGACGTTCTCCATGCGCAGCTTGTCGTTGTCGGTTTTTAATTTGCTGTTTTGCTCACGCACGTCCAGCAGCAGAAAATAGTCTTTCATGAAACCGACGGTATTGTGGCGAATTGCTTCAAAAATACCGGAAAAGGGGGTCACGGCGCTGACGGCCCAAACGCGAATTAAGCGCTCGTCGCGCCCGGTTTTCACTTGGTAGGCCAAATAAAGCACCTGTACCATGACAACGATCACGAGCACAACGAGACTACGGTAGCTTCGATAGCGGTTAAATATCGCGTCCATGGCTATTGGTACCTAGAGGCAGTTCGGGGCGCGGTTTTGAAGCAGGCGTGCCCCAATCCACGTGTCCCAATTCAGCGTGGGCCATTTATTCGATCGCGATCCGGCGCAGAAGCTTGAAATCGGTGAGCATCTTGCCTGTTCCTAAAACGACCGAAGCCAGGGGATCTTCAGCGATGGATACAGGAAGCCCGGTCTCTTCCCGGATTCGCCGGTCTAAATTCTTAATCAGCGCGCCACCGCCCGTCAAAACAATCCCCCGATCACTAATATCGGCACTCAATTCCGGCGGGGTCCGTTCCAGCGCTACACGGATGGCATTCAAAATAGTCGCGATGCATTCGGAGAGCGCTTCGCGGATCTCGCTATCCTCAATTGTAACGGTTTTCGGTACGCCCTCAATCAGGTTGCGGCCTTTGATTTCCATGGTCAACGGCCGATCAAGCGGATAAGCCGAACCAATCTGAATCTTGATCTGTTCGGCGGTTCGTTCGCCAATCAAGAGATTGTATTTGCGCTTAAGGTAATTCATGATGGCGTCATCCATCTCATTACCCGCCACACGCACCGAACGCGAATACACAATACCGGAAAGAGAAATGACCGCCACGTCTGTGGTGCCGCCGCCAATATCTACCACCATGTTGCCGGAAGGTTCGGTGATGGGCAAACCTGCGCCGATGGCCGCCACCATTGCTTGCTCTACCAAGTGAACTTCGCTGGCCTTGGCGCGATACGCCGATTCGCTGACCGCGCGCTTTTCCACCTGCGTGATCTCGCTAGGCACGCCGATAACGATACGCGGGTGCACCAGCATCTTGCGGCCGTGCGCCTTATGAATAAAGTAATTCAGCATACGCTCAGTTACTTTAAAATCGGCGATGACGCCATCTTTCATCGGGCGAATGGCGACGATGTTGCCAGGTGTGCGCCCCACCATATCTTTGGCTTCTTTGCCGACGGCTTCGATCTCTCCGTTATTCTTGTTTATGGCAACAATGGATGGTTCGTTGACAACAATCCCCTTCCCCTTGGCAAAGACAAGGGTATTGGCGGTTCCGAGATCAATCGCCAAATCAGACGAAATGAGGCTAAATAAGGACCTATAATTCATGGATAACCGGAGTGTGAATTACTGCGGATTCACTCCGAGGGTAACATAGGTATACACCCGTCCGCAGTGCTCCACAAGAACTTTATTTTCAAATGCTTGCGATTTCTTTTCTATGACTAGGCGAGACTGCCTCACCATCGGGGCGGCAATGCTTTCCGCTGCTTGTACCCCTATTAAACGAACGGGCTATCTGGGATATGCCTTAATTGCCACCTCCGGCGACAATTCGCTGGCAGTGGTGGACTTGGCCACCTTCCGCCTCTCCAAGACAATTCCGCTGAACGGCGCCACCAACGGACGTGATTCCGGCAGCTCACCGGAACTATGTTCTGACCCCGTCTACGGATAGTGTGCATATTCTGGACCGAAATCTCTCTCTTACTTCCTCCCATCGGCTCGGCGAGGGAATTAGTGAGATCAGACTTTTCCCTGATTCGTCAGCTTTTGTTGCCGCCGCCCGTCCGTCTCGGGAAATTCTGGTGGCCGACCCTGTGTCGCTCAAAATAAACCATCGCACTAAACTATCGGCAGAACCGGTCGATCTTGATATATCGACCACTGGCCATTTGGCCATTTCCACCGGTTTGCATGGAACTGTGGAATTACTTCACCCCGCCAGCGGAGAGCATAAAACCATTGATATTGGCGGCCCTGTGGGTACGGTGCGTTTCCGCGCTGACGGCCAGCTTCTGCTGACCGCTAGACCCGACCAGCGCTCGATTCTCGGCATCGATGTCGCGACGCAAAAAACTGTCGCCGAGCTGCCACTCGCCATGGAGCCTGAAAACCTCTGCTTCAACGCCGACCAAGGCCAGCTTTTTGTCTCCGGCAAAGGCATGGACGGCGTCGCCATCATCTTCCCGTACGACACGATGGAAGTGGAGCAGACTTTACTGGCCGCGCGGCATCCGGGCGCTATGGCCACTTCCGACGCACCGGCTTACCTGTTCATTGCCAGTACTACCGGCTCCGATATCAGCATCTTAAACATCGATACGCGCAAACTTATGGGCGTAGTGGACGTGGGTGGCCAATCGGAATTCATCGCCATTACTCCAGACAATCGCTTCGCGCTGGTACTCAATAAAACCGCCGGCACTATGGCCGCCATTTACATACCAACGATTAAGGCCACTCGCGAAAAGAAGGGCCTCTCACTGTTTACGCTGGTGGATGTGGGCGCGAAACCTGTGCACGTGGCGGTTGTCTCGCGCGACGCCTAAGCGGGGACACTTTCTATAATGAGTTTTACCCTCCTTCTGAAACTGCTGAATGCTGAAACCGTCTGTTAAACCCAATAACCCTTGTTTCTCCTCTGGGCCCTGCGCGAAACGTCCCGGCTGGTCTCTGGATTCGCTGAAAGACGCCACGCTGGCCCGCTCGCACCGCGCGAAAGGCGGCAAAGCCAAGCTCACCGCCGTAATCGAGCAAAGCAAAGCGTTGCTGGAAATGCCGCAGGACTACCGTTTGGGCATTGTGCCCGCGTCGGACACGGGCGCTATTGAGATGGCGCTGTGGTCGCTGCTGGGCGAGCGCGGCTTGGACGTGTTCGCCTGGGAGAGCTTTGGTTCCGCTTGGGCCAATGATTGCCAGAAGCAGTTGAAGCTCAAAGACGTGCGCACATTCAAGGCCGATTACGGCATGATTCCCGATCTGAAGCAGGCCGATTGGACCCGCGATGTTCTGTTTACGTGGAACGGCACCACGTCGGGCGTGCGTGTGCCCAATGGCGATTGGATTTCCGCGGACCGCACGGGTCTTTCCATTTGTGACGCTACCTCCGCTGTGTTTGCAATGCCGATGCCCTGGAACAAGCTCGACGTGGTGACTTGGTCTTGGCAGAAAGTGATGGGAGGCGAAGCGGCTCATGGCATGATCGCGCTTTCCCCACGCGCCGTGCAGCGTTTGGAATCTTATACACCCGCGTGGCCGCTGCCCAAGATTTTTCAAATGACCAAGGGCGGCAAGTTAGTGGAAGGTATTTTCCAAGGCGAGACAATCAACACGCCATCCATGCTGTGTGTGGAAGATGCACTCGACGGCTTGAAGTGGGGCCAGCAGGTTGGCGGGCTGAAAGCGCTCATCGGCCGGTCTGAAGCGAATCTGAAAGCTATGGAAGAATGGGTCGCGCAGGCGGGCTGGATTGGGTTTCTGGCGGAGAAGGCGGAGACGCGATCGAACACTTCCGTGTGTTTTAGGATTATCGATCCCTGGTACGCGTCACTTTCGGCGGAAGAGCAGGAAAAAGGTGCGAAGAAAATCGCAAGCTTGCTGGATGCTGAAGGGGTTGCGTATGATATCGGCGCTTACCGCGATGCGCCGGCGGGCCTTCGCATTTGGGCTGGCGCCACGGTGGAAACGAGCGATCTGAAAGCGTTGTTCCCATGGTTGGATTGGGCTTGGAACGAAGTGAAGACGGCGGCTGGCAAAGCGGCGTAGCAGGGGTGGCAGAAGGGCCAATTCTACTGTTGCCGTTCTGAAGTATCAGTCCGAACCTGAGCTTTCAGCCTTTCCGTTCGCTCATTATGGAGTCCAACGGAGAACGTCAATGAACCATTCGGGCACCCGCGAGGTTAGGGCGAGTATTCGACCGCAGAATGTTTCGAGTATCAATGCGGGTGCCTGGTGTTTCGCGAGTCTGTGTTATCGAACACCGCCACGTAACGGCCAGATCCCGCGGTACGTGTTTGCTGGCGCCTGCGTTGAAAATAGCCGCCGGATTCATAGCGCTGTTCAGTGGGTATTGGTTGGCCACTTAGGGTACCACTCCTGAATTTGATTTTCGGCGGCAGGTATCCGTGAGGCACCTCACTTTTAAGCTTGGGTAGCGCGTTGAATGGCGCTTTTAGCTTTTACCCAGGACGTTCGTCCATTATCTACTTCGAAGCGCCAAACTTGAAAGGGCTACGATACCGGGTAGTACACATCCGTCTGCCACTTTGTCATGTCGGGCTCCGACCCCGGATCTGTGGGATAGGCTTCAAAACACGGCCCGACAATCCTCTTCCCATTCGCGGCGCACCATTTCATCACCGCCTGATGCGTTTCCGATAACGTGTCATACGGCCCGAAATGGCTCGCAAAAGCGTGCGGACCCGCCGGCACCTCGAGCCACTCACAGCCATTCGCGAGCGTGACGTCGCCAGCTACTTTACAGCCTGCGGCCAGGTCGCAATCAGTCTCGCGCCAAGCTAAATAAACCGCCATGGGCATGGAAGCCATCTTGCCTCCGCTTGCCCCGAGGCACTGGCCTACTTGATGAATGGCCTTGCCAAAGGCAGGGCCGATCTCCTTCTGTCCACAGGTGGTCTTCTTTACGAGTAGCCGCTGCAGCGGCAGTTCACGGACTTCAATCGCAGTAGTCATTGAGCCAGTCTAAGACATTTTTTGCGGCGCAACGAAGCGGCATCGGTTCGTTTAGGATAGCTATATCGATACCGCACTTCAGGACATCCGCTTTGCCATCCGCTCGCTAGGCCGCTCGCCGGGTTTTACCGTCATCGTCGTTGCCACACTGGCGCTAGGAATCGGCGCAAGTCTCACGATGTTCGGCCTCCTACGCGCTGTGTTGTGGCGGCCGTTGCCTTATCCCGACGCAGAGCGTATCGTTGCTATACGCGTAGACGCGCGCAACGTTCCCGACACAGGAGCTACCCCGGGGGAAGTGCTCGACTTGAAAGAGCGTAGCCACTCATTCGAGCAAGTATCCATGATCGACCTTGCCGACGCGAACCTCGAATACCTCGGCGAGACGGAGCACGTCTCAGCCGCGCGCGTCTCCGACAACCTTCTTCCGCTACTGGGCGCGCATCCTATACTGGGACGCCTGCTTGATTCCAGAATCGACGAAGGAAAGGAGCGTCCGCTGGCCATATTAATCAGCAATGATCTTTGGCGGCGACGCTTCTCCGCCGACCCCACCATCGCCGGCAAAACGGTCCGTGTGGATAACCTCGATGTGCAGGTGGTGGGTGTACTTCCACCAGGCTTCCGTCTGTTTCTTACCATCGACGACGCCGAACAGACTGACATCTGGTTTCCCTACCGCATGAGCGCCACGCGCCAATTCCGCGGCATTCCGGTTGTGGCGCGTTTGAAGCCTGGTGTTACTCTTGCGCAAGCGAACGCAGAACTTGAAACGCTCGCAGCGCAATTCGAACGCGAATATCCGGAATTTTATTCGGGCAATAAAGGTTGGCAAGCATCACCCTTTGATCGCGGCTCAGGATCAAAGCTCCGTTTCAGCGCACGCCTCCTGCACGACGATATGACGCGGGAAGCACGTCCTTCACTGCTTCTATTGTCGGGAGCGGTGGGCTTTGTGCTGCTGATCGCCTGCGTGAACGTGGCGAATCTGCTGTTGACGCGGGGCTCATCTCGGCAACGCGAGTTTGCGATACGGCGCGCTCTCGGCGCCGGGAGAATGCGTATCATGCGCCAGCTTCTTACGGAAAGCCTGATACTCGCTTTGGCAGCGGCCACTATCGGATTGTGCTCCGCGAGCTTCGGGCTAGCCGCTATTGTGCGCTTCCGCGGCTCACATATCCCATTGCAATCGCGGGTCGGCCTGGATGCGTCAGTTCCATTGTTTGCCATCGCGCTGGCCGTTCTCACGACAGTTCTGTTCGGCGTGCTCCCGGCGTGGCGGCTGGCCACAGGTACGACGAACCATCCGCTCAGCGCGGGACGTTCGGAAACAGCAGCCTCCGGCGCCCGCCGCCTGCAACGGACTCTGGTCATCGCGGAAGTTGCGTTATCCATTGTGCCGCTGGCTTGTGGTGGTCTGATGCTTCGCTCTTTTCTAAATCTGCTGAATTCGCCGTTGGGGTTTGTACCAAGTAACTTGGTGACAGCCACTGTTCCAGTGAATGCCCAAATACATCCGCACGCTGAACAACAATGGGCTTGGTTGCGCGACGTGCTGGATCACGTGCGCGCGCTGCCGGGTGTGGAGTCGGTTAGTGCTGCAAGCCCTCTTCCACTCGCTGGTCAAGAGACGCGCCGCGTAGGACGAGCGGACCGCCCCGACGCTCTGCCGATCCAAGCCAGCCAGCAATTCGCGCTTCCCGGTTACCTGCGTGTGATGGGCACTCCGCTGCTGGAAGGCCACGACTTTACCGATGACGATGTCGCCACCCAACGGCCCGTCACAATTATTGATGAGCACTTGGCGAAGCATCTGTGGCCGGAGGGGGCCATCGGCAAGCAACTCGTAGTTTTTCGCACGGGTCACCAGCATGTACTGGAGGTGATCGGCGTGACGGCGGCGGTGCGCGTGACGGCGGTGCGAGACCAGGATGCGCCGCACTTCATTCTCCCGTACAGCGACTACCCGCGCCAGATGTCTTTGGTAATCCGGACGGGCAATCCTGCAGCTAGCCTGGTGGCAGGCATCAAGCAAGCCGTCGATGCGGCACACGGGGGGCGCGCCGTTTATGACGTCGTGCCGATGAGCGATTACGTGTCAGATTCGATCGGTGATACCCGCTTCGTTTTGTTTGTACTGGCGGCCTTCGCCACGGCTTCGGCGCTTCTGGCGTCGGTCGGCCTTTATGGAACCCTTGCGTATCTCACCGCACAACGCAAGCGGGAGTTCGGCATCAGGCTGGCGCTGGGATCAAGTGTGCGGGCCATCGTGGCCATTGTCATGCGGGAGAGCGTTTTACTGGCCGGGGCCGGCGTGGTGCTCGGCTTATTTGGCGCCGCCGCTGTGACGCGTGGGCTCGAAAATCTTCTCTATGGCGTTGGGCCGCTCGATTCGCTGACTCTATTCGGTGTGATCGCGTTAGTCGCCATCGTCGCTTTGGCTGCTGCCGTTTTGCCGGCGTGGCGAGCGGCGAACATTGACCCGCAGACATCTTTGCGCAGTGAGTGACGATCGTCCCCGGACAATCTACTGATTCCAATCTCGAATCACTCGTTGCACACTGGAAGAGCGGGGTGCGCATAGGCATGAACCACTCTGTTCGGCTCCTGGCGATCGGCCTTCTTGCGGCCCACCTGTTGTTCGGCCAGAAGGTTCTAAGAGATCCCAACAAGATCGCCGAAGCCCGTACTTTTCTCGCGACGCTTTCGGGTAAAACGGTATCGTGCGAAATATTGCCCATCACGCCGCACTTTCTCTTTAGCCTCAGGCTCGAAGCCGGATATGTAGTACGGCTGCCCAAGCAAGCACAAGCGCTGGCTCAAAACCGAAAGTGGATTCTGCTCACGAGCATCACTCCGCAAGATGTTGACCGTCCTCCCGCTTACCTTGCACAGATCGGTCAATTCTCTAATGGCGGCAGTCCCGCACTAGAAATCGCTGGCTCCTACTGGCTGGGTGAGGGCCGTTACGCCGTGAACTTCTTGATGTTCGACACGCAGGGAAACGTGTGCCGAAAGGACTGGCAAATTGATGCACGTATAGACCCGGGAACGCATAAGCTCCCAATGATCCTGCCGGCCGGCGCTATCGACGACAAGGGTGGACTCGTACCGGCGAGTACGCTCGCTCCTGCGAAGATCGACCGTTTGACGATCTTGCTGCACGCCGCTTCAGCACGCCAGTTACAAACCGTGCTCAGTAAGTTTGATAAAGCCATGTTACTCGACGGAGTGGTGGCTCTTATCAAAGAACTGCCCGCCCGTTCGGTGCGTTTGGTTGTGTTTAATCTGGAAGAAGGGAAAGAGCTTCTGCGGCAGGATCAGTTCACGCTTGAGTCACTGCCACAAGTGGTTCAAATTCTTGATTCGGTGCAGTCTGCGGTGGTCTCTTACCGCACTTTGCAAAATCCTCACGGCACAGAGGATTTCATTGAGAGCCTCTTCAAGCAGGAAATGCAAGCAGCGGAGCCTTCGGAGGCGGTCATTCTTCTAGGCCCCAAATCGATCTTCAAGGACAAGCCGTCTCCGCAATTCCATTCTGCGTCCAGCACCAGGCAGCGATTCTTTTATTTAATGGCAGAGCCGAGTCTTCTGCTTACCCGTTCGTCGAAGACGGCGGCGTCTAGTTGGGGTTTGGAGGGCATGGCCATGGGCTTTTCGCAATTCTACGCAGCAGGCACGATGGAGGCGCAAGCGCAGAAGGTGCAGAGCAGCTTCATGTACGATCACGTTTGGGGGAACAACGGACCCAACCAGGGACGCGACAGCCTTGAGTACGCGGTGAACCAACTAAGCGGGAAAACGCTGCAGGTCGATTCGGCCGAGACCTTCACTGACGCTATTGCCACGATCGCGCGGCAATTAGGGAAGGACGAGTCAGTTCACTTCGCTGGCGGCATCACCAAATGAAGACTTCGGAGCTGTGATTCAAGCTCTTCGGCGGAATGCCAAGGCAAGATAGGGGAGTTCTGCCTTTCATCCGGTGGATTCGATGGCAGCGAATCTGACCAGCCGCCACAACCCACCAGCGGAAGCAGCGGGCGCTTGTGTAGCCAAGCGAGACAAACTTCAGAGATCGTGCCGGCCCGGCCCCCAATCACGATGCAGGCGTCGCCCGCCAGCGCCATGAGCAGATTGCGCGCGTCGCCCATGCCACACGGAATCACAACTGTGGCGGGCCAATCTTCTGAGGGCATCTCATCCGGCGGGATGATACTAACCACCACTCCCCCGGCGTTCACTGCCTTCTCGGCCGCGACTCTGGTGGCTGGGCTGCCGCAACCGCTTACGAGAGTTATGCCGAGGCGCGCCAAAAGCAGGCCAGCTTCACCGGCTAAGCGATATGCTGTTGATCCAGGTTCTGCGCTTCCCAAAATGCAAACCTGCGGGCGTCTGTATGGTGGGGTCATTAACGGTTCAGTATATCGAGAGAATCGGTCATCCCGCCCAACTAGCCCTAACCACCGCAATCCCGGCTGTCGCAGCGGTTTCCGCCCGCAGCACCGTCGTACCCAACGAGCAACTTACCCAGCCGGCACCGTGCCCTTCTTTGCGCTCTTCCTCCGTCCAACCACCCTCAGGACCCAACAGCAATGCCACTCTATCTTTCACGGTGCGCTTTTGCGGCAAACACTGAAGCATAGGCGCATCACTCTCTTCATCCAGCATTAGCTTCGCGTTCACGTCCGCAACAAGCGCCTTGGAAAATTCCGTGGTCTCCGTAATCACCGGCAACCTAGCGCGCCGCGCTTGCTGGCTTGCTTCGTGCGCAATCTTCAGCCAGCGTTCTCGCCGCTTAACACTCGCTTGCGCCAACCCGCGCTCGGTCCGCGTCGCCTCGAAGGGACGGATCTCGGTGACACCAAGCTCCGTCGCCTTTTCGACGATCCATTCAAAGCGGTCGAACTTAATCAGCGCGGCCATCAGAATGATTTGAGCTTCCTCCGCTGGCGCCGCCAGATCCTCGATCACTTTAAACGTTACCTGCGATTTTCGAGCTGTTTCAACCTCCGCCAGATATAAGTTTTCGTTGTCCGAAATCTCATACACCTGACCCACCTCAGCGCGCAACACGCGTACCAGGTGTTCAGCTTCATCACCCGTCAGTTCTGCTACCCCTCGCCGCACTTGCGGAACAAAAAATCTACGCCGCGCCATGTTCTCCTAACGCCAATCTGAAATAAATCGCTCCCGGCGTGGGATCGTTCGAATAAGGCTCAACGTGCTCAAAACCTGCGCTTTCATACAGCCGCGCCGCTTCGTGCATGCTCTTCAGCGTGTCGCAATACATTTCCGCGTAACCCAATTCGCGCGCCAGACGAATTACCTCCTGTAGCAGCCTGCGCCCGAGGCCGCGCCCGCGAAAGCGCGCCGGCACGTACAGCCGCTTCACTTCGCAAACCCCTATTCGTAACGGGCGCAGCGCCACGGTTCCTGCCGGTTCCCCGCCCTGCATCGCCAGCATCAAAATAAATTCTCCCGGCAGTGTTCGTAACTGTTCGCCAAAGTTTTGGAACGTGAAGGGCAGTCCTAAAGTCTCCCAATATTCGACCCAAAGTGTCCGAACCGCTCCAATTTCCTGCTCCGTTTCAGCGCGCTTTAAGACCATCGCGTTTGAAAAATCCAAGATCTTTTCCCGTCATCTGCTTCGTTGCAAAAATGATCTGCCCGGTGTGTAACATCAAATGCCCGGTCACCTGATAGATCGCTTCCAAAACGGCCACATCTCTGTTCTGCGGCTTGGTCCGCTCGATTAAACGCGTCAAAGGCATGCTTTTCAGAATCTGCACTGCCTCCGCCAGGGTGCTTTCGAACAGGCCCAGCACTTCCGCGGTTGAACGTCCACCGCGCGCTTCAAATTCCTTGTCGCGTACCCGGATATCCGCCAAACCGCCCACACCATGTCCGATCCACTGCCGTATGTTGCCGGAGAGATGTAACAGCAAGTTGCCCACCGAGTTCGCATGCTCGCCGCTGCGCTGCCACATTTGCTCTTCCGTCAAACCTTGCACGCATTCACGAATCTGTTTACCCATCTGCTGCATGCGCTCGAGCGAGTAATTCACGAAGAGTGGCCCGGTCGTCACTGCTCCGGCAATCTGGTCGGCGTGATGTCCTAAATGCACCAGGTAGTCTTCCACCAGAAACCGCAGCGTTACCGTCGGATCGGTTCCCACTTTGCAAGGCGCGTCGTATTTATCCAGCGGAATGCGCTTCACCACGGCGCAGAGAAAATCATTCTGCCGCTGCCAGTGCGCTACCAATTCATTCCACGGCGTTTCTACATAGCCATGCAGATCAACCCAACCTTGCTGCTCATAAAAGGGCCCTTCATACTTGCCGTGAATCGCTCCGCGCACAAAGCGCTGGTGGTTGTTCGAAGCCGAATCAATCAGGTGCCCCAACACTTGCTTCGCGTTCCAGCCGCCCGGTTGCAGTGGCGCATTCGCCGCACTCTCGTCCATCATGTCAATTTTGGCGCGCGCACTGGCAATGCCCGCGCGGAATTTTGCGCTTAATTCATTTCCCATTTTTCGCCGCCTTCAAAATCGCGTCTAAACTCCATTCCACATCTTCTTCATCCGTCAGCCAAGAGGAGACGCTGATCCGCATGGCTTTCTGCCCATGCCAAACGGTGCCGCCGCACCAGCACGTACCGTCACGCTGCACCGCTTCAATCACGGCTTGAGTCCGAGCATCGTCATCGCCAAAACGCACCATCACTTGATTGATCACCACATCATTCAGAACTGCGTGCCCCGCGGCGCGCAAGCCTTCGGCAAAACGCGTGGCATGCCGGCAGGTGCGCTCCACCATCTCAGCGAGCCCCGAGCGACCCAGCGATTTCAGGGCCGCCCAAACCTCCACACCGCGTGCCCGCCGCGAACTTTCGGGTGTCCACTGCCCAGGGTCGCGCAACACGCCCGGTGTCAAATAGGCTGCTTGCTGGTTCAAAGCCTGATAGAGCGAAGAACCATCGCGCACCACCGCCACCCCGCAATCGTAAGGAACATTCAGCCACTTGTGTGCGTCGGTCGCCCACGAATCGCAATCGCCGTAGCCCTTCAACAAATGAGCCCGCTCCGGTGCACACGCTGCCCACAACCCGAAGGCCCCATCCACATGCACCCAACTCCCGCTCGTCCGAGCGGCTTCGCAAATCTCTTTTGCCGGATCAAACGCGCCGGTGTTTACGTTGCCCGCCTGAATGCAAACCAGCGCTGGCGCTTTCAGATTCGGGAATTGGTCCGCTCGCATGCGGCCTTGCGAATCCGTCGGTACAGTGGTCACTCTGTCCCGGCCCAGCCCTGCCATGGCCAGCGCCTTACGTAAAGCGGAATGCACTTCCTCACCGACGATCACTTGAAATGGTGGTGCGCCAAAAAGACCTTGCGCTTCCACATCCCAACCCAACTTAGCCAACAACGCATGCCGCGCCGCCACCAGGCAAGTCATGTTTGCCATCGTCGCGCCGGTCACGAACGCTCCGCCCGCTTCAGGCGGCAAACCGAGCACATCTTTGATCCAACCCAGCGCCACATCCTCCAGCGTCGCCGCTGTGGGTGACATCACGCGCAGCCCCACATTCTGATCCCAAGCCGCGGCCAGTACATTCGCCGCCAGCGCCGCCGGCACACTACCGCCGTTCACAAATCCGAAGAAGCGCCCGCCGGCATTGGCAACCGTCCCTGGTGAACCTACTTCATCAAGCCGCTTTAACACTTCGCTCGGATCGCAAGGCTCCGCGGGCATAGGCTCCGCAAATTTCTGCAAATCCGCTACGGCGCTATCACTGGGTGCAACGCTTCTCTGCCGAATTCGCCGCAAATAAGCGCCACCCCGCGCGGCGGCTTCAGTGAGTAACTCGTCTCTCTCCATTTATCTGACCACCGCCAACACGGGCCGCGCGCATTCGTCTTCGCCAATGGGCTGCCCCGGCGGCGCTTCCGGAACACGGCTCTGCTTGAAACTTCTCCGGTGCTCGTTCAAAGGCCTGCAGGCGGCGAACTAGATACCCCGGCAACTTCGCCCGTAGGCTATCCAATGCCTCAATCGTCTTGGCTCTGACCACCGGCGAAGCCGCTCCATCATTCGCCAGAATCAAGGCCTGCTCGAACAGCACCAGATCTGTTGCCTCCTTCACCTCGCCAGCCAAACCTGCCGGCTTCGAAGCCAACCAAGTGGCCGCCGCTACCTGCCGAATGACATCTTCCAACGCTGGGTTCACCCCGTTCCGCGCATGATGCTCCACCAGCCGTGCTGCCCGCTGCGGTTGAAACAGGAGGCTTCCTGTTAGCCCCGCCGCCGCTTGCGCCGCTGCGATTGGGTCAAACGTCAACCCGGTCTGCTCCGGAAAACTTTCGCGCGTCCTTTCAAACCCTGGCGGATGCGGCGCCACCAACTTCACAATCTCCCTCCGGCAGCGTCAACGTCGTCGGGCTCACGGTTGCAAGCAAAACTTGCAGCGCGCGCTTCTGCTCCGACGCCGGCACGATCTCCGTCACTGTCTGCCCATCGCCACGGAGCGCATACGTATAGTCAACACCGCCCAATACCTTCGCCGCCGCTTCCGTTTGATAGCGATGCAGAAAGTACAAAGGCACCAATGTTTCGTCCAAACGCGCCCATGGCTCTCCTGGCTGAATACTGTTCTCGCCGAAATGCTGCAGCGCCGCCGACCGCACTTTCAGCAGCCGCGTCAATTCATCCACCGCATTCGGTCCGTTATCCCAAAGATGCGCGCGCGGGTGAGCACTGCCCAACGGCCGGCTGTCGGCATCTGAAATGAAAATGTTTCCTTCATGCGCCGCGTCCAATAAGATTTTGTTCAGCGCGCTCTTCTCGTCCGTCCCCGGCGCGAATTCCGTATAGCCATAGCGAATCGCCACCTTGTCCCATGTCCCAATGCCAGTGGCATAAGCATGCTTCAGATCCAACGTCCCATCGCCATTCAGCGCAATCTTCGGATGCGGATAATCCATCACCGACGCATCCTCATGCGTGCTCGCCACATAGTTATGCGCCAGCCCCAGCGTATGGCCAATCTCGTGCGCTGCTAATTGACGCAGCCGCATGTAGACCGCCTCCTTCACTTGCGAGAGCAAGTTTCCGCCATCCGAACCAAACGGCGAAAGCAGTGCACTAAAAATCATAAAGTCCTGCCGATAGCGCAGCGACCCCAGCGTCACCTGCCCCTTTAATATCTCTCCGGTTCGCGGATCTGCAATCGCATTGCCGTACGACCAACCGCGCGTATAGCGGTGCACCCACTGCACCACGTTGTAACGGACATCCATCGGATCCATATCCGCCGTCAGCACCTTCACCTGAAACCCGTTGTGAAACCCAGCCGCTTCGAACGCCTGGTTCCACCAACTGCCGCCTTCCATCAACGCCTGCCGCACATCATCAGGCGCACCGCCGTCAACGTAGTAAACAATCGGCTTGTCCGCGCTGATTCTGTGGCGCACGATCAAGCGCTTATCAATGTCTTCTCCCAACGGCGCCGAGTAATCTCGATAGCGTAAATCGAAGTAGCCCGCACGCGGATCGAACGCACGCGGCTGAAAGCCACCCTCTGGCAGTTCGATCATCGAATGATGCTCGCGCAATGAAATCGCTTGTGGATTCGGCGCAACTTCACGCACATACCGCCCTGGTTCATCGCCCGCCAAAGTCAGCGTCACTTCAATTTCCGAATTCTTCGGAAAGTTTTTCGTGCGCTCCATGAAGAACGCGCAGCGCTTCGGGTCTACCTTGAACACGCCTTGCTTCGTCTGCTGTAACGCGCGTGCCGCGCCCACCATGTCGCGTTGCAAAAACTCCGACGCATCCACCAAAACTTGCTCGCCATCGCTGGCGGCTATATCAAATCCCCACAATACGGAGTTCGCGAACGAATCCGCCACCGCCCGTTTCTCCAGCGGATTGTCGCTCGACGCGCGAAATTTGTAGTTTTTCTCAATCAACAGCACGCGCGGGCCGACGCGTTCAAACGCCACCACGCGCGGTTCCGATAATAAGCCCCTATCCAGACCGATATCGTTTGAACCCAAGCCCGCCGGCAACGATGCGATATACAAAAACTCGCGGTTCCAATGGTTAATCTGCAGAAAGATCTTGCCGTCCGCCTTGTCCCAATACATCGGCACAAAGCCATCCATCTTTTCAAAATCCTTGGTGGTCTCGGCAATGCTTTTAGGCGCGGCTGCCTTTATCCGCAACGCCAAAACGATCGCCAAGAAAATCAGATTCTTCGCCATACTGGAGACTCTCCCTCGTTCACGTATTCATCTAGGATTTCATATGGCGCAAATCGGTTTTTATAGTTCATGGATTGGCAGTCTTTAATCCAATAACCAAGGTAGGCGTGCGGCATCCCTTGCGCACGCGCATATTCAAGCTGAGTGAGCACCGAAAACACTCCCGGCGATTGCGCTCGCCACTCCGGATCATGGAAGAAATAGACCAATGAGATCGACTGCTTCGGGATTTCATCCATCATCGCTACCCCGATCAGCCGGTCGTGATCAAAGTACAGCCATTGCCTGCCCAAGCGCCGAGGGCCCGGAAAGAAACATGTCCTGAAATCCGCTCGCTGATGCATGCTGCAACTCCCATCCCCGATGCTCATGCATAAACAGTTGATAGCGGTTATAAAGGTCAACAATTTCGCGCACCACGAACAGCGGATGCAACTCCGCGCGAACCCCTGCATTCTTGCGCATGACCCGCCGCTGCCCCGCGCTTGCCTTAAATTCCTGCGCCAATACACGAATGCTCCGGCACTCCCGGCATTGCGGACAAGCCGGCTGGAAAAACTGCCAGCCAAACCGCCGCCAACCACGCTCTAGAAGCTCGCCGTATTGCTCCTCGCTCATATCTTTCGCCACGCGGATTTCGAGCGAAGCCTTCTCCTGCGGCAAGTACGAACACTTCCGTGGCTTCTCCACCATGCGAAACAGTTCAGTCATAGCGCTAGCCTTAAGCTTATGGCGTTCCTTGATTTGAGTCACACGGTAGAAGACGGCATGATCACTTACAAAGGTCTTCCCGCGCCGCTCATTTGCGATTTCCTCAGCCGCGAGGCCTCAAAGAAAATCTACACCGAGGGCACCACCTTTCAAATCGGCAAGATTGAGATGGCTTCAAACACCGGCACTTATCTTGATACGCCCTTCCACCGCTTCGCCGACGGTAAAGATCTTTCGCAAATCGAACTGCCGCAATTGGCCGATCTGGAAGCAGTCGTCGTGCGGAATGCGCTGCCGTCGATTGAACCAGTAGCATTCCAAGACGTCGCCGTTAAGGGTAAAGCAGTCCTTATCAACACCGGCTGGTCTAAACACTGGCGTACCGACCAATATTTCGAAGGCCACCCATTCTTAACCGCCTCCTCCGCCGCCTATCTCAGAGACCAAGGCGCTGTTCTTGTCGGCATCGATTCATACAATATCGACGACATTACTGACGGCACTCGCCCCGTTCACACCACGCTGCTGGGTGCTGGCATCCTGATCGTCGAACACATGTGCAACCTGGAACAACTTCCCGCGAATGGCTTTCGCTTCAGCGCTGTCCCGGTTAAAGTAAAGGGCATGGGCACGTTCCCCGTGCGGGCGTTCGCGAAACTGTAATTTATGATCGCCCATCTGCGCGGCACCATTATCGAGAAGCATCCGAATCAAGTCATCCTGGAAGCCGGCGGCGTCGGTTATGATGTGCAGATTCCGATCTCCACCTTCACGGCTTTGCCGGACCAAGGCGCCACCGCCGCCTTGCGCATCCACACACATGTCCGCGAAGACGCCCTGCTGCTGTTCGGCTTCGCCACACAAGACGAAAAGGCAGTCTTCGAACGTCTCATTTCTGTCAGCGGCATCGGTCCTAAGCTGGCCATCACGGTTCTCTCGGGCTTGCCCACGGCCGAACTCATCGCCGCCATTCGTGGTAGCGATCTCGCACGCTTGGTAAAGATTCCCGGCATTGGCAAAAAGACCGCCGAACGTGTTGTCCTTGAACTGAAAGACAAGCTCATGGCCGTTGACGCGGGCGGCAAGACCATCACCGTTGTTGAAGCTGGCCCCGCTTATTCGATGCTCGAACGCGACGTCCTCTCGGCCCTGCAAAATCTCGGCTGTTCGCGTCCCGCCGCCGAAGAAGCTCTCCGCAAAGTGCAGGAAAAAGGCGCCCCTGCGGAATTCGAGCCCCTGTTTCGCGCCGCCCTCGCCGCTGTGCGCTAAGGTGAAGTTTGCATGGCCACAAATCGCACGGTCTCTCCGGCCTCTATTGAAGAAGAACGCCAGTTTGAAACCGCTCTCCGTCCCACTTCTCTAGCCGATTTTGCCGGTCAGCCAAGCGTGCGTGAACAACTCGCCATTGCGATCGAAGCCGCCAAACGGCGCGGTGAAGCTATGGATCACGTTTTGCTTTGCGGACCACCCGGCTTGGGCAAAACCACGCTCGCCGGCATCATCGCGCACGAACTTGGCGTACCCGTTGACCAAACCGCCGGCCCGATCCTGCAGAAGAAGCTCGACCTCACCGGCATTCTGAGCAACGTCCGCGCCCGCCAAGTTTTTTTCATCGACGAAATTCACCGCCTGCAGCCCGACATCGAAGAAATTCTCTACGCCGCTCTTGAAGATTTTCGGCTAGATATCCTTATCGGCGCGGGCCCCGGTGCGCGCACGCATTCCATCACGCTGCCGCATTTCACCGCCGTCGGCGCTACCACACGTCAAGGCTTACTCAGCGCTCCGTTGCGCGGCCGCTTCGGCATCGTTCTTCGTCTCGATCCTTACGACGAAGCCACCCTCGGCTCCATCGTCGAACGCTCTGCACGCCTGTTAGACGTGAAGACCACACCCGACGCTGCCCGTGAAATCGCCCGCCGCGGACGTGGCACGCCACGCATTGCCAACCGTTTATTACGCCGCGTTCGCGACTACGCGCAAGTCCGCGCCGATGGCCATATAGATCTTTCCGTCGCTAAATCCGCTCTCGATCTGCTCAAGGTTGATCGTTACGGCTTGGACGAAATCGATCACAAGATCATGCTCACCATCATGGAGAAATTCAACGGCGGACCCGTCGGTCTGAGCACAATTGCCGCATCGATTGATGAGCAAACCGACACAATCGAAGAAGTCTACGAACCTTACCTGATGCAACTCGGCTTCTTAGACCGGACCCCGCGCGGCCGCACGGCTACCGATCGCGCCTTCGAATATTTCGGCCTCCCACCCCGTCCCCAGCAGCGGCAGAATTTGCTCTTTTAAATGAACGAAAAGATAGTATATCTCTCGTTGGGCTCAAACCTGGGCGAACGCGAAGACCGTCTGGGTCAGGCTCTTTACGCTCTTGAACGCGAAGAAGTCTCCATCACCGCGCGCTCATCCGTCTATGAAACCGAGCCGCAAGATGTTCCCAATCAGCCTTGGTTTCTGAACATGGTAGCCGAAGCCCGCACCAGCGCGTTGCCCCTGAATCTCATGCACACGCTGCTGCGCATTGAACGCGAAATCGGCCGCGTGCGCCACGCCAACTTGCAGCGCGGCCCGCGGCCGATTGATATCGACATCCTACTCTTCGGCAACGCCGTGATTGATATGCCACAGCTCACCGTTCCCCATCCGCGAATGTTGCAGCGGCGCTTCGTTTTGGAGCCGCTTTTGGAAATCGCCCCCAACTTACGCCACCCCGTCACGCACGAACCGTTGCGCAGCTATCTGCCCGCAACACTTGACCAGAAAATACGCCTTAAGCGTTAACTTTTTCGCCCACCTGCGTATGCGCCCAAGATTCCAGCTTGCGAGCATCGGCATTAAACTTGCGAATGCCTTCCGCTAGTTTATCCGTCGCCATCGCGTCTTCGTTGTGCAACCAGCGGAACGCTTTCTCATCCAAATGAAGCTGCGCTTCGCTGCTGGCCTTCGCGTTCTCCGGCGTCAGTGCCGCCTTGATTTCGCCTTCAGTACCCTGCATCTTGTCCAACAAATCAGGACTGATGGTCAACAAATCGCTGCCCGCCAGCAGCGTAATCTGCTCAACTTTGCGGAAGCTCGCGCCCATCACTTGTGTCTTATAGCCGTACTTCTTGTAGTAGTTATAAATACGCGTCACGGACGCCACGCCCGGATCCTGATCCACCGGAATATCTTTGCCGCCATTCTGCGTCTTATAGTAATCGTAGATACGTCCTACGAATGGCGAAATCAGGGTCACCTTCGCTTCGGCGCACGCCACAGCCTGCGCAAAACTGAACAGCAGCGTCAGATTGCAATGGATGCCTTCCTTCTCTAACTGCTCTGCCGCTTTAATACCTTCCCACGTGCTGGCAATCTTAATCAAGATGCGATTCCGGCTTGTGCCGCCATCTTCATACAGCTTGATCAGTTGGCGCGCTTTGGCCAGCGTCGCATCGGTATCGAAACTTAGGCTGGCGTCCACTTCCGTCGAAACGCGGCCGGGAATAACTTTCAAAATTTCGTTGCCGAAACTCACGAACAGTTTGTCCATGAAAGCTTCGGTTTGCGCTTTGCTGTCCCCGCCCTTTTTGTCGGCGTAGGCTAGCGCATCCAGCACAAGCTGCTTATATTCCGGGCGTTGAGCCGCGCTGAGCAGCAGCGACGGATTAGTGGTTGCGTCCTGCGGCTTCAGCCGTGCAATGGCTTGGATATCACCGGTATCCGCCACGACTACGCTGTACTTCTTGAGAGATTCGAGGACTGTCATCAAATAAAACTCCTGCTTTAAGGATATCGGAACTTATTCTGTCATTCGGTCAAGTTGATCGTGCCGCGGCATTTCGGCGTGCCGCACTTGCAAACAACGCGCTCAACCTTCTTATCGAAGCGATAATCAACCGTCAGCTCTTCGCCTGCCTTGATGTCGCGTTCACTCATGTAGATAATGTGGCCTTTGATGATGCGCGTCACCAAATTCGGATCGCAAGAGTGATTGATATATTCAGCGCCCGATCCGCCCACCGAACCATCCAGCGTCCAGTAGTTATCAAGCGTAAACAGATAAATCATTTCGCTCGCATCGGCGCGGCGCTTGGTCTCGCGCCGGCTGATGCGTTCGCCCGTGTATTCGATTACTTTCCGCCCGGCTGGGATTGCCTCCCCCGCATACAATCCCCAGCGGTGAATCTTCGATTTCGCCAGTTTGATCTTGAAACAGGTGTAATCCGGATCGATTTTCGGAACGCCATTTGCCTTCCCGTTGTGCTCGGAAGACACTGCTAAAGCAGTTTTAGAACTTGCCATTCTCCGTCAGATTAGCGAATCCTGGCGAAGAACGCTAGTGTTTAACTCGTTTTCTGCTGCAATACCGTAACAAGTTCTTGAACCGCGTCGGCGCTCTTCTTCAGAGCCGCTTTTTCGTCGTCGTTGAGCTTAATCTCGTAGATTTTCTCAACGCCCTCTTTGCCCAACTTCACAGGCACGCCGACGAACAAACCCTTGATGCCATACTCGCCGTTCAAGCTCACAGCGCACGGCAGAACCTTCTTCTTGTCCTTCAAAATCGACTCCACCATTTCCACCGTAGACGCCGCCGGAGCATAGTAAGCGCTGCCCGTTTTGAGATATTTCACAATCTCAGCGCCGCCATCGCGCGTCCGCTGCACCATGCGGTCAATCGTGGCCTGGTCTGTCAGTTCAGAAAGCGGAATGCCGCTCACGTTCGTAAAGCGAACCAACGGAACCATCGTGTCGCCATGGCCGCCCAGCACCATCGCCGTCACGTTTTCAAACGATACATTCAGCTCTTCCGCAATAAATGTGCGGAAACGCGCGGTATCCAGCACGCCAGCCATGCCAATCACACGCTCACGTTTGAAGCCGGAAACTTTCATGGCCGTCCAACACATGGCGTCCAGCGGATTTGTCACCAGAATCAAAATCGCGTTCGGGAGATTGTTTCGCCGCCTGCTCCGTAGCGCTCTTCACCACTTCATAATTCGCCAGCAAAAGGTCGTCGCGGCTCATGCCAGGTTTGCGCGGAAAGCCGGCCGTGATCACCACGATATCCGAATTGGCTGTTTCCTCATAACCGTTCGTTCCAACGATCCGAACGTCATAGCCTTCCACCGGCGCCGATTCCAACATGTCAAGGCCCTTGCCTTGCGGGACGCCGTCCACAACGTCTACCAGCACCACATCCGCCAGCTCTTTGGCGGCTATCTTCTGCGCTGTATTCGCGCCTACATTCCCTGCTCCAACAACTGTTACTTTTCTTCGCATAACCATCCTTTTTCTGAATGAAACCGAAGTATACCAACGCGGAAGACGTTGCAGTCCAAACATCGCTACACTGAACAAGACCGGGAGGTCGCCCTCATGAAGCGCGCAATCAAATTAGTACCGTTGACGATTCTTGGAATCGTTCTAGGCTCAGGACAGCAGCCTACCCAGTGGCCCGTCCAAGACGGAACCTATGTGGCTAAGGATTTCAATTTTGAAAGCGGTGAAAGGTTAGCTGAATTGAAGCTTCATTACTTGACGCTCGGCAAACCGCATTACAACGAAGACGGCCATACCGACAACGCCATACTGCTTCTCCACGGCACCGGCGGCAGCGCTCACTCGCTTCTAAACCCGGTCTTTTCGGACGTTCTCTTCGGTCCCGGCCAACTCCTCGACATCACCAAGTACTTCATCATCCTTCCCGACGATATTGGCCACGGCGAATCAAGCAAACCATCGGACGGCCTGCGCATGAGTTTCCCGCAATACGATTACAACGATATGGTGGCCGCGCAGCACACCATGCTTCTCAACGGTCTTCATGTCGACCACCTGCGGCTCATCTTGGGCACGTCCATGGGCTGCATGCAATCGTTCGTGTGGGGCGAGACCTATCCGACTTTCACCGACGCGTTAGCGCCGTTCGCTTGCCTCCCCGTAGAACTGGCCGGCCGCAACCGGATGTGGCGTTACATGGCGATGCAAATGATCCGGCTGGATCCCGCTTGGAAAGACGGCAACTACACGACCGAACCGCTAGAAGGGTTACGCGGCGCTAACGACCTCATCATGCTCGCCGGCTTGGCTCCGTTGTTCGTACAGAAAAATTTCCCGACCCGAGTTGCGGCGGAAGCTTACGTTGACCAAACGTTAAATAACCTTATCGCCCACACCGACGCCAACGATTTTCTGTATTACGTCAACGCCTCACGTAACTACAACCCCGAACCGCGCCTCGCCGATATTATTGCCCCGGTGCTATGGATCAATTCAGCCGACGACTTCATCAACCCTCCCGAACTCGGCATCGCCGAGAGGCTTGTAAAACGCATCCCACACGCTAAATTTATTTTGCTTCCCATCTCGGATGCCACGCGCGGCCATGGCACCCACACCCGAGCCGAGGTTTGGAAAAATTATCTCGAAGAGTTTTTGCGCGAAACAGAACGCCCGCGCTGAGTTTTCTACGCCCCAGCAGCCTTCGCGCGCTTGCCTAATATCTTTTGAAAGCGCGCCTCTTGCCGCAGGCTTGCAAAAAACGGGAAAATATGCAGCCACACTACGTAAGCTTCGCGGTCTTCAATCATTTTTTCGATAGCGTCGCAAGCTTGATCTACATCGCCCAGCGCCGCATGAATCACTGCTTTCGCCATTGAGTTGGCATGGCCGGTGGCTGTGGCGAACTGCTCATCAAGTAACGCTCGCGCCTCCGTCTTTCGTCCAACCCGCGATAACACAATACCCAACATCGCCGACGTATAAGGATTGGGTCCGGAAATCCGCCGCGCCGTTTCCGCATGACGAAGAGCCTCCTCAAATCTCTCCATCTCTAGACATGCCCCGGCCAAGAACGGATACGGGCGATAGTAATTCGGACTCAGTTCAATGGCGCGCCGCGCCCAAAATTCGCACCGCTTCCAATTACGCGCGTTGTAACAATAACTTGCTGCCAGATACGCGGTCGATGCGGAGCAATTGTCAGCCTCGGCGTGCTCCTCCATCCGCGATGCCGCGGCCGCTGGGTCTTCCGCCGCAGCCACCACCGCCTCACTCCAAAAGTGCGTCGAATCGCTGGTGGGATCAAGCGCAAGAGCCGTTGTGAGAGTCCGCTTAGCCGCCGCAAAATCCCATTGAAACGCAAACTGCACGCCACCTCTGGCCGCTAACGCCGAGCCCAGTTTCGGAGCGGATTGCAGCGCCCGCTGTGCGCACTCAATCGCCAGCGGCATCTCCTTAATTGGTGTAGAAAGGCCGGAAATCCCCGCATAAATATGACCATCTGCCATCAAGGCGTGCGCTGCGGCGTAATTCGGTTCTAATTCAAGCGCCCGCCCCAGATAGGCGAAAGAGGTGCGCGTTCCTTCCGCCGTTCCCATCCGGTTCGCCTGCTTCGCCCGCAGATAAAGGCTGCGCGCCTCGGGGTTGGGCGAATGACGCGCCGCAATTTGCCGGTGGATCTCTTCTGAAAAATCGGAGCCCAGCCGCTCCACAATTTGCTCGAGTCAATGAGTGAACGGCCTCAGACGTTCGATTCTGCCCGGCGCGCGCTTGTAAATAGGTATCAAAGACCGCAGTCAGGCCATCCACCCAACTCAAAGTAATTTGAAAGAATCCATCTTTCAGCCGGCGCACCGTGCCATCCAGAATAATGTCGGCGCCCGTCACTCGCCGGTATTCGCGCATATCGCCGGTGGTCTCGCGTAGAAACCGCGCCGTCGTCCAAGGCACAATCGGTATCCAGCAATA
>CAWJBS010000122.1:0-20294 GCA_963840845.1 Bryobacterales bacterium
TGGCAGCGCGCAAACGTTTCAACTCAAGAAGGCATCATCTAACGGATCGAAGCGATCGGTAATCAAATCGCCGGTAACAAACATCAAATCGGCGCGTAGGCCGTTGGCGGCATCCACGGCGCGCCGCAAATCGGCAGCGGTGAAAAATGTGCCCATGTGGATGTCGCTTAACTGAACCAGACGTAAGCCCTGCAAATCTTTTGGCAGGTTTGGAAAGGCGAGAGAAACTTCACGAACGACCAGATCTTTGCGCGTGATGATGCCCACGCCCAGCGCCACCGCGGGGGCGGCCGCCAGGGCACCAATGGAAGTCTTCAAAACTGTGCGGCGTCCGGCGTCGAACGGTTGAGTCTTGGCAAACTTGCGCCACAACCAAACGCCCATAGCGACAGGCGTGATCGACCACCACCACAGCATCATCAAGCTGCCGGGCAACGCTCCGCGCGATCGCAGCCAGAACGAGATGGGTTCAAGGTTCGAGACAAAAACCAGTGCCTGGATCAGCAGCAGTACCCGCGAAACGACACGCGGTATGGCCAGAACTCGAATCAAATAGAGTTGCGCAATGATGCCCAGTATCCAAAAAATCAAAGACGGCAATTCGCGCAGGAAAGCGTTCTCAATTCCCAAATCTAATTGTATCGACCAGCGTATTTAAACACGCGTGCGAGATTGGCCCAGGCACTTCGCTACAATGCTGTTCAATGTCATTAGTCGTGATTGGATCTGTGGCGTATGATGCGATTGAAACGCCCCACGGTAAGCGTGAACGCACGCTGGGCGGTTCTTGCACCTACATCGCCCTGAGCGCCAGCTATTTCACAAAAACTTCGATCGTCGCCGTTGTGGGCGAAGATTTTGCCGCGGAAGACAAAGCCTTGCTGCAGAGCAAGAGCGTTGATATTCAGGGCTTGGAAACAGTTCCCGGCAAAACGTTTTTCTGGTCGGGCGTGTATTCGGCGGATATGAACGACCGCCAAACACTGGCGACCGATCTCAATGTTTTTGCCGATTTCAACCCGAAACTGCCGGCGGCTTACGCTCCGCTGCCCTACCTGTTTCTGGGTAACATTCAGCCGGCCTTGCAGTTGAGCGCTCAGAAGCAAATGCCCAGCTTGCGCTTCGTGGGCGGCGACACCATGAACTACTGGATCAACGGCAACAAAGCGGAGTTGCTGGAAACAATCAAGCACTGGGACTTCCTGCTTATCAACGATTCGGAAGCGCGCATGCTGGCCGATGAAAACAACATCCGCAAGGCCGCACAAAAGATTCTAGCGATGGGGCCGAATACGCTGATCATCAAGCGCGGCGAGTTCGGCGCCATGCTTTTTCGCAAAGACAGCCTGTTTATTTGCCCCGGCTATTTACTGGACGACGTCTTCGATCCTACCGGCGCGGGCGATTGTTTTGCGGGCGGCTTTGTCGGATACCTGGCAGAACGCGGATTCGATTTGCAAAAGGGCAAGTTTGATGTCGACGGAACTGCACCGCGCGGTGATCTACGGATCGGTGATGGGCAGCTTCTGCTGCGAAAAGTTCGGCGTCGAGCGCTTCCGCACCTGAGCCGCAAAGAGATCGACCAAAGATTTGAAGAATTCCGCCGATTTACCGCGTTCTAACGGCCTTTGGGCTCCGCACGCGAAGTAGCGGCAGTGATCCTGTCGCTCACTCCGCTGATCAGCGCGTTTGCGTTTTGGTGTTTCGCAACGCGGTTACATTTTGTATTGGGGCGATGCGCAGGCGCACCTCAACATCAGCCGCAGCCTCATCGATTCGCGCCAGCCAGGCATCGATCAAATTGGCACAGTTTGGCTTCCCTCGCTGCATTTGCTCGCGCTGCCGTTTGCTCAAAATGATTGGCTGTGGCGTACGGGGTTGGCAGGGACCATTCCTGTGGCCGCTTGCTTTGTGGTCGCGGGAACAGCCTCTTTTTGGCGGCGCGTCACTTTATCAAAGCGCATCAGCGCTCTCGTCGTGCTTTGCTGCTTCGCGCTCAACCCAAATGTTCTCTATCTTATCCGCCATTCCGATGACGGAGACGGTTTTCCTGGCGGGCTTGGCGGTGGCGTTTCTGGCCCTTCTGCGTTTCCAAGAACGCGCCAGAAACGTTACATCGGCCTTGCGCTCGGCGCGTGCTGGTTTATGAGCCTCACGCGCTATGACGGCTGGTTTCTGATTCCGTTCATCGCGCTGTGGCTGGCGCGATCCGCAGCGCGGCATCATATTCGCCTCTTCGTATTTTTCGGCGCTGCCGCTAGTCTTGTGCCCCTGTTATGGATGGCCAATAGCTGGTGGCAGACCGGGAACGCGTTGGATTTCATCAATGGCCCTTATTCCGCCGTTGCCATTCAAGCCGGCAAGCCGTATCCTGGGTGGCACAATTGGATGCAGGCGGTGCAGTATTATTTCACGGCAGGCAAGCTCTGCTCGGGCAACGCCTTTATTCGTCTTCGGCGCCATCGGCGCAGTGATCGCCTTATGGAAGAAGCGCACTCGGCCCGCCTTCTTTCTTATTCCTCACGCCGGTTTTCTACGTGTGGAGCATGCATTCATCCGCCAACCCGATTCACGTTCCCACGCTGTGGCCGTTCAGCTACTACAACACGCGCTATGGCATCGCAGTGGTCGTGTTCGCAGCCTTCGCCTGCGGCGGCGTTAGCCGATTTGTTCAGTACCCGCCTGAGCATTGGCTCACCTTTGCGATACCTTTGCTTGCCATTGCACCTTGGCTTGTTCACCCTTCGCCCGAAAACTGGGTCTGTTGGAAAGAGTCTCAGCGGAATTCCGAATCGCGGCGCGCCTGGACCGGAGCCGCCGCACGCTATCTCAGCGCAAAATTATCGGCAAGGCGACGGCGTGCTCTCCGGCTTCGGAGACCTCACCGGTATCTTCTGTCAACTCGCCTATCCGCTCAAAGAAATCACGCACGAGGGTACGCGTCCTGATTGGCTCATAGAAACCACCGCCACCGCGGCCGTTCATCCCATGAAATGGGCGATTGCCCAGCAAGGCGACTATCTTTCACGCGCTCTCCAAAAGTCGCAGCCTCCGGCTTATACGCTAGTTCTAGAAATCAAAACGAAAGATTCCCCAGCCCTCGAGATCTACCACCGCACCCATGACTGAACTTCCCTTCACCAAACTGCACGGCGACGAAAACGACTTCATCATCAGTTGGGCCAACCAATCGCCGCAATCCGATTGGCCGGAGATTTCGCGCCGCATTTGTGCCCGCACCACGGGCATTGGCGCCGATGGCTGGATGCTCGCCTGGCCCGAAGCCGGCGGACTGCGCACGCGTCTCTTCAACTCGGATGGAAGTGAAGCGGAGATTTCCGGTAACGGCACGCGCTGTGCCGCGGCCTTCGCCATTCTCAAGAAAGCAGCTACCGCGCCCAACGTCGCCATCACCACGGCCGCAGGCAAAAAGTCTTTGCGCGTGATCTCACAACAAGGTCATCGTTTCCTCTTTGAGATGGATATGGGCACGCCGCGCACCGAAGAATTGCACACCACTTTAAAGCTTGCGGGCCGCGATTGGGACGCAACCACTCTGAATGTCGGCAACCCGCAGTGCGCCATTTTCGTAGAAGACTTTCCACCTGATTGGCGCGTCGCAGCCGCTGAAGCGGAAGGCCATCCGCGCTTTCCCAAGCGTTCAAATGTGTCGCTGGTCCGCGTGATTGATGCGCATACCATTGAGGCTGTTTTCTATGAGCGCGGCGCAGGGGAAACGCGCAGTTCCGGAACGGATCTACGGGCGCGGCTTGCGCCGCTATTTTGCGCGGTGCCGTCAAGACCCCGGTGGAGATTCGCACGCCCGCCGGCAATCTCAAGCTGCGTTGGGACGAAAGCGTGTTCCTGACTGGTCCGGCAGAGTTGATTGGCGAAGGCACTTATTGCTTAGATCTATAAGCACTTTGCTCTAAAATTACGTGGGCTCGCCTATTGGCACGAGCCCGCGCGTTTCTTCCCTCAAGTACAAATTGGTATTTACGTATTGCTATTCCCATTGACGATTGAACGTCTAAGACGGGTTACGCAAAACTTTAATGTAATTCCAACCCCATTTTTCCTAAACACCCTCCCCGTAGGGCCGATATGCCAAGTGGAAGGAGACGAGAAACAGATGATCAGCAACGTATCATCAGCACTGGCAAGTCCTAGTGTCCAGCAAAGTCAAGCAGTGAAACCAACTCCGTCTTCCTCAAATAAAGGGGTCACTTCCAACGGAGACACTGTCCAACTGAGTGCTGCGACACAAGAACATCTAGCTAACACCAAAAGCAACTCGGCTACGGCCGGGCAGCAAAGCATCACACAAATCATAAAAGAGGCAGCCGATGGCGACATCACTGCGTTAGCAAAGTTGACCCTTATTGCATAAAGGACGCCAACCACTACTCGCCGTTTACTTCTGCCCCACCATCCAGCCCCATCTGTGAGAGACGGTAGCGCAGCGCGTTGCGCGTCAATCCCAACATCCGCGCCGCCTGACTTTTGTTGCCATTCGCGCGCCGCATTGCTTCCTTAATCATCATTTGTTCCCAATGCTCCAACGTTTCACCCTCAGGCAGCAGCGGTTGATTTTGCGATGAAGCGGCCGACGCCGCACTTGTATTTCGCGCCGCTTCGATCCGCATATCCGACGCTTGCAGCATCTCTCCGGAAGCCAAAACTAAACTCCGCTCAATCGTGTTCTCCAACTCGCGCACATTTCCCGGCCACGAATATTCCAGCAGCCTATCCACCGCCGCGGGGCTGATTTCTTTGGCTCGCGAGCCCAGATCTTTACTCAGCTTGTTCACAAAATGCAACGCCAAAAACGGGATATCTTCGCGGCGCTGCCGTAAGGGCGGAATGCTGATTGGCACAACATTCAATCGATAGTAAAGATCCTCGCGAAAACGTCCTTCTTCAAGCGCCGCCCGCAAGTCAACATTGGTAGCGGCAATAACGCGCACGTCTACATTGCGGGTCAGGTTGGAGCCTAGACGTTCGAATTGTTTCTCCTGCAGTATGCGGAGCAGTTTCACCTGGATATTACCGGGTACATCGCCAATTTCATCTAAGAACGCTGTACCCTGGTCGGCCTGCTCAAACTTGCCTGGCTTACTGACGCTGGCGCCGGTAAACGCGCCCTTTTCATAACCGAACAACTCACTTTCCATCAAGTTTTCCGGCAGCGCCGTGCAATTGATTTTTACGAAAGCATGCCGGGCGCGCGGTGAGTGATGATGAATGGCGCGCGCAATCATGTCCTTCCCCACCCCGCTCTCGCCTGCCAGAAGCACGGTCGCGCGCGTCGGCGCCACGCGTTCCACCGTTTGGAAAATGTCGCGCATGGCCGCGCTACGCCCGATAATGTTGTCGAACTGATAGCGCCCGTCCAGTTCATCGCGCATGCGGCGGTTCTCATCGCGCATCGCCTGCACGGCCATCACTTTTTCCACTACGGTTGTGAGATGGTCTAGCGAAAAGGGCTTCTGTAGAAAATCGGCCGCGCCCAGTTTCATCGCTTCCACCGCGTTATCTACCGAGCCGTGAGCCGTCATTACAATCACGGCCGCCGCCACGCCGCGCGCCTGTAGCTGCTTAATGAATTGAATGCCATCCATGCCGGGCATTCGTAAATCCGTAATCACTAAATCGCTGGCCGCCGTCAGCGGCAAACCTTGCTCCGCACTCGCTGCCCCCTCTACCTGATAACCGAGTGAACCCAAATGCAACTGCACCACTCGCCGCAGTTTCTCTTCGTCTTCCACTACCAAAATTCGTCCGGCTGGCATGTTCTCTTCAACTTTAGTACTTTAGTGAATATGAGCACGCAACGTAAAAACCCGTACGCCCTGCCTACTACGGTTGTTGAGCCCGATATCGATCAAGAGGTGTTCGACAACAACGAGCAGAGCCCGGCTGACCCTCGCATCCGTTGCCCGCATTGCGATTGGTCGCCTAAGCCGGAAAGCCGCTGGCAGTGTGTTTGTAAGCACCATTGGAATACCTTTGACACCGGTGGTATCTGCCCCGCTTGCATGTTTCAGTGGACGAGTACCCAATGCTTGTCGTGCCTGGTTTTCTCGGCTCACTCCGCTTGGTATACCCACCCGGCCGAATAGGCGAGTTCAATTCCTCAAAGGCAACACCACTTCAAAGGTGGTTCCCTTGTTTTCCTCACTGCGAACATCAATGCGCCCTTGATGTTCGTCGACAATCTTAGCCACGATTGGCAGCCCCAATCCCACCCCTTGGGGCTTTGTCGTGAAGAATGGGTTGAAAATACTTTCCAAGTTTTGCGCCGGAATACCTGCACCTTGGTCTATCACCCAAATCTTCACTTCATCTACGCCGCGCTCTATTTTTACCGTCACGTCTCGTCCTGCTTCGCTGGCCTGAATGGCGTTCTGTACCAGGTTCGCTAAAGCGACCGTCAGCAAATCTTTATCGAACGAAAACCGGCAAGCGGGCTGTGGTTTTTCCGCCAGCACGCGCACTTGCCGCTGCTTCGCCAGTTCCGCCTGTTGCCGCATCACATCGTCCACCACAGCGTTCAAATCGCCCTCCGCCGGATGGATTTGTAACGGGCGGGCAAAGTTCAGGAAACTGGTAATCAGCCCGTTCATACGGTTCACTTCGCTGCCGATATACCCCGACATCTCCGCCTGAATCTCGGGCGTTTGTTGTTTTGTCAGCATCTCGGCCGATGCCTTGATCGTTCCCAAAGGATTTCGTAATTCATGAGCTAGTCCCGCCGTCAATTGTCCTAACGCGGCCAACCGTTCGCTGCGCCGCAACGAGACTTGCGCTTCCCGTAAACTCTTATTCGATTCCGCCAGTTTGGCCGCCGTTTCTTCGGCGCGCACAATTTGTAGCCGTTTCGCGCGCGCTTGTTCGTACACCAAAACCGCCACAATCGCGAAGAAGACCACGCGCAGCGACATCACGTTGACCTCATCTGGCTGCAGCGGGAATCTCTCGTAATCGCGAATAAACGGCAGCAGTAGCGAGAAATATGCCAGTCCGGCGACCACTGTCACAGTCAGCACGCCGATAAGCCCAAAACTCGTCGCCGCCGATACTACGGGAATTAGAAAAATCTGGTGGTAGTAACTCTCCGACGCGTGGGTAAAGCCCACCAGCAGATAGCTCAGCAGCAGCTTAATGGCGAGCGAAAGAATCTGGCCGCCCCGCGATTGAAAAACTTTCAGGCGTGGCTCGACGATCAGAAAGGCACCGATCGCCGGCAAGATGATATCGGCGTCGTAATTCGGCTCCGGCGCGCATGCCAGCAACAACACGACGAACAGCACCCAGCTGTCACTCACTTTGAGGAAACTACGCACGCGGGTTATTTTCATCCGTTTCTCTCAGCACCATAAGCGTATATGACAGAATAAAAGAAACCCTCTGGTAGTCATGAGTAATCCCAATATCGATAGCCTTTTGCCCGCTGAAACACCGGGCGCAACCGAAGATTCGTCATTCGCCGACATCCTCTCCAGCTTTGAGCGCGAACATTCAGAAAGTCCGGGAGAAACTCTCACGGGCACGATTGTTTCTGTTGGTCCCGAGAAGATTCTGATCGATATTGGTCGCAAGACAGAGGGCTCCCTGGCCCTCGCCAAGTGGAAAGAAACGCAAATTGACGAGCCGAAGGTAGGAGCGACGCTGCCCGTTACCGTGGGTGGCCGCGATGAGGAAGGCTACTACCAGCTTTCCACGAATAAAGTCGAGCGTCCTAAAGACTGGTCGGGGTTGCAGGCCGCCTTTGCGGAAAAAAAGAACATTGCCGGCACAGTGGTTGAGCAGGTGAAGGGTGGTTTTCGCGTCGATATCGGCGTGCGCGCCTTCATGCCCGCGTCTCGCAGCGGCGTTCGCGAGGCCGATGAGATGCCCAAGCTGGTCGGCCAGGAAATTCAGTGCCGCATCACCAAGCTTGACACCGAAAAGGAAGACGTCGTTGTGGACCGCCGCGTTGTGGTGGAAGAGGAGCAGGCTGTCCGCCGTCAACAAGCTTTCGCTGAACTCAAAGAAGGCACGGTTATTAAAGCGCGCGTCCGATCGTTGATGGATTTCGGCGCGTTCCTCGAAATTTCTCCCGGCGTCGATGGCTTGTTGCATGTGGTGGACATGTCGTACGCACGGGTGGGCAAAGCCTCCGACGTGGTTAAAGTCGGTGACGAGCTGGAAGTCAAGGTTCTCAAGGTTGACGCCAATTCGAAGAAGATTGCTCTCGGTCTGAAGCAGTTGCAGGAAGATCCGTGGACGGTCGCTGCTCGTACATTCAAAGTCGGCGAGCGCGTCAACGGAACGGTCTCACGCTTGGCCGATTTTGGTGCCTTTGTGGAACTGTTGCCGGGGGTTGACGGCTTGATTCACCTTTCTGAACTTTCCTGGGATAAGAAAGTCCGCAAACCGGGCGATCTGCTGAAGGTCGGTGAACGAGTGGACGCGGTGATTTTGCAAGTCAATCCAGCGGATCGCCGCATTGGCCTTGGCTATAAGCAAGTTCTGGGCGATCCTTGGGCCGAAGTGCCGAAAAAATATCCGGTAGGCTCGACCTTCGAAGGGCCGATCACTAATCTCACGCAGTTCGGTGCATTTGTCGACATGGGCGATGGCATCGAAGGGATGATCCACATTTCGGACATCACCAACGAAAAGCGCCTCGATCATCCGAAAGATAAGGTCGCCAAAGGCCAGACGGTGAAGGCCCTGGTTTTGGAAATCGACAAGGAGCGCCGCCGCGTCCGGTTGGGCATGAAGCAACTGGAACCGACCACCGTCGATCACTATATTGCCGAACATAAGACGGGCGAGAAGGTCAGCGGGCGCTTAATGGACGTGCAAGGCAATCGCGCCAAGGTTGAATTGGGTGAAGGTGTGGTCGCCATTTGCCAGATGAAGCCGAAAGAAGAGAAAGCGCCCGTGGCGGAAGCACCCAAATCCTCCGACGTGGGTTCGCTCAGCGCCATGCTTTCGGCCAAATGGAAGCAGGGCGGGGCCTCGGAAAGTTCGCAGGACAGCGTCAAAACCGGGCAGATTCTGAGTTTCAAGATTGCCAATCTCGATGCCGCTAAACGCTTGATCGAATTAGAGTTAGCGTAATTCGTTACCAAATCTGATTTGCCACGTCTTAGGTTGTAGTGGAACCGAGAGCTGGTTTTATTGACAATATAGCCGTGCAGAGCACGACGTCGGAACGTACATCGGAAGCAGATCTAGTCCGAGCAGCTCAGCGTGGTGATGCTGGCGCCTTCGATGAACTAGTGCGCGCGCACGACCATCAGGTCTTGCGCATGGCATACAATTTGCTCCGCTCCGAAGAGGACGCGCGCGATGTGTATCAGGAAGCGTTTTTGCGAGTCTACCGCAACCTGCCGAAGTTTCGTTTCGATTGCAGCTTCTCTACCTGGCTGCACCGGATTGTGGCCAATCTGTGTCTCGATCAACTCCGCAAACGCAAAGTGCGGCAGGAAGAGCCGGCGAGTTTCGCGGGTGAAGCGGGCGACGTTGACAGGCTCCAATTCATTCCCGAAGAGCGCGCCGATGTTGATCCGCAACGCCGTTTTCAGAGTGCTGAAGTGAATTCCCGTATCCAGGATGTTCTGGCTGAACTGACGCCCCGCGAACGCGTGGTCTTTGAAATGCGCCACTATCAAGGCATGCGCTTGCGCGCCATTGGCCAAGCTCTAGGGGTTACCGAGGAAGCAGCTAAAAATTGTTTGTTTCGCGCTACTCATAAGATGCGCGCCGCCCTCGGAGATTTTGCATGAACTGCCAGGATGTACAATCCTCCCTCTCGCTTTACCTCTACGGCGAGCTTGATTTCGCGCATGAAGAGGAACTGGAAAACCACTTGGCGCAATGCGCCGCTTGCCAGTTGAGTCTTTCCCGTGAAAAGCAGTGGCATACCGTGACGAATTCGCAAGTCTTGGAACCGCCGCTCGATTTGTTGGCCGAATGCCGTCAGCAACTGCGGCCTGCTTTGGCTCGCGAAAATGGCCCGCGAAGCGCGACCGTTACCAGTCGCTGGCGCGGCTGGTGGCGCTGGGGCAATCCCTTCGAAATCTCTACCACTCGTTGGTCCACGCAAGTGGCGGCAGCGTCTTTGCTCATTGGGATCGGCTTTGTGTCGGCACGTTTGCTCGACCGTGGCTGGTTGCCGCTGTCGAGCGCCAGCGTGAATCAGATGGGTGTCTTGGGCGGGACCAACACCCTGGTCCGCGATATTCAGCCCAGCGGCGACCCTGGCCGCATCAGAATTGTGGTCGATCAGGAGAGCGAGGTTTCCGGCCGCGTCGATGACGCCAATATTCGCGCTCTGCTTCTTTCCGGCGCTCGTCAACCGGAATCCGGCGTGCGCTTTTACGCCATGCAGTTACTGAATCAACAGAGCGCCGTGAATAATTCCGACGATGTTCGTCAGGTGTTATTGGACGCCGTGCATAACGATCCTAATCCGGCCGTGCGACTGGAAGCGCTCGACGGCTTGCGCCGTTTCTCCGCCGATCCCACGGCTTTGGAAACCATCAAGTTCGTCTTGGAGCATGATGACAACGCTAGTGTTCGCTATCAGGCGATCAACATCTTAGTGCCGCCCGACCAGACCATTCAGCTTCCTCCGGCTGTCACGCAAGCGGTTCAAGACGTTCTACTTTCTTCGCCCGAAGACGAATATATTCGCGCCCGCTGCTCCCAGGCGTTGCACGAAGCCAAAGTTCCGGTCGCTTTCTAGGCTCTCGGAAACGGACCTTTTTTCTCCGCATACGTCCAACATAATGGAAATGTTCACTATGCGTTCTTGTCTCACGATCACTGCTCTTGCCTTCAGCCTGCTCTTTTCGGCGCAACCGGTTCCCGCTCAGTTGAACTCGTTCTTTCAAGGTTCGGCAGGTAGCCGCCTTGGCGTCACCGTGCAGGACGTTACGGCCGACCGCGCCGCCGCACTCAAGCTTGGTTCCGTGACTGGCACAGAGGTCGTGAGAGTCGAGACAGGAAGCCCCGCGGACCAAGCCGGGCTCAAGCCTGGAGACGTGCTGCTTTCTTATAACGGCGAGAGCGTGATGGGCGGTCAGCAACTCAGCCGGCTCGTCAGCGAAACTCCGTCTGGCCGCAAAGTGAAGCTCGAATATTTTCGCGATGGACGAGTGTTTACCGCCGCGGTGACGACAGCCGCCCGTGCGACACGGGCAACGCTCGCTTCGGGCGGACAGTCTAACGTAGACCCCGCCGGCGCGAGCCTTAACGATGAACTTTTTCTGGTTGGCTCCTTCCCTACCCCTGGGTTCTTTTGGATGAACCAGCAGTTGGGTATCGAATGCGAAGGACTGGATGGGAACAATTCACAGTTAGCTGAATTTTTCGGTGTGAAGCACGGCGTGTTAGTACGTGCCGTGGCCAGAGATTCCGCCGCAGCCAAGGCGGGTATTCGCGCCGGCGACGTCATCACCAGGATTTGCGGCCAGCCTTTGACAGATCCCAAAGAGATCAACTACTGCCTGCGCCATGGACAGCATCCGGCTAAGTCGCTGCCGATTGAAGTGGTTCGTGATCACAAGGAATCAACCTTGAAAATCGTCATCGGTTCCGATGGCCAGGAGTGAGCTAGCTCTTTTGCGACGGCCAGCGTTTTTGCATGTACGACCGCAACCGCAGAATAGCTTGTGACTTCAATTGCGAGATGCGGGATTCGTGCAGATCTACGATTTTGGCAATTTCGCGGAGCGTCATTTCCTCGTAGTAATAGAGGCTGAGCACCGTTCGTTCTAACGCTGGCATCTTCTCAATGGCTTCCGCCAGCAACTGTTCCAGCGCCGCCCGTTCCACGATCTGCGAAGGCCACTGCTCGTCGGTGTCGGCAAGGTAACGTAAAAGATCGCAACCTTCTTCTTCCGTGCCCGCGTTTTCTAAACTACCGAGAGTGAGCCCACGAATATCTGTCAACCAATCCTGATATTCCGATACGGCCAGATCGAGATGCGCCGCGATCTCTTCTTCCGTTGGCGTACGGTGATGTTCCTGTTCCAAGCGTCGCGATGGCCGCTTCAATCTGCTTCGAACGTTTGCGTTGTTGCCGCGGCGCCCAATCCAAACCACGCAGGCTATCTAGAATGGCTCCGCGAATTTTATATTCAGCGTAAGTTTTGAGCTTAACGTCGTGGCTCGCATCATAGCGGTCAATCGCCGCGATCAGTCCTACTACTCCGGTTGAGATTAAGTCGTCAAGACTCACCGAAACCGGCAACCGTTCATGAATTCGCCGAGCAATTAGCTTTACCTGCGGAAGATGCTCCAAGATCAGTTGCTCCCGTAACTCGGGACTAACCTGTGGTGCATTGCTACGCTTTTCTGTTTCTTGGGCTGTCATTCTCGGCTCATTTCAGTCTTATCGGGCGCTCGCACTCGATCCCTCCAACATTCACCCTGCAATTTCTTTCGTCACTTCTCGACCCAATCTTCAGCCTCCATTCAAAATTTCCCTTACCGCCCTAGGCTGCGCTAAGATCGTTCTAAGGTAAGAAATAAGCATGTCTGACCCCGATCGCGAAGCCCGCCTCATTGAACTTCGGCGTTTAGTTCAAAGTGGTGAATACCAGATTGACCCGCAGGAAGTGGCCGCCAGCATTATCCGTGAGTCAGAAAAGCCCGAGGCTGCCGAGCCCGCTCCTATCTCCAAAACAGCTACTACCACGGAGTAGGCATTATTCCGTAACCCCGCCGGAGGACATTCCGTCTCACGATGGAAAGGTTAGGTGACTTATGCTCGCTTGTGCACGATGGGCGGTGTTGACTGTCGTCGCAGTATCCTCCTTATCAGCGCAAAACCCTGCGGACATAGACTTCAAACTGCAGCTTGTGAAGGACTCCCACAGCTATACAGTGGACGAACCGATCCCATTTACCCTCTCGCTCACCAGTACCGTTCCTCATAAATATCGAGCACAGCTCCCGGAATATTCTTGCTACGGTTCGAGCATCCAATTAGAACCCGCCGATCAAGCGTTTGATTTACGTGGATTCCAAGTGGCCTGCTTGATAACGGGAAATGCTCAACTGTTGCGCGATCTAACCGAGGAGCCAGCCACGGACGATGGCGATATTACCCGTTGGTACCGCTTTGAAAAACCTGGACATTATCGGGTATCAATTCGAATTGATATCCAGCAAGCGTCAGAAATCATCCCAATCACCTCAAATACTGTCGAATTCGACATCCTTCCTCCTTCATCGGTGGAACTGCAATCATTGCCGGAGCAGCGTTTGGATCTATTGCAAACACCCGCAGCTATAGAAGAAAAGCTCAAGCGATACTTGGCCGATCCAAACGGCTTCGGTCCGTACTATGGAATGCTGCGCCACTCCTCCCACATTGACTTACTCCTTCCACCGTTGGAACAAGCCTTAACCGACCCTGCGCGAGTGCTTCCGGCAAGCATCGAATCCCTTTTGGCGACTCTGCAAATCCGCAAACAGCTTGGCGAAAAGGCTTATAGTTCGGCCTCTATTCCCGACGAGCGGGTAGCCGCTGCCACTTACAACCAGAAACTGCTCGACACCATACCTTCGCGTTCCGGGCCAGCGCGGGCTCAGGCACAATACATAGTTTGGCTCAGCACCACATCGCCTATTCCTGACGGCCTGCTCGACTCCCTCCGAGAGATTCCTTTCGAAGAACGCCGTATGTTCCTCGACACCGTCTGGCGCAAAATGCCGCATTTCCAAATCCTGCCCGCCGTTCGTGACTTGGCCCAGTGGAAGTCTGCCGCCAACCCAGGCTATTTTCGCGGCTTTGCTTACCGGCTGTGGTGTGAGGCAGCACCCGATGAATGTATAAAAGCTGTCTTGACCGAGGCGCAGCAACCAGACTTTGCCATGCGAACCCAGTTGATCACGCTGTTTGCTCTGGCTAATTATCCGGAACTCGACACAGCCCATCGCAGTGATCGGACGACTGAAGACTTAGTAAAAACCTTTCTCGCTGCGCACACCACCGAGCCGGCTCGTTCGGACGTGGAATCGTATTGGCTCAGCTATTTGTTTAACACCTCCTCGCCTCACGCGCTACAAAGTCTAGACCAAGCTCTGCATGATCCTCGCTTTGGAGTTCGACTTTTGCAAGCATTTTGGGCAACCTGGGTGGCTCCCGAAACTTCTCTGCCCTTCGTATCCAATTACTTAACAGACACGGGCGATACGACTAGCGCGCAGAGGGCCGCTGCGTTTCTGTCAACGTACGGTAACCCTTCCGCGAAAGCAGCGCTGATGGATCGCCTAAGAACGGTGCACGATAACAAGCCGCTCGAAGCAGCGCTAGTGTCCGCGCTTTTGAATGGCAAAGCATGGACGCTCACTCGCGAAGAGAAAGCCGGGCTACTGCAACGAATCCAATAGCTCTTTCTTCACCGGCCAGCTACCGAAGACTCGCGTGCTGCCCACCTGAAACGAACCCGCTGTCAGCAAACCGGTTAAATCGGCCGGATTCGGCTGTTGATTCTCATGCGCCAGTTCTAAGCGCAGCATTCTGGTCTGCAGCTGTAACTGCTTGCAAGCCGTATCCGCACTGGGCGCATTCGGAAAGGCAGCTTCTAACTGAATCGTGAACGCCTCATCACCATGTTCCGCTCTAGCGGCGGAGAGCAGCACTGAATCGGCGCCTTGCATCGAAATCGCAAACAGCTGCAACGTCTTGGGTAGGCCAGTCGGATCCTTGAGTAAGTTCGAAGAAACCCGCAGCCAGACGGGGTCGCCTAGGGGCAACTCCTGAACGCGCCGGCCCGGTGGCCGAAGCAAGTCTGCGGCTGTCGAACTTTGGCTGACCGACAAGCCAATCGTGTCTACTTGAATGCGGACAAAATTAACCCAACGATGCGGCTTACTACCCGGCGCGCGGCAGGCATCTTCCTCGCAAGTGCCGCCATGGGCCAGGGCAAACTGCCGCAGCTTCGTCCAATTAAATCGACCTCGCAAGACAAAGAAAATTTCGTTGTTATCATTCACGCCGCCGGCCAGCGAATCCAGGTCGCGCGTGTAGTCGAAGTCGGTAGCGGCAATGAAGTCGGCGTAATCTTTTTCTGTTCCGGCAGGCGTGATACCCGTGAGCAAATGCAAAAGACCAGCGCGCCGTAAATCCGCCAGACCTATAAAAAAGGTGGTCAGGTCGCCGCCTGGGGGCAGCAACTTCACCATGTCGGCATCGTTGTGTACAAAGCGATGCTCATAGCGTTGGTAGCCAAACCAAACGGCGGCTCCGATTGCCGTAAAGGCAAGCAGAACCGCCGTCCATTTCAAAAAAGACCGCACGTTTTAGGCAGTCGCCAATTCACCGACGCGCGACTTCTTCCACAGCGCAATGTAGGGCTGAAGGTCAGCCATCATAGCGGCGAACTGCGGCAGAGTGAGAGACTGCGCGCCGTCGCTGATCGCCTTTTCGGGTTGCGGATGCGCTTCAATAATGAGACCGTCGGCGCCAATCGCCACACCCGCACGGGCAAGAGACGGGACTAAGCTGCGTTTGCCGGTGGCGTGGCTAGGATCGAGAATCACGGGCAGATGCGAAAGCTCATCCAACACCGAAACAGCGGTGATGTCGCACGTGTTGCGCGTCGCTGTTTCGAACGTCCGAATACCGCGCTCGCAAAGAATTACGTCGGGGTTGCCATGCGCCACCACATATTCGGCCGACATCAAGAGTTCCTTAATGGTGGAACTCAGGCCGCGCTTCAGCATCACAGGCTTGCCCGCCTTGCCCAACGTTTTGAGCAGCGAGAAGTTCTGCATGTTACGCGCGCCGATCTGCAGAATGTCGGCGTATTCGGCCACCATCGGCACATCGCGGTCGCTCATCACTTCGGTAATGATGCCGAGGCCCGTTTCTTCTTTGGCCTTGCGCAACAGCTTGAGTCCTTCGAGTTCCATTCCCTGGAAATCATAGGGCGAGGTGCGCGGCTTGAATGCGCCACCGCGCAGAAACTTCGCGCCCGCTTTTGCCACGGCATGCGCCGTTTCCAGAATCTGCTTTTCGCTCTCCACCGAGCAAGGACCAGCCATCACGATGAAGTCATCGCCGCCGATCTCCACACCATTCGCTTTAATCTGCGACTTAGTGCGCTTGAATTCACGGCTTACAAATTTGTAAGGGGCTGAAATGCGTACGGCGGTTTCCACCTGTGGCATCGCTTCCAGCGATTCCAAACAAGCGGTAACATCACCCACACCCACCGCGCCGATAACGCAGCGCTCCTCTCCCGCTATCGAATGCACCTTGTAACCGAATTCCTTGATTCGATCGCAAACTGCGTCAATCTCCTGCTTCGTGGCATGAAGTTTCATTGAGATGATCATTTGACCCTCACGAGTGTTCCTTAAAGAAATAAGTGCTGTAAATCAAAAGGCCCACTCGTTTCCGAGTGGGCCCCTTTCTAAAAACTCTGTCCGCTGCTCTCTAGTTCACGGCGGAAGCCCCTCGGCGCGATTTTGGCGCGTACCAAAATCGAAACCAGTAGAAGCTGTGAACGAAAACGGTCATGAAGAAACATTATGACATAATTGCCAAGCAAAAGGGGCACGCGTTTCAGCGTGCCCCCTATTTTTCTTGCTAGGACCAACTACTTTTCGGTAACCCGCAGAGAAATGCGCCGGTTCATCTGGCGGCCTTCCTCTGTCTTGTTATCGCCCACCGGATGTTCTTCACCGTAGCCCTGAGCTTCCATACGGGAAGCATCAACGCCAAGCTTGGTGAGTTCGGCTTTGACATTTTCGGCGCGGTCGCCGGATAGCTTCAGGTTGGCAGCCGGATCACCGGTATTGTCGGTGTAGCCACCGAGCTTGATCTTGACCTTGGGATAGGCTTTCAGGATGGCGGCAACATTTGCCAACTGCTCGTGCGAAGCCGGTTCCAGGGTGGCGGAACCAGTGGCAAAAAGCAGACGATCAAAATCGAACCAGGTTTCCTTGTCAACGGGCTTGGAGGATTCGATCCAGCTCACCAGCTTGCTCTCGACACCGAGCTTCGGAACGCTCAATTCAGTCCCATCGGCCAGCTTGAGTTTGAACAAATCGCCCAATTTCGCCCAAGCGGCTTTGGTGGCATCGGAGAGATTAGCGGTTGCATCCGTCGCGACGGTCTGCGTGGTGGCAACGGCGGTTTCCGCCGGTTTCGTCACATCAGCCGTTCCGCGGTTGAAATACCACACCAAACCGGCAATCAACAGAGCGCCCAGCAAAAGAACGGGCCAGAGCCAACCGCCGCCCACTTTCTCCGCTTCTGCGCGAGCACTGGAAGCCGCACCACTGGCGGCAGCCGTAGCACCGCTAAAGCTCGGCATACCCGGCAAACCGGCAGGAATCAAACCTTTCAAGCTCGGCAATTCGCTAGTCAAAGCGCTCGCCAAACCAGCCGGGCCCGCGCCTAACTTGCTGCTCAAAGCGCCAAGAACGAGCGGCGCAGCAGAGGCCAAAATCGTCGACCCAGCACCTGAACTCAAGCCAGCTGCCGAAGCAATCTTAGCTTCAATCGCTGCTTTGTTCGCGCCAAAAACGGTGCTCAAAAGGTTGGAACCCGCTTCGCTGGCCGCAGCAGTAGCGGAACCACCAGCGCCCGCAGCCGCACCGAGGGTTTGAGTACCGTAGTTGCTGACCAGCGACATGATCTGGCTCAAGAAGCCACTGTCGCCCGCCTTACCGGCGATGGAGCCGAGCACTGTCGCGCCCGCTGTCTCTAAGCCTTTCTTTACTCCGTCGGGTGACTCACCCGCGTTCGAAGCAATCGAGCGGATCAAATCCGGCGAAATTGAATTCTTAATTGAGTCCAGTAAGGAACCCATATTTTAATTAGCCTCCTAGAGCTTTTTCTTATCTCTTCTATAATCCAGATCACATCGGGCCTAAGAAAGTCACTTTCCAGAGGCCAGCGGTATCCGGTTTTTGGTGCTCGATTGAGTATACACGCATTACATCGCCTTGGATGGGTGGTTCTACGTGCTGCTAGGGCTATTACGGTAGGGTTAATGACGCTTTCGGAGGTAGTGTTTTTACTGTAGGAGCTTTCGGTAAAACAAACTCCAGAGCTTTTTCGATTACTTCGTCTTTGCCGATGCGAACACCTTTGAGAGTGGGATCAACGGTTAAAATCGGCTGCAGGCCTAAACGCTGCAATTTGCCGCCATTGACGTGTCGAACATCCTCGCCGGAGAACGAAATCGTCACGGCTCCCGGAACGCTGAAGCGGCTTACAACTGAATAGGCACCCGCAGAGGGAGAGCCCACGAACTCGGTCTTATTGGCAGCTTCCAGGAAGAGACCCGCATGTTCACTCTCACCAATCGTGCTCTCGTCGACTAGCATAACCGTTTTTCCGGCATATTTCCACAGGGGCAAGTTAGGAATGGTCTCCAGGAAGAAATAGCTGGAGGTATGGTTCGCCGTGCCGTCTTGCGGAATATCGGGGAAAGTGACCACTGGACCGGTGACGACGGCCGCGGCTGTCTCGGAGTCTGAAACCAACCGGGCGGCAATCGCATGAATGGTGTCTTCGGCCAGCGAGCCGCGTGCATCGAAGAGAATGGCCGGGGCGTTGCGGAATTTTTCAAACATCGCATCTACTTCAGCGCGCTTGAGGCGGCGCAGATCCACATAGCCCACGCCGCCGCGCAGCGTCTTCATTGATTCACCTGCCGGAACAGCGTCCAGCAAGGGAGTGAACCGTTTGCTGCGCTTGAGCATGATCTCTTTGCGATTACCGGCAAAGTCTTCCATCGTCAAAACCGCGCTCGAATCTTCTGCGCCATTCAGAATTCGGTGAACCACATCGACGCCCAGCCGCTGCGGAGTGGAGGCAGGAACATAAAGATCCTCGCGCTTGTAGCGATCCACCAGCGTTTCGCCATCTACTTTCTTGATGATGTCGCCTACTTTGACGCCGGCCTTGGCGGCCTCCGGATCGAGCACCTCGGTTACGGTGACGTGCTTCTCGACGATGCGGACGCGCAAGCCAACCGGTGCTTCACCAAAGTATTGGGTGAGCGTGGGGCTTTGCGCGGAAGTCAGCGTATCCGCGGCGTGGGTCAGCCATTCGGCGATGGCCAGGTTGTAAGCCAGTGCATCCTTGGCGGCAATCAGGCGCGGCAAAAACTGCGTGAACAATGCGTCCCAATCTTCGTCGATCAAATCGCGATAAGCAAAGAAATAATGAAGGACGCCCCAAATCTTGTAAGCGGCCAGGATGCGGAGTTCAGTTGAGGGGTACGGCGAAGGATCAAAACGCGCCGCAGGCAGAGCGGGGATAAGCGGCGTTCCGCTCGCCGGCTCAGACAGAGGAACCTTCACCGAGAAGCCGCCCATGGGTACGGCTACTTCTTCCACTGAATTTCCCGGCTTATAGAGAAAGGCCGAGTAGTATGGACTGGGTTCGCCCGTTTCCGGCGGGAATCCGTAATGAATCCAAACGCGCTGGCCAACACCGGCCGCGGGGGGCGGCGCATCGAGGACATGCATCATGCCGCGCACGGCGCTTTCGTATTCGGCCGGAGTTTGGGCCGCGCGAATTTTCGGCAGCGCGTCCACAAGCGCTTCGTCCCAAGCGGAATTATCGCGATAGGCAGACACCGGGTCAAAGTACTTGACGGTGATCCAAAGCTTGCCGGTGAACACCAAGCGGTCTGACTCGGAAGGCAGCGTCTGGGCGAACACGTTGGTTCCCACTAACGGCCAGCAGAGCGATTAGACCGCTAAGGCATCGCATCGACATGCTCTATCTAAGCGAGAGGGTCGATGGACAACTGGTTATCCACCGATTTGACGCCCTTGACTTTCTTGGCAAGTTTGGCGGCCTTGTTCTTGCCTTTTTCATTTTCGACGCGGCCTTTGAGAGTGACGGCGCCGTCTTTCGAAGTGACCTCGAGATTGCCGCCTTTGACGTCGGCATCACCGGCGAGCTTCAGACGGACTTGATCAACAATGCGATCGTCTTCGGTAGACGGAACAGTAGCACCGGCCGCGGGCGATTGGCCGGCGTGCGCAGGCACAAGGAGGGCGCTGCCGGCGAGCAGGAAAACGCATAGGAGTAAACGTGTCATAGAAAAATTGGGGCTTCCCTTATCAATAGTATGGCAGCCGGAAGACAGTAGAATGAGGGTTGTATTTTCAAGTCCAGCCGTTGCGCTTTTCCTTTGTGGCGCGCGAGGCTATCTACTTTCCGGCGGGCCAATCGGCGAACATCCTGCGCGGCGCCTTCGGAACAATTTTCCGTAAGATCGTTTGTTTACCGGAGTGCAGCGGGGCGCGGGGATGTG
>CAWJBS010000123.1:0-15740 GCA_963840845.1 Bryobacterales bacterium
CTGGTCCCATTGCGCGTAAGCGAGCACTGGCTGGGCGAAGTGAAGTCGCACTTGCCTGAATTGCCGTCCGACCGCCGCGACCGCTTTGTGACTGAATATGGCCTACGCGAATACGACGCGCAGGTCCTAAGCCTGACGCGCGCCACTGGCGATTACTTTGAAATCGCCGCCAAGGCGAGCGGCGATGGCCGCACCACCTCCAACTGGGTCGTGGGAGATTTGATGGGCCTGCTCAACGCCGCCGGCAAGACAATCGAAGATTCGCCGATCTCGGCGCACATCTAGGGGAATTAGTCTCGTTGATCAACAAGGGCGAACTTTCCGGCAAGCTGGCCAAAGAGATTCTTCCGAAGATGTTTGAGACCGGCGATGCCCCTTCCGTCATCATGGAGCGAGAAGGACTGAAGCAGATTTCCGACACTGGCGCGCTAGAGAAGATTGCCGACGAAGTCATTGCGGCTAATCCAAAGCAGGTGGAACAGTACAAGGGCGGCAAGACCGCGCTCCTGGGCTACCTGGTGGGCCAAATGATGAAGGCAAGCCGCGGACAGGCAAACCCAACCGTGGTCACTGAAATCCTGAAGAAGAAGCTGGGATTAGCCGTTAACTCGGCGCCGAAGGCTGCGCTCTTCGTTATGGTGACGCACATCAATGCCCTTCACCAGGAACAGCACGTCTTCCGCAATGTTCGTGGAGTGGTCGGCAATGCGCTCCAGGTTGCGCACAACTGAAAGCAGATACAATGCCTGGCCGATCTGCTGCGGGATTGTTCTCCATAAAGCTGATCAGTTCGTGATAGCTGGCAGTGCGCATGTTGTCCACCGCATCGTCGGACGCAAGAACGCTGCGCGCCAGATCAGCATCGCGATTCACGAAAGCATCGAGCGATTTACGAACCATGCTGTGCACCAAACCGGCAATGTGCGGAATATCGATCAGCGGGCGGATCACAGGTTCTTTCATCAGCGCCATGGCGCTTTGCGCAATGCTCACAGAAAGGTCGCCCATGCGTTCCAGGTCGTTGTTAATCTTGATGGCGGCGGTAACAAGGCGCAGGTCGGCTGCTAGTGGCGCTTGCAACGCCAGAATGCTAATGGCGAGATCGTCAATCTCGATTTCGAGGTCGTTGATGCGGCCTTCATTCCGCAGCACTTGCTGGGCGAGTTCTTCATTTTTTTCGACAACGCCCTGCACGCTGCGATAGACAGCGCTTTCCACCAGCGCGCTCATCTCAAGCAGCTTTGACTTCAACTTTTCTAATTCTTGTTCGAAATGGCGCACGGTCTCCTCAAATCTTGTTTCAATAATCGCATCAACCGAAACGGCCGGTGACGTAATCTTCAGTCTCTTTCTTACCAGGGTTCTGAAAAATCTTCTTCGTTATGTCAATTTCAATCAGTTTGCCCATCAGAAAGAAGCCTGTGAAATCGGCCAAACGGGCCGCTTGCTGCATATTATGCGTGACAATCACAATGGTGGTGATGTCCTTGATCTGGAACAAAAGCTCCTCAATCTTCAACGTGGCAATTGGGTCCAGCGCCGAGCAGGGTTCGTCCAATAGCAAGACTTCCGGTTCCACCGCCAGCGCGCGTGCAATGCACAAACGCTGCTGCTGGCCGCCAGACAGAGCCGAGGCGGGCTTGTGGAGCTTGTCCTTTACTTCATTCCAAAGAGCGGCGCGCTTGAGACTGCGCTCTACCGCTTCGTTGAGCACCGAAGTTTTCTTAATGCCGTTCACGCGCAAGCCGTACGCTACGTTATCGAAAATCGTCTTGGGAAACGGATTCGATTTTTGAAAAACCATGCCCACCCGGCGGCGGACGTCGGTGACATCCATCGAGAACAGATCTTCGTCATCCAGCTTCAGATCCCCTTCCACCCGGGTATTGCGCACAGTTTCATTCATGCGGTTCATGGTGCGCAAGAATGTTGATTTACCGCAGCCGGAAGGGCCAATGAACGCCGTCACTTTATTTGTGGGAATATCCAGGCTAATATCATGCAAAGCCTGAAACGCACCGTAGAAAAAGTTGATATTGCGGGCCGTCAACTTCAACGTAGTGTCAGGTTTCGGCGTGTGGGCCGGCTCGTTAGTTTCTGTCACGGGATCTTTCAATGATTGCTGTTGTTGTTGAGGCGATGCCACGTTATCTCCTTTGCGCTGCGGGCCCGCGCGCAATAATAACGCGCGCTGTTACGTTGATCACAAGAACTAGACTCAATAGAACAAAGCCCGCGGCCCAGGCTTGTTGGTGAAGGTCTTCCTCCGGTGAGATGGCATAGTTGTAAATCATCACCGGCAGCGTGGCAATCGGCGTGAGCCACCCTTTACTCCAAAACTGATTACCCAGCGCCGTGAAAAGAAGCGGAGCCGTTTCACCCGCCACGCGCGCCAAGTTCAGCATCATGCCGGAAGCCAAGCCGGAAATCGCCGCCGGAATGACCACTGTAAAAATCGTTTTCGCTTTGGTAGCACCCAACGCCATGGCGCCTTCGCGAATGGAATTCGGCACCGCGCGCAGAAATTCTTCCGTGGTACGCACCGCAATCGGAATCATCATAATCCCGAGCGCCGTTCCGCCGGCCAGCGCCGAAAAGTGTTTCATGGGCTTCACCACAATCGCGTAAGCCACAATGCCGATCACAATCGACGGCACACCGTTTAATAAATCCACCACGTAGCGAATCAGGAACGCAAACGTCTTACCGCTATATTCAGCCAGAAACACGCCCGCCAGGAAGCCGATGGGCACACCAATCAAAGTTGCGAGCAAGAGAACCTTGCCGCTGCCCACAATGGCATTTGCCATACCGCCGCCTGTTTCGCCCGCCGGCTTGGGTAGCTGCGTGAAGAAATTCCAGTTCAACGACGAAGCGCCGTGGATCAGCAAATAACCAAGGATGAAGAACAACACGCTTACCACCAGCACCGTGCATAAACCGGAGAGCGTGAGCATCAACCCGTTAACGAAACGCCGCGAGCCTGAGATTTCCATCATCATGGCTAGGCTCCCTTCCGCTGCGTCGTCATGATGAAGATTCTCGCTACCGCGTTGATCACGATCGTGAGGCCAAAGAGCACGAGCGCCATGAAGATGAGCGATGATACGTAAAGCTCGCCATTCGCCTCGGCAAATTCGTTCGCAATCACAGCCGCGATAGAGTAACCGGGCGACAGCAAGGAAGCTGAAATTTTTGGCGCATTGCCCACTACCATGGTGACCGCCATCGTCTCGCCCAGTGCGCGCGCTAATGCCAAAAAAACCGAGCCAAAAATACCCGCGCTCGCATTGGGTAGAACAATGTCCCAGGTGGTTTCCCACTTGGTGGCGCCTAACGCCAGGGCCGCTTCCCTCTGTTCCACGGGCACCGCCAGCAGCACTTCGCGCGAAACGGAAACAATGAACGGCACCACCATGACGGAGAGCACAATGCCTGCCGAAAGAAAACTCAAGCCATAGAAGGAGCCCTCAAAAATAGGTAAATAACCGAAGGCGTGCTGTAGCGGCGGCACCAAATAGGCTTTAATGGCAGGTACCAGAATGAAGATGCCAATCAATCCATAAATCACGCTCGGTATCGCCGCCAGCAACTCAATCAAGAACGTGAGCAGGTTTGAAAGCTTCGGCGGCGCCATCTCTGCCAGGAACACCGCGGACGCAACACCTAAGGGCACGGCAATGATCATTGCCAGAAACGCCGTGACGCAGGTACCGTAGATGAAGGGAAGCGCGCCATATTTATCGGCGTTCGGATCCCAGGTGGAGGTCTTCAAAAAACCGAATCCGAATGTTTTGAACGTCGCTTGCGAATTCGCCCACAACTCAAAAACGATCAGCCCCACAATCAGCAGAATCGAAATGCTGCAAGCCAGCGTGACCAGATAAGCAATTTCATCTCCGCCGCGCAGCCGTGAAAAGAATCCACGGCTGGTGCGGCGGCTCAGCGTTTCGGCAATATAGGTGGGGCTAGTAACCACAAGTTTTACTTAACTAAGCTGATGCGCTTTTCCACTTCAGTCGCTACCGGAGCGGGCAAACGGGCGTAGTCCAAACGTTCCGCTTCATCCTGTCCCTTCGTCACAGCCCATTTCAAAAAGCCGCGCATAGCTGCTGCCTTCGCAGAATCTTTGAAGGTATCCGGCACCAGGAGCCAGGTGAACGTCGAAATCGGGTAGACACCTTTACCTGGCGCGTCGGTGATCGAGACTTGGCTATCGGCTGCGGATTCCTTCATCGCTGCTGCCGCCGCCGAAACCGACTTCAGATCGGCTTTAATAGATTCACCCGCTTTGTTCATCACCTTGCCATAGGCCAGATGATTCTTCACGGCGTAAATCAGTTCAACGTAGCCCAATCCGCCGGCGTTTTGTTTCAACAGCCCCGCCACGCCATCGTTCTTCGGAGCGCCTACACACGCGGAGCATTGCGGCCAGTTGACAGCCGCGCCGCGCCCCGGTCCCTTCTCCCATTCAGGGCTCACCTTGGAAAGATAATCGGTGAAGCAAAACGTCGTACCACTACCGTCGGCGCGATGTGCCACAAAAATATCCAAATTCGGCAGGTTCACGCCCGGATTCAGCTTCACCAAAGCGGGATCATTCCATTTCCGTATCTTGCCCATGAAAATCTGCGCCAGCACTGGTCCGGTAAAATTTAACTCGGCCGTCACCCCTGGCAGATTGTACGCTGGAACCACCGCACCCAGCACGGTGGGAAACGTCAGCAGCGTGTGGCCGCCATTTTTCGCCTTGTACGCGTTCACTTGCTCTTTGGTGAGAATCGCGTCACTTGCGCCGAAATCCACCGTACCTTCGGTCACTTGTTTAATGCCCGCGCCCGAGCCGTTTGGCTGGTAATTTATTTGCGCGTTGCCCACCGATTGATAGATATTGAACCACTTGGTGTAAATCGGCGCGGGAAAAGTCGCCCCCGCTCCCGTCATTTGAACTTGGTCTGCGGCGGCCGCGAAGCCCACTGCGAGTGCTGCCACCCCAGCCGCGCTCGCCAGCTTCCGTAAAGTGTGAGATCTCATTTATTTGTCCTTATCAAATTGCTCGGCGGCAGACAGCTTCACTCCATCGCCTAGCGCCGATACTGGTTTGGTGTTACTTCACTCAGTATCGATAAGGTGTCATCAACAGGATATGAAAATCAGATTACAACTGTGTGAATCCTGGGTAACATGTTGATTGTAAGGGACTATTTGGCGCGATCATTGCGGAAAATAGTACCATCTTTCATCACGAAAAACACGCTTTGCGTTACCTTAATATCCTCCAGCGGATTGCCGGGTACAGCCACTACATCGGCCAATTTGCCGCTTTCTAGCGTGCCAATTTTGTTGGCTAGACCCAGTAGGTCGGCGGCATTCGCGGTACCTGCGCGCAACGCTTGCGCGTTCGCCATGCCATCGGCAGCCAGCAGCACAAATTCCAAAGCGTTATCGCCGTGCGGATAAACCGCCGCATCTGTGCCCAGCGCGATCTTCACGCCAATCGCCAATGCGCGGCGCACCAGCGAATCTTGCGCCTTCATCGCCATGTCGGCTTTCTCACGCACCAGCGGCGGGAATTTTGCTTCCGCAATGCCGCTCCGCACGGCCAGCGTGGGTACAAGGTAAGTGCCTTTTTCTTTCATCAGGCGCAACGTATCGTCGGTCATGAACGTGCCATGCTCAATCGAATCGATCCCGGCCAGGATTGCGCGGCGGGCACCCTCGTTGCCATGCGCATGCGCAGCCGTCTTGCGGCGCAGTTCATGCGCGGCTGTCACCAGCGCGTCCAACTCCGCCTGCGTGAGTTGCGGAACATCCACATCGTCGGTGGGCGAGAGCACGCCCCCCGTGGCGCACGTCTTAATAATGTCCGCGCCGTATTTGATATTCCAACGCACCGCATAGCGCGCTTGGTCCGGCGAATTGATCACGCCGTCTTCCGGCCCCATCTCGTGATTCAGCAAACCAAATTTGATTCCGTCACCTTCGTCGCAATGACCGCCGGTCGCGCCCAGCGCGTGCACTGAAACCAGCATCCGCGGCCCCGGCACAATCCCCGCGTTAATCGAATTGCGCAAACCCACGTCCAGAAACTCTTCCGAACCCACATCGCGTACCGTCGTAAAACCGGCCATCAACGTCTTGCGCGCATTCACCGTCGCTCGAATCGCGCTCTCCGCCGTCGTGCGGTTCAACGCCTTCAGGCGCGCCGCGTTGTAATCCAGATCGAAATCCATGGTGAGGTGCGTGTGCGAATCGATGAAGCCCGGAAGCAGCGTGGCATCACCCAGATCAATGACTTTCGCTCCTGCAGGCACACCGCCGCCCACCGCTTGAATGTGCCCGTTGGCAATAACCACCAAGCCAGGCGTGATCATTTGGTCGCTCTTGCCGTCAAACATGCGAGCGGCTTTGATAGCAGTGACCGTAGTTTGCGCCGTGAGTGCCAGCGCCGAGAGGCAAATCAGCAGGAAGGGTCGCATAAAAGATTGAGCATAGCGTATGGCTTAAAAACTGAAAGAATCCCCCCAACCTGAAATGCACTTTGATAACTTCTAAGTAATCGTTTTTAAATCCTGCGTTTGGTTTTGATCCCGGAGGGTCAACCCGAGCATGAATCAAGAAAATCGCGTTACTTCTTCTAACGTTGGCGCTCTGCCTGACGCTACTCCCGTTCCGCCCACCCAGATCGAACAGCTCTGCCGCGCCGTGGCCACCGAACCCGATCCCGCCAAACAGCGCCAGTATTGGGCTCTCTTGCAACAAAGTGCGCCCTCTTCTAAAGCTCTCGATCTCGCGCTCGCTTGCATCATGAACCCTAGCGGTCCCAACCGCGGCGAGGCCGTCCGTTACCTGCGCATCTGTTTCCCCGACCGCCTCCCGGCTCTCCAAGAGGCTTTCGCCAAAGATCCCGATGAAGAGCTCCGCTATCAACTCTCCGAGTTCCTGCGCGATTCCGATCAGGACGCCGCCGTGGGCATGAAAATTGGTATGTTGAAAACCGCCACGCCTGCTCTGCGCGAAACTCTGGTTAAAGAAATCGCCGAACTGGGCAATCTCTTTCACCTCGAAGCCTTGCAAGGCCTACACGCTGTCAACGGCGGCGGTGAAGACTCCCCGTTCGCCCGCGCTGCCACGCTCCTAGCCAAACGCACCCGCTCCCAAGCGGCTGGGGCAAGCTAAGGAAAGATGACAATCAAATATTCACTCACCCGTTCGGAAATCGTTCGCTCGTTTCTCCTGGCCCTCGGCACGGTGCCGCGCTTACGCAGCGTGATCGTCGGTTATTCACTTCTCTTGGGTATCTTCTCTCTCGTTTCGCATCGTGTTCTCTCCGGTCCAATCACTCTTCACGATGTCTTCGTGGCTCTGGGCTGGTCCCTTGGCGCGTTTCTACTGATGCCTATCTGGCTTTTCGTTCGCGGCAAAACACAGGAACGCACGCTCACGATTTCCCAACAAGGCATCGCCACCGAAATCGGCTCGATGCACGGGAAAATACCATGGGGCGACGTCAAGGCCGTCACGGCCGCTCGCAGCTACATCGTCATTGTGGGCTTAAAAGGCAATTCGTTCATCATCCCCGACCGCGCTTTTGGCGGACCCGAGGCCCGCTCGCAATTCCTCACGCAAAGCCAACAGTGGCGCGGTATTTCCTAACTCCGCACATCCCGTCGAGCGACAATAGTTCTTGACCCAACCGACCCATAAAACCCGCCTCGCCCTCATCTTCGGCGGCCGCTCAGGTGAACATGAAATCTCCGTCCGCTCCGCCGATTCCGTGAAGAAAGCCCTCGACCCGGCCAAATACGAAGTCATCGAATACTTCATCGATAAAGCCGGTAAGTGGCACCCCAGCCCCATCCTTCCCGAACCCGGCGCTAACGGTCCCATCGACGTCGTCTTCCCGCTCCTCCACGGCACCTTCGGCGAAGATGGCACTGTGCAAGGCCTCCTCGAACTCGCTGATCTCCCATACCTCGGCGCCGGCGTCCTCGGTTCCGCTGTGTCCATGGATAAAGCCGTCACCAAAAAGCTCTGCATGCAAGCTGGTCTGCCTGTGGTGGAGCACCTCACACTCAACCGTGGCGAATACGACCCCAAAACTCTCAAACTGCCCTTCGGCTTCCCTGTCTTCGTCAAACCAGCCAATCTGGGCTCGTCCGTCGGCATCACGAAAGCCAAAACCCGCGAACAATTTGAAGCTGCCCTCGAAACCGCTTCCCAGTACGACAGCAAACTGGTTGTCGAGCGCGGCGTCACCGGCCGTGAATTCGAATGCGCCATCCTCGGCGGCGATCCTCCCAAGGCCTCCACTCCCTGCGAAATCATTCCGTCTCAAGAGTTCTACACTTACGAAGACAAATATCTTCTCGACAAAGCCCGCATTGAACTCCCTGCCAAACTCACCGAAGCGCAAACCAAAGAAATGCAGCGCCTGTCCGTCGCTTGTTTCGAAGCCGTCTCCTGTGAAGGCATGGGCCGCGTCGATTTCCTTATGGAAAACGCCACCGGCCAGTTCTATATCAATGAGATCAACACCATCCCCGGCTTCACCTCCATCAGCATGTATCCCAAGATGTTCGAATACGGCGGCATCGGTTACTCGCAGTTACTCGACACACTCATTGACTTAGCCTTGCAGCGCGCCAAAACCCGCCAAGCCACCCAATACTCCCGATGATGAAACGCCGTCTCTGCCTTTTCGCCGCGGCTGCCTGTCTAGCCCTGGCGCAAACTCAACCCGCCCCCGCGCCTCAACCCGACGGCAACCCCGCGCAGGAACTCGACCCCTATCTCAAGCAATTCGTAGACGTCTTTACCACCCTGCAAGCCAACTCCGCTGACCCCGTCCCAGCCGATAGACTGATCGACGGCGGCGCCATCCCCTCCATGCTGCGCCAGCTCGACCCCCACACTCAGTTCTTTGACCAAGGCCAGTTCCAACAACTCAAACAGATGCAAGAGTCGGAACAAAAAGGTTTCGGCAGCGTCGTCTCCGTCCTCCCTGGCCAAGTCATCTTCCTGCAAACGCTGCCCGGCACCCCCTCCAACAAAGCCGGCATCCAAGCGGGTGACGAACTCGTCGCTATCAATAATTACGCCATCCAATCGATGGATCCCCAGCAAATTGTAGAACTCCTCACCGAAGCCCGCCAACAGAAAATCACCGCCTACATCCGCCGCCAGGGCTTCTCCCGCGTCCTCCCATTCACCCTCACTCCAGAACTGGTGGATTCACCCTCCGTTGACCGCGCCTTCCTACTCAAGCCCGGATACGGCTACGTTCGCGTCGCCAGTTGGGACGTTCACACCGCCAAAGAACTGCATGACGCCATCGAGAAACTTTCGCCCAACACGCTGAAGGGCCTCGTCCTGGACCTCCGCAATAACCCCGGCGGCATCGTCCAGTCTGCCCTCGCCGGTGCCTCTATGTTTCTTGAGCCGGGTCAGCGCATCCTCACTGCACGCGGCCGCTCCAAAGAAGTCGATAGCGCTAATGTCCCGGCCAATGCGCAGCCATACCATTTCGCACTCTCCGTGATCGTCAACGAAAAAACCGCCAGTGCTTCCGAAATTCTTTCTGGCGCCCTGCAAGATCATGACCGCGCCACTATCGTCGGCGAACCCACTTACGGCAAAGGCTTGGTCCAAAGTGTCATGCCCCTTTCTGGCGGCACCGGCCTCGCCCTAACAACTGCCTTCTACTACACTCCCAGTGGCCGCACCATCCAGAAGCCCCTGCACAATTCCGCTCTGTCCGAGACATTCTCCGAAAAACCGGCCGCCTCCCTCCCAACCTATAAAACCGATAAAGGCCGCACCGTCACAGGCGGCGGTGGCATTCAACCCGATATCCTTGTAACTCCCGCCCCACTCACTCGCCTGGAGAGTATATTGGATGCAAGTGGACTCATGACGGCTTACGCCACTCACTATCTCGCTGGTCACTCGCCTTTGCCCGACAACTTTGAAGTCACGCCCGACCTCCTCGATGAACTCAAAGTAGAACTCGCCGCCCGCGGAATCCAACCCGGCGCCGCCGAATGGATCGAAGAATCGAAGTGGCTCAAATCCCGCCTCAAAGAGGAAATTGTTACCCAAGCCCGCGGCGTCGATAAAGGTGAAGAAATTCTTGACCAGCGCGACCCCCAAGTGCAAGCCGCCTTACATGCCGTAGAAGGAAAATAGATGTCACGCTCAACCGCCCGATCCCTCCTATTTCTCACCCTCCTTCTAACTCCCACGCTCTCCTTCTCCCAAGAGCAAATCAAAATCGATACCACCGCTCCCTCCACCCCGTTCCCGCACTTCTGGGAGCAAATGTTCGGCTCCGGCCGCGCCATTCTCGCCCTCCGCGAAAGTTACCGCGAAGACCTCCGCGCCGTCAAACAAGTCACAGACATTCACTACGTCCGCTTCCACGCCATTTTTCACGACGAAGTGGGCGTCTATAACGAAGACGAACAAGGCAAGCCCGTCTATAACTTCGCTTACGTCGATCAAATCTACGACGGCCTCTTGAAAAACGGCGTCCGCCCCTTCGTCGAAATCAGCTTCATGCCCAAGAAGCTCGCCTTCAATCCCGACGACCTCCACGCCTTCTGGTACAAGCAAAATGTCTCACCTCCGAAAAGCATGGAACGTTGGGACGCCCTCATCACCGCCTTCGCGAAGCACCTCATTGAACGCTATGGCGAAAACGAAATCGCCCAATGGTATTTCGAAGTTTGGAACGAACCGAATATTGATTTCTGGGGCGGCGTGCCCTCCCAACGCAGTTACTTCGATCTCTACGATCACACCGCCCGCGCCCTTAAAGCCGTGAATGCCAAAATCCGTGTGGGCGGGCCATCTACTGCTGCTGCCGCTTGGGTCGATGACTTCCTCCGCCATACCGCCGAAAAGCAAATCCCTGTCGATTTCGTCTCTAGCCACGGTTATGCCGACGACACCGTCGAAAACTTGTTCGGCACGAACGAAGACATCAATATGAAAGACCGCGTTTGCCGCGCCGTCGCCAAGGTTAGAGGGCAGATGAGTGCCGCCGGTAAAGCCGAACTTCCCTTGTTCTGGAGCGAGTGGAACGTCCCCGGCATGAACGGCGTACGCGATACCGATTTCGTCGGCCCCGCCCTCGCCCACACCATCCGCGGTTGCGATGGCCTCAATGCGCAACTCTCTTTTTGGACCTTCTCCGATGTCTTCGAAGAAGGCGGCCCCATCCCCGAACCGTTTGAAGGCCACTTCGGCCTGCGCGCGGAATACGGCATTAACAAGCCCAGCTATTACGATTTCGCCTTGCTCCACCGCTTAGGTGAAACCCGCCTCGCCAACGATAACTTCAACGTCATTGTCACTAAGCGCAGCAAAGACGACAAAATTGTAGTGGCCCTCTGGAATTACGTCGAGCCCGATCAAAAAGGCGCCGTCAAAAAATTCCACCTCGTCTTCGACAACCTGCCCGTCAACGGGGCTGAAATCCTCGAGTCCCGTGTAGACGACGCCCACAGCAATACCCTCGCCGCCTACCGCAGCATCGGCAGCCCGCGCTATCCCACCGATGCTGCAGGTGCAGAAGCTCAATACGCTCACCGCCCTGGAACCTCCCAAGGTGCACTTGCTCAAGACAAGCGAACTCGACCTCGACCTCGGCCCCAACGCTCTGGTGCTTCTCGAAATCAAGTCGGGCGCTCCCTCGCGCCACGGCCTGCGCAAATAACGTCGGGCGGAACGCGCGAGCCATCGCTTGATGCAGATAGCTGGAATGAATCCCGAGAAAGATCCCCAAGCCACACTCTTTTCGCACAGACGGCAACGGGCGTGTGCCGAACCGCGGACGGCTCTAACTGTCCTTTTCTCGTCTGTCTGCCTTGCGGCAGCGGTGGCCAATCGAGCAGCAGCGCCGTAATGGCTACCACGACTCAGTCAGCCACTGTGGTATGGCATTGAATCATCCTGTCTTCCACGCTGAAGAGCCGTGACAAAAAATACCGGTCGCGACAGCTTGTCGCAACCGGTATTTTTGTATTGCTTTTTGGTTAACCTAAGCGCGGCGTGTGCGCAAGCGATAACCCAGAACAGCCGTCAATCCTCCGGCCATCAACAAATAGGTCGATGGTTCCGGCGCGCTGCCACCAGCACTGGACGACCCTAAAGTGATATCGCCGAAAGCGATCTGGTTGGCGGTGCCAGAGAAATCAACCGACATAGCTGTACCGCTGAAGGTCACCCCGTACGCGACAAAGGGACAAAACTGGTCGCTGCCGCAGGTTGCACTACCGGCCTGACTGGCAGTTACCGACAAGTTTATAGTGGCCAGGAGCGTGCCCGTGTCATTCAGTCCGCTCCAGACCGTCACTGTGCCCGGATCGTTAATCGCGCTGTAATAAAACGAAAATCCGGTTGTGAAGCCACTAGCCACATTCATGACGTCGCCAGGACCGCTTAGGAAGAACAATGCCGCAGTCCCGCCCGGATTGCCGGCGAAATTACCGCTGCCGCCAGCCTGGCTCGAAATGAGCGAGAGTGAGTCTGAGCCGAAGGTGATGCCGTAATTGGGTCCAGGCCCGCTGCCGCTCCCGCCAAGACCGCCATTGTAGTAGTTGAGAACTTGCTCCTCATTCTGAAGCCCTTGAAAATTCAGGACAACCACGTTTGCACTTGCCGACGAGACAGCAAGCGCGTACAAAGGGAATAACAACATGAAAAGCTTCTTCAATGCATTCTCCAAGATTGGTTTTATCGGAGAGATCATGACCCGATCCCCGCTATAGTACACCCAAATTTTTAATTAGTCTAGTCCCAGAATTGTCCAACGCGGAATGAGCCTGAACGGGCAGATCGATTACAATGCGGGACGAGCCCGAAGAAGCGAAGTGATTCCAATGCGAGATGAGCCTGAAAGAGGGAAGCTGCTGATGGATGCAAATCAGCATGAAGGACTTGGAAAAGCTCAGCTTGGGCGAAATGGAGGATCTGCTGGCAGGCCAGCCGGACGATCACATGGACGACTGAAAATTCAGAAGCGAAGTACGACTTCATCAGCACCGTTTTGGGCCGTCAGAGCTACGGCAAACTGGGCAAGTGCGAGCGCGGAATCGTAAAGCAGTTTCTACTGAAAGTCACCTGCTTCAGCCGAGCTCAGATGACTCGCTTGATTGCGCAATGGATGGACCGGCGGGTGATCGAACGAAGGCCAGCAAGCCGCCCGAGCTTTGCACACCGCTACCGGAAAGAAGACGTTCAGTTGTTAGCCGCTACCGATGCCGCACACGAAGATATAAGCGGTCCGGCGCTCCGTCGAATTCTGCATCGCGAGCACAAAGTATTTGGCAAAAGGGAATACGAACGGCTGGCAGGGATCTCGGTGTCGCATCTGTACAACCTGCGCCGGAGTGCGCTCTATCGCAAGCAACGCGTGCGTGTCCAGCACACCCAGAGCCGACAGATTTCGATCGGCGACTCGCTCGTATTAAGATACCGCGCGAAGACGGGCTGGCTGATACGAAGACGCTGGCGCAATTTCTTGATCTGTTGCGGTTTGAGATTGGCTGGGGCGGCAAGACATGATGCATCAAAACTCCGCATTGTTGTCTTGTGAATTGCTCCCACTTTATAGATCGCTGAGGCCGAGGAGTGGATCGCCTCAAATGCATCGCTCTTGAATTTACGTTTCGTTGCCATCGCAAATCTCCATCCACCCCCGCTCGGTAGCGTTTCCAAAATCCTGCTTTGTCGCGTTAAGGGCTAAGTCCAAGCTAAGAATTCCCGGCTTGGTCTGTATCAAATGTCGGTCAGAAAATTTAGTGCCGTTATCGCCGGCTGCCAGCGTTTGACCGCCTCTCCACGTATTGATCATCATACGTTCAAGTATTCGACGGTAAGACTGAATGGATTCACAGTATTGATTTTTATCGAGGGCGAGGTCGGAAACTTTGGGAATATGGTGGCGTACTATGGAGCGGCTGACAAATATATTGGGGCCATGCGTATCAAGATGACAATACGTTAGAGCGGCAGTTAGAAGACAACCTCGGCGTTGCGCATTGGGCGCCGGGTTGCAGCCAACGCCGTGGCTGCTGCCGCTGTTCCGATATCCGCGTTTAAGGTTCCAAATGACGGCCATCGCTCTTCTGGCCGTCATCTCCCGGCGTCCGACACCCCTTGCGAATGGTACCTTGACCTAAGACAGAAATGCTATGGATTTGTTGACTCTTTACCGACCGGTAGGACCCAAAGAACTGGCCCTAATCGAGGCATCAGGCTGGCACGAATTTCCGCCACGCTTGCCCGACCAGCCGATCTTTTATCCCGTGACCAACGAAGAGTACGCGACACAAATTGCCCGCGATTGGAACGTTCGCCACAGTGGGGCGGGATTCGTCACTCGTTTTCAGATTCGCGCCGAGTTCGCCACCCGCTACCCGGCCCAGACAGTTGGAGCGACTGTTCACACAGAGCTTTGGGTTCCGGCAGAAGAGCTTGCCGAGTTTAACGAGAACATCATCGGGCTGATCGAGGTCATTGCTGAATTTCGCCAGTGAAATTGACCAGCATTCAAAAAGTAGCGTTTCCGGTAACGGCGTCGCTGACCCGATAGAGAGACCACCCTCCCGTGCGACATCATGGACCTAATGGGCCTGGACTTTGTTGAACTCGTAATGCATACGGAAGAAGTGTTCTCAGTCGAACTGCCGGACGATCAATGTGAATCGATTCGGACCGTAGGTGACCTGTACCATCTGGTTTTGGAGAAACTCGCCCTCCCATATCTTTCGAGCATCGAAATCGAGTCGAATTCCTTGGGCACAGTGAGGCCGATTAATAAAGTGAAACGGTCTATCTCTTGGACAACACCGGATGTTTGGCTAACACTGCGGTTCCTCATCCAGCGCGAACTTGGAATTGAGGCCGATCGAATCACCGAAGTGGCGACTTTTCTTGATGATCTAGGGTGTGATTAGAGCTGCTGCTGGGAGAGATAGTCACCTCATCCTTCACCAGTCACCAACACTAGTCGCAACGAAAGTCAGCGAACCGTGGTATCGGCCACTGAGCATTCCGAAGAGCCAATCAATTGAATCTCGTAATTCGCCAGTTCTGCGGGAGCCGCGCCAAGGTGACCGAATCCATTGCCCCAATGAAAAGAAGACGTGCCAGGCTTGCCACTAGGTCCCCGCAGGCTCTTTTTTGTCAGTAACCTGCCATAGGCAACGGCCCACTGCTGTTGAGCACGCCCAGGGGGTGTTGGCTTTCCGTCCGCACTAAATGTCGGTACCGAATAGCAGCCAAGAGTCGTCCACATCGCCATCTGCCGCAACTTTTCATCGAAGGCAGGTCCACCAAACGAAAACTTTGGCAAATCGGAATTTGCCCTGCCTTCAGGAAGGGGCAGCCGTAAATTGATTCGGTTCTCCCAGACCCAGCTCGTGGCAACACTATTGGAATGCTTCGCTAGTTCCGTCACAATACTCTGACGGCAGCGATCTTCCACAAGGCCACAACAGCCATCCATCAATCCGCCGCCATCTAGCTTGCCGACAATGGCGACTCGCTTTCCGTCGTAGGCGTGGAGGTTGGAAAGAGCTTCGCAAACCGTGATCGGATAAACTCTTATAACTTGAGCCCCGACCCATTGGCTCATCGACGCCAGCAGAAAAGCTACGATCAGAGGCTGCACAATCTCACTCTATCTCTTCAGATGAAGTTCGGCGGTTGTCAGACGATGTCGCGGGCTTCTA
>CAWJBS010000124.1:0-40045 GCA_963840845.1 Bryobacterales bacterium
GTTTGAACCGAGGACTCTAACGAGGAGGGGGTTCGGAAAAACCCTAGTTTAAACAGTACTTAACAAGTAACTGTTTAGTGAACGTATAGTAGCGCATTTGCGAGGGCTTGGGAAGAGGAATTTACCAAAAATTGTAAGTGATTGTAAAATAAGGCGTAGAAGCTGAAATTATGGGTCCGGAAGTGTGTTTTGAGTCACAGAAAAATCCTATTTCCAACAACTGAGAAGCCATAGATGGCGAACAGATTGGCCCCCTGATCAGTATCATCTGAATTGCCTGTTTTTCGAGCTAAGCCATCTGACAAATGACGTCGGATTTTTCTTTCCTTCGCCTACAGCAAAACGCACATCACTCCGATATCAAGATTCCGCTTAATGGACCTGCCGGCGGCGCAAGGTTTTGCTGAAAGAATAGTGGGGCGAAGCGCGGTGCGGCAACGGTTCTCTTACGCCGCTTCATCAATATCTCAACGCCTGCAAACTTATGATCTCGGCCGTTATCGATAGTCGATTTCGAGTGAAATGTCACGGGATAAAGGCAGCCATTCTCGGCGGCGTTGACTACAAGGATCTAAAAATCCATTCGTGCCGCGTCTTTTTGACTTCGGCGAACCAGCGGCACAGCGGATAGAGTAAGGCGATAACCGAAAGCCAAGCCGCATACACCACCGGCAAGCCATATCCATAGCCAAGGGGCAATGGATGGTTTGATCCGCGTATGCCCATCAGATCCTGATAAAGCCAAGCCGCGCTGCCGTATTTGGCAATGGAAAGCATTACGGCGATGGCGTGGAGCAACGGCAGGTGAAGCAGGTAATAGAAGAGCGGCACCCGTCCGAAATCACGCAGCCGCCGCCAGATCAAGCCGCTAGCGCTATCAAGCGAAGCCAGCGCAATTAGAGCTGGACCGAGTGTCATGAGCAAATACAAAAGGGAGGGCGGATATTTGGTGCAACGCACGAACGACATAATCGTAAACAACGGGTCTGCTTGCACCCCCCAAGGCGAAGGGTCTCCATAAAAGTTAGTGGCGCGCAGCATCACGAAAAAGGCGGTAGCTGCTCCGCCAGTCCACAGGAGGATTTGGAGTCTTCGCGCAGGCTCAAGCGTAAGCGCTTCGCCTGTCGCGTAACCCGCCATCATCACGCCCACCCAAGGGATGAGCGGATAGAGATAAGCCACAGTGACGTGCGGCCAGGGGTGGAAGAAATTGAGCTGATGCACAATCTTCCACGCACCAGCTGCTGGACCAAGCCATGCCGAGCGCGTTCCATCGAAAAGATTATGGAGCACAATCATAGCCAGCCCGAGCCCGCCGATTACACGCGCAGGCAGCACGAGAATGAGTGAACTCAGCAAGATCATCGCGATGCCGATCACCCAAATGACTTGTAGGCGCGTAAAGCCGAAGCTGAGGCTAAACGACCAACCTAACGGTGAAATCACAAAGACTTCCAGAAAGATCAACCACAAACCGCGGGTGAATAGAAATACGGCGAGGTCCGGCTTGCTTTTACCGCGCGCTAGAGACAGGTAAGCGCCCGAGCCCGCCAGGAATACAAAAATAGGTGCGCAGAAGTGCGTAATCCAGCGAGTGAAGAATAGCTGTGGGGAGGTGTGCGCCAAATCGGTTGGATCGAACGTGGCACTGGAAATGAAATCACGGGCGTGATCGAGCGCCATGATCACCATGACGAGACCGCGTAACGTGTCGACGCCGGTGAGCCGGGGAGTCCCACGGGCCAGCGCTCGCTCCCGGCGGACAATGGCGCAGCCTCAGTCGTCGCCATTGTATGTATATACATGCAATGGCCGGAAAAAGTCAAGCCGAGTTTCATGTTACATGTATATACATGACAGTTCGATTCAACCCCGATCCGCCGTGCGTCTGCGCCACCTTGCGGATGGCCACGCGGTCTGTCACCCAGTTTTATGACAACGCGCTGCGGCCCAGCGGTCTGCGTTCAACACAGTTCAACATTCTTTCGGTGATATCGGCGGCGGGACCCGCTACCGTCACTCGATTAACTAAGTTACTGGTGATGGATCAAACCAGCCTTACGCGCAGCCTGGCGCTTTTGGAACGAAAGGGCCTTATCAAGCAGGCGGCTAACCCGGACAGACGAGTGAAGTCCGTGGAACTCACGAAAACGGGCATGCGCGCACTCGAGAAAGCCGAGCCGCGGTGGGCCTCAGCGCAGAAGAAGATGTTGAACACCATCGGATCCGCCGCCTGGGCCGCGCTCAGCGGGGAACTGACGCGGTTAGCACACGGCAGCCGGGGAAGGAGTTGACTTCCAGCGCAGATGCATGTATATACATGTAATGTCGATCCTGAAGCTCCTTGCCCCCTTTGTCCTTGTCTGCGCCTCGAGCCCCCTTGCGCTCGCCCAGAAACCGCCAACGCCTCCCGGCCCCACGACTCGTATCCTTGCGATTGGTCATCTGACGACCGGTACCACCCGCGAAAAGGTTATGCCCGTGATGCAACAAGAAGTTCGTGACACGGTTCGCCTGTATCTCGCAGGCAAGATTGATCAATGGTTCGTCCGCCGCGACCAGAGTGGGGTGGTTTTTCTGTTGAACGTAGAAACTGTGGCCGAAGCGCACGAGCTACTGGAAAAACTACCGCTGGGACAGGCGAAGCTCATGGAGTTTGACCTAATTCCGCTAGGGCCGCTGACGCCGCTAGGCCTTTTACTTCCGGAAGCATCGTTCCCAGCGCAATAGAATATCGTAAATTGATAAAAGTAGGCCCTTTCGCCTAAATCTACACGCCAATGTCATAATGGCGGTGGGTCTAGCTGGTTTTTGGAAACCCCTATAGAATCTTACGCGTCGGACGAACTATGAACGGTTTTGGCGTAGCCATCCCTTTTCCGGCCATAGCGGGCGAAACGACCCGGGCAAAGAGCAAATTGGACCACCGAACAACCGAGGAGGCGGCGCTGGTTCGTCGCGTTCAGGCGCAAGACGAAATGGCGTTTCGCGAAGTGGTGGAACGGTACCAAGCTAAGGTTTTCTCCATCATTTACGGTATTCTTCGTAACCGCAACGACGCGGAAGATATTGCCCAGCAGGTTTTTGCCAAAATCTATTTTTCGATCAAAAATTTTGATTTCCGCAGCTCGCTACTGACGTGGATCTACAAAATCACGGTGAACGAGTGCTACGACTATTTGCGGAAGAAGCGCGTGCGCAAGCTGGTTTACGAAAGCGATTTTTCGGCGGAGGATTCGCAGCGTATGGAAACGTCGGATCCAGCCACGGATCAGGCGCCGGCTGTGGACAAGCGCCTGGCGCAGCATGATTTGATTTTGAAGTTGCTGTCGAAAATCTCCGAAGAAGACCGCTCTTTGATCCTTCTCAAAGAGGTAGAAGGACATTCGGTGGAAGAACTGGCGGAGATGACGGGCATGAACGAGAATACGATTAAGGTAAAACTGTTCCGCGCACGCCAGAAGCTGGTGAAAGCGGCGCAGAGATTAGATAAAGGGCCTTTGACCACGTCGTAGTCAGACACGGCGGGCGGGTTCCAGTAGTGAGTTGAGTTGTTATTTAAGAGTGAAGAGCAGGCGTAGATCTGCCAATCGGTTTGGGGTTGGAACTTTCTTGAGGGAAATATGCACGGATCTATTCGCAACGAATTGGAGAGTTTTTTAGACGGTCGAGCGGATGCGGGTGAGTTGCAGAAGCATCTTTCGTCTTGCCGCGAGTGTGACGGTGAAGTTTCCGCCATTCGCGCGCAAAACAACCTGTTCCGTTCCTTGAGATCCAACGAAGAAATTGAACCGGCGGCCGGCTTCTACGCGCGTGTCATGCAGCGTATTGAAGAGAAGGCCAAGGATTCCATTTGGGCTGTGTTTGTCTATTCGCCTTTCGGCAAACGTTTGGCGCTCGGTTCGCTTTCGGTGGCTTTACTGCTTGGCTCTTACGTAGTGGCTGAGGAAAAGATAGATGGCCACTTGATGGCGGATACAGTGACCGCTGAGCAAGTTCACTACGATGTGCCAATGGATGGCGACCAAGCCCAGCAGCGCGACGCCGTTCTGCAGAATTTCGCCGCCCACTCGGGCGAAGGAAAATAAGAGACGCCGAGCTTTAAGCGGCGGAACGGCTCAATATGCGTCAGCAAAGTGAACCGGGATGGTCGAATCCCCGAGTCCTAACCATATTTGCGTTGATTTTTCTGTGCGGCATTGCGTTTGGCGCGGCCTTGACGCGCAGCTACCTGCACCGCCATTTGCCCTCGGCGCGCGACCCGCACGAAGCTTCTATTGAATCCGCCAGCCATTTCGGCTTGCAGAAGTTGAAGACCGAGCTTGATCTCACCCCCGAACAGTTGCAATTTATCACCCAAGAGCTGGATGACTACCGCAAGTACTATCAGAATATCGAGGATGAGCGGCTGGATGTAGCGGAGCACGGCAAGCAGCGCATTTTAGACCGGCTTAACGAGAGTCAGAAAAGAAAATTCAACGACCTGTTTAGCAAGCCGATGAGGGCAGGGCAATAGCAGCGCCCAACCGGATTAGTGCTGCGTCGCTCCGCTACTGCCGGCGCAACCACAGCCGCCCTTTTCTTTCATCCGCTTTTCGATCGCCGCCAACAGACGCGCTTGGATGCCTTTCGGCACCGGTGAACAATCCATTCCCTTGAACACGCGTAACGTCTTCTCGGTTGTATCGCACACCACAAAGCAGTTGGGGCACTCGCTGACGTGTCTGTGAAGCTCGGCTAACTCTTGCGGATCAAGAGTTTTCTCAATGTAGCCATTCAGCTCCTGCAGGAATTGCTTACAGGTAAGCAAACGCGTCGTCTCCCTTTTTCTTGAATTGCCTGGTCAGCTTTTCGCGAAGCTGCAACCGGGCTCGAAGCAGGCGGCTTTTAACTGCGGAGATCGAAAGCCCCAAGGTCTCAGCCGTTTCTTCGATTGACATTTCTTCGATGTCCCTCAAGATGAAAACGGTGCGGTAAGCTGTCTTTAAACTTTTGACGGCTTGGTCCAAAATACGGGCTAATTCGTCCCGCGAATAGACGTCTTCCGGATTTTGGTCCCAAACGGCTATTTCGCGAACCACTTCGTCCTCGCCGGTATCAATCGGTTCGTCCAGCGGAACGGTCTTGTCGGAACGCCGCTTGCGCAGCTTCATTAAGGCTTCATTAACGGCGATCCGGACCAGCCAGGTATAGAACTTGGAGTTGCCCTGAAAGTCGTCTAAATGAGTGTAAGCCTTGAGGAAAGTCTCTTGCAGGACGTCTTCGGCGTCATCGTCATTTTCAGTAATCTGCTTGGCCATCCGGAACACCCGGCGGTCATAGTGCTGCACGAGCTCATTGAAGGCGGTTTGGTCACCGGCTTTGGCGCGCGCAACTAAGGCGGTTTCGTCGAAGGCTGGAGATACGGTGGTAGTACTCACGCGGCGGTAGTTTGTAGTTTAGCAGGATTGTTCCAGGGCAAACGCGCCAACCCGGTGAACCTCGCCATATGCGACTGTTTCCGTCCCTAATGGCGCAATGTGCCAGAGCCAGCACTCCTGCCATGCTAAACGGTATGACGGCAGCCAGCGCGCGAAGGTCGCCTCGTTTAGATCTACTCCTTCTAACGCTGGAGAGACTTCGCTGGTAATGCCGGAGGCCGCGCTCCACCCGGCTTCCGCCGACCAATCAACGGGCGGCGGAGCCCAGCGGTCTGCTTCGAACAACGCACCTTTATATTCAAGGTATTCCAGATCTGTGATCAGCAGCACGAAGGCGGGTCCAGCACGTTCGATCGCCGCCAAATGTTGCTCCACTAACGTCTGGCCCGCAGGCCGCAAGGCATCCAGCCACTCGTCCTCATGTGCGTTCACGAAATTGTGTCCGAAGCGCTGTTGTAGAAATGCCTCTACGCCATCCTGCCAAACGATTTGCAGTTGACTCAATATGTTTAAAGAGAGGATCGCATCGGCCTGCGCACTATAGGCGGCTGGGGCGCGGTACTCGCGGATTGAACTCAGTGTAGCTTCCCAAGGCTTTCGCTCATGGCCCAGTGCGCCGATCCACTGATCGAGGCATTGCGAAATGTCGAGAAAGACGGCATCCACCGGCTTCGGCAAGTCTTTCCAAGCCTGCTCGCAGAGCCGGTCCGCGTCCACCAGGCGTAGTTTCTGAAAATGGGGCAGCAGCGCCATGCTGTTGAAGTCGAGCAGATGGCCGGCTCCCAACACCGTGAGCCATTCACCGTTGGCGGTTTGCGCCCAGCGCTCTTGCGCGGCGCGAGTACGCTTCAAATGCTCGGCCCAGAACGGAGCAAGCGTCTGCGCACGCTGTTCGATGCCGAGACCCATTTTGAGGTAGCGAACCACCGCCGGATCCCAATGCCGCAAACGGGCTGCTAAATAACGAAGGAGCAAAAATTGTTTCTTTTCCTACGACGCTTGAACGGTACCATCATGCCACCTGCGAGGCGGCCGTTTTGGTTAAAGCCCAGTCTGGTAACCTCGAATTTAACCCCTAACATGAGCAGTTTTATTATTACGTTGCCAGACGGCAGCCAAAAAACGGTTCCAAGTGGAACTAAGCCCCTGGATGTGGCAAAAGAGATCAGCCCGCGTTTGGCAGATGCCGCTATTGTGGCGCGCGTCAACGGCGAACTCTACGACCTGACACGCCCGTTCGAAAGCGACGCGAAGCTGGAGATTCTGACCAACAAGAATCCTGAAGCGCTGCAGGTCTACCGCCACTCCACCGCGCACTTACTCGCCGCCGCCGTGCTCGAACTGTATCCGGAGACGCAACTCGGAATCGGGCCGCCTACCGAGACGGGGTTCTATTACGATTTCCAACGCGATGCCAAGTTCACGCCGGACGATCTCGAATTACTCGAGAAGCGCATGGCTGAAATTCAGGCGCGTAATTTGACGTTTGATCGCCAGTTGACCGAAAAGCAGGCGGGCCTAGCCAAGTATAAAGATGACTGGATGAAGCGCGAACTGATTGAAGAACGCGCCGGTGACGTTTTTTCCGAATACACGCTAGGACCGCACTTCATTGATTTCTGCCGCGGCCCGCACGTGCCGTCTACCGAGAAGCTCAAAGTTTTCAAACTTCTTTCTATCGCGGGGGCGTATTGGAAAGGCAACGAAAAGAATCCGCAATTGCAGCGGATTTACGGCACGGCTTTCTTCACCAAGAAAGACCTTGACGATTATCTAAACAAGCTGGAAGAAGCGAAGAAGCGCGATCACCGCAAAATTGGCCAGGAGCTTGATCTTTTCAGCATTCAAGAGCTGGGTGGGCCCGGACTGATTTTCTTTCATCCCAAAGGCGGCGCCATTCGCAAGGTGATCGAAGACTGGATGCGCAACGAGTACATTAAGCGCGATTACTCTTTGGTCTACACGCCGCACGTGGCGCGCAGCGATCTGTGGAAGACCTCCGGGCACTACAATTTTTACGCCGACAATATGTTCGCGCGCATGGAACTGGACGACGCTGAATATCAGCTGAAGCCCATGAACTGCCCGTTCCATATCTTGATTTATCGCGACCGTATGCGCAGCTATCGCGATCTGCCCGTGCGCCTCGGCGAACTGGGAACCGTTTATCGCTACGAACGTTCCGGCACCATGCACGGCTTGATGCGCGTGCGCGGCTTTACCCAAGATGATGCTCATATCTTCTGCACGCCCGATCAAATCGAAAACGAAGTGGTCGATTGTCTGCAATTCGCCATCGATACCCTCAATACGTACGGCTTTACCGAGTATGAAGCCGAACTTTCCACTTGGGACGGGGGTGCCAGCGGCAAGTATGACGGCTCCGCCGACCAGTGGGAAATGGCCGAAAAAGCATTGCACCGCGCCACCGACCGCCTGAACATGAAGGTCAAAGTCTCGCCCGATGAAGCTGCTTTCTACGGTCCGAAAATTGACGTGAAATTGGTCGATGCCATCGGTCGTTTGTGGCAGCTGTCAACGGTGCAGTTTGATTTCACGCTGCCGCGCCGCTTTGGTCTTGAATATATTGGCGACGACGGCAAACAGCATCAGCCGTTGATGGTACACCGCGCCCTTTATGGCTCCATCGAGCGTTTCTTCGGCATTCTGATTGAGCATTATGCGGGTGCGTTCCCGGTTTGGCTCGCGCCGGTACAGGCAATTGTCCTGCCGATCACGGACAAGCAGAGCGAATATGCGAAAGAAGTTTACGAAAAGCTCAAAACGGCTGGCTATCGCGTTGAATTGGATGATCGCAGCGAAAAGGTGAACTTCAAGATCAGAGAAGCGCAACTGGCCAAAATTCCGTATATGCTCGTCATAGGGGAACGGGAAGCCGCTGCAGGACAAGTGTCCGTTCGCAATCGCAAACATGGTGACCAAGGAGTCGTGAAACTCGATGAGTTCGTATCACGGCTGGCCGATTTGGTTACTTCGCGCAGTTTGACGGAATAACAGGCTTTTCAGCGGCGGTCAAACTCTGACCTCTGTCAGTACTGCCCTAACATTAGTACTCGGAGGGCTTGCAAACTAAGATGGCGGTCTCATAGCATAGGGACAAACCAACGGAGGGTCGCGTTGCTAGGATCTCGAAGTGTTTGCCGCTTGTTGTTTCTCGCCTGCTCGCTAGGCTGTCTACCCTCAATTGCCCAAGTCAACGGCTTGTCTTTTCGCCCAGTTGATGCGGCATATAGCACGGCGCTAGACCGCATCGTTCTTATATCTGCCACTCCGAATCAACTACATATTTATAACCCGCTTACCCAGGCAGACCAAATCGTTGGGTTATCCGAAGTGCCGCTGAACCTCTCCATTAGTCCTGATGGAACACACGCTGCGGTGGCCTATTCGGATGCAGTCAGTTACATCGATTTGCAGGCTGCATCCGTCCTACAAACGTATTCGAGCCTGGCCGTGGGTACGGGTCATGTGATCTTCGGCTCTGGCTACATCTATGTGTTTCCTACTCTTGAGGGCAACATACTTTGCATCAATCTTGCCAGCGGAGTTGTGACTACTGTCAGCGCGTTTTATCAATCCGGGGGCGTTTTCGATCCGCTCGACAGCGCGATTTACACTTCGCAAGATGGCGAATCGCCCGAAAGCATCTATCGTTTCGATGCGTCAGCTGGTGTGATCAACGGTGGCGGAACGGAGTTCCCCTACTTCGGCGTCTTTAGTGTTTGTGGCCAACTGACGCTTTCCCACGATGGCGCCACCATCTACACGGCGTGCGGCACAGTCTTTAGAGCTTCGTTAAACACCGCCCAAGACATGCGCTATCTTGGGATCCTTCCAGGCGTGTCCAACAGCCAGAGCATTGATACTTCCGCCTCGCTCAATCAAGTCGCCGTCATTCCACTTTTGCCGAACGGAACAACGGGAACCGCGAACGGCGGACCGGTAGTAGACATCTTCAACGCCTCTTACCTCACTCAGGTAGGCCAGTTTGCGACCACGCCATTCGTAGTGAACTCAAACAGTTATCCTGCCCATGGCCGCTGGGTGTTTTACAACTCGTCATCCACGAATCTGCTTATCATCACACAAGCTGATCCTACAGCGGGGTTGGAGTTGGACTATGCAGTGGAAACTGTTAGCTTGACTGATGCCAATTCGTGTAGCGCCACCTTTGCCGCCTCTTCTGCTTCGGTGGCAGCGCCAGGCTCCTACGCAACAGCGCAAATCAATTCGCCGGAGCATTGCGTTTTTACAGCTACGAGCAATGCGAGTTGGATTTCCCTCTCCTCAGGCTTCTATGGATCGGGCAACACAACCCTCACCTATCTGGTGCGTCCCAACCTGACGTCCTCGCCCAGATCCGGCAGCATCTCCCTTGGTTCGCAGACATTCACCGTGACGCAGTCCGCCGCGGCGTCTCCCACCGATCTGAACCCGCTCAGCTTTAAGCCCGTTGCCGCCGATTACGACAAACCGCTGGATAAAATCGTGATGGTTAGCAGTTCCCCAAATGAACTGCATGTTTACGATCCCATCACGCAAGCCGACCAGATTGTCCCGCTTGGGTTTACTCCTCTCAGTGTCTCCGTTCGTCCTGACGGACTGTTCGCCGCCGTCGGTCATAGCGGCAACCTTTCTTATGTAGACTTGCAAGGTTTGGTAGTCACAAAAGTCATTCCCGTGGACATGGATATCGCCGGGCATTCTGTTGGCGGGCAACGGATACGCCTACGCATTCCCCAGCCAGATCACCTCCTTTACCGACCTGAACTCAGTTCAGATCGCCACGGGTACTCTAACTGGGCTTTACGATACCTACTACGGCAACATCCCTCGATTGTATGCCGATGGAAATTCAATATATGTCAGCAGTTACGAGGGTAGTTCTAAATTAGATATCAGCGCCGGCCCCGCTAGATTGATCGCTTCGGAGTATGGCGAATTGGGCGGAAATATTTGGCTGAGCGAAGACGGTAATCGGCTGTTCAATTCAGGCGGCTCCGTTTACTTCACCTCGGTCATTCCTGCCCAAGACCTGGCGCCGGATGGTAAGCTCAGCGGTGCCCCATCTGGCATAGCGTGGGCGGCTAACTCGGTAATTCAACATCAAACCGCCGTTTTGCTTGCCGATACCACGTCGGGTTCTGCCGTAGGCACGCAGCTCCAAGTCTACGCCGATAATGGCTTAACTCTGCTAAGCCAACTGGCCATGCCTTCCTTCACTGCGAATAGCACCAGCTACATACCTCACGGACGCTATCTTTTCTGGAATTCCGCCGCTACCAAATTGTTCGCCATCACCGAAGCAGATAGCAGTTCCGGGCTGCTCTCCGATTACGCCGAATACACAGTAGAAGCGCCTCAGACGCTTCCCGCGTGTACATACTCTCTGTCACCGAATGTCTTGAATGTGGGACCAACTTACGCCTACGGCATTTTTGCGAATGTTTCGGCAACCTGCTCGTGGACGGCAACGATCCCCAATGATACTTGGCTCTACGGCGAAAACGCCTCTGGCGCCGCAGGAGCAGGGCAATTGGCTCTAACCATCAGCCAAAACACCGGACCTGCCCGTTCGGCCACCATAACAATCGGCAACCAAACCCTTACGATCAACCAAGCCGATTCCTCCTGCACCTACACGCTTTCCTCCACTTCGCAAACATTCTCACAGCTTGGCGGCAGCGGCTCATTCAGCATAGCTACCGGCGCCAGTTGCGCATGGTCCGTGCAGACTACTTATTCTTGGATCACTATCGCCAACAGTAGCCAATCGGGAACCGGGCCGGCTACCATTCAATTCTCGGTCGCGCCTAATTCAATACCTGCTAATTCGCTGTATGGCTCAATCGTCGTGGCTGGCTCGGCCACTTACAGCATCACGCAAGCGTATACTCCGGTGTCGCCGGCACTGACTTTCGTCCCGGTCACACCCTGCCGCGTCGTTGATACTCGAACGCCTAGCGGCGCCCCTTACATTGCCGCAAACACCACGCGCACGGTGAACATGCCCGCGTCGAGCTGCAACATTCCCTCTACGGCGGCCGCGTATTCTCTCAATGTAACGGTTGTTCCTCACCACGGTCTTAGTTTTTTGACTGTTTATCCCGCCGGTCAGTCCTTACCCTATGTGTCAACGCTCAACTCCGATGGCCGCGTAAAAGCAAATGCTGCCATCGTGCCTGCGGGTACCAACGGCGGCGTCGCCTTCTACGCTACCGACGATACGGAGCTAGTCCTGGATATCGACGGTTATTTCGTGGCTGCTTCGTCGAACAGCGGACTCGACTTCTATACGCTGACACCGTGCCGCGTATCCGATACACGTAATCCGACCGGGGCCTTGGGCGGTCCCGCCATTCAAGCCGGCCAGTCTCGGGATCTTCCTGTTCTTCAATCGAGTTGCGGTATCCCCTCGTCTGCACAAGCTTATTCGTTGAATTTTACTGCCGTTCCGCCGGTAGGACTGAGTTATCTCTCCGTTTGGCCGACCGGGCAGCCGCAGCCCTTGGTTTCCACCTTGAACGCATCGACGGTCACCGCTAACGCTGCCCTCGTTCCAGCGGGCGGCAGCGGATCCGTCAGTGTGTACGCCAGCGACCGAACCGACTTGGTGGTGGACGTAGATGGCTACTTCGCGCCCCCAACGACGCCAGGATTACATCTTTATACCGTTCCGCCTTGTCGCGTGTATGACTCTCGTGTGACCGCGAACGGCAGCGTACCCTTTACCGGCGTAATCAGCGTTCCTGTCGCCAATTATTGCTACGTTCCGTCCGGGGCCGCCGCCGCAGTTGTTAACGCGACGGTCGTCCCGCAGCAATCCCTTGGATTCCTTTCGCTCTGGCCGACTGGCTCAACTCAGCCTCTCGTCTCCACTCTCAACGCTGACGACGAAGCAATCACCTCTAATATGGCGATCGTTCCGCTAGGTACAGCGGGCTTTGTGAGCGCGTATGCCTCCGGGTTGACACATCTGATTCTGGATGTCAGCGGCTACTTTGCGCCGTAATGAATGAGATAACTCATCTGTAAACTCCGTATATAATGGAGAAAGGTAGTGCCAATCTCGTCGGGGCAACGTTTTGCCACAGACGCCTGTGAAACTGAATGGCCGTAGGACACGTCTTTTCGAATTGATTGGCATAAGCAGTTTAACGGAACAATAAACCGTCCGGGTTGGGGAACCTGGATGCGCGGTATACGGGGTGCTTGGGGTGTTCTATATAGCTGGCATTGTTTTGCTCGGCTGCTGGGTCTATTGCGTTCTCGCTATAGTGGCAGCCTTTCGTCATCATCATCAGCGCGGGATTGATGCGCTGATCGAGCCTTCGTCGATCAGCATTTTGAAGCCTTTGTCGGGTCTAGACGAAGGTCTTGAGGAAAATCTGCGTAGTTACTATGAGCAGAACTACGCCAATTTCGAGATCCTTTTTGCCGTTCGCTGGGAGTCAGATCCAGCCGTGCCCGTCGTGCGGAGGCTCATCACTGAGTATCCCGCCGTTCCGTCGAAACTGATTTTTACTGGCGAGCCGCCTTACGCCCATGCCAAGGTTTTCAGCCTCAAGCTCATGCTCGATCAAGCCAAGTACGATTTGATCGCGATGGCCGATAGCGACGTTCGCGTGACGCCGGATTTCTGTAGCGAGCTTGCTGCTGAATTCCAAGACCTGCGTCTGGGCTTAGTTACCTGCCCCTATCGCGCCGTAGCCGGGAACTCCATCTGGTCTAAGCTCGAAGCGGTCGGCATGAATACCGATTTTCACGCCGGCCTTTTCACTGCCGCTATGATGGAAGGCGCCAAATTCGCTGTTGGTCCCACCATCGTCGCTCGCCGTAGTGCTATTGATGCGCTCGGTGGTATTGAGCGCGTGAAAGACTACCTGGCTGAAGATTTCATGCTGGGCCGCTTGGCCTCTGATCACGTGGCTGTGCGGCTCTCGCCCTATGTGGTGGAGCACCGCATCGGCAGTGAGCCGGCTTTGCAGAATTTCGCGCATCGTTTGCGCTGGGCTCGTTCGTCGCGCCGGTCTCGTCCCGCTGGCTATATCGGGCAGTTTTTTACTTACCCTCTGCCCATCGGACTTCTCATAAGCCTGCTTTGGCCGGCGCTCTGGCCGCTCATGGGCATTACCCTGCTGTTGCGCGGCATTGCTGCTTGGGTTGTTTCTAAGCGCATCCTTGGCGTGCGCGTTCCTTGGGCGCTTTTGCCTCTGCAAGACCTGCTTGCCTTTGCTTTCTGGATCGCGGGTTTCTTCGGCAATTCCATCCAATGGCGCGGCCGCCGCTACTTGCTGAATCGTGACGGCACCATGGAACTAGCTGGCTAAAGGTCAGTAAAGTGCCGTTCGTTTTGTAAGTGCGGCACTGATTTGCAAACCCAGTAACACTCCGATCGGGCTTATCTAAGCGCTCATCTGCTCCTTTATTCTCAACGCGTCTCACGCCTGAATCATCGCCTTATTCCGTCCCGGATTGCACTGTCATGCCCCGTGAAAAAAGATCATTTTGTTGAGGAATAGTCCCAGTATCCTCCTTCAGCGTAGGGCAGCGCCAGGAAGGAATTTCGTACAAACTGACTTACATGGAGCCGCGAAATACTAACCAACTTCAAAACGCGGAAACGGAAAGACCTCTTATGAACTTCACAAAATCAATTATCCTTACCTCTGTCGCTTTTTCTCTTTGACCAACATCGCCGGCGCAACGTCTATGCCCGTATCGAAGCTCATGAAGCCTGTAACCACGGTGTTCGACGTTACAGGCGTGTTTGATAACAAAGCTGTTCTGTTCGGCTCGTTCGACATCACGGCAGGCCAAATTTCTTCGGCCGACATGACCATCAGCGGCATCCGAGGAGACTTTACTCTCAAGCAAGGCGGCGATTACAACGGCAACGGTGTTTGGGCCGGTGTTGATCTTACCGATGGGGGGAATTTTCTCGAACTCGATTTGGTTCTCGCCAACGGCGCCACCAATCTGAACAACTACGCCGGTGGCGCACTTTGTGATGCTTCCGGCAACTGCGGCAAGGTTTCGTCCTATTTCATCCCGGCCCACGACCACGATCCGATTTTGAACGCTGGTAGCGTCGCTCCCGAGCCGGGCGCCACCGCGTTGCTGGGCGCCGGCTTGAGTGCACTGGGACTTGCGCTTCGCCGTCGCGGTACCAAAAAATAACTAATAAATAAAACAACAGCTGTACTGAACTACTTTTCCGGTCTCCGTGCTTTAGGGCTACGGAGACCAATTTTCTTGTTATCCGCGCAATCTCATCCTGCTATACAACTCCGCGATTACGCCGACTGCCGTTTCTGCACTAGCCCGATTCGGTTCTTCATTCGCATCGTTGTATCCTTCCATTTCGCCCAACTTGCCCCCGTCTTGCACGACAATTCCATCTCTCCGTGCCAACATGTAAACGTTCTTGTAAAGCACCCCGTAGTTCACTTCGGGCTGAGGGATCAGCCACGCGATCTGTCCTCGCACTGGCACAATCGAATCATCCTTCCACAATGCTCTGGCTCCATAGCCAGTGGCATTGATCAAGACTCTGGGTAACAGCGAACTCAATTCCGACGGTACGTGAAACTCAACCCGTTCTATGTGCCCACCCTCTACTAAAAAGTCATTCACCAGTTGCCTAGAGTAATCGGCCACGTTGAACGTCAGACTGCTCGTCCGCTCCGCGTAGCGTGTCGGGAATGGATGCTGATGTCTTGGTAAGTCCTGCTGTCGGGGTGTCAAATCGCGTACACGATCCTGATAATGTGCAAAGCCAAGGGTGTCGTTACCCCGCATGGCTGCCCTCGCTTGCGCCGATGGTGTGTCAGACAGCGTGTAGCGATCTGTCCACTCCACCGGATTTCCAGCCATCCCCAAATAGCTTTCATAGGTATGGAATGAATAGCGGCACATCTTTTCCCATAATGCCGGAAAATCGGCCGAGACTGAGTTGGTCAATGCAATGCGTGAGTCGGGCGTCCATGATCCAGTCGCTCGCGCGGAGCGTACTTCGGGCGGTCGCTCCTTTGCGTAAATCGTCACTTTGGCGCCCGCTCGCTGTAGCAGAATGGCCGATGTCAACCCCAGCGCGCCACAACCAATCACACCCACGTCCCGTTCGCCGAGTTCCATTGCTTTCTCAACCGCAATGCGACTCGATCCCCAGGACAAAGACCAGCCGCTTCCCCCATGTCCGTAGTTATGGACGACTGTTTTGTCGCCCACACGCTCTACATCCAACCGCGGGCCCGCCGCCCGAAATGGACGCAGGCAAACCGTAACGCGGAAGATCCGGTCCGCGTCCGCCCGAACCGGCATCAATTTGGGTAGCCGATCATACTTAGGAAGCGGCGCGATCGTCGCTCCATCGCGTACTCGATAGGCGCACCCACTCAAGCCAAGCGCGGCTATGCCACCACTCAGGAAATTACGTCTTTTCATAGACATCTCAAACGGAACAAATCCCAGTCATCCTTCGTAAATCTTTATGAAGGAAGCAAACAGCCATGAAACTCCAAAACCTCGTCGAAGAAGCCGAAGTTCTAGGAAAAGATTTAGTTGAGCAAACGCGATCGCTAATCCACGAAGGCAATGTGCGCCGCGTCATTATCAAAGACGAACACGGGCACACTTTTCTGGAAATCCCGGTCACATTTGCCGCCATCGGGGTCGTCGCTGCACCTATACTGGCTGCAGTCGGAGCAATTTCCGCGCTGGTTGCAAAATTCACCATCGTTGTTGAACGGTCAGAGCCCAAGATTCCGGCCAACGATCATCAACTGCCGAAGCCTTCTTAGAATTCCTCCGAAATCTGGCGGAGATAATCCGCCTCGTCGTGAATTACCTTCGCCGCCAAAATAATCTGTTCCTTGGCTTCGTCATATCGCATCTGCTCCAGCGCCTCGCGCACGCCCGGGATGGTCTTCGCGCCATAGCCGGTCAACGTGCCGGGCGCATACAGAAGATTCTTCACCCATGGCCGCCTCGGTAACCCGCCTTCGTATGCGAATTTCCGTTCGGCTAGCGTGAGCTTGGCGTTTAATGCCGCACGCTTGTCGGCGGAGAGTTCGGTCCAGTGAGCTTGTGCCTGCTGAACGCTGGCGGCGGCTTTCTCCAGTGCCGCAATCGAATTATCAATTGGCGAAAAATCCATCTCAGGCGGTATGGCCAGTGATGGAGGCGCTTGCGTCGGAGTTTTGGGGTCGTTCGTCAGGGCATAAAAACCCTGATCCAGATTGCGCTTACGCGTCTGCGCTTCTTCCGTGAGAGATTTCAATAGGGCCTTCAACTCCGAATCGTATGTCTTCAGTGTCGTCGCTAAGATTGTGAAATCGTATGGCAGAACGTCGGCATCCGCGGCTCGCATCATCAATGTCCCGGCCGTTTGCGCTAGCGTCTTCCCGTAGAGTTCGTCTTTGTCGCCAAAGTGTTCTTCAAACCACGGGTCGTCGTAAGCGGAGTGATACGTGCCGCTCCGGTCCTCGCCGCCGAAACCCAAACTCAGTGAAGCAATACCAAGGTGATCAAGAAAAGCCGCGAAGTCGGAACCGCTGCCAATTGCTTCGAGTGGCAGCGTAGCCTTAGCCGACATTTCGCCGCGCGCCGCCGCGCCACCCGGACGTCTGCCGCCCCGAACCATCAGCGCCGCTTGCTGCCGCTTCCAAACGGAGACATTCGTCTCCGGATCAGTGACATCCTTCGCCACTTCATTCACCAATTCCTCAAGCGAATGGGAGCCACCCCCGCCAAAGAACCCGCGCCCGGTCTCGTCGGTGTTTAAGTAAAGCGCGGCATGCTGGCTTAGTTCCTCCGCATGCGTCTCCGCCCATTCGGTTGATCCAATCAGGCCTGGCTCTTCTCCGTCCCAAGCCGCATAGATCAACGTTCGTTTCGGACGCCATCCTTGTTTCGCTAACTCACCAAGCGCACGTGCCTCCTCGAGCAAGCTCGCTTGCCCCGAGATTGGATCATTCGCGCCATTCACCCAGCCGTCGTAGTGATTGCCGCGCACCAGCCAGACATCCGGCTCCTCCGAACCCTTCATCGTTGCAATCACATCCAACACCGGCTTTTGGTCCCAATTGAAAGCGAGTTTCAAATGCACCTTGGCTGGTCCTGGTCCGAAGTGATAGGTGATCGGCAGTCCGCCACGCCAGCCAGCCGGCACCACGCGCCCGTCCAGTGCTTTTAGAAGAGGCTCTGCATCTCCATAGCTAATGGGCATCACCGGAATATGCATCAGCGTTTTCGCCTCCGAAATGGGCAAGCGCTTCGCGCCGGGTACGGAGCCGATACCTGGTGTCAGCGGGTCGCCCGCATACAGCGTCGTGTCCGCCACACTGCCGCGCTGAACTCCATCAGGCGGCCGCATTGGTCCCTTAGGCAACACATCACCTTGTCCGTAGCCATCGTCCGCGGGGTCGGAGTAAATCAAACAACCCACGGCCCCATGTTCATAAGCCAGCTTGGGTTTCAGCCCGCGCCAGCCTCCGCCATAGCGCGTGATCACGATCGCGCCTTTCACCGAAATATTGTTTCGCTCCAACTCCTCGTAGTCGGCGGGCATTCCGTAGTTGGCGTAAATCAGCGGCGCCGTCACGTCGCCATCGGCGGAATAAATGTTGTAGCCCGGTAAGGCGGTCTTGTCATTTCCATAGGGATCTCCGGGGAGACCAGGCTCTTGCAGTTTTGCCACAAAACGCGTCGGGCCGACCATTTCTAAAACGCGTGTCTTTGGAGTGGGAAACAACACGTCGAATCGCTCGATGTGCGCGTCCCAGCCCCATTCTTTATAACGCGCTAAAACCCACTCCGCATTCTTGCGCTGCGCCTCCGAACCGACATGATGCGGATGGCCTGCCAGTTGCACCATATTCGCGTGAATCCGATTAGGCTCGGGAAGCTTTTTGAATTTCTCTTCCCACTGCTGTTCAACCTTCGTACTGCTGGTTGTGAAGCCAAGCAGCTTCTGCGGAACGGAAGCCTGCTGCGGCAGAACGGGGCCCGCTAGGCAAAGACACAAAACCGGCGCGATGAGTTTTCGCATGAATTCTCCCGTCAAACTGAGTATTGGTAAATGGTACGACACTGGAATGCGCTAAGCTGTTTCGAAGCCATGTTCTACTTGCGCTTTTCTCTCCTGCTCCTTTTGACCAGTCAGTCTTACGCTCAATCTCTCCGCAGCCAAGACCTCTACCGCTTCCGCTCCGTCACGGATGCGCAGATCTCTCCAGATGAGCGCAGCATCGCTTACGCCGTCTCCATGAACGACCGCCCGGGCAGGCCGTACTCGCAAGTTTGGATCAGGGATGTTGCCTCCCAAAAGTCCATTCGGATCGGCGGTGAGAAAGACTCCTCCTCCCATCCACGCTGGTCTCCCGACGGTACGAAGATCGCTTTCATGGGAGGTTCCGGAGAACAGCACGGCCTCAACTACGTGAACGCCGACGGCTCAGGCCAAACATTTTTGGCCGCTGTCTCTGGCACCAATTCTCCACTGCCTGGTCAAGGTGAGGAGTTCACATGGTCGCCTGATAGTAAAAGTTTGGCGTTCGTTTCCAGCAGTCCTGGGCCTGAAACGGAGGCCGCCGCGGGCGATCCCATGGTTATCACCCGCTACCTCTATAAACCCACCGCCACAGAAGGACTCGCTCACTTCAACGACAACAAGCGCCTCCACATTTACTCAGTCGATGTCGCAAGCAAACAGATTCGCCAACTCACCAGCGGCAATTTCGATGAGCATTCCATCGATTGGTCTCCCAACGGCGAAGAGATTGTCTTCGCTTCGAACCGCGAACCCAACTCAGATGAATTCTTTAACTACGACCTCTTCGCTTTGAAAATTTCAGATGGCAGAGTCCGCCGCATCACGGCGACCGAAAGCACCGAATATGCGCCGCAATGGTCGCCCGATGGCAAACACATTGCCTTCTTAGGCACGAAGCGCGGGCTCACCGATCGCGAAACTACGATGGAGGACACGCACGCCTGGATCATTGATCCCGACGGTTCACACCGCCGCGAGATTGGCGCAAGTATCGATAATCGCCAGCATTTTCTGCATTGGGCGCCCGACAGTGCGGCTGTGTACGTCACATATCAAGAACGAGGCAACTCCCATCTGGCACGCCTCCCATTCGACGGAGGATCTCCCGAAACTCTGGTAGGAGGTGTTGGTACGGTGGGAGACTTCTCCGTTGGTAAGCATCAGATTGCTTACACTCTCGCCACTGTAGCCGATCTTCCGGAACTCTATCTGAAATCCGGCGCGTCCACCCGCCAACTTACCACTCTGAATGCCGAAATTCTAGCCGGGAAAACACTTGCCCCCGTCGAGTCATTCACCTTTACCAGTAACGACAACAAGTTCGAGGTGGAAGCCTTCCTCGTGAAGCCTGTTGGCATGACTGCTGATCGTAAGTATCCGATGATCGTCAATATCCACGGTGGTCCGCACGGTCAGAACGGTCCCGCTTTCAATTTCAAAGACCAGGCTTACGCCGCGCAAGGCTTCGCTGTTCTGCACGTCAACTACCGCGGTTCCACCGGCTACGGCCAGAAATTCGCGGACGCCGTGTTCGGGGACCAAGATGGCAACGAGGGGCAAGATGTGTTGTACGGAGTCAGCGCCGCGGTGCGGCGTTACCTCTGGATTGATCGCGAGCGCCTCGGTATTGAAGGAGTCAGTTACGGAGGGCAACTCAGCGACTGGCTTATCACGCAAACCAACGAATTCAAAGCCGCGATTCCTACTGCCGGGATCTCGAACCTGATCAGCTACAACTACATGACCTATTACAACCAGTATGAGGAGATGGAATTTGGCCAATTCTTTCACCAGGGACGATTGATGGACGATGCTTGGGAACGCTCTGCTCTAAAGCACGTTGCCAATGCCCATACGCCAACCATGCTCGTCCACGGTGAGAACGATCCCGATGTGCCTATCGCCGAAGCCGAACAATACTTTGTCGCGCTGAAAGACGTTGGCGTGGATACGGTCTTTGTGCGCTACCCGCGTGAAGGGCACGGGCTGCGCGAAACCAAGCATGTGGTGGATTGGATTGATCGCTCACTCGCTTGGTATCAAAGCCATTTTCCAAAGCCAGGCGCCGAGACGATCACGAACGTTCAGCCCTGAGACTTGAGCGCGGCCAGTAGCTTGGCTCCATCGATACTTCCCAGCCCGGCGCAGGCGTTCCAACCAGTGCTGGCTTTGTAAGCACCGTTGGTGCCGTCTGAAATCGTTCTGAAAATGTCCTGGCCTTCTTTCGACGCCAGTGCATAGAGCTTAGGGTTCAGGTAGCCGCAGGGTTGTGGCAGCGCTTGATTTAGCCGTGCCACCAGTGCAGCATACAGCGGAGCTACAGCGCTGGTACCTCCTAGTGCCGCAACGTGATTGGCCGGATCAGGGAACTTTTGGTTATTGCAAAGAATCTGATACCCCGTCGCCGGCGCGGCATTCGCGCTCACGTCCGGTGTGCCGCGCATCGGTTGTCCATCGGGTTGAACCGCTCGCGGTAATTTCAATCCAGCCTGAAAATCCGGCACCGGAAAGAACCGGCTAATGCCACCCCCGGCCCCATCGTTCAGGCCTTCGAACCAGAGATCTTCTTTGGTAACCGCGTTGCTCGTTGTGCTGAGGTGTGTGCCCCCACAGGCAAGTACCCACGGACTGGAGGCGGGGAAGTCCACATGCGCGCCTTTATCCCACTCCGGATCATCAGCCGCAAAGTCGGCCGCCGCGTTGTCTCCGGTGGCTGCGCACACTGTCATTCCCATATGAGCCGCCGATTGCAAGAGCTGATCGAACTCGTCGCGGAACTGCTGAGTTGTCGTGCTCTCTGGCACTCCCCAACTGATCGATACGATGCCCGGCTTGTTCACGGTGTCGTGAACGATGGCCGAGAAGACAGACAGGAAGCTTTGGTCTGAGTCATCCTCGGCGAAGTACACCAGAAGCTTCGCCCCGGGTGCTGCGCCACCTGCCACCTGCAAATCCAGCATCACTTCGGCATCGCGGCAGAATGGGTCAAGTGCATTGATTCCCGGGTTGTTGCCGCCAGAGCCAGGAAAGCTTACAACGCTGACTGCTGGCGTTGGAACTCCCAATCCCTGAAAGTAGGTACTGAGCTCATTCATGCGGAAGCCTCCTCCCAATTCGAGGATGGCGATTGACTGACCCGATCCATCCAACCCCACCGGAAAGTTGTAGAGGGCAGCCACCTGCAGTGGAGTGAAGCCACCTCCCATGGAACTCCCATCCGTAGTGTGAGGAGCGATCCGAAAGTGCGGTTTGGCAAAGGGCCGGTTATCCAGGCCGGTCACGCTTGTGACTAGGGAGGCGACTGATATTGGGAGTTTGATCTCTCCGCGGCGAACTCTCCGTGAGCCACTCCCATACCCCTTCATGCGAAGTTCGACGCCAAAAGCTTTTTGCATGGCAGCGGCTGTTCCTTTCAGTACCACTTCACGCCGGCCGGACGAGGCCCGTAAAACGTTCAGGCTATAAGTGGAGGCAAACGATTCTATTGCCGCAACATCCGCCGCGTGTGCGCCGTGTCTTCGAGCATGGCGATGACGGGTTAGATCCGAGACGAAGGCGTACTCGGTAGCTCTTGTTTTCTCCGCAATCGGAGAGTGACCGAGAAGACTGCGTCTTGCGCAATGCCCGGCAGCGAGGCGAAATCGGGAGGCCCGGCTTTCACGCTACCGTCTAATATTTGCGTCCTTTCTAAGGCTCCCATGCAACGCTCGCCCGTATTCTGACACATTCCACAGAGAGGCAGTTTAGGAGACGACTCATGGCAACGCTTAACGACAAAGTCAAACACATCGTTGTGCTCATGATGGAAAACCGTTCTTTCGACCACATGCTAGGTGGCTTAAAGAAAAACAATCCCGCCATCGACGGATTGAACGGCAACGAGACAAACCCGGATTCGACCGGCGCGCTGGTTCAAGTCAGTGAGGACGCCAATTATCAAGGCGATTTGAATGCCGATCCGGGGCATCATTTCCCGGATGTCAACTTACAGCTCTTCAATGGCACGCAGGACAAGACCCCGAACATGCAGGGTTTCGTTCGCGCCTACGAGAATGAGACGCAGAACGTGGCAAAATCGCACAACATCATGAAGTATTTTGCGCCGGACGATCTCCCTGTTCTGACCACACTGGCTACGCGCTATGCGGTTTTTAATCGCTGGTTTTCGTCTATCCCCGGTCCCACCTTATGCAATCGCGCGTTTGCCCACTTTGGCACTTCGTTTGGCAACACTGGCATGACGATCAACTATTTTCACGAACCGATCGCCAGCATCTATCAACGCATGGACGCCGCGGGCAAAACCGCCAAGCTTTACTATTACGACCAGAACAGTTCCACTCTCGGGCTGACGTTTCTCTTGCAAGATCAGCCACAATTATTCGGCACGTTCCCGCAATTTGTCGCGGCCTGCAAATCGGGAATTCTGCCCGAATATAGCTTTCTTGAACCGAACTACAAAGACAGTAACGATCTGGCGTGCGACCAACATCCGGATAACGACATGCGGGCCGGCGACGACTTCATTGGTACCGTGTATAACCTACTACGCGCATCGCCCGCCTGGAGTTCCACGGCTCTGCTCATTGTTTATGACGAGCACGGTGGCCTGTATGACCATGTTCCTCCGCCGGCGCTGAGCCCAGCCAGCACCGACATCAACCCAGCTACGAACACCGCATTCGTGGACAAAGAGAACGGCTTTAAATTTGACAGACTCGGCGTAAGAGTGCCGGCTGTTTTGGTGTCGCCTTGGGTTCCGGCGGGCACTGTCGTCGATGGACGTATCTTCGAGCACGCTTCCATTCCCGGGACAGTGACGAACTTCTTTATCGATCCGAAATATCAACCTCGCACCGCCCGCGAGGCGCTGGCCGAAACATTTCTGGACGTACTCTCGCTCGACGCGCCACGCGGCGATTCGTTCTTCTTCCAGGTATCAAATGGCGCCAGCCCCCACATCCCAGCGGGCGCTGCTATTGAGCGCATCGCTGTCCCGCAACCACAAGCTCAACCGAATCCGAACCAACCCATCTCGGGCCTGCTACAGGAACATGTGATGCATGTTCATGAAGTGGAACTCACCTTGCCGGCTGAGCTACAAACGGGCGAGGACACCACTCAGTTCACGACCATGGGCCAAGCCTCCGACTACATCGGCAAAGTCATGGCTGCGATTGAAGCCAACCGGCAGAAGAAGGCTGCGCCGGCAACCGCTTACGCTGGAGCCAACCCATGACGCGAGCTTGTTTAGGTCTACTCATACTGCTTCCGCTCGTTACCCAAGCGCAGGATGTGCCAGACACTGAAGCGCAGCGCCTCAAGGACTCTTGTGGAAAGTTCGATGTTGTCGGTTGCGCTTCAACGCTGTTCACTGACCATCCATTTCACATCGCGGTGGGCAGCTTGGCGCCGGGTAACGGCTTTGCGGCTGGTCCAGCATTGTCGTTCGCGCACAATACAATTCCGAAAAAGACTGGGCCTGATCACACCACCGAGACTTCTTGGCGACTGGCTTGGGACATTGACGCTGTGGCTTCAGCCAATGAATCCTGGCGTGCGGGCGCCTACTTAACCGCGCGATACTCCGTTGAAGGCGCACCGAAGGTCGTTAACGGCGCACCTCCCAAGCACCTCGATCTAAGGCCTTCCCCTTGGCTCATCCATGGCTACATTGAAACTGACTCACTGAATAAGCTTGGTTTCTACGGCATCAGTCCTTATAGCTCGCGTGCGAACCTTACCAATTACGCGATGCGGGAGTCGATTGTGGGTGCGAATGCCACCACGCCGTCGGCCACACCTGTCCATTTAACCGGCTTCGCCGAGGCGAATGCCCGAGTGGTGAGCCTGGGCACTCCCGCGGCGTCCGCGCCGCTGCAATCGTTTATAGCGCCGCTCACTGCGGCGCAGGGTTACGGCCAATTTGCCGAAGGGATTCGAATCGAGCCATCGGTGAAACGTCTCGATTTCGACTACTCCGCGAAGCTGCGCGAGTTTGCCGCACCGGGCTCGCATGATTCGTTCGAACAGATGGTGGTGGATCTCAATCACACATTCGGGCTGTATTCCACTTCTGCTCCCAAACGGGACTTCAATGGCCCCGATAGCTGCGACGCGTCGGAGCGAAACCGCCAATGCCCCAAGGTTGGGCGACTACCAAATCTGGAAGGCTCGCTGGGTCTGCGCTTCCTGCTGACTGAATCATTCACGCCTGGCGGCGATTCTGTGCCGTTCTACTTCCAACCAACATTGGGAGGTGGAAACATTAATGGCGAGACTATGCTGCCGAGTTTTGCGGATTATCGCTTCCGCGCGCCCAATGTAATGTTCCTGCGCGGATCGTTCGAACACTCGCTGGGCAAATGGCCGGTGGGCGTAGCCTTGATGGCCGACGCGGGAAAGGTGTCCCTGACTCACGATTTTTCGGTGGGGCCATGGGTTCACAGTTTCGCGGCGGGCGTTACGCTGCGGGCCGGCGGCTTTCCGTTGCTCTCTGTGATGTTCGCTTTTGGCGGCGGGGAAGGAACGCACACACTGGCGCAAATCAACAGTTCGCTGTTGGGTGGGAGTTCTCGACCGTCGCTTCAGTAGTGAGTGATTGCTGCGGGCAATGTCCCATTCAAAAGGGGCTTTCTTCATTTGTGACCCCTATTTTTCGATTCTTTGCGCTTCGAACCCGCAGGTTGGGCGATGGTTGGGCGAAAGTGAAAAGCGAACCCAATTGGGAGGGGTGGGCGTTGTATTGCGCTTCGAAGCCACGGGTGAGTGGTTGCCAGAAAAGTGAAAACGAACCCAATTTTGGGGCAGCGAGGGGGGCTTTTTTGCGCTTCGAACCCAAAGCTGGGCGATGGTTGGGCGAAAGTGAAAAAACGAACCCGATTTGGAGAGTGGTGGGCATGATATTGGGCTTCGAAGCCACAGGCGAGTGGTTGCCCAAAAAAGTGAAAAACGAACCCAATTTTTGGGGCTAGCGAGGGCTGTATTGCGCTTCGAACCCAAGGTTGGCTTGGTGTTTTCTGACGGAGATTGGCGAGTTGGGTAATATGGTTTGGTAAGCGCATATATAAGTTGGCCGCAGACTAGCTTGCTGACGGTGCGGCTCAAGATGAAGAATCTCAGGAGTTCTCTAGCGGGGAATGTGATGCGAAGGGAGGGGTTCGGGCTAAGTGATGGCGGGCGAATGAGATAGCGGCAAGAAGTTTATTTTCAAGGGTTGTGATTGAAAAAGTTGATGGGCGGACTACCAGTCCGCCGCAGGCTGCCACCCTGCCCCACATGACCAAAGAAGTAAACTAGACGTTCCGCTATGTCTCATCAACCCAAGCTCTTCACCCTGGCGTGCGTTATTGCTATTGGCGCTAGCGCGGCCCCCGTTCACCTGCGCTGCAATTACCGAGACAACCCGCTTGGCATTGACAGCCGCACGCCGCATTTTTCTTGGCAGAGTGACAACGGCGAGCGCAACTGGCGGCAATCCGCCTATGAAATTATGGTCTCCCGTAGCCCGGGCAAGGGTGACGTTTGGGACAGCCACAAAATCAGTTCCGATGAATCTGTTGACATCGCTTACGCGGGTCCGAAACTTGCATCGCGGCAGCGCTACTACTGGACAGTGCGCGTCTGGGATGCGGCCGGCAAACCCTCGGGCTGGGCTGCGCCGTCGTGGTGGGAGATGGGCCTGCTGGAACCTTCAGACTGGCATGCGAAATGGATTGCGCCTCCCAACACCGAAGAAGCGACAGATCGGGCCGCCATTCATTGGATTTGGGCTGCAGGGCAAGACGCGCACAAAGTGGCACCGAACACGGTCGGAGTCTTCCGCACAACTTTCGATCTATCGGCCAAGCCCACTGACGCCGCGCTGTTCCTTCTGGCCACGGGAGATTGGAAAGTGACTGTCAACGGTGCGGACGCCGGGAGCAAAACGCAGTGGCACTCCTTTGACCGGCGGGATATCACCGATCAACTGATTACGGGCAACAACACAGTAGAAATCAGCATGACCGTACCGCCACCTCCCGCGTATGGCCCTGGAACGGGTCCGGCCGATACGCCGCAACCGGCTGCCATCGCTGCTCTCATTAAGATTTTGCAAGCCGACGGCGCCACGTCCAGAATAGGAACGAACAGCGATTGGCAAGCGCGCATGGATAAGGAGGAGACTTGGCAGAACGCAACATCGGTGGCTGAGCTCGATTCTCCCGCTGCAAAACCCTTCGCCACAGCGGGGCCACTGCCGCAGCGCGCGACGGGTTTCCGCAAATCATTCCCACTGATTGACACTGTTGAAAGCGCGCGGCTCTATATCACCGCATTGGGGGCCTACAGCGCTTTTATAAATGGCAAGCGCGTGGGAGACAGCCATCTTACGCCCGGCTGGACCAACTTTGACAAGCATCTCCAATACCAGGTTTATGACGTAACTAGCCTGCTGACAAAAGGTGAAAATGTTTTGGCCGCACTTTTGGGAGATGGTTGGTATGCCAGCCCTCTCGCATGGATTGGCAATGCGCATTTCTTCGGCCCACCTCCCACTCGACTGATAGGTCAGCTAGAAATTCGTTACACATCGGGCAAGACGGAAACCGTGGCCACTGATGGGAGTTGGAATGCGAATAGCACGGGCATCCTCAGCTCCGAGATCTATAAAGGTGAAGAGTACGACGCGCGCCTGGAGCCACGCGGATGGAAAGAGCCGCGTTTCAGCGATGCGCAATGGGGGGCTGCTCGCGTTGCCGAACCGCCGAAAACGGAAATTGTGGCACAACAGTCTGCGCCCGTTGAAACAGTGAGGACGGTGAAACCGTTAACCATCTTGTCGCCTTCAGCCGGTGTCTACATTTTCGATATGGGGCAGAACCTTGCGGGCAATGCCATCATCAAGGCCCACGGACCCGCCGGCACACGCATCAAACTGCGTTTTGCCGAGATTCTAGATCCAAACGGCGGCATCTACACGAAGAACCTGCGGAATGCCGACGCTACGAACATCTTCGTTCTGCGCGGCGAAGGCGAAGAAACGTTCGCACCCGAGTTTACCTTTGAAGGCTTCCGTTATGTGGAAGTGACCGGCTATCCGGGCAAGCCGACGCTGGCAGATCTGCATGCCGAAGTGATCAGCAGCCTTGCCGAAGAGCCCACCGCTACGATTGTGACCGACAACGAGACGGTGAATCAAATGTGGAAGCTCGGCATATGGGGCCAACGCAGTAACTTCATCAGCATTCCCACCGATTGCCCGCAACGCGACGAACGGCTGGGCTGGACGGGAGACGCGGGCGTTTTCTGGCGCACTGGGAGTTACAACTTCAATATTGACGCGTTCACTCATAAGTGGATGCAAGACATGCGCGACTCCCAAGACTCAGCGGGCGCCTTTCCTAACGTGGCTCCCGACATTCTGCCGTTCTTCGGGCACGGCGCACCTGGTTGGGGTGATGCAGGTGTGATCGTTCCTTGGACCGCTTGGATGCAATACGGAGATCGCAGTGTGATTACCGAAAATTGGGAGGCGATGGAACGCTGGATGAATTTTATCCAGAAAAACAATCCTGATTTCATTCGTAAGAACGAGGTGGGTGCGAATTTTGCGGACTGGCTGGCTCCTGATCCGAAAACTCCCAACGACTTGGTGGACACTGCTTACTGGGCTCTTGTTGCAAAGATGATGAGCCAGATGGCGCACGCAGCTGGTAAAACAGAGGACGCCGCGAAATATACGGCACTTTACGACAACATTAACCATGCCTTTCAGAAAGCGTATGTGAAGGACGATGGCACGGTAGGAGCGGGCACACAAACCGGCTATGTGTTGGCGCTCTATGTGGGACTCTACCCAAAGGGCCTGGGATCAAGACTGACTGACAACCTTGTCGCGGCGATTGAGAAGAACGACGGTCATCTGTCTACGGGCTTCCTGGGCACTCCGTTTCTGCTGTTCGCGCTCTCCGACCAGGGGCGCGCCGACGTTGCTTATAAACTCCTACTGACTGACTCCTATCCGTCTTGGGGCTACATGATCAAGAAGGGCGCCACGACTTGGTGGGAGCGATGGAATGGCGATACGGGAGACCCGGCGATGAACTCCTATAACCACTACTCTTTCGGATCGGTAGTGGCTTGGATGTACCGCGCGGTGGGAGGTATCGACACAGCGCCTAACGCTCCGGGTTTCCACGAAATTGTGATTCATCCACATCCCGATGAACACCTGAGCGAAGCGCGGAGCGAGTATCAATCGGTGTATGGAAAGATCTCCACTGAGTGGAAGGGAACTCCCAAGGGGCCGTTCACTCTGAAAGTGACGATTCCTGCCAATACACACGCGCGCGTTTTCTTGCCGGGCAGTGACAAAGCGGAAGAGATCGGCTCCGGCACTTACGACTTTAAGGTTTCGGCGAAGTAGCGGCGGCGGGCCGGAACGCGCGCTCCACCATGTCGTTGGGGTCGGTGCTCACGGGTCCGTCGCGCCATAGCCAGCGCATCATATCGGGCATGATCTGGCCGCCAAACTTCTGGCCGTGCAGATTCATGCCCCACGTGTAGTTCACGTCGTAGCCCTTCTGGGTGAGTGCTTTCATGAGCCTGACGTTCTGCAGGAACCAATCACGGTTGGGATTGTATTTGCCATCGCGCCCAAAGCCGCGATGATCGTTGCGGCCATCGCACAAGAACACGCGAATCGGTTTGCGATCGGCGGCCAGCACTTTGTCCGCATAAACATGGCCGCCGCGCAGATCGACAAAGCTGCCGACATTGCTGAGCACCTTGCGAAAATCGTTGGGCCGCTCCCAGGCAACAGTGAAGGCGGCAATGGCGCCGGAGCTTGAACCACCAATACCATGCATGTCCGGGTCTTTCGAAATGTTGTACTCCTTGTAGAGCACGGGCATGAGTTCCTCGGTAATCACGCGCGCATATTTGTCGTCAAGTGTGTTGTATTCGGTGCCGCGGTTGGTCGTGCCATCGCCCCAGTTCTGAGGTGTAGGCTCGGCTTGCTCGGGAGTGCGCCCGGGATTGATGAATACGCCGATCATCACGGGAATTTCGCGACGGTAGATGAGATTGTCCATGACGTTTTGCGCGCGAATGTCGCCGTTTTCGTCTTTGAAGGCTTGGCCATCCTGATAGATCATGAGCGCGGCCGGAACAGCGGGATCGTACTGCGCGGGCACGTAGACCCAATAGGTATGCTGCGTGCCAGGGTACGCCTGGCTCGGCAAATGATAAGGTCCGCGAATCTCACCCTTGGGCACGCCATCTTGCGGTAGCGAATCGGGACCAAGCCGGTATTGCGAATTGGGATTGGGCCCGGGCGGCATGGGCTCCTGCACTCTGGGTGGAGCGAATGCGCCAGTGCGCGGCGTAGGCGGCGTTTGCGCCAAGGCAACCGTCGCAAACAGGAAACACATCGTCTTGATCAACATGGAAATAGGGCCTCACGGAATACACTATCGTATGAATGCCCTGGACTCATAGAAGTTTTTGGGAAGGCCCGCTGATGATCGCGGCCATCCTCACCACTTTGTTTCTTCTGTTCTCGCGAGGGCGCCTGCGCGCCATTTACCAAGAACGCTTCGTAGAGAGCAAACGCGAACGCCTTTTTCTTGGATCGTTAGGCTTTTTTGTCACAGTGCTTGTCGTGCGCGGCATTACGCTGGCGATCCACTATCACGTGGGCCCGTTTCATGACGTCTCAATGCACGGACGCCATATCCATCACATGGTGTGGGGGATTCTGCTGTTGCTGATTGTCGGCTATTGCTGGCTGGCAGAGATTGGGACCGGGGCGCAAGACTCGTGGCCGATTGCCGGACGCGTCACCGCCATGCTTTACGGAGTGGCCGCCGCGTTGATCCTGGATGAGTTTGCTTTGTGGCTCAATTTGAGCGATGTGTACTGGGAGAGCGAAGGGCGTGAGAGCTATGAAGCCATGGCGCTGTTCGGCAGTTTTCTAGCTGTGGGTTTGTTCGGCGGTCCTCTTATTAAAGGACTAGTGCGCGAGATAAGCCGCCCGTTTCGCAAGCACGAAACTTACAAATCTTAACTGGTTCGTGCGGCCGGTTTTTCTTAGAATAAAACCGTGATCAATCGCCGAGCCTTTCTCATTGGCGGCACAGCGCTTGTGGGCGCCTGGCGCGCCATGCCCGCTAATCCCGCTTGCACGCTAACACCTGAGCAAGAAGAAGGACCTTACTATGTTGACTACGATCAATTGCGTAGCGACATTACCGAAGGCAAGCCAGGCGTGCCTTTGCGGGTGCGGATTGCCGTGGTGGATGCGAAACGCTGCATGCCGGTTTCGAACGCGTCGTTAGATGTTTGGCATTGCGACGCGGAGGGCGTTTACTCGGCGTTCACAAAGAATGGCAACCGGTTGCCGGGCGGTCCGCCGCCGCGCGGTCCGCGACCTGACGGGCCGCCACCCGATGGACCGCCTCCCGGTGGAGGCTTCGGACCTCCTCCTTCCGGCGGGCATCATCATCGTGGCTTAGATGCGACGCGCTTCCTGCGTGGTACGCAGACAACCAATGCGGTCGGCATTGTGGAGTTTCAAACCATTTATCCGGGTTGGTACGACGGCCGCACGATTCACATTCACATGAAGGTGCACACGGGAGGCCACGTCTCGCACACCGGCCAATTGTTCTTCCCGGAAGATATCACGCTGAACGTGGCCAAGAAACAGCCTTATGCGAAACACACGGACGTTCATTTAACGACACTCGGTGAGGACCACGTCTACCAGGATGAACATGGCGCGGCTGGAATGGTGACGCTGGCTAAGATGGGTGACGGATTCGTCGCGACGGCGACGCTGGCTATTGACCCGGAAGCAACTCCGAAGCCGGTGGGAATGGGCGGCCCGGGCGGCGGTCCAGGTTTTCCAGGATCAGGTTTTCCAGGATCAGGTTTCCCCGGACCGCGCCACTAACTAGCCGCGGAGCACTTACTTCTCAACTTGTAAGTTGTTTATAACTTTGAATGCGTTAGGCACGCCATTCACGCGAACGTTGATGAGGTTCTTATCGCCCTCATTGGCAACCACACCTTCCAGCGTGATCACGCCGTTTTTGACGATGATGTGAATGGACGGCAGCGACCGGTAGCCATAGCGGTCACCGATGGTCGGGTCACCATAAATGGCCCGCGCGGCGGCACGGCGGATTTGTTGGTCCATGGGCGATAGCGGCAGCACTTCAATCTCATTGACCACCTGCGTAACGCCCTCGATATGTTTCACCACGCCCTCAGCATCGCTTTTCAAGGTGGGACGGACCACAGCACCCATCAACGTGACGGTGCTTCCATCGACGCGAAACGCCAAGTCGTCAAAAATGGAATAGTACGGCAACATCACCAACTGATGCCGCACTTCCTGGGCGAGTTTGCTCATGTTGGCGGGCCCAGGGACAAAAGCATCGTTGTGTTCCTTGTTCTTCTGTCCGGCGAACAGCGAAAGCGGCAAACAAAACAAAGCCGCGGCAATAGTAGGTTTAAGTAACCTTCTCATCGAAAATCTCTCCTACTCACTTTGACTCGGAGAGCCCGTATTGGTTACAAATCCGCGTAGTATTTCGAGGCTCCGCTTACTTTAAGTCGCGATGGAACACTTCCAACATCATGCCTTGGCATAGGTACGCGAGGGCGGGATCATAGCGATATCCTTCGTCACGCATAAAGGCGTGCGCGCCGTTGACCTCAACCCACTGGAAGTTTGCGCCTACTTCATCCAAACGAGCTTTGAGGCGATTGCGCCCTTCCAGCGGAACGTGCGGATCTTGCCGGCCCCAGATGTGGAGTAACTCGCCTTTGATTTCGCCGGCACGTTCGAGAGAGTTGTCCTTCTTCCCCTTGCCCAAGGTTCCCGAGTGGATGTCGGTCGCGTAGAAGCAAACTGTGGCCAGCACACCAGGATTCATGGCGGCGCGAAAAGCCAAGTGGCCGCCGAGACAAATCCCGACGGCGCCGAGTTTGCCGTTGCAATCGGCGCGGCCTTTCAAATGGTCGAGCACAGCGCGGGCATCGGCATCGTAAGAGGATAGCTCTTTGGCGTACTTGTCGGCATTGCCTTTATCGGCGCCGGCTTGATCATAAGCCAGAACGGCGCCGGAAGGTTCTAACTCGTGATACACCTCAGGCACGGCGACTAAGTAACCATGGCCGGCCAGGAAAGCAGCCGTGCGCCGAATGGGCCCGGTGATCTGAAAGATCTCAGAGAATAAAACGATTCCCGGATAACGGCCTTCGGCGGCGGGCCTGAACAGGCACGTGCGCATAGGCCCGGTGGGCGTTTCGATCTGCTCAACGATGTCGTCTTTGATAATCATGTGTCTGTAGTTATTGCGCGCGCGGTGCTTCTTCGTAGGCAACCATGCCCTTGCCGTTTGAGAGATTCTTCTTTTTGCAACGCACGACTTGGCCGGGTACGTACTCCCAATTTTCATCGGCGGGCATCTCATCCACAATGATGTAGAAATCGCGTCCTAAGTGTTCAGCGCGCACGCTGCGTAGAACGTTCATGCCTTCGCCGACCATGTTGACGTAAATGCTCACTTCTTTGCCGGTGAGAACAGGCGGCACAGGCGCAGCCAAGTTAGAGCCGGTGATAGGAGGAGGTGGTGGCGGGGCGGTCACTGGCGGAGGTGGAGGAGGCGCCATGACAGGCTGCGGAGCTGGCGAAGACGACATTACCGGCGCGGACGCGCTGAAAGCCTGGGGCTTGGGATGGGCTGCTGGCGCGGGCGCTGCGAGGGGCTGAGAATAGCCGCCGCTAAACGTGACGGGCTGAGGGGCACCGCTATCGGCGCCCGATCGATCAACCATAAAGAAGATGGCGCTGCCAAGGAGCCACAAAACCGGAGGAATTATGTCCTGCCCGAAAAAAGTCTTGCCCGTTCCGATGACAATTCTGATGGGGAACGAAAGCGTGCAGAGGGCGGCCAAGCCGCAGACCATGCCAAAGGCTAAGCTTTGAGAGCTGGTACGAGCGGTGTCCTGCCCAAACGCAAAAAGCGCCACCAGCAACGTCAATCCGCCCAAACTGGCTAACAATCCCTGCGATTCGGGTAGGTGCAAAATCAGCAACCCGGCAGCGAGGGCCACTGCCAGACCCGCCAAATTCACACGTGAGGTTTCCATTTTTGTCTCCTAGAGATTCTCTTTAATCTACGAAATCGAGTTTCAGCTCGATGTGAAGAGACGCGCGGACAAGGTGTTTTGGTTGCAAAATGAGATTGCGGGGGGGCCGGGTGTAACACCCTGGTTGCGTGATGGATACGGCAAATGTGTGGAATGCGGGCGTTTTGTGGACCAAACGGCTATAATGTAGGTTTGGGTCGTTGCGGGCAGCCGTCAGGCACCTTTTGCGTATACCAAAGAGACCCAAGCAGGAGATTCCTTCTTAAGCCATGTTTGATCTGTTTCGCAGCCGCGAGAAAAGTGTGAAGATTTTGCTGGGCGTGCTGCTACTTCTGGTAGCCGCGTCCATGTTGATTTACCTGATTCCTGGGGGTTTCGGTAACACCGGACTCACGGGCGACAACGTTATCGCGGTAGTTGGTAACGACAAGGTTACCGAGACGGATGTGCAACGGCAGATTGCGACGATTACGCGAGGCCAGACGAATTTGCCCAAGGGCATTTTGGCGATGTATATCCCGAGAATCGTGGAGCAGTTGGTGGAACAGAAGGCCATGGCGTATAAGGCCAAGGAAATGGGTTTAACTATTTCCGACACCGAGCTGGGCGATTCCATCGAGAATGGCTTTGCGGCGCAGATGGGCGGGACTTTCGATAAGGCGCGTTACGAACAAGCCTTGGCGCAAGAAGGTTTGACGCCGTGGCGTTTGAAAACGAGCAGCGGGATTCGATGCTGGCCGCGCGCTTAGACAATTTAGAGCGCCAATCGATGGTGGTGTCGGATGCCGACGCGCGCGCCGAATACATGCGCAAGAATTTGAAGGTTGGGCTGCAGTACGTGGCCATCGATAAGAATTTGTTCACATCGAAAGTGAATAGCGATCCGGCCGCGGTGAGGGCGTTCTTTGATAAGAACCGCCAGTTATTTCAGATTCCGGAAAAGCGCAGCTACGATCTGATCGCTGGGGCGGACGTGGATTTTATTCAAGCCGCGCAGGTGCCTGAGGCGCAGTTGCAGAAAGATTATCAGGAAGAAATTGACAGTTTTCGCACGCCGGAGCGCGTGCGGGTGCGTCACATTTTGATCAAGACGCAGGGCAAGCCGAAAGAGGAAGCTCCCATTTTGCGCGGCAAGGCGGAACAATACTGAAGCAACTTCAAGGCGGGGCGAATTTTGGCGAGTTGGCCAAGAAGTTTTCAGAAGATCCGGGTTCGGCGCTCAAAAGGGTGGCGAATTGGGTTGGGTGACGCGCGGACAGATGGTTCCGAATTTTGAGAAAGCTTGTTTCTCTTTGAAGCCGGGTGAACTGAGCGGCATTGTGGATACCGAATACGGCTATCACATCGTGCAAACTGAGGAACGACAGGAAGCGCATACGAAACTTTTGACGAGGCGCGTCCGCAGTTGCTGCTGGAAGCGAAAAAGTCTGTGGCGGCGGACATGGTGCGTAAGAACATGGATGCGGCGCATGCGGAAATGGTGCGAAGCCCCTCGCAAGCGGCCGCGATTGCCGCGAAATACGGACTGAAAGACATCAAGCAAGAGAATACGCCGAACAACGCGCCGCTGGCGGACTTTCAACAATCAGGAATTGGCGACCGCCATACGCGTTGCGGCGAAAGGCGCGGTGACCGAAGTATACTCCGACGATAAAGACGGCAAAGCTGGATTTGCGGTGATTACGAATGTGGTTCCAGCGCACAATGCGGAGTTCAACGAAGTGCAGGCTGAAGTGACGCAGCGTTATACCGCTAGCGAAACAGAGCGGCTGGCCGTGAATGCGGCCAAAGAAGCAGCCGATAGCGCGCGCAAGGGTGAGAGTTTGGAATCGATTGCGAAACGCTATGGCACAACCGTTAAAACTGCGGCGCCTTTCGCAATTGACGGAGCGGCGGAGGGTATTGGTTCTGGTGCGCAGTTAGCGGCAGCATTCAAAGCGAATGTGGGCGACGTGATTGGGCCGGTGATTACGGGTACCGGGCAGTTCATTTGCAAGGTGACCGAGAAGGTTCCCGCCGACATGAATCAATATGCCGCGAATAAGGCGGCGATTATTCAAGGGTTGGAACAAACGAAGTTGCAAGTGCAGGAACCGTTGTTCCGGGATAGCATTGTGAACGATCTGAAGCGTCGCGGGAAAATCAAGATGAACGATGCTGCGATCAGCCATCTGATTGAGCACTTCGAAGGATAAACGAACGATTGCTTATCCAGGCTCTGCACTTGCTCCGTAGCCTTACGGACCCCCAGCAACTGATTCAGCTCCTGTCCACCGTACTTAACGGCTGGGTAGGTTATGTTGTTTTATTTTTGATTGTGTTCGCGGAAAGCGGCCTGTTAGTGGGCTTCTTTCTGCCGGGTGATTCGCTGTTGTTTACGGTGGGCGTGGTGGCGGGCGCGGGGAAATTGCCGATTGGCGGAATGATTGCGATGCTGGCGGCGGCGTCGATCTTAGGCGATGGCTCCGGCTTCTTTTTGGGAAGCACGCTCGGTTATTCGTTGTTTAAGAATGGCAAGTCGCGCATTTTCCGGCAGGAATATTTGGACCGGACGCATGAGTTTTATGAACGGCACGGCGGCCAGACGATCATCTATGCGAAGTTCGTGCCGATTATTCGCACGTTCGCGGCTTTCATTGCGGGTGTGGCCAAGATGGACTACGCGCGCTTTTTGACATTTAACGTGGTGGGCGCGATTGGCTGGGTGACGTCGATGATTTTCCTCGGGTACTGGTTGGGCAGCGTGCCGATTGTACAGCGGAATTTCGAGAAGTTCGTGCTGGGCATCATTGTGATTTCGCTGATCCCGGCGGTGATGCAGGTGGTTAAGGGTTCGAAGAAATCTGTGCCGGCGGCTTAGAAGTGGACGCCGCCGCCGCAGACTAAAACTTCACCGGTGACGTAATCGGATAAGGGCGAGCAGAAGAATAATACGGTATTGGCGGCATCTTGCGGCGTACCCATTCGGCCTAACGGGATGGAGCGTTCCACTTGCTCACGCACTTGCGATTGCATGCCGACACGGACTTGGCGGTCCCCAATGGCGATGTTGGTTTCGGCGTTCTCCATCGGGCGGGTGAGCCGGGTGTCGATGATGCCAAAAGCGACCGCGTTCACTGTTACGTTGTAGCGGCCCCACTCTTTCGCGACGGTTTTTGTTAGACCGACGATGGCGGCTTTGCCGGACGAATAACCTGCCTGCCCGGCATTCCCGCCTAAGCCCGAGATAGAGGTGATGTTGACTACCTTGCGCATGACGGTTTTGCCGGCCTCGGTTTCTTTTTTAGCGGTTTCACGAAGCCACGGGGCAGCGGCGCGCAAGAGGCGAAAGGGCGCGACCACATGGATGTCGAGCATGGCTTGGAACTGTTCGTCGGTTGTTTTCTGGATGACGCTATCCCAGGTATAGCCAGCGTTGTTAACGATGATATCGAGGGAGCCGAAGTCTTTCACGGCTTTGTCGACGATCGCTTCAGGGAATTTCGAGGCTGTGACGTCGCCGCCGATGGTGGATAATTTCGCGCCAGGCGCGCTCGTCTCGATGGCGGTTTTGGCTTCTGCGAGGGCGGATTCGTCGATATCGGTGAGCAGAACGGATGCGCCGGATTTGGCGAGAATCTCGGCGATGGCTCGACCAATGCCGCGGCCCGCTCCGGTGACGATGGCGGATTTGTTAGTGAGTGAGATCTGCATGATGGCTCAAGGCAGAGGATATCACTGGGGGATGGAACCCTTTGTCCGTGCGATCATTTTTGTAATAAGGTTAGAGCTTTGAACCGTCATAGGGTAACTTCATTGAGTGAGGTGTTAGTGAAAGCCTTCTTGGTCTTCTTTTTTGCGGCTGCGCCGGTATTCAGTCAGCTATTCTCGGTAGGCGTTAAGGCGGGTGTTCCCCTTGGAGATGCCTATCCTGGATCGCCGGACGTTTCTCAGGCTAAGCGGTACTTGGTGGGCGCGACGGCTGAAGTGCATCTTCCCTTTCGGTTTTCAGTTGAGTTAGATGCGATTTACAAGAGGACCGGCTTTGAAGCGCCAAACACGGTTCTCATAATACAGAACGAAGCCATTCTGTACCAAGCTAAAGCGAACCAATGGGAGTTTCCACTTCTCGGAAAGTACGAGTTTACCGGAGGAGCTTTGAGGCCCTTTGTCGATGCTGGTCCAGTGCTGCGCAACCTTTCGAATGTTCAAGGCGCCGCTGCCCTCCTTACGCCGTTCGGTAGCGCGGTCTCGAACAGCGGTTCGCTTCTGCTGGCAAACCGCAATACGGCGGGGTTTGCTGTCGGGGGCTGGGGTGACGTATAAGTTGCTCCATTTGCGGCTTTCGCCCGAAATCCGCTACACGCATTGGGCGAATCAATCCTTCTACGGATCGAATGCCAATCAAGCCGATGTGATGGTTGGGTTTACGTTCTAGTCAGAACAAAAGCATTTGGGCTGGCTCAGGCGTGACGACTGGTGGCGGTTGAGTATCGATATCGCGCGCCAACAAACCAACCTGACAGCGGATATCTTCGACAAGCGCGCGCATTTTTTCGGGGTAGGCGCCGTGGAGGTAGGCGTCGTCGCGGAAGGTTCGTCGATAGCGGGCGAGATGTTCGGGAAAATGTTCGGCTAGAAACGGGTAGAAGACTCGTTGGGCCGTCGGTTGCAGAAAGACGACGTGCGCGCCGAACTGTTTGGCGCCGGCGGCCTTCGCGGCTTTTGCCACTGCGAGCAGATTGGCTTCAGAATCCGTGATGAGCGGGAGAATCGGGCTGGCCATTACGCCGACCGAGACGCCGGCCTCGGCAAGTTTCGCAACAGCTTTTAGGCGCATCTCGGGGCTCGGAGCGAGTGGTTCGGTCAAGCGGGCAAGGTTGCGGTTTATGGTGGTAACGGTGACGGTAACGTGGACGCGATTGTGTTCCGCAAGTGCCACAAGCAGGGCGGCATCACGGCTGACGAGGCTTGATTTCGTGGTAAGGAAGATGGAAACTCCTCGCAGAGTGGCCATGGCCTCCAGCAGGTTCTGCGTGCTCAAGAAGCGGCGCTCGGCGGGCTGATACGGATCAGTCGCCGTGCCGAGGGCGATGATTTGGCCAGGCTTGACGGATCGCAGCTCTTCTTGAAAGGAGGCTGCGTTCCATTCTTTGGCATAAATTTCGGTTTCGAACGCCACCGGGTCGTGGCGTTCGAGGAAATCATGGGTGTACCGCGCGTAGCAGTATTTGCAAGCAAACTCGCAGCCGCGGTAGGGGTTAATGGTCCAGTCAAACGGCACACGATCCGACTGGCAACGGTTGAGCCATTTGCGGGTCGCAAGGTTGCGATATTCGACTCGACGCTTTTCGATGAGCACGCTGCTTTCAGCAGCCATGCGGGCAATGCCCACCAGACGAACGAGGCCGTCTGCGGAGCTTGCCGGTTGAGAAAAGGCAACCTGTGGCACAGGGAATGGACCCTCCATGCCAAGTTTCGCCTTTTATTCTCCCTTTGTCAAGGGTAAGGTGGACCTCTAAAACTACGAGGCGAGCAGGCTGATAACGCCTTTTTGGCGGAGACCGTTGAGGGCCAAGCCATGTCTGCCTCGCACACCTGTCTTTTCGAAGATGTGCTTCAGGTGAATTTTGACCGTACCAGGACGAATACCCAATTCCTGAGCGATCTCCCGGTTCTTAAAGCCTTGTTCCACCAGTTCCATCACTTGATGTTCGCGCGGCGTCAGGTCGGTCCGAACCTGAGTATCCATATTCGAAGCTTCGCGGAAAACGGAATCTTGCATCCAACTGCGGCCTTGAGAGACGGCCCGCAGACAAGCCAAAACCGTGGCGATATCCGCCGATTTCCGAATGATGCCTTTGGCGCCTGATTGGAGGAATCGTAGCGCTTCGGCTTCTGTCACAGACATACCCCACACCACGACAGCAGGAACTGTGGAGCGGTTCTGTCCATGTTCGGCCGGCAATTGGTTGAGCGCGTCTAAAACGGTCTTAGCGCCCAAGCCTTTGTCTATCACCAGCACGTCTGTTTTATCCGCGCCCGAACTGAGCATCCACTCAGCGGGCGATGCGTGTGCGGAGCCAAACGCCAGGTCGTCCGTAGTTTCCAGCAAATGCTGCAAGCCGTGAACGGTGAGCGGTTGGGTCTCGCAAATTGAAACGATCTTCTTATTCTTACTTAAATCCAGATTCATACCTCTGCCTACGCTCTCCTTATCGGCAGGATTGCCTCTTCACTTGAGTGCTAGGCGGAATAGAATACTCTCTTTTCTCAGGAATTTCAGCGTGATAACGCAGTTTCTTATACCAAAAAGGTACAAAATCGGCCTTTCCACTGTGAAATCGCTAGCATGGGATAACGAACCATGAGAATTTTCCTAACCTTCTTGTTCTGCCTAACCTCTATAGTGGCCTGCGCAAGCGGC
>CAWJBS010000125.1:0-16970 GCA_963840845.1 Bryobacterales bacterium
GGTATCGCTAGTTGAATGCCCCACTCTTACTTTAGTTCGCTGACAGCCAAATGTTTTCTAGCCGCCGGGCTCGCGGCGACGACTCTGCCGGCCAGCGCCGCGCAGAAATCCGAAAGTTCCTCTCTGCCGCCCGCCACGAAACAGGCCAATTCCCCCAAGGCTGCAGCCTATTATCATTATTCTCTAGGGCATCTCTACGCCGAGATGGCTGCTTCTTACGGCAACCGAGGCGACTATATCAATAAGGCCATCGAAAACTTTCGCTTGGCCATGAAGGAAGATCCGGAAGCCGATTTTCTGGTGGAAGACATCGCTGAGCTTTATCTGGCATCCGGCCGCGTGAAAGACGCAGTGGAAGAAGCGCAAAACGCCCTCAAGGCCAATCCGAATCAGATCAACGCCCATCGCGTTCTGGCTCATATCTACCGCGGTCAGATCGGGGGCGACGGCCAAAGCAATCCAAATGAGGGCATGGTGAAGCGTGCGCTCGAGCAATATCAGATCATCGCCGACAAAGACCCTAAGGACATGGAAGCCCTGATCATGGTCGGCAGCCTTGACCAGTTGCTGGAAAATTCGGTTGACGCCGAAGCCGCCTTCAAGAAAGCGCTGGCCATCGAACCTGATAACGAAGATGCTCTCGTAGGTTTAGCCGGCCTCTATGGGCGCCGCGGCGATACCGCTGCTGCCAACGAGTTGCTACAGCGTCTCGCCACGAAGGACCCATCCGGCCGCGCCTACGAAATGCTGGGCCAAAACTACGAAGGCGCAAAGAAATACGATTTGGCTGCGGAAGCCTTTCAAAAGGCTTTCGAGCTCGAGCCCGGTCAGTTGGAATTCCTAGCTTCTGCGGCGCGTGATCAAGCCATCGCCGGCAATTTCGACGCGGCCATCAAATCGTATCAACAGATCGCCGACGCGAAACCGCTCGATGCCGAACCCTACATGCGGATGGCGCAAATTCGCGAAGACCAACGTAACCTTGAAGACGCTCGCCACTACATGGACAAGGCCAAGGAAATCGATAAGTTTAGCGTTGACGTTGAGCACGCCGACGCTTCTCTACTGGCCGACGAAGGGAAACTGCCCGAAGCCATCACCGAAATGAAGAGCGTTCTCGAAGCGGTCGCCAAGCCAAATAGCGATCCCAGGGTCCGTGTCCAACTGCTCGATGAGTTAGGCAGTCTGTATCGCCGCAATACTCAATATGATCAAGCCGTTGATTGCTACAAGCAAATGATCGCGGCCGATTCCTCTCTCGCCGCTAAAGGTGCTGCCGCTATTATAGATACGCACCGCGAGGCTCACGATTATTCCAAGGCGCAACAGGAAGCCGATGTAGCCGTTGCCAGTTTCCCCGATAGTCCGGATATTCGCAGTGCTCGCGCGCAACTGTTTTCCGATCAGGGCAAGACCGACGCCGCCGTGGCCGAATTGCGCAAGCTGACCACGAATAAGAATGAGCTGGGCATTGATATTGAAACAGCTGAACTCTATGAACGTGGTCACAATTATGCGGAAGCCGCCAAAGCTCTGGACGCCGCCGAAAAACTAGCCAAGGACGATAAAGAGAGGACTTCGATTTTCTTCAGCCGCGGCGCTTTGTACGAACGCCAAAAGAAGTTCGATCTAGCGGAGAAAGAATTTCGCCGCGTCCTTGATGCCGATGCTAAGAACGCTTCGGCACTCAACTATCTTGGCTATATGCTGGCCGATCAGAATGTCCGCCTTCCCGAAGCGCAAGACTACATCAAGCGCGCCGTGGATTTGGAACCTGGCAACTACGCATTCTTAGATAGCCTTGGTTGGGTTTATTTCCGCCTCAATAAGCTGGATGAAGCCGAACAGCAGCTCAGCCGCTCGCTCCAATTAAGCGCCGAAAAAGATCCGACGATTCACGATCATATGGGCGACGTCTATTTCAAACAGGGCAAGTTGAAGCTCGCCATTTCGCAATGGCAGTCTTCTTTGAAAGCCTATAATTCCGGCGCTCCCGGAGATATGGAACCGGATGAGATCGCCAAGGTGCAAAAGAAGTTGGATAGCGCCCGCGTGAAACTTGCCAAAGAACAAGCCCCCGCGAAGCGGAACTGAAAACCGCTTCATCATTAAGCCCTGTTAAGAAGAGTTACCCTAGCAGTCTATACAGCGTCTCTTAAACTGAGAGGTTAAGAATGTCCAAGTATAAGACTGATTTTTTGCTCCGGATCATAACCGTGGCAAGTTTGGCCATGGCCACTGCTTCATTCACTTTGGCGCAGCATGGCGGCGATGAGCACCACGGCGGCGGCGGGGGCGGTAAAGTGGGCGGCGGTTTTGTTCCGGCGCATGGACCTGCGCCGCACCCTCAAGGGAATCCGCATGCCCCAGCTCCCCAGGCAGGTCACGCTGATCGCGAAGGCCACCCCGAAGCGCCTCACGTTCACAATAACGGCCAGTGGGTTGGTCACGACACGGGACGTAACGACGCCAACTATCATCTCGATCATCCGTGGGAGCACGGCCGCTTCACCGGCGGCATTGGACGCGGCCACATTTGGCATTTAGCCGGCGGCGGTCCCGGTCGTTTCTGGTTTAACGGCTGGGCTTGGAGCGTTGCGCCCTTCGATGTAGCTTTTTGCAGCGGCTGGCTCTGGGATTCGGATCCGATCGTGATCTACGATGATCCGGATCACGTAGGTTGGTATCTGGCCTATAACAGTCGTCTCGGCGTGTATGCGCACGTGATGTATTTAGGACCGATGTAATTTTCTCCACCTTTAGTTTGACTGCAAGCTGCTTTTTTTAGCGGCTTGCAGTTTTATTCGATTTTCTCATTGCCTCCTCCCTGTAATTAGCGCTATCTTACACATATCTCGCTTTGACGTCGAAGATACTTTCTCCCCCCGGTCGCGGATTACAGGAGGTCTTTTTTTGAAACTCAAATTTTTTGTTCTTACTATTGTTTTTCGAACAGTCTTTCTTTTCGGCCAGACCGCCCCGCCTCTGGCCACTCCAACTCCTGCCGCCGATAACCTCTTCTGGCAACCCACTGCGGAACTAAACCAGCAACTCCCTGCTTGGCTACAGTTCAACGGTAGCTACCGAATTCGCGTTGAAGATCAAGGCGGAATTAATTTCAAGAATGTCTCCGACAGCCACACTCTAGGCCAATTTCAATTTGGCGTGAAAGTGCAGCCGTTTGCCTGGCTTAGTTTTTATGGGCAGACTCAAGACGCGCGCATGTATTGGAACAATGCCTTGGCCGCCGCTCCGCCTTACCAAAACACTTGGGACGTACATCAAGCTTGGGGAGAAGTGGGCAGCCTGGATGAGCATCACTTCCGGGTTCGCGTGGGCCGGCAAGAACTCAACTTTGGCGAGCAGCGTCTAGTGGGCGCCGCGCCTTGGCTAAATTCCCCGCGAGTGTTTGATGCCGCCCTCGCTACCGTTGCGTTCAAGGGCTTGCAGGTAGACGCTTTCGCTTCTTCCGTGGTCAATTCAGTGGACGGCGTAATGGATCATCATAAGCAAGGTAACCCATTCTATGGCGCATATGGAAGCTTAACCAAGTTAGTGCCCAAAGCTACTATTGAGCCCTACGTTTTTTGGCGTCTGGCGCCCAGCGGTTTTGCCGCCGCCTACGCTAACGGCATTAAGGGTCACTTGGACGAAAAGACTTATGGTTTCCGTATGGTGGGCCAGTTGCCGTTTCACTTTGACTATGGCACTGAGATGGCTCGCCAGAGTGGCACGCTGGGCGCAGATTCCATCGGCGCCTGGGCCGGCCACTGGGTGGTAGGCCGAACGTTTCCCGTGAAGTTAAAGCCACACCTGCTGGCTGAATACAATTTCGCCTCCGGCACCGCTAATCCCAACGGTACGAAGACCTCTACCTTCGATCAGCTCTATCCGAGCGGCCACGACAAGTTCGGCCTCACCGACCAAGTGGGCTGGCGTAACATTCGCGATCTGCGCGCTGGTGTGCAAGCGGTGCCTGCCGCCAGATTCAACGTTTCCTTCATCTATCACGATCTTTGGCTGGCCGATGCGCGCGATGGCTTGTACGCGGCGACCGGTGCGGTTGTTGCTAAGTCGCTAGCAGGCGTAGCGGGCACTCATATTGGACAAGAGTTCGATTTACAAGGCACTTACAAATACAACAAGGCTGCTCAGTTCGGTTTAGGCTATGGCCACTTGGCCACGGGCGAATTTCTGAAGCTCACAACTCCTGGCCATAATTACAACTATCCTTACGCCATGCTCACGTACGCGTTTTAGCCGGTTTGAACTTTTCTCTATGCCGCACGACCTCGCCTACCACCATCACGGCAGGTCCGTTCACGTCAACTTGGCCGGTAGCCAGCGTTCCTAAATCGGTTATCACCACACGCTGCGCCTCCAGCGAGCCTTGTTCTACAAACGCGACTGGCTCCGTTGTATTGCGGCCCGCCATGAGTAACGATTCAGCAATCAGGGCTCGCTGTTTTGTACCCATCAGGATCACGAGCGTATCGATCTGGGCGTAGGGCGCCCAATCCATATTGGTACCGCTCTTCCAATGCCCGGTCACGACGGCGAAGCTCCTTGACACTTCCCGAAACGTCAACGGTATTCCGGCCAGCCCAGGCACCGCGATCGCCGAACTAATCCCCGGTATCATCTCCACCTCGATGCCCTGTTGCAGCGCAAGGTCCCACTCCTCGGCGCCGCGCCCAAACACAAGCGGATCTCCACCCTTCAACCGCCCCACAGTTTTCCCAGCGGTCGCATGTTCCAGGATCAGTTCAAAGATGCGCGCCTGCTCGCGCTCCTGCTCACCGTCATGTTTGCCGACATAAATCAGCTCTGCTCCGGGCCGGGCCAACGCCAAGACACCGGGCGTTGTCAGCCGGTCATAAAGTATTACGTCGCATTCACCTAGCACCCGTGCCGCTTTCAATGTAAGGAGTTCCGCATCGCCCGGTCCAGCGCCAATCAGGTAGAGTTTGCCCGTTTTCAATTCAATTTAATTGTCGCCCAACTTAAAACGTAATGCGGATCACATTCACGGTCGAAATGATTTCTAGCGGAAAGGGACGACGCAACGCAGCTTCACACCTTTTAACAGGGTAACGGACTAAGTACGAATGCTATCGGCTCAATTCTCGCTCGAAACGGCGTTAGCGGTGATCGCTTGCATCGTTGTTCCCGCTATCGGCCTCATGCGGCGTTGTTTTAGACAGAAGGAACAACTGCGTTTAGAAAATGAACGCTGGAACTTACTCCTGGAATCAAACCAGGATGGCATCTTCGACGTAGACCTGCATTCAGGCGCTGCTTTCTTCTCTCCCCAATGGCTCGGTCAACTTGGCTATTCGCCGAACGCATGGTCACCGACTACCGAGGGCTGGCTTATGCGCATCCACCCTGACGATCGTACAAGTGTGGAGCAAAGCTTAGCCGATTATCTGGCGCGGCGCGTGGCCAGCTACGATGTTGAATACCGGCTCCAACACTCCAGCGGAGAGTGGCGCTGGATTCATGCCCGTGCAACTGCCGTTTGGGATGCTCAAGGCCAGGCGGTCCGCCTCGTCGGCTCACACGCCGATATCACGGCTCGCAAGGAGGCGGCGGTTGCACTCCAAGCTAGCGAAAACCAGCTAAGAACGTTCCTGGAAAATAATCCAGCCTTCACGTTTATAAAAGATGCCGACGGGCGCTTGCTCTATGCCAATCGAAAACCTCACGAAACGCATATGGTGTCAGTAGAAGAGGCGCTGGGCAAGACCGATTACGAACTGTGGCCCCCAGAAGTAGCGGCCCGGATTCGGGAATCAGACTTGGTGGTTCTAAACTCGGAAAGTGGCAGTCCCGTTACCGCTCTAGAAACCGTTCAACTGCCGGACAACAGCTTTTGTGACTTGTTGATAACGAGGTTTCTATTTAAGAACGCCGTGGGTAATCGTCTGCTTGGCGCTGTTGCCATGGATGTGACCGATTTGCACCGGGCGCAGGCTGATCTGCGCCGTTCGGAAGAACGCTACCGGGAATTTTTCAACCGCAATCCATTACCAGCGCTGATCTATAGTCAAGACACCTTCAAAATTCACGATGTGAACCAGGCTGCCATCGATCAATATGGCTGGACCCGGGATGAATTTGTATGTAAGACCTTGTACGATATCCGCCTGCCGGAAGAGTTTGACGTGCTCGAAGCTGATCTCGCGCAAAAGATTGTCTTGGGTGAACGAAGCGGTCCTTGGCATCACCGGCGCAATAACGGATCCATCATCTGGGTAAATCTTGTTGGTCAGGACTTGCAAGTAGGGTCTACCCCGATGCGGATGGTGCACGCTCATGACATCACTGCTCGCGTGGAAGCTGAACAAAACGTCAAACTTGCTTATGAGCGGATGGAGACTCTGGTTGAACAGCGCACGGCGCAGCTTCACGAGAGCGAACTCAAATGGCGCGCGCTGGTTGAATCCACGCCGCAGATTGTTTACACCACCACTCCTACGGGCGAACTGGAGTATGTGAGCCCGCGCGCCGGAGAGTTTCTGGGCTTGCAGCCAGGCGAAGCGATAACGCGGGAACAATGGATCGACGCGTTGCATCCAGGCGATCACACACGCGTCTCCCTCGCCTGGAACGATGCTCTGTGCCAAGCCTTGCCGTTCGATCTCGAATTCCGTCTGCGCTCTAAATCCGGGCAATACCGCTGGTTCAAAACTGTTGGTAAACCGATTCGCAATGCCGAAGGCAGAGTGACCAGAATCATTGGCGCTACCACCGATATCGACAACCAAAAACGCAGCGAGGAGGCCTTGGAACTCGCCGTTGCGCGACGCACGGTCGAACTGGCCGAAGCCCGCGACCGTGCGGAATCGGCCACGCGCGCGAAAAGCCAATTTCTAGCGGCGATGAGCCATGAGATTCGCACGCCCATGAACGGCGTCATTGGAATGGCCAACATCATGCTCGGTACGGACCTGACCTCTGAGCAGCGTTGCTACATGGATACCATTCGGTCCAGCGGGGAAGCGCTGCTCACCGTCATCAACGACATTCTCGACCTTTCGAAGATTGAAGCGGGGCGCCTTGATCTGGAACGCACTCCTTTCGATCTTTCATCGCTTGTGGACGAGGCGCTCGAAGTAGTGTTGAGCCAAGCTACCTCTAAGAATCTGCTGCTTCACTGCGATATTGACGATTCCGTACCGCTTGATCTAGTGGGAGATCCCGCCCGGCTGCGCCAAGTGGTGCTCAATCTTCTCAACAACGCTGTGAAGTTCACAGCCGAAGGGTCTATCACTCTTTCAATTTCCCGCGAGGCAAACCAAGAGCAAATGACAGTTTTGCGCTTTGCCGTTCGCGACACAGGCATCGGCCTTACTCAGAAACAACAGGACAGCCTATTCCAGGCCTTCCAGCAAGCGGACTTATCCACCAGTCGGAGATTTGGCGGAACTGGCCTAGGCCTAGCCATTTCTAAGCGGCTGGTTGAGATGATGGGCGGCAGTATTGGCGTCCACAGCAAAATGGGCGAAGGCAGCACATTCTGGTTTAACGTGTGCCTTGAAACAGCCGCAATTTTCGCCGATGTTCCTTGCTTTGCAGGCAAGCACGTCGCTTTTGTTTGTACTGAGTCTAAGACAACCGCCGTGATTGGCTCTTATCTCGAATCTGTCGGCCTGCATGTTACAACTTTCGCCCGCTTGCCGCGCCCAGAACACAATTACTACCATTTATTGCTTGTCGATTCTGCGTCACTTTTAAAGCCATCTGAGATTGTTCAATTATCAAATCCCATGAGCACCCGCGTTTTGATCTTAGGCGCCCGCGCAGATCTCAACTTGCCTGACGACACATCAGCGCATACCTTTGTTCCTAAACCCATTCGCCGAATTGCCCTCTTACGCGCTATACAATCTGCTTTAGAAGGAGAAAGGGCAGCCAGCAACTTGATCGCGCCCGCCGCCAATCCGGCCATTGCCAATGCAACTGTCTTACTAGCGGAGGACAACAAAGTAAACCAACTCGTCGCCCGCCTGCTTTTAGAAAAGCTTGGTTGCCGCGTGGATGTAGTTGAAAACGGCGTGGACGCTTGCACCGCGGTTCAACGAAAATCGTATGACCTAGTCCTGATGGATTGCCAGATGCCGGTCATGAGCGGATTCGAGGCCACGCAGCATATTCGAGACCTTGAACAAAGCGGGCGTCGCACGCCTATCATCGCTCTAACTGCCGGCGTCCTACAAGAAGAACGCGAGCGTTGTTACGCTTCAGGTATGGATGACTTCCTCTCCAAGCCGCTTTCGCCCAAAGAGCTGGAAAACGCTCTGGAACGCTGGCTCCCGCTGAACGCTCGCGTCTAGTCAGAGCGGCAAGACTCTATCATGGAGGCAGAACCATGCGCTTCCTCGTCTCGCTGATCTTTCTTTGCCTTACCGCCTCTGCCGCGCAAAAACAGCCGTATACGCGGCTCTACGTTTTCGGCGATAGCTATTCCGATATTGGTGAAGGGTATCTTGATGGCGACGGTCCCACCGCTGTGGCCTACCTCGCGCAACATCTCGGTCTCAAATTACAGCCGTCCAACACAGCCGAGGTCAGCGAAGCCAGCCTTGATTTCGCCATCAGCGGCGCGCAAACCGGCGAAGGCACGGGCCGCAAGATTGGTAACTCGTTACTGGGTTACGGTATGCGGAATCAAGTCGCCGATTTTGCGGCGCTGGTTCACGACCACAAAATCAAATTCGCTCCGAAGACCACGCTTTTCTTCATCGCCGGCGGTTTGAACGATGGCAAGCTTCCCACTGAAACGACGACGGCCAATCTTGAAGACGAAATGCTTACGCTTTATTCTTTAGGCGCCCGCCATTTTGCTATCGCGTTGCTCCCGACGGCGATTCCGAATTTCAGCGCCGTCGGCGAACGCCTCAATCCAGCTCTCTCTGACATTCCGGCCCACCTTGCCCCTGTCATGCCCAAAGCAGAGATCATGCTGAGCCACTGGGGAGCCTTCTTCGACGAAGTGATGCAATCTCCAAAGAAGTACGGCATCTACAACACGACGGATGCGTGCGCGGGCCGCGCGATCTTCCAGCAAGACACAACGGAGTGCCATTCGCCGAGCGATCATTTCTACTATCACGCGGGTCACCCGTCCACCGCCGTTCACAAAATTGTCGGTGATAAGCTCTACTCTGAAATTGTCACAGGACAGCCTCCACCAGACGCGGCCCATTAGCTTGTAAAGCGGAGCGGAACTGATCGGCAAACTCTTTTGTCGTGGTCGCGCGCGAGGCTTCCACGCCCATGCCGTTCGCCAGTTTGACCCAGTCCAAATCGGGTTGTCCGAGATCGAGCATCTTGTTCGCCAGCGGACCCAGCGCTCCGGCGCCTGTGCGCTTCATCTCCACGTCCAAAATTCGGTAACGCCGATTTGCGAAGATCACCACGGTGATGTTGAGCTTCTCGCGCGCCATGGTCCAAAGCGCTTGCAGCGTGTACATGCCGCTGCCATCCGCCTCCAACGCTACGACTTTTCGATCTGGACACGCTACTGCAGCGCCGACAGCCACCGGGAGTCCTTGCCCGATTGATCCGCCTGTGACCGGAAGAAAGTCATGTCTCTTCGCGCCAGCCAGCAAAGGCATCACGGCCTCCGACGACGACACCATCTCATCCGCAATGATCGCGTCTTCCGGCAGCAAGCTCACCAAGGCTGGACCCAAAGATTCCAGAGTCAGCGGGCCGTCCATGATCCCGGTTAGTGCGGCAGGAGATCCACTACGAACCGTTGCGGGAAATTCCTCCGCCAGTGCTTGCAAAGCGTAGAGGCCATCCTCGTACACATCCGCTAGAATTGTGACTTCGCAATCATCCGGCAACAGCGTACTTTTTCTTCCCGGATAAGCAAAAAACGAAACTGGCTCCTTCGCTTCAGTGAGCACCATGTGCCGTAAACCAGCGAACTGTGCTTCGGCCCTTTCTGGAAAATACGCCACACGTTGCGGCGCAAATCGGCCGCCGCCCAAGGCGTTGCGTGACGCGTTACGGTCGTAAAATATCCGCGCTCCGCTTCCCTGAGCAATTCGTTGAGCCGCTTCCAAGCCTGCATCCACCACGGTTTCGCCGCCGATCAGCAACCCGCCCGCCGGTCCTAATCTCCTGAGCAGTTGCGCTACTGCTTGCACATCCTCATCCGGCGCACGCCTACGCCGCTCTATGTTCGCCAGATCGCCTACTTGATCCGTTTCGTTCCAAGAAAAATCGGCTGGCACAATGAGTGTCGCTACTTGTCCGGGCGGACCCATCGCCGCTTCTACTGCTTGGGTCGTGAGTAACCCAACATCCTCAACGCCACTGACTTCGCAAACGTACTCCGAAACTGTTCGCGCAAAAGCGGCGACATCCGCACTCAAAGGCGCGTCGTAGTGCTTATGCGCGGTCGCATGGTCGCCCACAATGTTGACAATCGGCGACCGCGCCTTACGCGCATTGTGAAAGTTTGCCAGTCCATTGCCAAGCCCCGGACCGAGGTGCAGCAGCGTCGCCGCCGGTTTCCGCATCATGCGCGCATAGCCATCCGCCGCACCTGCGCAGACGCCTTCAAACAGGCCCAAAACAGGGCGCATTCCACTCACTCGGTCGAGCGCAGCCACAAACCGCATCTCCGACGTGCCGGGGTTCATGAAACAAACATTCACCCCGTTCTTCAGCAGTGTCCAGAGCAGACACTCCGCTCCCGTCATTTTCACCTCTGGATTATACGGCAGCTCCGCATTGATACACTTCTGTTTCAACAACTCATGACTCCGCTTGAAGAAAGAGTGGTCGCGCGCGTTGATTCGCTCAGCGACGAAATGACCGCATTCTTACAGGGGTTGATTGCCATTCCTACTGTCAATCCTCCCGGCGATCACTACGTTCCCTGCGCGGAGTATATCGGGGCCAAGCTCCGCAAGTTGTCGTACGATGTCACTTATATAGACGCCGAGGGCCGCCCTGAAAATACTCACACTCATCCGCGCCGCAATGTCCTGGGTGTGCTGCCCGATGCGCCGCGCCGCCCGCTTCTGCATTTCAACGGACATTTCGATGTCGTTCCTGTCGGGGATGGTTGGACGGTCGATCCTTTTGCTGGAATCATTCGTGACAACAAGATCTATGGCCGCGGTGTGACCGACCAGAAGGCGGGCATCGCCGCATCCATCTTCGCGGTAGAAGCCATCCGCCGCGCTGGCGTAAAACTAGCAGGCACAGTTGAACAAAGCGCCACGGTGGATGAAGAAAGCGGCGGCTTTGCAGGCATGGCCTACCTCGCTTCCCATGGCTATGTGAGTCGCGAGCGAACAGACTTTGTCATTATCACCGAACCCTTGAATGTCGATCGTGTGTGTCTGGGCCACCGCGGCGTCTATTGGTTCGAACTCGCCACGCAAGGGCATATCGCGCATGGCAGCATGCCATTTCTGGGAGTGAATGCTATTTCTAAGATGGCTGGGTTCCTCTCCGTCGTTGAATCTGAGCTAAAGCCCCTTCTCGCGCAGCGTCATACCGCTATGCCTGTGGAGCCGGGGGCCGCCAGATCTCCTAGCATCAATATTAATGCCATCTCGGGCGGCCAGCCACTCGGTGAGTTGCAAACGCCCTGTGTGGCCGATAGCTGTCACGCCATTCTCGACCGGCGCTTCATCATGGAAGAATCCAGCCCGCAAGTTCGTCACGAGATTGTGGCTATTCTTGAAAAGCTCCGCAAGAGCGATCCCGACTTCCGCTATCAACTGACTGACTTACTAACCGTGGAACCCGTTCTTACCGACGCAGGCAGCTCTTTAGTGAAAGCTCTTACTAGTTCCATTCGCGACGTTCGTCAAACCGAGCCGCCGCTCATTGCCAGCCCCGGTACCTACGATCAAAAGCACGTGATGCGCTTAGGCCATGTGGATCAATGCGTCGCCTATGGCCCTGGTCTCTTGCACATGGCTCATCAGCCCGACGAATACTGCGAGATCCAGCATCTGGTCGATGCTGCCAAGACGATGGCTTTAGCGGCTATGCGCCTTTTAGTAGCGAGCTAGAGCGGAATATTGCCGTGCTTCTTGCGCGGCATAGTGTCGGTTTTATTCGCCAACAGCCTGAGCGCGCGAATCACCTTGCCCCGTGTCTCATGCGGCTCAATCACATCGTCCACGTAACCACGCTCCGCCGCTACAAACGGATTCGCGAATTGGTCCCGGTACTCATCAATCTTCGCCTTGCGCACTTCTTCCGCATTGCTCGCCGATTGCAGCTCGCGCTTATAAAGAATATTCACCGCGCCCTCCGGGCCCATCACGGCAATCTCTGCTGTGGGATACGCGAAATTCACATCGGTCCGCAGATGCTTCGAACCCATCACGCAATAGGCTCCGCCGTATGCCTTGCGCGTAATCACGGTGATCTTGGGCACTGTCGCTTCCGCGTACGCATAGAGCAGTTTTGCGCCATGCCGGATAATGCCGCCAAACTCCTGCGTCGCGCCGGGCAGAAAGCCCGGTACATCTTCGAACGTCAGAATCGGGATTTGGAAAGCATCGCAAAAACGTACAAAGCGCGCCCCTTTGGTGGATGAATTAATGTCCAGACAACCCGCCAAATGCGCGGGCTGATTGGCCACGATGCCGATGGTCTCACCCGACATCCGCGCAAAACCGATAACGATGTTCTGCGCAAAATGCTCGGCCAATTCAAAGAAGTAACTTTCATCCACCACCCGCCGGATCACATCCTTGATGTCGTACGGCTTGTTCGATTCCATGGGAATCAGCGTGTCCAGTTCCTTATCGGCGCGGTCGTCACTATCCTTCGTTGGCCTGCGCGGCACGCCGTCCAAATTGTTCTGCGGCAAAAACGTCAGCAACTCGCGGATGTGTCGCAGGCAATCTTCGTCATTGGTCGATTGAAAATGCGCCACGCCGCTAATCGAGTTATGGGTGTGCGCACCACCCAAATCCTCTTTGGTGACGTCTTCGTGCGTAACCGTTTTAATCACTTCGGGTCCAGTCACAAACATGTGGCTGGTGCCCTCCACCATAAATACGAAATCCGTCAGCGCCGGTGAATACACCGCACCGCCCGCGCAAGGCCCCATAATGGCCGAGATTTGCGGCACAACGCCGCTGGCCAGCGTGTTTCGCAAGAAGATGTCTGCATAGCCAGCCAGCGAAGCCACGCCCTCCTGAATGCGCGCTCCGCCTGAATCGTTTAAACCAATAATGGGCGCGCCTGTTTTTAGCGCGAGATCCATCACCTTGCAAATCTTCTGAGCATTCGCTTCCGAAAGAGACCCGCCAAAGACCGTAAAATCCTGCGCGAAGACGAAGACCGGACGTCCATGGATCAACCCGTGGCCTGTGACGAAGCCGTCGCCGTCAATCACCGTGTTCTGCATGCCGAAGTTCTGGCTGCGATGGCGGACAAGTTTGTCTAACTCCTCAAACGTTCCCTCGTCCAGTAACTGGGCAACGCGTTCGCGTGCCGACAGCTTACCTTCAGCATGCTGGCGCTCTTTCCGTTCTGCGCCACCCCCTGCGTCCGCGCGGGCGTGTCTACGGCGTACTTCGTCAAAACGGTCGATACTCATGTCAGTACTATTAGACAATCTCATGTCCGCGCGACTTGTTATCGGTACAGCCGGCCACATCGATCACGGTAAAACTTCGCTTGTTGGAGCGCTGACTGGTATGGATACAGACCGCCTGGCGGAAGAGAAGCGCCGCGGCATTTCGATCGATCTTGGTTTCGCTCATCTCACACTGCCCGGTGGCGAGCAATTGAGTTTTGTGGATGTCCCCGGCCATGAGCGCTTCATCCGTAATATGCTTGCCGGCGCTGCGGGCATTGAGGCTGTGCTGCTAGTCATTGCGGCGGATGAATCAGTCAAACCTCAGACGCGCGAGCATTTTGATATCTGCCGTCTCCTGCACATTGAGCGCGGATTGATTGTACTCACTAAGGCCGATTTAGCCACACCGGAACAGCTTGCGCGCACGCAACAGGATGCGCGGCTTTTGACGCAAGGCTCATTTCTGGAAAATGCGCCTCTGATCCCCGTAAGTTCCGTAACGGGCGCCGGCCTGGAAGAATTGAAGACGCAGTTAGCCAAAATCGCGGCCACCGCCAAACTCCGCGCTGCCACAGGTCTGCCGCGTTTGCCCGTTGACCGCAGTTTCGCCCTCAAAGGGTTTGGCACCGTTGTCACAGGCACTCTTTGGAGCGGTCAACTCGCTGTGGGCGACATAGTTCGCATACATCCTCTGAATCTAGAGGCGCGCATTCGTGGGTTACAACGCCACGGTGAGTCGGTTAAGTTCGCTGTTGCAGGAGATCGAACCGCAGTCAATCTTTCTGGGGTTGATCATACGCAAATCAGCCGCGGCTTCACCCTGACCTCCGTGAATGCCCTGGAGACAACCCTGGAAATGGATGTGTCGATCGATTGGCTCACACCCCTCACGGCGCGCGAGTTCTTGCTCGATATTGCGACAGCGGAAGTTCCGGCTACGCTGAAGCCTCTCGGCGAACATTTCAGCCGTTTGCATTTGGCAGAGCCCGTTCTTGCTTTACCCGGAGACCGTTTTATTCTGCGCCGGCCCTCTCCGAGCGCCACAGTCGCGGGCGGAACCGTGATTGATCCGTTTCCGTTAAAGCGCTTGAATCGGATGAAGACTCGCGACAGGCTGCGTAAACTCCAACATGCCTCGCTAGCGGAACGAGTTGATTTGCTCGTGGACGAGAGTGCCAGCGGCCTTACGTTTCATCAGCTCGAGCGATTAGCCGGCCAGATCACACAAACTCCTAACGTAGTCTTGGCGAGCGACCAGCATGTGCTATCGAAACGTTGGATAGAAGAGCGGCAGCGGCGTCTGATCGAATGGCTCAAGGATTTCCACGCTAAGAATCCTGCGGCGGAAGGTGCGCCTTTAGCGCAGGCGCGGCTCGGTATCGATCCTGCACTGATCTGGCCGGTATTTTCCGCAGTTAACGTGCGCGCCGACCTGGTATCCCTTCCCGGCTTTCTGCCTAAAGTTTCGAACCGTGATGCTGTGGCAAAGGAACGAATCGAGCTTGCTTTTCGCCAAGCCGGTTTTACCCCGCCTGCGTCAGCCGAAGTGCTTCGCCGATAAAAATGCTCGTCCCCTGCTGGAAGCACTCATCAAGAGCGGCAAACTCATCCGAATCGCGCCCGATCTCATCTTCCACGCCGACGTGATCACACACATCCGCCAATCCCTTACCGCGCACAAAGGCCGGCGCTTCACCGTGGCCGATTTCAAATCTTGGACGAACATCTCGCGCAAATACGCCATTCCGCTCCTCGAATATTTAGATCAGCAACACGTCACTAAACGCGATGGCGATGCGCGTGTCGTTCTATGAAGTCGTTCTCTACACGTCGTACTGTTAAGTCATGTCCTTGTTGAACGCGGTTCGGGTAAACCGCAAAGCCACTGAACGTGTGCGCGCCGGCCATTTGTGGATTTTCGCTTCAGATATCATCGACCGTGGTGAAGCGCAAGCCGGCGAAGTTGTCAAAGTGGTTGACCCCAACGGCAAGTCTCTTGGCACTGCTCATTACAGTTCCACCTCGCAAATCGTCTTGCGTCTACTCAGCCAGCATGTCGAACCGGTTGATGAGGATTTCTTCTTTAAGCGCTGCCAAGCCGCACTGCGCTTTCGCCAACAAGTTGTCAAAAACACCAACGCTTACCGCTTGATTCACGCCGAAGGCGATTTGCTGCCGGGCTTGATTGTTGACCGTTACGGCGATTACCTGGCCATACAACTGCTTGATCAAGGCATGGACCGTCAAACCAGCGAAGTTGTGAACGCCTTGACCCGTCTGCTTTCGCCGCGCGGCATAGTGGCGCGCAATGATGTTTCCGTTCGCAGCAAAGAGAATCTTCCGCTTGAAACGAAAGTTCTAGCAGGAGAGATCCCGCCGCACATCGCTATCGAAATGAATGGCCTGCGTTTCGCGGCCGATCTGATGGGCGGCCAGAAGACGGGCATTTTTCTTGATCAACGCGAAAACTACTTGGCCGTGAGTGAGCTTTCGCACGGCGGCCGCGCCCTGGACTGCTTCACGGGCTCTGGCGGTTTTGCTTTGCACCTGGCTGCCCGCTGTTCGTCGGTAGAGGCTGTCGATAGCTCAGCCGCCGCCGTGGAGATCGCTCGTCACAACGCCACGGACAACCAGATCGGCAACGTTGAGTTCCACGAGGCCAATGCGCTGCAGTATTTGCCCGGTCTGGTTTCGGCGCGGCGCACCTTCGACCTAGTGGTTGTGGATCCGCCGGCCTTCACCAAAACTCGCGAATCGGTGGAACAGGCCGCACGCGGCTACAAAGAAATCAACCTGCGGGCGTTGCGCCTTCTCAATCCCGGAGGCATCTTGGTGAGCTGTTCCTGTTCGCATCACATGAGCGAAGCGCATCTGTTTGAGACAGTCGCGCAGGCGGCTCTCGACTGTGGAAAACGCCTACGAGTTCTAGAGCGACGGACCCAGGCACACGACCACCCAATCCTCCTCACCGTACCGGAAACACACTACCTTAAGTGCCTGATCTTTCAGGATTTAGCGCAGATTTAGTGCCTCATTTCCAATTCAACGGCTCGCTCGATTGATTCTTTTTATACGGTACCTCTTTCTAAGACTTTCGCTTGTAATCAAGGCCGTAAACGTAGTATTACAGTAAGTACCCCCTCGTTCGGAGTGAAAATAAGGCGACTAGTGTTTTTCAACTGGTGCCGAGTGTTTTATCGGGAGGGAAACGACTCTATGCAAATCAATACAAGCTCCATTTTTACAGAGAGCATAACTCCGCAGCAGCCCTTGCGGACGACACCAAGAGTTACAGAAAGCGAAGCCGCACTCCCGTGGTTTGCTCTTCGCACCCGTTCCAATTTTGAAAAAGTTGCGGCCACAGCCCTGGAGAATAAGGGCCTGTCGCCATATT
>CAWJBS010000126.1:0-36957 GCA_963840845.1 Bryobacterales bacterium
ACCAGATGGCCAGCGCCTCCGGAAGCTTGAAGACCCCCGCGGTCGAAGCTCCTCGGCGAGCACGCGCACACCCCTTGCCCGTCAAGAACAAGAACCTTCAGCGAATTTCCGGCCGCGCCCAGGGAACACGGAACAAGAGCGCCGCCGCGCGCGTCGTAGCCGATTTGTTCCTTGGCGATCCCCGAGAGCCGGGTCGGACGAAACAGCGCAGGTCCACCGGATGAGCGCCACGAACACGCTCCACGCCCTGCGGGATTACGACGCACCCCCGAGTGCCTCAACTTGGCGCAGCAGCGTGCCGTCTTCGAAACCAGCCCGGAACCTGACGGCACCGTCAGCGGACTCGGCCACGCACCCGGACCACCGCGCCATCCGAATGTGCGGCGCCGTCGTTTCCCTCATCGACCTCTCCCTCTCTTCCCATGACCCAGTCGCTCGACCACCACAGCAGCGTCGACGCCGCGAACCCGCCCCCGCGAGAGTCGGGCGCGCAAAACAATTTCCACTGAGCTACGATTCCGCCCACTTCGATTCCGTTGCCGTCATGCACTCACAGCCTGCGACTTCCCGCCCTCGCACGGAAGAACGGGGGCTCATGCAGGGGACGCGGAACGAAGAGCCTCAGAGCGCGTGCGTGGCGGACGGAGCTAGCGCCGATTGGTCGGGAGCCGCCACGGACGGTTGTTGCGGCGGTGAATCTGGTCACGATCTGGTTGTCATGATCTGTCGCTCGGGCGCGTCACGGAGCAGAGCTGCCGCGCCAGCACCCGTGTCGCCGTTCTTCAGCGGCGCCTTCTCCGTGATCCACACACCTCGTCACCTGGGGTGACCCATCCCACGGCGGTTCTGGCGCAAAGGAGCGGCGGGTATCGCGGGCACCCGCCGGGGAGTGACGTGAGAGGAAGCGGGGGCGACGCAGGCGCAGCCGGCAGACATCTCGGCGGCGGCGGGCGGGGGGAGCGCCCAGCGTCCGGGGTCGGGCGCGGTGGGCGCGGTTCAGTCAGAAGGGCACTGTCGTCGCCAGGGTCGTCGGTCGGGGCCATCGAGGCAGGCCGAGTCGGGCGGCCTGCCGGTAGCGTCGGCACAGGTCCAGCAGGGTTGAGGCACGGCGGCAGATAAAATCGCCAAAGAGAGGAGGGCCCCCTCTTCGCTGGGCTGTGTGGAAGTAGTTAAAAGCGTCGAAATGAGCAATGCGTTACCGACGACGTCCAGGGCATGCTCGAGCAGGATGATGGCTGCAAGCTCTGGGGCGGCCTCGACGTCCGGGACCGTCGGAGAGGGCGGCGGTACGAGGGTCGTGGCGCGGCGCCGAGCACTCAAGGCGGCCTTCTGTGTCAACGAGTCAAGGTGGCGGGTGTCCGTGCGCCCGTCAGTGGTGCGGGTCTCGGGTTCGTCGCCCGGCACGCACGGTGGCGACGTGCTGTCGGTAGCTTGGTGCGGTCCAGGTGGACGGCGGATGGCATGCATGGCGAGGCGGTCGAGGATGGCAGCGGCGACGGTGGCGTCGCCGAGAGAGGGTGCCCCACTCGCGCAGGTCGACGCGGTGCAGGCCACGGCGGTGGAGAGCCTTCCGTGCCTTCGGTCGACGAGGTCGGCAAGAGGTGGTGCGCCGCTGCTTGGCTCATCGTCGCGCTGGCGGACCTGGCCGAGGCCCATGTTGTCGACGATCAGCAGGTCGGGGTGAGCCCAGGCCTTGAGTCGCATGGGGTAGGTGTTGTCGGCGAGTTCGGCTTGCAGGTCGGCGAGCAAGTTGACGCAGCGAGCGAAGCGGAGGGAGACGCCCTGGACGCAGGCGCGAAGACCGAGGGCCTCGCAGGACGCCTCGCGGTGCCTGCCCTTGGTGGTCATGACGAGGTCGTCGTGACGGCGGACGAAGTCGAGATGGTGCCAGCTCGAGGACGAGGGCCTTGTTCAGGGAGGGCTGCCCCTCGTAGTCGAAGGCTGACTCAACGAGGCCGCTACCATCGCGCCGCGCCATGCGCGTCTGGGACGCGAGCGGCTACGTAAACGATCTCACTACAAGGCCCGGTCGCACCCGCAGTCGGCCTTGTCATGCAGATCGTTTACGTAGCCGCTCGCGTCCCAGACGCGCATCGCGCGGCGCATTCGCAATAGCGGCCTCGTCGAGCACAAGATGCTCGAGGCCTTCGACTTCAACTTCCAGCCCTCCCTCGACAAGGCCCTCGTCCTCGAGCTGGCACGTCTCGACTTCGTCCGCCGTCACGACGACCTCGTCATCACCGGCAAGAGCGGCACCGGCAAGAGCCACGTCCTCAAGGCCCTCGGTCTTCGCGCCTGCGTCCAGGGCGTCTCCCTTCGCTTCGCTCGCTGCGTCGACTTGCTCGCCGACCTGCACGCCGGACTCGCCGACAACACCTACCCCATGCGACTCAAGGCCTGGGCCAGCCCCGACCTGCTGATCCACGACTATGTGGGCCTCGGGCCAGGTCCGCAAGCGGGATGATGAGCCGACCGCGCCCCGCACCCTCTTCAACCTCGTCGACCGAAGCCACGGAAGGCCCTCCACCGCCGTCACCTCCAACATCGACCTCCGCGAGCGGGGCAGGTACCTCGGCGACGCCACCGTCGCCGCCGCCGTCCTCGACCGCCTCGCCATGCATGCCATCCGCATCGACATCGACGGCCCAAGCTACCGACAGCACGTCGCCACCGTGCGTGCCGGGCGACGACCCGAGACCTTCACGACTGACGGTGCAGCGGACATCGCCACATGGACGTTGACGCAGGAGGCCACCTTGAGGACTCGGCGCCGCGCCACGACCCTCGTACCGCCGCCCTCTCCGACGGTCCCGGACATCGAGGCCGCCCCAGAGCTTGCAGCCATCATCCTGCTCGAGCATGCCCTGGACGTCGTCGGTAACGCATTGCTCGCCGAGCACCCGACCCTCATCGACGACTTCCACAGACCCAGCGAAGAGGGGCCCGCTCCTCTGCCTGGCGAACATCATCTGCCGCCGTGCCTCAACCCTGCTGGACCTGCTGCGACGCTACCGGCAGGCCGTCCGACTCGCCGCCTCGTCCACCCCGACCGACGACCCTGGCGACGACGTGCCCTTCTGGCTGAACTGCGCCCACCGCGCCCCGACCCGGACGCTCCTACCGCCCGCCGCCGCCGAGACGTCTGCCGGCTGCGCCTCGTCGCCCCCGCTACCTCTCACGTCACTGCCCGGCGGGTCACTGATCCCGCCGCTCCTCTGCGCCAGAACCGCCGTGGGGTGGGTCACAGGAGTGACGAGGTGTGTGTGGATTACGGAGAAGGCGCCGCTGAAGAACGGCGACACGGGTGCTGGCGCGGCAGCTCTGTTCCGTGACGCACCGAGCGACGGGTCACAGATGACGACCAGATTGTGACCAGATTGGCCGTCCGCGACGACCGTCCGTGGCGGCTCCCGACCAATCGGCGCCTGCACCGCTAGCTCCGTCCGCCACGCACGCGCTCTCGACGCGGTCCCGAGGCTCTTCGTCCGCGTACCCCCTGCATGAGCCCCGTTCTTCCGTGCGAGGGCGGGAAGTCGCAGGCTGTGGTGCATGACGGCAACGGAATCGAAGTGGGCAGATCGTGTAGCTGAGTGGAAGGCAAGCGGGTGCTCCGCGCCCGACTACTCGCGGGGGCGAGGGTTCGCGGCGTCGACGCTGCTGTGGTGGTCAAGTCGACTGGGTCATGGGGTGTCCAGGGGAGAGGTCGATATGAGGGAAACGACGGCGCCGCACATTCGGATGGCGCGGGTGGTCCGGGTCGTGGGACCGAGGGCCGAGTCGCTGACGGTGCGTGTGGGCGCAGCGGGTATCGAGGTTCGGGCTGGTTTCGACGGCACGCTGCTGCGCCAAGTCGTTGAGGCACTCGGGGGTGCGTCGTGATCCCGCAGGGCGTGCAGGTGTTCGTGGCGCTCGATCCGGTGGACCTGCGCTGTTCGTTCGACCGGCTCTCGGGGATCGCCAAGGAACAGATCGGCTACGACGCGCGCGGCGGCGCTCTGTTCGTGTTCTACGGGCGCAGGCGCGATGCGCTGAAGGTTCTGTTCTTCGACGGCAGCGGGATGTGCATCTTCTACAAGCGGCTCGACCGCGGGGTCTTCAAGCTTCCGGAGGCGCTGGCCGACGGTGCACGGCATGTCGAGGTCGACGATGCAACGCTGGAGGCACTGCTCGATGGCGTGCAGGTGGAGGCAAGAGCGCGCACAAGCGTCGAGCAGCCGATACTGCACTGAAGGTTGTCGCACAAGGTGCGATCAAAGTGACTGCACAGTGCAGAATGGGGGTCGACATGCATCACGCACGTGATTACAACACGTGTCGTGCTTGTGAGCGTGACATGTGACCCGCAGGAGCGCGAGAGGCTGCTGCTCGGCCGCGTTGCACATCTGGAAGCCACGCTCGCCAGTACGCAGACCCGGCTTGTCAGCACGCAGACCGCGCTCGCCGAGGTAACGGCGGAGCGCGATAAGCTGCGACGTGCGTATGAGCAGCTCAAGGAGCAACTAGAGCTGCTTCGGCGACGAATCTATGCGGCGAAAGCCGAGCGCATCGACGTGACACAGCTCGAGATCGAGTTCGCGCAGACCCAGCAGAAACTCGCGCTCGTCGGCAAGCAACTCACCGAGCAAGCCGCGCCGCCCTCGGCACCACCGCCACCACCGGCATCGTCGCCGTCCAACCCGCGCCCCAAGCCGACCGGACGCCGTAACCTGGCGGACGAAGACATTCCCGAGGAGCGCGTGGAGCTGCTGGACCCCTCGCTTGAAGGCAAGGCCGAGCGTACCGGTTTCGAGGTGAGCTATCGGTTGGCGCATCGTCGCGGTGGTCCCGTGCGCATCGTGGTGGCCCGAGCGACCTACAAGGTCGAGACGCCTGCCACCGACACCTGTGCGGACGACGACGAGCCGGTCTTCGAGCTGGTCACGGTGAAGAAGCCCAAGGAGCTGTTCGAGCGAGGGATGTTGGCTCCCTCGATGATCGCACACGTGGTGGTCCAGAAGTTCCGCTGGGGCCTGCCCTTCCACCGCCAGGCGCTGATGCTCGCCATGCGGGGCACCAAGCTCGACGACGCTACCATGTGCCGCTACGCCGAGGATGCAGGTGCGACACTGGGATGTATCGTCGAGGCCTGCCGCAAGGAAGCCCTGAACGCGTTCTGCCTGTCGACCGACGCGACCGGTGTGTGCATCCAGCCCGAGCCGCGCGCGGACGGTCGGCGCCAGGCCTGCCGCAAGGGGCACTTTTTCGTCGTGCTCGCCGACAAGGACTTCGTCTTCTTCGAGTACCAGCCCAAGCACACCAGTGCCGCGGTGTGCGAGATGTTCCGCGGGTTCTCCGGCTACATCCAGGCCGACGCCCACGCCATATATGACGCGATCTTCCGCGGCGAGGCCCGTGCCGGTCCCGAAGACACGGCTCCGTTGGAGGTTGGCTGCTGGAGCCATTATCTGGAGCTGCACGTTATCCGGACATCCGACTGGCCCACGCGGTGATCGGCCGGCGTTCGAGGCCGGTGACCCGCTCTGCGCTCCGGATAACGGCGAGGCTACAGCGACGAGAGGAAGTCGAGCAGACCATGCTTCGGGCGCCACGCGGTGCGCGCGCCTCGTCGAGGTGCGAGGCCGGCGCGTCGCCAGAACGCGGCAAGGGCGTCCCGCTTCATCGAGAGGTTCGACGTGATGTAGCGGTTGGTCGTCGCGACGCTAGCGTGCCCGAGGTAGTCCCTGATCACGGTTGGGTCGACCCCGGCCTGAAGCAGCGCGACGGCGCAGCTGTGGCGAAGGACGTGGGGGGTGATCCGACGCCGCCGGAGCTCGGGGACTTTCGCGCCGGCAGCCTTGGTGTGCCGTTGGAGAATGTAGGCGACGCCATCGCGCGAGAGCGCACCGCCGCGGGCGTTGCGGAACAGCGGTCCCTGGCGAGCGCCCACGTCGCGCAGAACGACGTGCAGGGCCGCTGCAGTTTCGGACCACAGAGGGCAGATGCGTTCCTTCTTGCCCTTGCCGCACACGCGGATCTGTCGGGGCGTTCCGGTGAGAAGGTCGTCGGTGGAGAGAGCGAGTAGCTCGGCGACGCGCGTCCCGGTGTTGAAGAGGAAGAGGAGCAGGGCATAGTCACGAGCGCCCGCGGATGTGCGACGGTCCGGCTGTGCGATGATCGCGCGAACGTGCTCGGCTTCCAGGTACTCGATGACGCGGCTGCGCGCGCGCTTCGGCCGAACCGCGAGGATGCGCTGGTACTGGCCAGCGCGGGTGACGTCGCTGTGCAGTAGGTGCTCGACGAAGCCGTGGATGGCGGCGAGCCGGCAGTTCCGCGTCGAGGCGGTGTTGCCACGCGACGACTCGAGGTGATCGAGGAACGCGAGGACCGCGTCCACGCGAACATCCTCGAGCCGCAACAGGGCGACCGGGCGCCGAACCCGCTTCGCCAGAAAGAGGAAGAAGAGGCGCAGCGCGTGACCGTAGGCGCGCAGCGTGTGAGGGCTGGCCCCGCGTGCTCGTTGCAGATGGCCGCCGAAGTACGACTCCACCAGTCGAAAGAGACCGTTTCGCTCGGGCTTGCTCACGAGGGTCTCTTCCTTCGCGCCAGCCGCCGCCGAAGACGACGCGCGGCCACGTCCAACAACCATGGCGTGGCATGCAGATACTTTTCCGTCCCGAGGATGCTGTCGTGACCCATGTACGCGGAGAGCCACGTCAGGCGCGAGTGCAGATCGACCCCGGCGCGGTACCAGCGCTCGAGGCGGTGGACGGCGAAAGCGTGCCGTAGATCGTAGGGCCGCGCACCGGTGCGCCCCTTCGAGGGCTTGAGCCCAGCCTTGCGCAGCAGCTTACGTACCGCCGCCGAAGCGGTCCTCGTGGGGAGGCGAGCGTGGTCTTGTCCCACGAAGAAGGGATCGTCGGGCTGCCCCCGCGCGTATGCATAACGCACGCGAAGATAGCGACGGAGCTGCGGCCCCAGAGACCTATGGAAGGGCACCCACCGTGCGCGCCCCTTGCTCTTGACGACGAACAGGACCTGCCCGTCGATGTCCACATCGCGGACGCGCAAGCGGAGGGCCTCGCCGAACCGAAGCCCGGTGCAATAGAGGACGAGGATCAGGGCCCGATAGAGCGTGGCGCGGAAGACCGGACGTCCCAGGGAGGCGGCACAATCAAGAACGCGCCGGATGTCATCCTTCGAGAGTATCCGCGGAAGGAACTGGCTCTTGGTCGATGCGGGCGCCCACGCTCGCGGTGGCACGAACGCACCAGCATCGCGCCGTCGTCGATAGAGGCAGAATTGACGGATGACGACATGCTCCGCTGCGAGCGTGATGGGCTGGCGATCTGCCTTACGAGTCAGCCACGCTCGGAGGATCTCCGGCAGACGAAACGTAGTCTTGCTGCGACACCTCGTTGTGACGAAGCGGTCGAAGGCTCGCAGCGTGCACTCGCCACGGTCGTACGGGTGTCCCAGGGCGCGCTTGAACTCCAGGAACGCGACGATGTCGTCAGCGAACGGGCTCGTGAGGCGGATCATCGAGGCACCGGAAGGGCCACCGCGCGGAGCCGCAGCACGGCGCTGCGCGTGTACACCGACGTCGACTCGGGACGGCGATGCCCGAGGATATCGCCCACGACCTTGGCGCTTTGGCCCAGCTCAATCTGACGTGTCGCATGCGAATGACGGAAGAGATGCGTGCCGAGAGGGCCAGCGCGAATCCCGGCGCGATGGGCATAGAGTGCGAGTCGGTGCTGGATGACCGCCGCGCCCGAGAGGGGCCCGTGTGGCAGGTGGTCGCTGACAAAGACCGCCCGAGTCGACGCGTGCGCGGGTCGGCTCCGGCGCAGGTAGGTCGCGAGCGCCCTGGCCACCGGGTCGAGCAGTGGCAACTCGGTAACAATGCCGGTCTTCGGACGGCGAAGCCGGATGCGCCGCGATCGCCAGTCCAAATCATCCAACCGGAGACCGATCACCTCAGCAGCGCCCATGCCGTACATCGCCATCATCAGGAAGAGCGCACTGTCGCGGGGGCCCAGCACGGTCGTCGTGTCGATCGCGCGCAGTATGCGACGCACGTCGTTCCACGGCAACGCGCGAGGCGGGCGATCTGCGGCACGAACGCGCGGTGCTGCGACGTGCGTCGCAAAGTCGGTCTCCGTCACGCCGATCAGGTGAAGGTAGCGAAGGAACGCGCGAAGGGTGCTGCACATCCCGGCGAGGGTATTCGCGGCGAACACCTTGCTGCGTGAAAGCACGAATGCGTCGATGTCGACGATGCGGATCGTTCTCAGGTTGCGCCTGCGTGTTGTGAGGAACCTCATGAAGGTCGTCACACACAAGGCGTCGATGCGGCTCGTCCTCTTCGAGATGCCGCGATGTCGCAGCCTATGCTGGATGTATCGCTCCACTGACGGGATCAGCCGAGGGGCGGGCCGCGCAGAAGACCATGTCGGGACGGAGTGTCCCAGCGCTGCGAGGGCGTAGGAGAGCGCCCGCGCAGCGCCCTCGACAACCGGCTCACGTCCGCTTCCGGCACTCCGGCGCAGTCCGATAGTCTTCGCGAAGCGGCGTACGTCCTCGACCGTGAGGCGTGCGATCGGATCGCGACCGCTCGCCCGGGAGTGTGCCTCGAAGCGACGCGCCCAGTAGAGGTACGTACCGATCGTGAGCGGTGTCCGGCCACTTGCCGCCCAGAGCTTGGTGACCCGCCCCCAGTCAATCGTCGCAACCATCGCCCAGTCAGACGCACGGACATCGCGATCGATCTACCGCCATTATCCGGACCATGACGGCGGCCCGGAGGGACAAACAACCGACGCCATAGCGTATCCGACACATCGCACCGGATAACGTGCAGCTCCAGATAATGGCACTTATCCGGAGCTCTGGATAAGTGCCACTGCCGGCGCAAACTGTGGGAGGCCGCCGTCGTCACCAAGGACGCTGCCTCGTGCGAAGCGCTCTGGCGCATCCGCAAGCTCTTTGACCTCGAAGAGGCGTGGGCGCACCTGCCCCCGTCGCAACGTCATGCGCGACGGCAGCTCGTGTCGCGCCCGCTCGTGGACGAATTCTTCACCTGGGCCGTGAGCAGTACGCGCGGGTCTTTTACCAACCTACAAAAATCGCCGCCGGTGGTCCGACCGTGTGGTGGTTGCAGACACGCCCTTGTTTCAGGGCTATGTCTTTTGTCGCTTCGACCCATTGAATCGTTTACCCGTCCTCACGACGACGGGCGTGATCTCCATCGTCGGCTGCGGTACCGAGCCCGCGTCCATCGACGACCAGGAAATCGATGCCATCGAAGCCATTCTGCGTTCCGGTTTGGCCACTGAGCCGTGCCCGTTTCTCCGCGAAGGTCAAAAGGTGAGAGTGAAGCGCGGATCGCTGGTGGGTGTGGAAGGAATTCTCACCAAGAAGAAATCGGATTTCCGATTAGTTATTTCGGTCACCATGCTACAGCGGTCGATCGCTGTAGAGATCGACCGCGAGTGGATTGAAGTACTTTAACCGTCCAGGTTTTACGTCTAGGTTTTTAAACGTCGAGGTTGCGCACATCGAGGGCATTGTCCTCGATGAACTTGCGGCGGCTTTCCACATCTTCGCCCATCAGCGTAGAGAAGATCGGCTCAGCTTCGGCAAAGTCGTTCAGATCAACTCTGAGAAGTGTGCGCGTCTCCACGTTCATGGTGGTTGACCAAAGCTGTTCCGCGTTCATCTCGCCCAGCCCTTTATAGCGCTGCACGTTGACTTCGCGGGTGCCTTCGGTCTTGATGGTGTTGAGCAAATCGCGCCAATTATCCACCGTCTGTTTCTGACCGTCTTTGATAATCGTGAAGGGAGGCTTGTTGAACTTAGATACGAGTTTCGCCTGCGCGCGCGTTCTGCGGAACTCGGGCAGCGCGATGAACTCAGTGTTGATCATGCGCATCGCATTGGTAGGGTCGCGATAGCCGATCATCCAGGCCGAGTGCTCTTCTTCCTTTTCGATCACGGTTTCCAGTTTGGCTTGCTTGAACTTCTCGGCCACCGCCTTCACGTTCTTTTCGTCTTGCCAATCCGTTTTCTGATCGATGGCTAGTGACACGTCGCTTAGAATCTCGGCAACTAAGGGAACCCTCACACGCCGCACCAGCCGTCGGGAAATCAATTCCAGTTCATCCAGTTGCATCAGGAAGGTGCGCAATTCGCCGCCTTCGAGTTGCGTCGGCACCGCTTTGCCTTCAGGAGCCAACTGCACTGCCAGATTTTCCGTGGCGCGGCGCAGAATTTCGCGAGTGAATTCCTTATCGTCCTTGATGTACTTCTCGCTCTTCCCCTTCTTGATGCGGTAGAGCGGCGGCTGCGCCACGAAGATCTTGCCGCGCGTGATCAGCTCTTGCATATGGCGGAAGAAAAAGGTGAGAAGCAGGGTACGGATGTGCGAGCCGTCCACGTCGGCGTCCGTCATGATAATGATTTTGCCGTAGCGCAGTTTGGCAATATCGAAGTCTTCGCCCTTGCCGATGCCGGTGCCAATGGCGGTAATCATGGCGCGGATTTCTTCGTGGCCTAACATCTTGTCATAGCGCGCTTTTTCGACGTTCAGGATCTTACCTTTGAGCGGCAGAATGGCCTGATACCGGCGATCTCGGCCCGATTTGGCCGTGCCACCTGCCGACTCACCCTCAACCAGGAAGATCTCACAGCGGTCTGGATCGCGCTCCTGGCAATCGGCCAGCTTGCCCGGTAAGCCGCCCGAATCGAGCGCGCCCTTGCGGCGCGTCAAATCGCGAGCTTTCCGAGCCGCTTCACGGGCCCGCGCGGCGTCAATCGCCTTGCTGATGATTTTCTTGGCGACCGACGGGTTCTTATCGAAGAACTCGCCCAGCTTCTCGTTAACTAATTGCGTGACCTGGCCGGTGATATCGGAATTAAGCTTGCCCTTGGTCTGACCCTCGAATTGAGGTTGGGGCAGTTTCACGCTTATAACGGCCGTGAGGCCTTCGCGCACGTCATCGCCCGTGAGATTGTCTTTGGTGTCTTTAATGAGCCCACCGGTCGCGGCAGCGGCATTGATCGTACGGGTAAGTGCGCTGCGGAAACCGCTCAAGTGCGTGCCGCCATCCACCGTGTTGATGTTGTTGGCGAAGCTGAAAATACTTTCCGAATAAGAATCGTTGTATTGCAAGGCGACTTCTATGTAAAGCTTGCCGCCATTGGCCATATCGCGGTCGCCTTCGAAGTGGATCGGCTTGTCGTGCAGGGTGGCTTTGCCGCGATTCATGTGCTTGATGAACTCTGAAATACCGCCGCTATAGAAGAACTCTTCGGTGCGGACATTCTCGCCGCGCTCGTCGCTCAAGATGATCTTCAGGCCGCGATTCAGAAACGCCAGCTGCCGTAGACGCGTGGCCAGCGTGTCGAAATTGAATTCGCTCGCATCCATGATCGTCGTGTCGGGTTTGAACGTGATCTTAGTGCCGGTTTTATTGGATTTGCCGGTCTTCGCGAGCGGCGCTTTCGGTGTGCCCTTCTCGTAATCCTGTTCCCAGGTTGCCTTGTCGCGCCAGACTTCCAGGTGGAAGGTTTCCGATAACGCGTTGACGCAACTGACACCAACGCCGTGCAGACCGCCCGATACCTTGTAGGTGTTCGAATCAAACTTGCCGCCGGCGTGGAGCTTGGTCAACACAACCTGCGCGGCCGACACGCCTTCTTCAGCGTGCATATCTACCGGAATGCCTCGGCCATTATCGACCACCGTGATCGAGTTATCGATATGAATGGTGACGCCGACCTCATTACAGTAGCCTGCGAGCGCTTCATCGACAGAATTATCGACGACCTCATAGACCAGATGATGCAATCCCATCTCGCCCGTGGAGCCGATGTACATGGCAGGGCGTAAACGCACCGCCTCCAGTCCTTCAAGGACTTTGATACTTGATGAATCGTAACTATCGTTGCCGTTAATATCTTTAGCCAATTTAGCCACACTTTCAGCAGAGGCCCGCGCTACAACGCGCAGGCTTGCCAGGAATTTCGAGGTTGTTTGCCGTGCGGTTCCGGATTACCGCGCAAGACGGTCGCGGTCTCAATCGCGCCGCCCAAGAGTCTTAGAGTTCCGGTGTTGTATAGCGGCGCGTAGCCGCGCCCCTTGCGCTTCCATAGCAGAATCAGATACGCATGGGCATTACTACATAGCGGTAGACAGTGTCGCTATCCCCGCCATGCGGCCGCAATTCGCCCGCGTTGTTGGAATCCTTAAAGTGAAACGACACTTCACTTTGACTGATGGTACGCAAGAATTCGAGCATGTATTGCGCATTAAAACCAATTTCGACTGCAGCGCCGCCGTAGGTCACAGGCAGCGTTTCCTCGCTCTCTCCGGTTTCCGAAATAGAGGAGTGCACCTTCAATTCATCCTTCAAAACCTGCAGCCGGATCGCCTTCGAACGTTCATCGGCAAACTGTGCCACGCGTTCAATAGCCGCCTTCAGCTCGTCGCGCTGTAGAACGATGTGATGGGGATGATCTTTCGGCAGAACGCGTTCGTAATCGGGGAAATTGCCGGTCAGCTTGCGGCTCAGCAGCAAACGCTTATCGATCCGGAAGAACAGGTGATTCTCGTTACCGGAAAAATCGACCGTTTTGCTAGGGTCATCGCTCGCCAGCTTCTGAATTTCGGCCATCGCCTTACGCGGCAGCAGTGCCTTGTATTGCGCCGCGAGACCGGGCAACGGCACATGCTTTTCGATCAGCGAGAGCCGGTGGCCGTCGGTAGAAACCATCACCAAACCGTCTTCGCGCAGCAACAGCAGCGCGCCATTCAGCGTGAAGCGCGATTCTTCCGACGAGATCGCGAAGATCGTACTGTTGATCATTTGCGCCAGCACACCAAGCGGAATCTTGGCCAGCGGCTCCGGCATTTCGGGCAGCTCCGGAAAGCTCTCGCGCGACATGCCCGCAATGCGCGTCCGGGAACGGCCGCAAACCAGGCTCGCCCAGTGATTGTCCGCCAGCTTCACCTGCACATCAGCATCGGGCAACAAGCGCACGTAATCCAGCAAGCGGCGCGCTGGAATCGTTCCTGCGCCTTCCTTCTTCACGCGAGCCGGGCAAGAACAGCGGATGCCCAATTCCAAATCAGTGGCTGTAAGCCAGATTTGATCTTTGTCGGTTTCGACCAGGATATTCGACAGAATCGGGATGGTAGTTTTCTTCTCAACCACACCTTGGGTGAGGCCGAGTTCCCGCACAAGATCCGACTTACTTACCGAAAATTCCATGATTATCTTTTGGAGCTCCTTACCGGGCTATTCGCCTTATGACCAGGACTGGGCCTGATACTAGAAATAGATCGTATCAGCAGGGAACTGCGGGGGATACAAATTCCTTCTAAATTATAGCAAAAACGGATGGTTGGAGGTAGAAGCCAGCTTTAGTTCCGGACCCGTCAAAAGGTAGTATTCCTTAGACTTTCATTAGCTGTAACTCCGGCATTATACGGTGCAAGTCGTCAGGGTCGCCGGTGATAACGGCCTGCTGGGTGCGCGCCGCGCAGACCGCCACATGGGCGCCGGCAATGTCGGAGCTTCCAGTGCGCGCCAGCAGTAATCCGACCGCAGTGGCGTCGGGTCCATCTAGGGCAACCAAATCCGTTCCTGATTGGCGAATCAAGCGAGAGAGCAAAGCCTGTTTCTTTGGACTACGCATCGCTTGCGCGAGTGCTGTGGCAGGCACCGTAATGCGCAGTCCTTTTTCGTTTGCACGAGCAACCAGGGCTAACACTCGGCGATCATGCCGATCCAGAGCAATCAGACCGCCGCGTCAAAGGTAATTCCGCTCACGCCACCTTCCGCGTTCGGCGTGCTTTTTTGAGGATTTCGTCGGCCCAGGCGCGTTCTTTTGGGCTAAGTGCACCTCCGCTAGATTGCAGCGCTTGGTCGAGCATCTCTCGCCAGCCCGCTGCGTCGGAAAGGGCGACGCGTACAGCATGTTGGACAAAGGCCGACACATTGGAGGCTTGGCCTGCTTTGACTAGAGCTGTAATCTCGGCCAGTTGTTCCTTTTGGAGGGTTACGGTTACCTTGGTGGTCGCCATACCGATTACCATACCACGCTCATTCCGGCTCGCGTACCCCCTCGAGTATCGCCCCAGGGCTCTATTGCGTGCCGCGAGCGCCGAGTTGGATGGCTTCGAGGTTACTCACTTTTCCTTCGGAAATGGTGAATCGAAGGATCGTTCGCTCTTTATGCCAACCATGATGCCCCGCCGCACCCGGGTTCATATGAATCAATTGACGTTCAGGCTCGCGCGTCACTTTCAAAATATGCGAATGCCCGCAGATAAAAAGCCCTGGGTGATAACTCGCTATTTCGCGCCGCACATGCTGATCGTTACCAATATGCGTCATGTAAACGCGAAGTCCTTCGCATTCCCATTGCAAATCTCGGGGGACGGCCGCCCGCACTTTGTCACCGTCGATATTGCCCCAAACTCCGCGCAACGGCTTGAAGCGTTCTAGTTCTTCAAGGATCGAGAACGGACCGAAGTCGCCCGCGTGCCAGACCTCATCGCATTCGGCGAAGTAAGTGAAGATGGCTGGATCAAGAAAGCCGTGAGTGTCGGAAAGAAGGCCGATGCGCATCTCCTTATGAAAACAAAAGCCCGCCAAGCTTTCGCTCGGCGGGCATAAGTTGTTTCCCTTTTCGGAGAAAGGATTAATAATCCATCTCGGGGCCGTGACCTGCGGGCGGACCAGCAGCAGCCTTCTTTTCGGGAATTTCGCAAATCATCGCTTCGGTGGTCAACATCAAAGCGCTGATCGAAGCCGCGTGTTGCAGAGCGGAGCGGGTCACCTTGGTAGGATCGATCACGCCCGACTTCACGAGGTCTTCGTAGTTGCCGGTAGCAGCGTTGAAGCCATAGTTGGCATCGTCGTTCGCACGAACCTTCTCAATCACAATGGCGCCTTCATAACCGGCATTGCCAGAGATCTGGCGAAGCGGCTCTTCGGTTGCCTTGCGGATGATGTCGACGCCAATCTGCTCGTCGCCACCCATTTTGAGATCGGCCAAAGACTTGCCCGCGCGCAGCAGCGCAACGCCGCCGCCGGGGACAATGCCTTCTTCCACAGCCGCGCGAGTGGCATGCAGAGCGTCTTCCACACGAGCCTTCTTTTCCTTCATTTCGGTCTCGGTGGCCGCGCCCACTTTGATCACTGCCACGCCGCCAGCCAACTTGGCGAGGCGCTCTTGCAGCTTCTCGCGGTCGTAGTCGGAGGTGGTTTCATCAATCTGGGTGCGGAGTTGCTTGATGCGGCCTTCAATGCTCTTCTGTGTGCCCGCGCCATCCACGATGGTCGTGTTGTCTTTGTCGATCGTGACGCGCTTGGCGCGGCCCAGATCTTCCAGACGGACACCTTCGAGCTTGATGCCGGTTTCTTCCATGATCGACTTGCCGCCGGTGAGGATGGCGATATCGTCCAACATGGCCTTGCGGCGATCGCCGAAGCCAGGCGCCTTCACAGCGCAAGCGTTCAACGTGCCACGCAGCTTGTTGACAACCAGAGTGGCCAGCGCTTCGCCTTCCACTTCCTCGGCAATGACGAGGAGCGGCTTGCCCGCGCGGGCGATCTGTTCGAGCAACGGCAGAAGATCCTTCATGTTGCTGATCTTCTTCTCGTGGATCAAGATGTAGGGATCTTCGAGAACGGCTTCCATGCGGTCCGGATCGCTCACGAAATAGGGCGAGAGATAGCCGCGGTCAAACTGCATACCGTCCACGGTCTGCAACTCGGTCACCATCGTCTTCGATTCTTCAACCGTGATGACGCCGTCCTTGCCCACCTTCTTCATCGCTTCCGCAATGATGTTGCCGATGTTCGCGTCGCCGTTGGCGGAAATGGTGCCAACCTGCGCAATCGCATCGCCGGACACGGGCTTGGAGAACTTCTTCACGCCTTCAACAACGGTTTCAACGGCCTTCTCAATGCCGCGCTTCAGCGCCATCGGGTTTGCACCGGCGGCCACTGACTTCACGCCTTCACGGAAAATCGACTGCGCCAAAATCGTCGCGGTCGTGGTGCCGTCGCCGGCGATGTCGCTGGTCTTGGAAGCCACTTCACGCACCATCTGTGCGCCCATGTTTTCCAGCGGATCCTTGAGTTCTACTTCTTTGGCGACCGTCACACCGTCTTTGGTGATCGTCGGTCCACCGAATTTCTTTTCCAATACAACGTTTCGGCCCTTCGGACCGAGTGTGACCTTCACGGCATCAGCAAGCTGATTCACGCCACGAAGAATCGCCTGACGCGAATTTTCGCTATAAACAATCTGTTTGGCAGCCATTGTTATTCTTTCTCCTCCTTACTTGCTTCCATTGGTTGAGATCACGCCGAGGATCTCATCCTCACGCATAATCAAATACTCATTGCCGTCCAACTTGATGTCGGAACCGGAGTACTTGCCGAACAGGATCCGATCGCCGGCTTTCACATCGCACGGGATCAACTTTCCATCGTCGGTCTTTTTGCCGTTTCCTACGGCCACCACTTCGCCTTGTTGGGGCTTCTCTTTAGCAGAATCCGGGATATAGAGACCGCCAATCTTGGTCTCCCCTTCTTCAATCCGTTTAACCACGACGCGGTCGTGAAGCGGACGAATTTCCATACTTAAACCTCCACTGAGTTTGGTGAAATAAAAACTTTTGGGAACTCTGGACTGGCCTAGCACCAAGCTTCGGCTGCCAATCCGTCCCAGCGACAGTTTTAGCACACTCGGGCCGAGAGTGACAAGAGGAAATTTTATCTGATTGATAACAAATGAGATAGATGGTTAGCAATCATTGGGTTGATACTGCTTGACTCAGGTTTTATGATTGCCGCGTTCGCTCACAGCCAGAACGTTTTAAGTGGATATTGTGTGACATCCGAATCATTCGTCACAAAAGTCATTTGATGTTCGATCGCCTGACAAATTAACATCCTATCGAACGGGTCGTTATGAAGCTTTGGCAGCTTTCCCAATTGCAGAACGGCCGCATCTTCCAGCGCCAAAGGAAGAAGCCTGCCTTTTTCCCGTACTTCGCTAATAAACTCTCAGTGGCGGTTTCGGAAGTTTCAGTTTGCCGATCTGCCACTTGACCACTATTTCCCACACAGATACAGAACTCAAATAACGCTGGTTCATCGGATTGGCCAGCACCTCGCGCACTGCCGGCGAGATCCTAGCCGAATCCATCATTAGCCAGAGTAGCGTACACGTATCGAGCAGGAGTTTCATCGGCCGTCGAATGCGCCCAAAAGATCATCTGGCAACGGCTCAAAGAATTCACTTGATACCCCGAATCCGTCATAAATTCCAAACTCAGGTATTCCTTGCGCTAGCTCGGGCTGCAGGCTGCGGATCTCCGCCACGGGTTTATTGTGGCGACACACCACCACGACCTCGCCCTTTTGCACTTGGTCCAAATATTGGGAAAGGTGGGTTTTAGCGTCCTGAATGTTAACCATTTTAACCGCAGCATTCATACCAACTACTCTACCATACTCTCAACTCCCCCTCAAATCCCCCTCCCCCAAATCTTTTTCCTGCTACCCTGGATCGTGGTGGGGCCTTCTCCCTGCCGAGACCTATGCGGCGCGCCTCTTCACTCTTAGCTTTTGCCGCCCTTCTCATTACCATCGTTGTTGGCTTAACCTACGGCATCCGTCGTTCCCAAGCCCAGCACAAGCCTCGCGAAATCCCTCCGTCTTTGAAAGTTGACGAAGATGGCTTAGCCCTGCAAGGCTGGCGCTGGAACAAAGACGACCCCGAAACCAATAAGCCGGTAGCCCGTCTCTATGCCGATTCATTCCGCGTTACCAACAACCCGTCCGCCTTCGAGCTAAAGGGTCTAGCTCTCAAACAATTCAACAAAAAAGATGCCAGTTACACGTACATCAAAGCCGCCAAAGCGCATTTCGATCAGCGTTCCGAAATCATGACATCCGAAGGTCCAGTCAGCATCGTCATGAACGTGCCGGTCGATAAAGATGCCGAAGACAAAGACGAACTCGCCAAACGCGTTCAGGTGCAGACGTCCGGAGTCACCTATGACACCAAGACATTTAAAGTTCAAACCGACCAACTCGCCAATTTCATCTTTCCCAATGGCACCGGCAAATCGGTTGGCGTGGAATATGATCCGCACACCAAAACGCTTCATCTGAAATCGCAAGTCGTGCTCGACCGCAACGGCATGCATATCGAAGCCGGCGACCTTGTTTACAACGAAGCCGAACAAAAAATCTATCTGACACCCTGGTCAAAGCTGCAACGCCAAACCATGAATGTCGAAGCGAAGCTCTCGGTCGTAACTTTATCCGACGACAAAGAACAGCGCGGTAAAGTTCGCCAGATCGATTCCGAGCAAGCCAAGGGTACCGACAATCGCAAAGGTCGCCAGGTTGAATATTCTGCCAACCACATGACCGCCCGCTTCGACGATGAAGGCAACATGACTGAAGTCATTGGCAACCACAATGCGCGCGTCGTCTCCGTTCAAGAGCGCGCTAAAACAGTCATCACTGGCGATAAAGCCGACCTCCATTTCGAATTACAAACGAAAGCTGGCAAAGATAAGCCGGATAGCTATCTGCAGTCCGTGGTAGCCGAAGGTCATGCCATTGCCGAATCATCACCGGTCGAACAACCGGGCGTCGTACCGACCGAAACTCGCATTCTGCGCAGCGACACCATTGATCTCGACATGAAAACCGGCGGCCAGGAAGTGCAGGAGATTCACACTCCCTCGAAAGCGCAACTGGAGTTTCTGCCAAACCGGCCTGATCAAGTACACCGCGTTCTCGATTCGTCCAAAATGCGCATTATCTATGGCGATCACAGTTATGTCGATACCTTTATGGGCTGGAACGTCACCACTCACACCGATAAGCCGCCCGCCCCCGGCCAGAAGAAACCGCCCGCGCCTTCCTTCACCTGGAGCGACGAGATGACGGCTAAGTTTCTTCCCAACTCCAGTTCCATCGACCACATCGAACAACGCGGCAATTTCCGTTATCAGGAAGGCGACCGTAAAGCCTCATCTAACCGTGCCGTTCTGGAACAGAAGATTAACCGCATCACCTTGATTGACCACGCGAAAGTTTCTGACGACACTGGCTCCACGCAGGGTGACCTCATTGTCATGGACCAGGTGACCGGCGATATGGATGTCACTGGAAAAGTTCTATCCGTGCGCGCCCCGGACAAAAGCCAGAAGCCCGGCACGTCGATGCTCGATCAGACCCAACCGCTGCAGGCCCGTGCCGATAAAATGCGCTCGCGCGAAAACAACTACCACATGTTCTACGACGGCAACGTTGTCATGTGGCAAGGCGCCAATCGGATCACTGCGGACAAAATTGAGATCAACCGCGATGATCAAACGCTGATCGCTGCCGGACATGTCATCAGCGAACTCGTCGATAACAAAAAGGCGCCCGATGCCCCGCCGCCGGCAGGCAACTCCCCAAAGGTTTCTACACCGCCTGCTGTTCCCGCAAATCCGGTCTACACCGTTGTCAAAGCGCCCAACATGGTTTATCACGACGACACTCGCGTAGCCCTCTACAGCGGCGGCGTCATTCTCTTGCGCAATGCCATGACGGTTAAATCGGATGAATTGCGCGCCTTTCTCACTCCGAAAACTGACGACAATAACGGCGATTCTTCTCTGGACCACGCCTTCGCCGATGGCGCCATGACGGTGACAGATCTGCTCGGTCCGAATCATAAACGCATCGGTTCCGCCGACCACGGCGAATATTACACCAAAGACGATAAAGTGATCCTCACCGGCGGCGCACCGCAAATCACCGACAGCATTCGCGGCATTACCAAAGGCAAAGACATCACATACTTTAGCGGCGAAGACCGTCTGCTGGTCGAAGGCAACCTGCAAAAGCCCGCCTTCAGCCGCATGATCAAGAAACAAAGTAACTAGTAGTTTCTGCGATAAATAACACTCAACTTCGTTCGTCCCATTTCCCGGTAATGACTCAAGCAGCCTCCGCATATCTCCAAATCTCTCCGGCGCCAAGTTGCCGTTCAACAGCCCCAAGCCGTCCACAAGAACATGTAGGCCGCGCCACCACCATCTCATCCCACGCCCCGCCCCAGTTGGCCGTCTTCCGGCCCGGCTGCCCTCAAATGCCGGTCTGCCGCTATACCCGTCAAAGGCTGCGAATCCCAAACCAGCGTGCTCGGCTCATCCGCGTAAAAACATACATGTCCGGCCGATACCCCCAAACAAACAAAGTGTCACCCGAATGTTTCAAAGCATTGATCCGCGCCGCCACCTCCTGCGCATCTTTATCAAGCGCCACATCACCCCACGCTGCGCCCCGCGCCATCAGCACATAGCGCGGCCCAAAACGCACGAATGGAATCATTAACAATAAACAAAGCGCAACCGCCGCCAGCCGCCTTCGCTGTTGCAGCGCCAGCACAATGCCCCGCGCACCCACCACCGCCAGCGGCGGCAGAATTTGCAAAAAGTAACGCGGTGCAAAATGATTCCCAAAGCAAACCGCCGCGAACGAGAATCCCAACCAAGCCGCCAGTTTCGCCCGTTCCCTGCGCTGTTCGAGCCGCACTCCGTTCAACCAGCCCGCCACCAACGCTAAATGGAATCCCACCCAATGCCCAACACGCTCCAAAGCCAGCGCAAACGGATGCGCTACCGGTGAACCGGATGCATACGCATAACCCCCATACTCCAAACCTGTGCAAACCAGTAATCCCGCAACGCTCCACTCGCCGCCAGCCCAGCCGCGCCCACAACCACAACCGCACCAAACCCCACCACCGCCGACCATCCCCACACCACGCAAACCGCCAGCACAAACAGCGCCTTCACATTAATCCAAAACCCGACCCCGCACATCGCCCCTGCCGCCCATGCCCTACCTTGCCTCGCAAAATAAATCGCCGCCAAATGCGGAGCAATCAACAACGCATCCGGCGCAAACGGGATCACCGCCGCTGGCAAATAAAACGTGGTGAAAAACGCCAGCAAAAGCGCTGCCCAGCGTCCCTCATTTTCTCCCCACCAACTGCGCGCCAGCTTATATCCCAGAAAACAGCACAACAAAATATACGCCGCATCCCACAACCGCAGAACCACCCCTGGCGCCGCCCCCATCAACACGTAATAAAAAGCCGAAAGCGGCGGCTTGTCATACCAAAAATCCCGGTACGGCACCTTGCCATGCAAAATATCGATCGCCGCCGCCATGTGGTAATCCTCGTCAGCCCACAGCACTCGGCTAAAGCAAACCCGCAAGCAAGCCAACGCAACCAAAATGCCGATAAACACGTATCTTTGTCGTAGGCCTTCGCGAATCGGCATCAACGCGTATCATAAGATACAGGCCCAAACGCCAATCAATGCGTACACTGCAAACCGCCGAAATCTCCAAATCTTATAACGGCCGCAAGGTAGTAGATAACGTCAGTGTCCGTGTCGAACAAGGCGAAGTTGTGGGTCTCCTCGGTCCTAACGGCGCGGGTAAAACCACATCTTTCTACATCACCGTCGGTCTCGTTAGCCCTGAATCCGGCGACGTTCTGCTGGACGACGAACCCATCACGCAGTTGCCCATGTATAAGCGCGCCCATAAAGGCATCAGCTATTTGCCGCAGGAAGCGTCTGTTTTCCGCAAGCTCAGCGTCGAAGACAACCTCATGGCCATTCTGCAAACGCTGCGCATCTCCGGCCACGAACGCCGTGAACGCATGAACAACCTCATCAGCGATCTCGGCCTCGAAACCGTCCGGCACAGTAAGGGCTACATGCTCTCCGGTGGCGAACGCCGCCGTACCGAAATCGCTCGCTCCCTTGTCCTGCAGCCCGATTTCATTCTGCTCGACGAACCCTTCTCTGGCATCGACCCCATCCAGGTTCTTGAACTTCAGCGCATCATTGGCGATCTCAAACGCAAAGGCATCGGTATCCTCATCACCGATCACAACGTGCGCGAAACTCTCGCCGTCACCGATCGCGCCTACATCATCAGTTCGGGCCGAATCTTCCGCGCCGGCTCGCCCGACTCTCTCGGCAACGACCCCGAAGTCCGCCGCATTTACCTTGGCGAAAACTTCTACTTCGGCCCCAGCATTGACTCCCCGCCCCCATCTTGACAAATCTTCCTACATCATGATACGCTTTCAATAGAGGTTGGCCCATGTCCCCGTCCGCTGGAACGATTCAAACTCGCGAAAAATTCGCCACTCAAGTCAATTCTGAACTCCTGGCCGCCGTCCGCAAGTTATCCGCGGCGGAAGGCCGCCAGCTCCAGGCGGTAATCGAAGAGGCTCTGACAGATTTGATCGAAAAGCGCAAGAAATCCGCCCCCCGCCCTCATGTAATGGGTGCCTATCTCGCCAGTCACGAAAAATACGCTCCGCTTTATACCAAGCTAGCTAAATAAAGAGCGACGTGCCCGACTACCTGACGACTGTCGAAGTCCTCGCTATTCACAGCGATCAAATTGAACGCTACGGCGGCTCTCAAGGTATCCGCGACCCCGGCCTATTGGAAGCCGCCCTCTTTCGACCCCAAACCGGCTACTACGCCAATCTCATCGAGGAAGCCACCGCCCTCTGGGAAAGCCTCTCCCAAAACCATCCCTTTATAGACGGCAACAAGCGCACCGCCTTCGCAGCAACTTATACCTTCCTCGCTATCAATAACTGGCGCCTCACTGCCGACCCCGACGCGACTTATTCTTTCGTCTTCACCCTCTACGAAACCAACCAGTTCAACTTCGACAAACTAGTTCCCTGGCTCCGCACAAACACCGCCCGCTTCTGACGCCTAGAGCTTGGCGCCAGTCCTACCAGACGCTGACGCCCAGAAACAAATTCAATTCGTTCGCGTTCGCGTGGTAATAATACTGCGGCCCTTGCCATCTTGTGTAGCGCAACTCCGGTGAGAACCTGAACAGCCCGACGCGTTTTTCTACACCCAAACCCGCCGCAAACCCCGTTCGCGAAAACTCACTCGCCGGGGTCCGGAAGCCTGCGCCCGCTTCCACAAAGGGCAACCAGTCGCGAGTCTTGGGAAGCGACTTCGGCGTCGTATACTTCAATAGCAACGGGATTTGCCATGTGTCCGTTGTAGAGTTGCCCGAATAGGCATAAGAGCTCGATGAAGTCCCAAGCGAACTATAGCTGTACGTCGAATAATATTGCTGCACTGGTCGAAACAGCACATCCCCCTCAACCGAAAATCCTTTCCCAATCCGAAACTCAACCGATGCCCCAGGCAAGAAACTCCTTGAGCCGGACTTGATATACGAGAAATATTGAAAAGAATACGGCGTCCCATCAAGTGTCGTCCCGCTTCCGCCTTGGCTCTCCGAAAATTGATGATAATCGCCCAGCAGGCTCACTCCGGCAAGTCCGCCCACCGAAAATCGGTGGAACTGTGTGAACTGGCGAACCAAATGATCAGGCGTATGGCTAAAGCCCACTAACAGCTCAACCTGATCCGGACGTGTGGATGGGGTACCAAAATTCGGATCGTCCCGCCGCCAACGCGTGTATCGCAGGGTTGGTGCCACGGTCCACTGCTGGATGTGAAACTCGAAACCAGCTCCGGCCGAACCGCCTATGCGCGAAGGGTCTGTCCCTTCTGTACCGCCTGTGAGCCGAAGCGTTGGGCCTCCTTCTATAAACGGTCGCACCTTGGCCCGTCCCGCGTCCCACCCATTCAGTCGGTATTTGGCTAACAACGGAATCTCCCAAGTAGCAACTGTCTGGTTTGGGCCTTCTACCTCATAATGCATCTCGCGAAACAAGCCATCGGCCTCTACGGAAAAGTGATCCGAAAAGTGCCATTCGAGCATCGCTCCGCCCATCGGAAAACCGCGCTGTGCCGGCCGATAGAGGGTCGGCTGAATGGGATAACTCTCGAATGAGGTAACGTAACGCGTATTGAAATCATCCGTAAGCGCGCTGCCGCCCACCACCCCATAAGACAAGTGCTGCCCCAACGCACCACCGCAAAACATGCCACACAAGACCACGCCAAACATGGCGATCTTTTTCATAGTCGCTCTCCCACAATGAACGACCGGCTCACATGTGTTTTTGCGACAGCACGCTCAACTTAATTCACTTTTGATTTAAGCCGATTTGCCGCACATCTCAACTCGGACGCATCGCCCTTCGCCACCGTTTCACTGAGCTGCCTCATCCCCAAACTTAACGCTGCTATCCGTCACCGCAATCTCCACTCGCCGATTTTTCGCGCGCGCCTCCGCCGTGCTCGCGTTCACAATCGGGCTCAGCTTCCCATAGCCCTTCACAGTCACAATGTCCGCGGGCACACCCGACTGAACCAGGTAATCCTCCACCGCCTTCGCGCGCCGTTCGGAAAGGAACTGGTTATATTCAATCGACCCCACATCGTCGGTATATCCATAGACCGTCAGCCCATAGCCTTTCGAAACAAGCAACACACCGGCAATCCGGCTCAGCAATTCGCGATTCTTTTGCGTCAATTCCGAACTATCAAACGCAAATCGAAATGTGGAATCCGGCAGCACCATCACCATGCCATTCGCGGTCCTGCGCGTCTCCACCAGCTTGCTCAGCGCCGCTTGCATGTTGTTGAATTCTTGTTCCCGCTCCTGGCGCATCTTTTCTACTTCGCCTTGCGCCTTCTTGGATTGCTCATTCGCAGACTGCGCTGCATTCAGCGCCTGGTCTCGCGCCGCCTCCGCCTGCTGCCGCTGCTCATCCGACTGCTTGCTCAAAGCCTCAGCGTGTTGCCGCGCGTCCGCCTCACTCGCCGCCGTCTTCGCTGCGTCCTCCGCTTTCTGCTTGGCTGCATCCGCCTCCGCGGACTTCTTCTCCGCCAGTTGACTGAGAGTCCTTACCTGTTCCTGGCTAGTTTCATAGTTAGAGTAGCCTTGGTATCCCGCGTAGCCAATGATCGTCAAAACGGCGACTATGCCAATCACCAACGGAAGTCGGCTCACTCCCCAATTTTATCGCGTTTTGCCCTACCTACGACACCTGAGCTTTCTACGTTAATCCAGATAACCCTTGGAAAATCAGCACAATCCGCCTTTTCCACAGCCCGGTCTACCCCGTTTTGGGTGCTAAACTGGATGCGAATGAGCGACTTCACTCAACGCCTGAGCCTGACTCAGTCCCAACGTCAGATTCTTACGCCCGGGCTCATGCAAATGGTCGCCGTTTTGCAACTAAATCGGCTGGAACTTCGGGAAATGATCCAAAATGAAGTGGATGAAAACCCCGTTCTGGAGGAGGCGGGCGAAGCGGGCGAAGATCTAACCCCGGCCGAGCTGCAATCCATGCTCGAACTCGAAGCCCGCCACGATCCCGCCGACGCAGCTCTTCTCGAAAAAATCGATCAGAGCGACGCCGAAGCCTATGCCGATCCTCCCCCTGCCGAAGGCACTCCCGAGCAAATTTCAGCCGCCGCCGCTGCCCCCGCCGTGGAGGAAAACGCCAAAACCGAAACCGATCCCTTCGAAGAAATCGATTTTGGTAGTTTCTTCGACGAATACCTCGATCCCGGCTTCAAAAGCCCCGCGTCGGAATCGGTCGAAAAGCCGTCATTCGAAACATTTCTCTCCTATCCGGTCCGCCTCAGCGACCATCTCCAGTCGCAACTGAGCGTCGAAATTCTTCCTGAGCGCGTTCGCCAAGCCGCCAATGGCGTTATCGGCAACCTCGAAGAAACCGGCTATCTGGAAACCCCGCTCGAAGAAATTGCCGCTGCGGAAGGACTAACCATGGCCGAAGTGCAAGCTGGCCTCAAAGCCGTGCAGTCGCTCGAACCCACCGGCGTCGGCGCGCAAAATCTTCGCGAATGCCTCCTCCTCCAACTCGAAGCGCGCGATGCCAAAGATTCCGTTGCTTGGCAAATCGTGCATGACCATCTGCGCACCGAAACGCCGCGCCAGCTCTCGCAACTTGCCAAAGCGTTAGGCCGCCCGCTCGAACATGTGCAGATCGCCCTCAACGTCATCCGCCATCTCGACCCCGCTCCCGGTCTGCGCTTCTCCGGTCCGCCCGCGCAAAAAGTCGAACCCGACGTCTACATCTTCAAAGAAGGCGACGACTACATCATCACTCTGAACGACGACGAAATCCCCCAGCTTCGGCTCAAAGCCGATTACCGCTGGATGATCAATCGCGATCAGCAGCCCGATAAAGACGTCCGCAATTGGGTCAAAGAACGCTACGCCTCCGCTCTGCTTCTCATCAAAAATATCGAGCAGCGCAAACAAACCATCCTCCGCGTTTGCCAATCGGTGGTTCGTCGCCAAGGTGAATTCCTCGAACTCGGCATCGACGCCCTCAAGCCCATGATGATCAAAGATGTGGCGGAAGAGATCGGCGTGCATCCCTCAACCGTAAGTCGCGCGGTGGCGAATAAGTATGCTCACACGCCACAGGGTATCTTTGAATTACGTTACTTTTTCTCAGAGGCGGTACAAGGACCGGTTGGCAGCGCCACCCCGCTGCTCGTGGTAAAAAAACGAGTCAAGAAAATGATTATGGAAGAGGATGCGTCGCATCCCCTCACCGACGAACAAATCACGGCGCGTTTGCAGGCCGAAGGCATACAAGTCACTCGCCGTACGGTGGCCAAATACCGGGAGGATATGAACATTCCTTCCACCCACCAACGCAGAATCCGGCCCGAATAGGACCGTTTCCCGCATTAATTCCAGATCTCTTTTTAAGAGAGGTTCCAGATGAAACTCATATTCTCGAGTAAAACCAAAGACTTCACCCCTGGCTTACAAGAAAAATTCAGCTCTAAGCTGCTCAAGATCAGTAAGCTGGTGGAACGCCGCGGCGAGCGCGAAGCGCACGTCATGCACCAAGTGCAGCGGCATTTGCACAAGGTCGAAGTGGTCGTCAATTTTCACGACCGCGCGCTTGTGGGCGAGGGCTCCGATGCTGATTTGGACAAAGCCCTCATCGGCGCCGCCGCCAACCTGGAGAAGCAGGTCGTCAAGATGCGCGGCCGCTGGCGCGATACTCACCGCGACGCCAAGTCCGTCCGCTCCAGCAAGGAAAGCTGGGAAAAAACCACCGCGCCCGTCGTGGAAAAGCCTGCCTCCCCTAAACCCTCCGCCAAGGCCAAAACCAAGGCCAATGGCATTGCCAAAACCGCCAAACCCAAGATCTTCCGCGTTAACTATGGCGAGGATCGTAAGCCGATGTCGCTCGAAGAGGCGATAATGGAAATGGACACGGATCTAAATTACTTTGTTTATCGGGACGCTAGCAAAGACTGCCTTTCGGTGCTCGTGCGGCGAGCTGACGGTAACCTGGATTTAATTGAATCGCAAAATCTTTAACACCACAACACTCTGGGTGACCCCTCGTGGCTAGCCCGAAACCGGTGCGTGACCCGAAGTCTGCCCAGACATCCGGCGATCCGCAGACTTTGGCCACCGCCGATTTAGTCATCATCACTGGCATGAGCGGCTCGGGCAAGCTCACCGCGCTGAAGGCCTTCGAAGATCTCGGCTTCTACGCCGTTGACAACTTGCCCATACAACTCGTCTCTAAGTTTGCCGACCTCACGCACGACGCCAAAACCCGCCGCCGCGCCGCGCTCATCATCGACATTCGCGAGGGCCAGCAACTCAAGCAGTTCCCCAAGATCTTTGCCGATCTGCGTAAACAACTCGACGCGCGCGTTCTCTTTCTCGACGCGGACGACGAAACCCTGCGCCGCCGTTTCAGCGAAACCCGCCGCCCCCATCCCCTCGGTGCCGAATCCACCGTTCTCAGCAGCTTGAAAGACGAGCGCACCCTTCTCAAGCCCATTCAGAAACTGGCTGATCTCTACATCGACACCAGTAAGCTCAACGTCCACGAACTGCGCGCCGTCATCAATTCCAAATTTCAGAGTGCCGATCAAAATGACAGCATCGTCGTTTACGTCAACAGCTTCGGCTTCCGCCACGGCGTCCCCACCGATAGCGACTTAGTCTTTGATGTCCGCTTTCTGCCGAACCCCAATTACATCCCCGAGTTCAAGAAACTCACCGGCCGCCACCCCAGCGTCGCCCGCTACATCCGCTCGTTTCCGCAAACCATGGAATTCATCAGCCGAATCTCCGAATTGCTGATCTATCTCCTGCCCCACTACATTCGCGAAGGCAAGTCCTACCTCACCATCTCGTTCGGCTGCACCGGCGGCCATCACCGCTCCGTCCTCATCGCCAGCGAAATCCACAAGCGCCTCAAAAAAGCCGGCTTTACCGTCAAAGAACAACACCGCGACATCAGCCGGCCCTAAAGCCCCTCACTGCGAGGATGCAAGCTCATTCAAGAAGTTTGCAACCGCCTCCTCAAGCTGGTAAACGCCGGGCTTCTCTATGGGTACATGCCCGCAGTTTTCCAACATGACAAGCTTCTTAGGGCCGCCTAGCCGTCGGAAAAATGGCTCACTTAACGAAAAAGGCGTCATCCGATCATGGCCGGGATGCGCAAGTAACAAGGGCAACTTAAAGTCCTCGGGCTCAATTTCTACCGGCGCCTCCGAGATCGACTTTAAGAATCCGGCTGTGACCCAGCTGGCCCCGCCTAAACTGTCCTTGCCGATAACATCGTTTAGTTTTTCGTCGTTAGAAATCATCTCCATCTTAATCATCTGGCCTATCGGGATGGGGAGACGATCCGCCAAAGGGGAGAGCACTCTCAGCAGCGGCAGGCCGATTGAACCCAGCAACCCCGACTTCATAACCGGTTGCGTAAGTTCTGGCCGCCTAACATCAACTAACGTTGTTGCCATCACTGCTTCCACACGCTTACTGTGGGCAGCAACTTGATAGGCAAGAAACCCGCCCAGACTTAGGCCAAAAAGCACCACTGGTTTTTGATCGCGCGCAAATTCCACTTCTACTAGATCGCAACAGAGTTGAATCCAATCGCCATACTTTATGCCGCTTTTCGGATGAGAAATGCCATAACCCGGCAGATCGGGCGCCACCGCGCTGCACCCAAGATTTCTCACGAGATAACAAAGTGGCGTTAGAAAACGTCCATAACCTCCCAATCCATGGAGAACGATGACCTTCAATCTGGCATCGGTCACATCGATGCGGTCCAGATGAACCTCAAATGCCCTCCATCTCCACCACTCCTCAAAAGGAGTTGCATTCGGCGTAGGGCATCGATAGCGTTCCAGGAAAAACGTCTGATATTTCTGCCAATCCAATTCGCTCTCATAAGACGCCCGCATAATTCACCTAATCTATCTGAGCATCAATGCTGAGAGCCATTTCCTTTTCAGCAGCGTCCATTGCATCTCATCCGGTCATCGTGAAAAAATGGTTGCTGAACAATATGTCAATCACAGCAGGCATCGATTCTTGCGCCGTGAAATCGCCGGATTGCCTTGCTCCGAATCTCGCTAAAATAGCCGCACTCATTTTCCTCTCTGCACCGATTCTTTTGAGCTCCGGCGCGTGGGCATCCACGTCCTGCACCGTCGATCGCGCTACCGGAACGACCATCGATCCGCAGCCCCTGCTTCCCCAGGGTTATTTAACGCGCTGGAATTACGCCACCAATCGCGTGGCATATATGCAACCCGCGGCCGACGGCTATTATCGAGTCTTTACGATGCGCCCCGATGGCACTGACCGTCGCGCCATCACCGCCGGTCTAAACCTCGTCCCAGCCAAGCATCAAGGTATGCCCTATTGGCATCCGTCGGGGCGCTATCTCGTCTTCGCTGCGCAGAAAAAAGAGTGGAAAGGGCCCACCATGTTCGGAAATCCAGACTACGAGGCGGTGCCTGGATTTGGCCTCCATGATGATTTGTGGTTGATTACCGCAGACGGCACCCGCGCTTGGCGGTTGACCAACGATCCAGGCACGCGCACCCAGGGCATACTCATGCCCGTGTTTTCACCGGACGGCCGCCGCCTCGCCTGGTCCGAGCGACAACCCGACAAGACTTATGAAATCAAAGTCGCTGACCTCGTGATCAAGCCCGAGCCGCATCTCGAAAACATAAAGTCCTATCAGCCCGGCGGGCGGGCCTACTACGAGCCAGGCTCTTTCACCAGCGATAGCGCAAGCTTAACGTACAGCAGTGATCAGGACACCCACAGCTTCTGGCGCAGCCAGATCTATCGCTTAGACTTAGCCTCTGGTCGCAGTGCTCGGCTCACCCAAGGAACCGCTTACTGCGAGCATCCCACCGTTGTAAGTACACCCACCGGCGACTGGATCATTTACATGACGATCCGCGGCGTCGATCATTTCCCGCATCACCCAACATTAGGCACCGACTGGTACGCCATGCGCATGGATGGCAGCGGGTCGAAGCGTCTGACATTCATGAACGTGAACCGCAAAGACAATCCGCAAAACACCGGCAAGCCGCAGGTTGCGATTACCGTCTCAGTCAGCCCGTCGGGCGACTATATGCTCGGTGACGTCCAAGACAATCTGGCCAAGCAGACAGGCTTCGTCCACATCGTGCACTTCGTTTGCAAGTGACCTCACAAGGTTCTCAGCTTCCCACCCGCAACTCCTCCACATCTCCAAACAACGCAATATCCGTTCTCAACGTTGCCAGCGTCCTGAACAACAAAGCCTTCTCGCGTTCCTCCATCAACGTCCGCGCCAGCGCACTCGCCTTTGCCGCATTCACCCGCCATTCCGCCAGTCTTCCTTGATCGCTTCAATATGTTCAAACTTCGCCAGACCCCCTCCCCAGTCATCTTTCGGCGTCTTTCCTGTCCCCTTTGGTCGGTATTTCCCGCTTACTGAGTTAGAATTGCTCCCAATAAGGAGGCCGTCATACCTGGGAGCCTTTATGAAAGACTTCTAGCTGTTACGTCACCTCAATGATGGACTGGGAAGTCCAGCAACGTCAGCACCATCAGCCAAGGAATTCACATGTCGATCCATTTAAAAGCAGCGCTTCTTTCCTTCTCTCTCCTAACCGGCGCGCTGTGCGCCCAAAGCCTGTCGTCGAACCAATTTGTTCTACCCGCTGACAAAACCGAGGTCGAGATCACAATCCCAATGCCGGGTGAGTCACCCAACGCCCAAATCAGGATTCAGCCGCTGCTCAATTACAAAGAGGGAACCCTCCTCGCCGCTCAGCCTGTCGTGCTCAAAAAAGAACTCAAAGCAGACGAAGGAAACGGCACTGTCCTTACCCTTCACCTTTCCGCCATTTACTTCTGGGGGAAGCGCGCCTGTTGATTCAACTGATCCCGGGAGCCTTGCACGACGTGAAATTACTGCGCGGACCCTCCCTCTCTCAACCTGATCTCTCTCTCTCCTCTGGGCAGTCCGCCTCGCTCTGGCTTTATAACTTCGAACCCCAGCCCCTCAAGGTTCACTGGCGGATCATAGCCGGCGCTGAATCCGTCTGTGGGTTCGACTCCTCCGGCCAGCCGCGCACCGCCGATTGTAATTCGCCCGATACATGGCCCGAAGCGACACTAGGACCCGAACGTAGCGATTCCCTCACCTTTGCCGCCCCTGATTCCTGGTTCAGTCTCTTTGAAAGATCAACCGATTTTCGTGACTCGCAACTTGAAGTGCGTTTTGGCGACGATGCGGCCGCTACCCTGCAACGTATCCCTTTCAAACTCTCTCTGCAACATTCTTGGCTGCCCCTCATATCATTCTCTTCGCGCTTTCTCCGGGTCATCTTTTGGGTCACCTTCGGCGCCGCCCTTCTCATGCTGGCTCAAGTCATGATCCCGAACTTCCGCTCGTGTCTCACGATGGAAAGCCAAGCCGATTCTTTTGCGGAAGACTTGCGAGCCGTTGATAGCACCGTGGGGAGCCGCACTTTCTCCCGCTGTCAACAAGAACTCAATGCGTTGCGTCGTGGCCTCGCCATGCGCCAAGATGGAGACGTCTCCAATCGCTGGAAGTTTTTTAAGCATTCTCCCCGTCATGTCTGGCTGCGCCTCGCCCTTTCTGGCAATACGGCGGAGGTCACCCGCCTCCAGAATGTCTTCCCCAAAATGGAGTCGCGCATCCGCCTCACCCAGCGTCTGGTTCAGGAGATCTCGGCACTGCTACCCGATATGCCCGTCACGCTTTATTGGGACCGGAACAAAAAAATCTTGGCCGTCCAAGATATCCTTTCCGGCCAGATCATGACCGAAGCCGATGAGAAGAACGCTGCCGATCTTCTCGATCTTCTTGCTAAAGATTTCGATTCCGTTATGAAGGATTTTGCCGAACAGCTCGAAAAGCGCATTGCCGCCATCCGCCAGCAGTTCAAGAGCGACCCTTGGAAGACCCGCGGACAGAGCCTTGCCGCCACCCTCCCTGGCTGCAATGATCTGCTTCAGTCCACCCCCGGCGATACCGAAACTTCCACCCGCGACCAACTCATCTTTCGCGATATCTGCGCTGTTCGGCTTGAACTCCTCATTCAATTCGTCGGTCTCGAATCGCTAATCCCTCCAACAAATTTGAGTGACGAGATCCTAGAGAAGCTCAAGTCTACCGCTCCTCTCCGGCTCGCTTCTGCCCGTTGTGACCTGCTCAGCGTCTCAGAAGGCGTTTTTGAAAAGGATATCGTTGACGACCTCGAGGCTGGTCTCTGGGACTCGGAATGGGAACCCGTTGACCCAACTCACCAAGATGTGATTCGTATGTCGCTCCAACTTCGCAACAGCCAAAAAAACCAAGCCACCGCGAAGAGTCTCCTCAAGTGCTCGTGGCTTATCAAAACCGCGAACGATGAATATTATGAGGAAGATTGGGAATCGCGCTTTCTCCTCCCTCCCGGCAACAACACAGTTCTGCCTTATGTTCTCGATCATGCTGGCAATGAGGTGAAGCTTTGCGTCATAGACCCAGAAACAAAAAAGCTCAAGCCTAAAGAGCCCATAGCAGTTGATGTTCGAGACCAAAAATCCGGCACTGTCGGCTCGCGCGCCGTTCGCGGCTTAATTGACGCTTCGATCACCGCCCTCGTCCCTGTTATTACCGTCGCCTTCACTCAGTTTCAGAACGGCGGCGATATCACTATTCTCAAACTGATCTTGCTCGGATTCACCTCCCAAGCCATTCGCTCCGCGGTCTTACCAGACGGCGGCTCCGTGTCGGCTCCTCTACCGGTCACCAAAACCACTACGGCTACGAGCACTTGACGCAGGCTTCAGCCGCTCAAACGCTCAACTCCTCCACATCTCCAAACAACGCAATATCCGTTCTCAACGTTGCCAGCGTCCTGAACAACAAAGCCTTCTCGCGTTCCTCCATCAACGTCCGCGCCAGCGCACTCGCCTTCGCCGCATTCACCCGCAATTCCCGCCAGTCTTCCGGAATCGCCTCAAGATGTCCATACTTCGCCAGCACCGCCGCCGCCGATTTCGCGCCCCAACCGGGCAATCCCGGATACCCATCCGCCGCATCCCCCACCAGCGCTAAATAATCCGGAATCGACCTCGGTCCCACGCCGAACTTTTTCACCACCCCGGCCTCATCCCGCATCTCGCCCGTCCGCCGGTTCAATTGCACCACCCTCGTACCACTCACGCACTGCGCTAAATCTTTATCCGGCGTGCAAATCCAAACCCGTTCTACTCTCTCGTCCCCCGCCGCCAACGCCGCACCCGCCGCCAGCGCATCATCCGCTTCAAACTCCACCATCGGCCAAACCACCACGCCGGCTTCTCTCAACGCACTCTCCAAAAGCGGAAACTGCGCCCACAAATCCGCCTCAATCCCTTCGCCCGTCTTATACCCCACCCACAGCTCATTGCGAAACGACTCAATCACATGATCAGTCGCCACCGCCACATGCGTCGCTCCCTCCCGAATCATCCCCTTCACCGACGCCACCACCCCCCTCACCGCCGCCATCTCAACCCCGCGCGCGTCCTTGGCTTTCGGCAGCGCATAATAATGCCGGAACAACTCATAAGTCCCGTCAATGAGATGAACGTTCAAATCGCGCCCCGCCTTCCTCCACGCTATCCTATAGCAGTAGGATAGTTTTATGCCACACGGCAACCCATCACCCAAGCTCACGATCACGGTAGACCCGGAGGTTCACAAAAACATCCGCGCCGCCGCCGCCCGCGATAGGCTCAGCGTCTCGGCCTGGATGACCCTTGCCGCGCGTGAAGTGCTGCAGAGGCGGGCTGGCCTGGCAGCTGTCGCCCTCTGGGAAAAGGAGCATGGAGCGTTCACCCCTGCGGAAATGGAGGAGGCTCGTCGCAGCGTGAAAGCAGAACTTCGGAAGTCGCGAACGGTCCGGCGGTCGGCGTGAGCGCTATCTTTTATGACGCGGCCGTTCTTGTAGCAGCGGACAGAAACGAACGTCGGACTTGGGCTCAACATAAAGCCCGCTTGGACTTCGGCCTCCTGCCCTTGGTCCCCGCGCCCGTCCTTGCTCAGGTCAGCCGCTCACCAAAACAGGCCCAGCTACGCCGCTTCCTGACCGGCTGCGAAATCGTTCCTCTTGCCGAAACCGACGCGCACGAAGCAGGCCGCCTCTTAGGCGCAACGCGAACTGCGGACGTAGTTGACGCCGCTTTAGTGGCAGCCGCCGTTCGCCGCAAGGCCACCATCATCACTGCCGACCCAGATGACATAACAAGACTAGTTAGAGCTTCTGGTGGCGACGTTGTTGTTGTGTCGGTCTGATGTCGTCGAAAGTCCGTACTCCTTCGCCCCGAATACTTGAAAGTCAACATCCGAATGACCCCGTCATCATTCGTTCCGCTCGACAGAGCAAACGGCGAAGCCGCTGTTTGTTCCCACCGCGGGCGTGCGGCGTATCACCACTGGCGCAGGACAAGTAGTAACAATGCCGGCGCCGATCCAAATAGAGGTGGCCCCGACGGTATCACCCCCTTAGAGGACGCCTGTCTCAAGGGATCGTATTCCGTGGCGCAAATGCTCCTGGACAATGGCGCATCCCTAAACGCGACAAACCGCATATCGGGCGAAACTGCCCTCTATGTCGCCGCCTCATTCGGCAACAACGACGTGGTCCAGTTATTACTGCAACGAGGCGCAGATCCCAATATATGCGGCCACAAGAATCGCACTACGGCTTACCAAACCGCTGTTCTCAACGGCTACACCGACATCGCCAGGCAGATTCAACAGCGCGGCGGCTCCGCTAACTGCCTTACAACCCCGAACTCCGCTCCGACGTCGTCACCCAAGTAATCGTCGCTCCAGTCGGCGCTATCAATTCCCACCGCAACGTCAGCAACTGACCATCCACCGATACCGATCCATAGTTAGCACCCACGTCCTTGCCATCTTTCTTCAGCCTGGACTCAATCGATCCATCCTCTCTAAGGCGAAAACTAATGGAGTCCGCCAGTTGGCTTCCAACCACGGGATACCAATTGCCATCCAACTGCGCCGCCAAAGTCACCTTCACCGCTCGCCCCTGTGAATAAACGCCGTCAAAGCTATAGTGCAGGCCATCGTCTTCCTGGCTGAACATGGTGATTCCCGACGTCGGATAAGGCACATCCGGCATAGTTGATTCCGCCGCCGTCGTCTTCCACGTCCCCAAAAACGGCAGCAGCGCCTTGGCTGGTTTCATCTGGATATCGCTCCTTTCCCGAGCTAAATTAGTATGTCAAAGCGAGATCCAGTTGATGCCACCAGCCGGTTCGGAACCCATCGTTTCCATCGCCCGCTAACTACCCGCTGCCGCCGCCACCGTATCCGTCAACGTCACAACAGCCGCGCTCACCGACGCGAGATCCCCGTAGCGACAGCCACGCCCAGCGCAACCGCGGCAGTCGCAATCGCCACCGCATTGCCCAACTTGGTCAGGTTCTCGAGTGTCTTTTCGAGCGTCATTCGTCGCGTTCGTGATCGCCGCCAACGCCGGCTGGATCGATGCAGTCAACTCGCCGATAGCATCGGCAGTCAAATAATGCGCGCGCGTGTCCAACGCCTGAGCCTCATCTTTCAGTTGCCCGCGTTGATCCGGCGATAGCTCACTCCAGTGCGCTAAACGGAAGTCGTCCAATGCCTGTGAAAGCGTATAGAACTGCTGCGCGAGGCTGCCGAAGTTGTTCGCGGCTGCGGGCGCAATGGCTGGTTGAAGTACTGTTGCAGTAGTCATGGTGAAATTTCCTCTCTCTCAGTTCACTAATTAAAACCCGTTGCGTATGGTCGGGATAAGTGGCACAACTTGGTCCACATAGGGTTGCAGAACCGCCACGAGTTGTTTTTCGTTAATCGTCTTAGCCTGCTTGGCCAGATTGCTATGGCCGCTGGCAATCGTCTTCAGCGCCGCCACATATGCATTGGCGGCGTTCTCCTTGGCTGACACCGAACGTTTGTCGGCATTCCATTTCTGATCGAGAATCAGCGTCACGGCAGGCGAGTTCGGATTCTCAAGCAGGAACTCCTTTGATCGAGCGGCTAGCTTGCTTTTCTCGTCGCGAGCATAGCAGATAGGTGCCGTCGCCCGTAACGCTCTCCTGCAGCGCGGCCAATACCACTTGCAGATGCGGGTCCGTCTTCACCACCTCTTCTCGCAGGTGCTTCGCCTGGTAACCGGATGTGGTGATGGCCAGAATCGCTTGGCCCAGTGCTCCCAGGGCTGCTTTTCTGTCCGCATCGAATTCCGCGAACTGCTTCGCGTCCGTCAACGCTTGATTAGAGGGCTGGCCGTTGTGGCGGTGTTGTAACTGGCCAGACTCTTCAGAGCGCGAAAGTAATCCGCCACCGCCTCCGATGCGGCTTGCAGTCCTTTCGCTTCTGAATATGGCCTGGCACTCCATCGGGCAAGTATGATTCGTCGAAACCCGCCAAAGGCTTGGCGGTTCGCCGCTTCACGGCCGCACGTGCCCGCGAAGTCCGCAAATCGGATCGCCCGCCGAACCCCTGTCTGAGCAGACGCCGAGTACCGGCTCCGTCAACTGCTCTGCGGCATATCCCGCTGACCGAACAAACAAGTCCGGCGAACCCCAG
>CAWJBS010000127.1:0-4192 GCA_963840845.1 Bryobacterales bacterium
AATGAGTGCGCCGGGAAGTTGTATTTCAACATGGAACCGGAGGCTTTGACGGATGGCTTTTGGGAGGTTTGAACGACAGTCTTATCGAAATCGTTCTCGGCTTTGATATCGGGGCCGTTGACTTCAAAGACTTCAAAATCGCCAGCGAATTTCTTGTCTTCGAGTTCGAAGACGCCATCGAGAGCTTTGTCTTGATGGCGGTTGGTCACGTTTAGGACTAGTGTGCCGTCGGTGTTGTAGGCAGCGGAGATATCAAGATAGGGAACGGCATCGTAGGTCTTCGTTTTGAAAGTCGGACCTTCAACATAAAGATCGAGCGCCGAACCGTGACAGTGAGTGGCGAAGAGTTGCAGCGGGTAGTAGATGGTTTGGAGGAAAAGGCCTTTGTCGCTGGTAAACATAGGCGCAATGACATTCACAAGCTGCGCCATGTTAGCGATTTTTACGATGTTCGCATGATTGACGAACGTGTTCAGGAAGCTGGAAACAACCAGGGCGTCTTCGAGGTTGTAGCGCTCTTCGAGGATGCGGCGACCGCGTTCCTTATCACCACGAGCACGGTACCAAACGTTCCATTCGTCCCAAGCAATATAGATGGGTTTGCGAGGAGGACCGGAACTTATGGCTTCGCGGATCGTACCTTCGGTGATCTTAATCCGGTCGGCTAACTCGACAGTGCAAGCTTGAAAGCCGTAATAGTCGTTCTCGCGATTGCCTACGTACATGTGGAGCGAGAGATAGTCGATGTGGGGTTTCAAGTAGCTGAGGACGGTGCGATTCCAGCCGACCCAATCGCCAGAGAAAAGAGACGACCCGGCGGCGATCATTTTGATGTTCGGGTCGGTCCAGTGCATGAGTTTGGCGGCTTCAAGCGCAAACTTACCGTAATCTTCAGCGGAGCGGTGACCCATCTGCCAGGGACCGTCCATTTCGTTGCCTAAGCCCCAGTAATTAACTTTCCATGGTTTGTCACGGCCATTCTTCTTACGCAGGCGAGTGGTGGCGGTGTCTTGATCTGAATTTACGTACTCGACCCACTGCTGCGCTTCGTCCCATGAGCCTGTACCAAGGTTTGCGCAGATGTATCCTTCAGATCCGGTGCGCGCGATGTAGTCAAGAAATTCGTGAGTGCCGAAGCGGTTGTCTTCCACCGTGCCCCACGCCATTTCAAGGCGACGGGGCCGTTCGTCGCGCGGGCCGATGCCATCGCGCCAATTGTAGTTAGACGAAAAGTTACCGCCCGGCCAGCGCAAGAGCGGCACCTTTAAATCAGTGACGGCTTTTAGCACGTCTTTGCGAAAGCCGCTACTATCGGAAAGGCTATTGCCTTCATCAAAGATTCCGCCAGTGATGCAGCGGCCCAGATGTTCGATGAAGTTGCCGTAAAGCTTCGGATCGATTTGACCAATTTTGCGGTCGGTATCAATTTTGACGATGGCGGATTGGGAAGAAGTTTGCTTGCCGTTGAGAACCGCCGGAGCGGCTGCAAGTAGAGAGGCGAAGCTGCGTCGGGAGAGATGAGGTTTTTTGATCGGCATGGAAGTGGCTTTACTGGAAGCGCTTTCACAAGGGTAAATAGGCCCTGCAGAATTGTCAAGGAGTCCGGCGAACACTGCGTTAAGATCGGTGGGTATTTGCGCGTTCGATAAGGAGCAACTCATGAATAGACTTCTCAGTACGACCATCTTGCTAGGCTTGGCCATCGGCGTACACTTGGGGAACACCCAGACTCAGCCCGCACGTCCGGCGAGACCGACTCCTCCGACGCGCGATCCGCACACGCCGGGTATGTCAAGGCGAAAGAGTTGCCCGATGGCGCGAATGCGCCCGCAAATGAAGATGGCAACTTCATTCTTGGCCCGACGCACACGCCTTCGCCCGAGATGACAGTGAAGGACGATGTGCCGCAAGGAACCGTCTACACATTCACCATGGAATCAAAAGACAGCAAGATTTATCCAGGGATTGCGCGCGAACAGGGAACGTTTGGCACGCCAGACCCGGACAACCCGGCGAAACTCATTGTGACCACGAGTCACCCTGCGGCGTACACGCGCGTAGTTACGGTTTATGTACCGAAGCAGTATGTTGTGGGCACGGAAGCGCCGTTCATTGTCGGCGCAGACGGGCCGGACAAATTCTTATTTCCGGCACTGGACAATTTGATTGCGCAAAAGCGGGTGCCGGTGATGATTGCAATCTCTATTGGCAACGGCAGCGGCGACGCGCAAGGGAGCGAACGCGGGCTTGAGTACGACACGATGTCTGGCAAATATGCGGAGTTTGTGGAGACGGAAGTGCTACCGCTGGTGGAGAAACAGTACAACGTGAAGTTGACGAAAGATCCGGAAGGGCGAGCGACGATGGGCGGTAGTTCCGGCGGGTCGTGCGCCTTGATCATGGCTTGGTATCACACAGAGTGGTATCACCGCGTGCTGACTTACTCAGGCACTTATGTGAATCAACAATGGCCCTGGAGCCCGGAGACGCCCGGCGGAGCTTGGGATTTTCATGAACGACTGATTCCCCAAAGCAAGAAGAAGCCGATTCGCATTTGGATGGAGGTTGGCGACCGAGATCTTTTTAACCCGAACATCATGAAAGACAACATGCATGATTGGGTGGTGGCGAACGAAGATATGGCACGCGTGCTGGCCGCGAAACACTATCATTATCAGTTTGTTTTCGCGAAAAACGCCGGACATACAGATCGAGCGGTGAAGCAACAAACGCTGCCGGAGGCGCTGGAGTATTTGTGGAAGGGTTACCCGATTAGCCCCAAACCGTAGCGACGGCGGCCTTAAATGCGGCCATATCCGCGGGCGTGCCGATGGAGACGCGAACCTTGGTAGGCCAAGCGGGCCAGATGCGACCGATCAAAACTTTTTGCGCGGCCATAGCCTTAGCGAACTCCACACCTGGCCGATTGACCTCCATCATAAAGAAGTTTGTATGGCTAGGGACGTAGTGAATATTCTTTTTCCTTAGAAAGGCGAAGACGTCCTCGCGGATTTGGGTATTGATGGCGCGGCGCTCGGAAACCAAATTCTTGCTTCTCAGACTGGCCGAGGCGCAAGCGAGAGCGGTGATGGGGAGATTGTCGTCGCCATATTGGTTTAGCTTTTCGAGCAAATCCGGGCTAGCCATCACGAAGCCGGAGCGAATGCCGGCCATACCGTAAACTTTCGAAAATGTGCGGAGGACGAGGACGTCTTTGTTGGCCATAACTAAGTGTTTGGCCGATTGCATATTTTCGACGAAGTGGAAATAAGCTTCATCGACAATCACCACGGAGCCTTTGGGCTTGTGGGCTAAGAGAAACTCAATGTCTTGGTGAGAAGTGAGAGTACCCGAGGGATTGTTGGGGTTGCAGATATAGAAGGCGCCGGCGTCGGGAGCGGCTTTCAGCATTGCTTCGATATCGTGACTGTGATCGGCGCGCAGCGGAACGCTGACGAGTTTGGAGCCAACGAAAGCGGGAGCGCCTCCGCCATAGCCAGGTTCGGCCATCACCCAACTGCGTGTGGGGGAGGTAAAAGCGCAGGTGGCGCGGAAGAGAGGATCGCTTGAACCGGCAAACAAGGAGACGTAGTTGGCGGGATATCCTCGCTTTCGGCAACAGACTTAATGAAGTTTTCGTAGTCTTGGAACGGATTGTAACGGCCGCCGCTGGGACCAATTTTCGCTATGGCATCGAGTCCTTCGCGGCAAGGCCCGAGCGGGTTTTCATTCGAATTGATGCGCACGTATTCATCCACCGCAGGACGGGCTGAGCCGGTGAATTCGCGTTCCGCCTGTTGAGCCAGGGCGGATTCGGTGAAAAGGGGCAAGGCAGCGCCAGAGGCAAAGAGTGCGGCCATGCGCCCTGCCATTTGACGGCGCGAAAGACCACGGGGACAGGCAAGAATACGTTTCGATTCCATGTTTTGGGTTGCTAACGAGTATAACGGAGAAATGGCAAATAAGACAAAATCAGCAGCCAGCAGCGAGTTTCAGGGGTTCCGCGAAGAAGCTTTTCGATTTTTGAAAGGACTGACCAAAAACAACGACCGGGATTGGTTTTTGCCGCGCAAGGCTACTTTCGGCAGGAATTGCAACAACCGATGTTGCAGTTGATTCTGGCAGTGGAAAACGAAATGAAGAAACGGAAGATACCGCTACTGGCGAAAGCGAAGGCGCCGTTATCGAGGAT
>CAWJBS010000128.1:0-15916 GCA_963840845.1 Bryobacterales bacterium
GCGAGTGCAGCCAACCGAGGTTCAGCCCGATGACAACAACACGATTACGCTGTTGCCGGCGACGGCGGACAAGCAGTTTAATGCGAATGGCGAAGGGTATTACGATCCGCCAACGCTGCGCAGTTTGACGTGGCATGTGGCAGTGAAGCGGGCGGGTTGGTATCGGGTTGAGGTTGCCTATAAGAATGGGCGGTTCTCGCGCGTGGTGGATGTGAAGGTGGGCGGGCGATTGCTGAAGGCCAACCTTTATGGGGAAAACAATTCGGCGCATGCGGGTACGGCGCGATTAGACGGTGACTTAGTCCTTAGTGTTGAGCCGGGATCGCCGGCTGTGCGCGGGGCCAAGTTGGACGTTGATATTACCGGAGTGACGTTGCGTTTCTTAGCCTCGAATGAAGCCAAATAGTTTCTGGCCGAGTTTGAAGAACTGTTGCGCGCGGGCGCGGTGTATCATACGTGAAGAGCTTTTCCTGATCAACGCTGTGTAGCCACAAATCCGGCCCTGCCGGAAATTCTCCAAGATGGATGGAATATGTGGGATCACGCAGTCGGTAAGTACATCAAGAATGTTAATCGTTCATTATTTCTTGTGAACGCGGTGATATTGGGGCTACTGCTGTGGTGGGCGTTTGCGGCAGAACGATATCTTTCTAACTGCTGGATGGGGCCTGAGCCTATCAGTGCGAAGTCGATTGAGACACTGACAGACCCTGGCGCGCTAAGACGGCCTTATGTTTCGATCTCGCATTTGCCGACGCGGCGAACGGGGTTGCGGGACATCACCATTACGCGCGACCAATACACAGAAAAAGAGACGGGCCGCAGCGTGACGGCAACCTATTTTGCGGCGTTGAGCGGTTCGCGTTATATCCTCATCTCGTCTCCGGACGAACAGCCCTCTTCCTCTTACAAAGGCGAATTAAAGCTTGTTTCGGATGATTTGCGCGAGAGTATGCAAACAAAAGTCCTCGGTGCGCAGGGGAAGGCGTTTGACGCTGTTTTCTACCCGGTGATGCTGGACGCGAGCAATTACCTGAGCAACCTTGAAATCTTTGGCGGTGTCTTCTTTCCAGTCGGCCTGCTGGCGTTGTTCAATGTGATCCGCTCGCTGATTCGGATGAGGAACATCAACGCGACACCGAGTGTGCGAGCCATGGCAAAGTTTCCGGAAGGGGCGGAGGCGGTGGCGATGTCGATTGACCACGAATTGGAGACCGGTGGGAACCAATCGCCGAGTAAGGCAATGTGGCTTACTCAGTCGTGGCTGGTGAAGAAAGGGCCCTACAAACTGGATGTCGTTAAAATCAGCGAGATTCGCTGGATCTATCAAAAGGTTGTGAAGCATTCGGTGAATGCGATTCCAACCGGAAAGAGCCACGGAGTGATGGTAGGAACCGAAGACGGGCGATTGGTTGAGTTTCTGCTGGCGAAGTCCACTTATCGAAAAGCGGGCGCGACGCTCAGTGCCCAGTTTCTGAAAACCTTGATGGCGCGCGCACCTTGGGCTGTGGTGGGATATAGCGACGAATTGAAACGCCATTTTAAGCAAGACCGGAGCGGTTTCTTCAATCCCGCGGGAGAGGCGCAGTTGAAGAAAATGGCACAGACGGCGCGGTAGGCTGAATGGGTTGGGCCTGCCTGCCGCTGGGCTGCGGGCGCTGACGCTTCTAGCTATGAACAAATTGATGTCTTGTATAGCGGCTGCCGGATTGCTCCTGTCGCTGCCCCATGACGCTTGGGCGCAACTGCCCAAAGATTCGCTCCTGTATGGCGCCGCCTATTACGAAGAGTATGAACCGACCGACCGGCTCGCCGCCGACGTGGCGATGATGAAAGCGGCCGGCATTAATGTTGTGCGTATTGGCGAATCGACTTGGGCGACCATGGAGCCGCGGGATGGGGTGTTCGATTTTTCGCATATCGACCGCGTGATCAAGGCCATGAACGATGCCGGGATTCACGTGATTGTGGGGACGCCGACTTACGCCGTTCCAAGCTGGCTGGCGCGCGAACATCCGGATGTTTTGGCGACGACGCCGAGCGGCGTGAACCGCTATGGCACGCGCCAGAATATGGACATCACGGATGCGCACTTTCGCTTCTATGCGGAACGCGTGATTCGGCGGATGGTGGAGCATGTGAAAGACCAGCCGGCGGTGATTGGTTACCAACTCGATAACGAAACTAAGTCTTATCATGTGAGCGGAGCCGAGGTGCAGCGCGGCTTTGTCCACTATTTGCAGAAGCGTTTTTCCAGTTTGGCGGCGTTGAACTTAGCCTTCGGGCTGGATTATTGGAGCAACCGGGTGAATGACTGGGAGGATTTTCCGTCGGTGGATGGAGCGGTGAATCCGAGTTTGACGTGCGCCTTTGCGGAATATCAGCGGCAGTTGGTGACGGATTATCTGGCTTGGCAGGCGGGCCTTGTGAAAAGCATTAAGCGGCCGGAGCAATTTCTGACGCAGAACTTTGATATGGACTGGCGGGGATATTCTTATGGCATTCAGCCGGAAGTGGACCATTTTGCGGCTGCGCGCGTACTGGATGTGGCCGGAATTGATATCTATCACCCGACGCAAAGACCATTTGACGGGCACGGAAATTGCATTTGGCGGAGATCTGGCGCGTTCGATGCGCGGTGGGCAGAATTATTTGGTGATTGAGACGGAGGCCCAAGGGTTTCCGGAGTGGACACCTTATCCAGGGCAATTACGCTTGCAAGCGTTTAGCCACTTAGCGTCCGGGGCGAACATGGTGTCTTACTGGCATTGGGCGACCACTCATAACGGGATTGAGACTTACTGGCGCGGCTTATTGAGCCAAGACTATGCGCCGAATGCCACTTACCAGGAAGCGACGGGGATTGGGGCGGATTTCAAACGGCTTGGGGCTTCGCTGGCTGGGTTGCAAAAGAGCAACAAGGTTGCCATTTATTTCAGTAATCGGGCGCTGAGCGGGTTCAACACGTTTAAATTCGGCTGGATATCCAATGTGAGCTATAACGATGTGTTGCGGCCTTTTTATGATGCGCTGTACCGTATGAACGTGGAGACTGACTTTATCGATCCATCGACGAAGGATTTGGCGCGTTACCAGATGATTGTAATTCCGGCGCTCTACGCGGCGTCCGATAACGAGATTGCGCGGATTAAAAACTATATTCGGAGCGGCGGCCATGTGGTGCTGTCGTTCAAAAGCGGGTTTAGCGATGAGAATTTGAAGGTGCGGTCAACCAACCAGCCGGGTGGTTTTGCCGATGCGGTGGGAGCCACTTACAGCCAGTTTGCGATTCCCGAGAAGGTTAGTTTGGCGGGCGATCCGTTTGGCGTAGGCCCGGAGAAAGAGCAAGTGAAGTGGTGGATGGAGTTACTGCAGCCAAGCACGGCAACAGTGGTGGCGCATTATAATCATCCGGTTTGGGGCAAATATGCTGCTGTGACCAGGAAGGCCTATGGAAAAGGCGAAGTTATGTATGTCGGCTTTATGCCTGGCGATGCGTTGCTGGAGAAGATTCTGGGCGATGCGGCAGAACGGGCCGGGGTGGCTCGCCTTCCGGCCGAGTTGCAATACCCGGTGATTGTGCGGGGTGGCGTGAACCCGCATGGCCGCCCGATTCATTACTTCTTGAACTATTCAGCGCAGGCGCAGACGGTGAATTATCCGTTTGGTGCTGGGACGGAGTTGTTGTCTGGCCAAGCGATGAACGCAGGTGCACGGCTCAATCTGCCACCTTGGGGCGTCGAAGTGATTGAAGAGAGTAACTAGGTTAGTGAATATACGCCCAGCCCGCTTCTTGCTTGCGGACCACTTCGGCGATGCCGGAATCCACTTGCCCAGTGAACGGGAAGAGGTCATCGGTTGTGACGTGGCGGTTCTTCATGGCGTTGCGGCAGGCAAGGAGTTTGACGCCGCTATCAGCTAAGGCCTTGAGCCGTTCGGCATACGCGGTGTTAGTTTTCTTGATCATCTCAAGGCCCGGGCCCCAGAAGACAACTTCCAATTCCGAGCCACCATCGTCAGCGAGAGCATTTCTGGTGTTGTTGACATGAATGATCACAGAATTCCAGGCGGTTTCGTCGCCTTCACTGAGTTGGAAAGCCACATGGTGTTTGGGCGCAACAGCGGGAGCAGCGACTGGGGCCGGAGTTTGGGACATGGCGGCGCAAGCAAGAATGAGCGCGAGAAAGAGAGAAGTCTTCATATAGAAGCATTCTCTCTTATATGCGGGTTACCAGGTGACTTTGCGCATGTCGCCTGATTCTTCGAAGCAACGATGCATAGCGAACGATCGAGAGAGCGACTGCGGCGTATGGCCTTTTTCGAGCAGGTTGACGTAGCCAAGGAGGTGATCTCGATATTCAGGATGGGCGCAGTTTTCGATGAGAAGGCGTGCGCGCTCGTGGGGATCGCGGCCCCGCAGATCGGCAACGCCTTGCTCGGTGACCACAACTTGCACGGAATGCTCGTTGTGATCGGTGTGCGTGACGAGCGGAACGATGGTGGAGATTTTGCCGCCCTTCTGAATAGACGGGCAACTGAAGATGGAGATGTAAGCGTTGCGGGTGAAATCGCCAGAACCGCCGATGCCGTTCATGAGCATGCGGCCCATGACGTGAGTGGAATTCACGTTGCCGAAGAGATCTATTTCGATGGCGGTGTTCATGGAGATGATGCCGAGGCGGCGGACGAGTTCGGGGTGGTTGGTGATCTCCTGCGGGCGAAGCATCATCCGGGAACGGAAGAATTCGAGATTTTTGGCGAAACGCTGAGACGCTTGCGGACTTAGAGTCAGCGCGCAGGTGGAGGCAAACTGGCAGCGCTCATTTTCGAGTAAATCAATAACGGAATCCTGCACTACTTCGGTATACATTTCGAAAGCGGGGATGTCGGCGTTTTCGCCGAGTGACGCGAGGACGGAGTTCGCAATGTCGCCCACGCCGGATTGGAGCGGCAGAAATTGTTTAGGGAGGCGGCCGGCGCGCATTTCATTCACCAGGAAGTTTGAAACATTCCAACCGATTTTGTCGGTAATGGCGTTTCGTTCGCCGAAGCCTTCGCATTCGTCATCCTGATCTGTGAGAACGATTCCGGCAATTTTGGATGGCGGCACGACGACGAGGGGAGAGCCAACACGATCACGCGGAGAATAGATGGGGAGTTCGCGGCGTGTAGGCGGATCTTCGGGTTCAAAAATGTCGTGCATGCCAAGCAGCAAAGGCGAATGTTTGCGATTGAGTTCGATCAGAATGCGTTTGGCGCTGTTGAGAAAAGTGGGGCTGGCTCCAACGGAGGTGCTCAAAACAATTCCACCGCCTGAGGTAATATCGCACGCTTCGACTACCGCCCAATCGAGCGTGCCCATGGCGCCGTAGCGAACCATTTGCGGGAGCATTGATAAATGCATGTCAACAAAGCGCACGGTGCCGGCGTTGATTTGCGCGCGAAGGCCGGGGTCGGACTGATACGGCGTGCGAAAACTGATGGCTTGGGCTTTAGCGAGGGCACCGTCGAGAGAGCGGCCGGTAGAGGCACCGGTTAAAACACCGATATGAAAAGGACGTCCGGCATTGTGTTCGCGCTCGGCACGCGCGGCGACCGCTAAGGGGATGGCTTTGGCGGCGCCGGCTGGCGTAAATCCGCTAAAGCCCACATTCTGTCCGCTCAAAATGAGCTCGGCGGCTTCATCGGCGGTCAAGACGGGAAAAGGATAAACCATACTCTTTCCAGTATGCAGTGCTTAGAAACTCGCGTTGTTTGCCGGGGTGACACAGAACACATTGGTTCCGTATAAGTTCTCGCCACAGTTCTGATACTGTATCGTTCAAAGCTAAAACTGGAAACATTAACTGTGCGCTCAAGACTCTTGCTCGCTCTCTTCGCCGTTCTTTCGACTAACGCGATTGTATTTGCGCAGCAATCCGATACGGCTGCTAAGGAAGAGTTTTTTGAAATGCGCATCCGTCCGCTTTTCGCGAACAACTGTTACGCGTGCCATACGGACGAACATATGGGTGGACTGCAACTGGACACGGCCGAGCATGCGCTGAAGGGCGGTAAGTCAGGAGCGGTGATTGTGCCGGGCGACCCGGCGAATAGCCTGATGGTGAAGGCGCTGCATTACAACGATCCTCGATTGAAGATGCCTCCCACGGGCCGGCTGAAGGATGCCGAAATTGCCGATGTGGAAACATGGATAAAAAATGGCGCGGTATGGCCACAGGCAAATACAGTGAAGACAGCGCCCCACTCTGCCCCGTATACAATCACGGCGGAACAACGCGCTTTCTGGTCTTTCCGGCCAATCTCCCATCCGGAACCTCCTATGGTTCACGACAAGAAATGGGCGCGAACGGAGATCGACCGTTTTATCCTCGCCAAGTTGGAAGAGAAGAATCTCAAACCGGTAGCGCCCGCGTCTAAACGTTCGCTGCTCCGCCGCGCGTATTACGATCTCACAGGGCTTCCGCCCACTCCCGAGCAAGTGACGGCTTTCGAACGCGATAAATCTCCCGATGCGTTCGCGCGAATTGTGGATACGCTGCTTGCCTCTCCGCGTTATGGAGAGAAGTGGGGACGCTTCTGGCTCGATGTGGCGCGCTACTCCGATGACAGGCTGAACTCGGAGCGCGATGACCCGTATGAAAACTCTTTTCGTTACCGCGATTGGGTGATTCAGGCTGTTCAACAGGACATGCCGTACAATCTTTTCGTCAAAGCGCAGATTGCCGGCGATCTTCTTCCCGAACATGAGAAATATGAGGCGGGTTTAGGCTTCTATTCGCTAAGTCCGGAATTTCAAGATGACCGGGTAGACGCCACCACGCGCGGTTTTATGGCACTTACGGTAGCTTGTGCCACTTGCCACAATCACAAATACGATCCGATTCCCACGCAGGATTTCTATTCTTTGTTGGGTATCTTTAACAACACGGAGTTGCATGAAACGCCGCTGGCGCCGAAAGAAGAGGTAGAGCGTTGGGAAGCACAAAAGAAACTTCTGGATGCGCAGGAGAGTGAGACGAAAGAGTTCATCGGCCGCCAGGCGAACGAACTGGCTGAGATTCTAGCGCAAAATACCGCCGCATACTTGCTGGCTGCGGGGAAAGCGAATGATGGATCACTCGATAAGGAAACGCTGGAACGAGTGACTCGCTACTTATCTAATCCCACTCACAAACATCCGTATCTGGAAGCTTGGAGCAGAGATAAATCTCCTAAAACGGCGCAAGAGTTTCAGGCGTTATTGTTGGACGTGAACAAAGAAAAGAAACGCATTGACGATGAAAACCATATTCGCCTGGGGCTGAATCCAAGCCGCGAGAATTTGTCGGACGCCAACCTTGCCTCCATGCAGCGTGACCGGTACGTGCTCTGGGAAGATTTCTTTGGAGATAAAGGCGTTTTTCATTATGGCGACGGCGGCATAGACCGTTTTCTGACAGGCGTTTGGAAGGCCCGGCTCGACTCACTGCGCGCACGGCAAGCGGAATTGAAGAAACAACTGCCCGCACGTTATGCTTATCTACAAACGATCGCCGACAAGAAGAACTTAGGGGAAGCGCGTGTCTGGCTGCGCGGCAACAAAGACAGCCCCGGCGAGCCAGCGCCGCCGCATTTTCTCTCTATCCTGAGCAACGGGCCGCCGGCGCGCTTTACCCATGGCAATGGCCGCCTTGATTTGGCCGAGGCAATTGTAGACCCGAAGAATCCGCTCACAGCACGCGTGATTGTGAACCGCATTTGGCAGCAGCACTTTGGCCAGGGGATTGTGCGGACGCCGAGTAACTTTGGGAAGCAAGGCGATTCGCCTTCCCACCCGGAACTGCTTGATTATCTTGCCAGCCGCTTTATGGCGGAAGGTTGGTCACTTAAGAAGTTACATCGCGAAATCATGCTCACTGCCACTTATGCGCTGAGCGCGGAGAAAGACGAGACAGACTTTGCAGCCGACCCGGAAAACCGCCTCCTGTGGCACGCGAATCGCCGCCGGCTGGATATTGAATCCATCAGAGATTCGCTGTTGTTCGTCGCGGGCGATCTAGATCTCAAAGCGGGTGGACCCGCAACAGCCTTCGGTCAGGAAAACCACAGGCGCACGGTTTATGGGTTTGTAAGCCGGCGGCGGCTCGATCCGGTACTCGCGCTTTTCGATTTTCCTAATCCGATTGCCACCAGCGAACAGCGGCTGCCTACGCTGGTGCCGTTACAGAAGCTCTTCTTCATGAATAGCGATTTTGTAATGGAGCAATCCAAAATGCTGGCGAAACAATTGATGGAACAACAGGGCGATGACAGTGCACGAATCGCGACTGCGTACCGTCTGATCTTTCAACGCGAGCCGACAGCGGAAGAACGCAAGCTTGCTATCGACTTTCTGCATGGTTCGTCCAATGCTTGGCCGCAATATACCCAGGTGCTCTTGAGTTCCAATGAATTTAGCTACTTAAACTGAGGAATAACTGATGACCCGACGCGACATGTTACGCACAATGGGAGCCGGTTTCGGCATGACAGGTTTAGCGGGCACGTTGTCTGCCGGCAACGCGACAAATCCGCTCGCACCGAAAGCTCCGCAATTCCCAGCCAAGGCGAAGCACGTCATCTTTCTTTTCTTGAACGGCGGCCCATCACAGGTAGACACTTTCGACCCCAAGCCTTTGCTCCAAAAATACAATGGACAGCCCATGCCTGCGGGAAATCTGAAGACCGAGCGCAAAACGGGTAATCTGCTCGGCTCGCCATTCAAGTTCAATCGCTACGGCAAAAGCGGAATTGAAGTGAGTGAGATTTTCCCGAAGCTTGGCGGTTGCATTGACGATTGCTGTGTGATTCGCTCCATGTACACCGATATTCCGAATCACGAGCCTTCGCTGTTCATGATGAATTGCGGCACGCGTGTTCCGGGTCGTCCCTCAATGGGTTCGTGGCTTACCTATGGCTTGGGGTCTGAGAATCAGAACCTCCCGGGCTTCATCGTTCTCTGCCCCGGCTATCCTATTGTGGGTCCGCAACTCTGGACCTCCGCATTTCTACCGGCTATCTACCAAGGCACTTACATCCCAAATAGTGAGAAAACGCCCGACAAACTCATTCATTACATACGCAATACGGAGATTAAGACTCCCGAGCAGCGTAGGCAACTCGACCTACTCGCTAAACTGAATGGCCTTGAGATGGAGAGAGAGGACGCCGATCCGATTCTGGAAGCGAACATTCAAACTTCGGAGATCGCCTTCCGGATGCAAGCCGAGGCGCCCGACGTTTTCGACATTATGAAGGAGCCGGAGACGGTGCGCGCGCGGTATGGCGATAACGATTTTGGACGTGGCTGCTTGATGGCCCGCCGCCTGATTGAGCGGGGTGTTCGGATGGTGCAGGTTTATTACGGTAACGGGCAGCCTTGGGATAATCACGACGATATTTTGATTCATCACGAACTGGCCAACAAAGCCGACGCGCCCATCGCCGCCCTTTTACAGGACTTGAAAGCCAGCGGCTTACTGGATGAGACGTTAGTGATGATTGGCGGGGAATTTGGGCGCACACCCGTTGTTGAAGTGAGCGGCCTAGTGAAATTTCAAAACGGACGCGACCACAATAGCTGGGGCTTTTCCACGGTGCTGGCAGGCGGCGGAGTCAAAGCAGGCACAACGTATGGCGCTACGGACGATTTCGGATTCAAGGCGGTTGATAAGCCCGTCCACATTCACGATCTGCACGCCACGGCGCTGCACATGCTCGGCATGGACCACACCAAGCTGACTTATCGCTACAGCGGCCGGGATTTTCGCCTGACGGATGTTGCCGGCAACGTGATTCATGACATTATAAGTTAGTTAGAGAAGCGCAGACTTCCGGAGACTTACTGTGAAATGGCTTACACTTTTCGCACTGCTCGGCCTTTCACTGGGGCAACCGGTATCTACCCATCGCTCGATCCGCGTTACTGGGCGAACCACGGCTCTGAACTCATTCCTCGTGCAAGTGCCGCAACAATACGGCTCTGGAGGCCAGTTAACGCTTTTACAAGTGTTGGAAAACGGCGCGCATGTGAAGGCGGGAGACCTGCTGGCTGAATTCGATTCTACCGACCAATTGAAACAAGCCCGCGATGCCGCCGCTAAGTTCGACGACCTTTCTCACCAAGTAGAGATGAAGCGCGCCGAGCAGGCGGATGCAAGGGAAAAGCGGCATTCCGACCTGATCCAGGCGCAGGCTGATTTGGAGAAGGCGGAAATCGATATCAAGAAGGGCCCGGTTCTGAGCGATATAGAACAACAAAAGAATCAGGTCAAACTTACAGATGCCCGCGCCCATGTGGCCAGCTTATTGCGCTCCAGCCATTTTCATGAACAAGCGGAAGCCGCCGATATGCGCATCCTTGAGTTGCAACGCGACCGGCAGAAACGCACCGTGGAGCGCCAAAAACAGAACGCCGCGCTCCTGACGCTGCGTTCTTCCATCAAGGGCATGGTGGCTCTTGAAAACACGTTTCGCGGCAACTCCATGGGTCACGCGCAAGAAGGCGACCGGCTCTATCCCGGCCAGCCGCTGATGAAAGTGTTTGATCCCTCAACAATGGTTGTCATCCTGTCCGTAGGTGAGCCCGACGGTGCGATGATTAAACCCGGTTGTAAAGCCACCATTCATTTAGATGCTTTCCCCGACCTGAACTTCACAGCCCACTTCGATTCCGCCAGCCCGGTTGCCACCTCAGCAGTAGATAGCTCCATTAAGAGCTTTACGGCGCGCTTTATTGTGGATCAGACCGAGTCGCACTTACTTCCCGACCTTTCTGTAGCCGCTGATATTGAGGTGGATCGCTAATGCGTCCCGCTATCTGGCTGCGCTTAGGCGTAGCTGCTCTTCTCATAGCAGGCGGGGCGTTCGCATGGAAGCAATACAGCCGGCGTCAGGCCGTGATCGACCTGCCCACGGCGCCTGTTCGCCAAGGGGATTTCGCCGTGCTTGTTCACTGCCGCGGCACTCTTTCGGCTCGCCGCTCGGAACAAATAACCGCACCCACCGGCATACAAGACATGCAGATCGTCTGGCTTGCGCCAAACGGGGGCAGCATTAAGGAAGGCGATCCTGTCATTCGTTTTGACCGGAGCAAATTGGAACAAGAGTTACTAGAGAAGCGCGCCACCCTGCGCCAAGCGCAGGCCACACTCGATCAGGGCGAAGCGCAAGCGCACATGCGCGCCGAACAAGACAAAGTTGATGTGGCGAGTGCTCGTTATCAAAGCGAACGCGCCAAGCTGGAAGCCTCAAAACAAGCTATTGTCAGCGTCTCCGATGGTAAAAAGAGCGCCATCGACGAACGTATTGCCGAAGAAAGAGTTCAGTTGCAAGGCTCGAGCGCTAATCTGCATGTCAAATCCGATGAAGCCAAGAACGCGTCATACCGCCGGCTAAGAGACGAGGCACGCCGGGAACTGGCGCGGGTGGAAGAGCGTCTCACTTTGATGGAGCTGAAATCTCCCTTGAACGGGGTTGTTACCTATCTCACCAATACCTCCCAAGGCTGGATGAATGCTCAGCCGTTCAAAGTGGGCGACCACGTTTCGTCGGGCGCGCCCATCGCCGAAATTCCCGATCTCTCCACGCTCGAGATGGAAAGCAAAGTGGAAGAAACCGACCGCGGACACATCGCTGAAAACGACGCGGTTCAGGTTCACGTAGATGCTTTTCCTGAAAAAGCATTCAGCGCCACGCTCATGCGAATCTCTCCGCTCACCGAACAAAGTTTCGAAGAATGGCCTCCCGTGGCCACATTTCGTGCTTTTGCACGCATTGACCCGCCCGACTCGCGCCTCCGTCCAGGCATGAACGCGGCGGCCGATATCGTCCAGACCAAGCTACCTAATGCGCTCAGCATCCCCGCTAAAGCGCTGTTTACATTCCAGGGCCAGCCCGTCGTTTACCTGAAGGTTGAAGGAGCTTACAAAAGAGCGAGTGTCAGAGTGCGTGCGCGCAATACAGATGAAATCGCGATAGAAGGCCTGCGTGCCGGAGACATGGTTGCCCTCGTCGATCCGGAGTTGGCAAAGAAATGAAGGGCGCTACACGGGCTCTGCTGGCTGCGGCCACGATCGGCATCGTAGGAGGTTTGGCCGCTTGGGGCGTGCGCGCCTTCACCGTTCCGAAGGAACTCCCGGTTCCGATTGTCAAAGTGCGGCGTGGCGATTTGAGTCTGGCATTAACGGCGCGCGCCGAACTTCGCGGCGGTGATGCCGAAACATTGACCGTGCCTATGGTGGGCGGCGAACAACATATCACCTCCCTTCTCAAACCCGGTGACCAAGTCAAACCGGGCGACGTGGTGGTGCAGTTGAACGTCAGCGAGCAAGAATACAAACTCAAAGAGGCCGAGTCGGATCTGGAAGAAGCCGAACAGCACCTGCTCCAAGCCAAGGCCCAAAACGCCGCCGATACGGAAGAGGATAGTTATGCCCTTTCGAAAGCCAAGTCGGATGTGACGCTCGCCGAGCTAGACGTCCGTAAGAATCCGATTAAACCAGCCATTGAAGCACGTCAAAACGATATTGCGCTGCAGGCCGCTAAAGATAAGCTGGCGCAGCTTGAACACAATATTGGTAACCGGAAAACAACCAGTGCGGCCGCGGTCGCCATTCAAGAGGCGGCCCGAACCAAAGCGCTCGAATCCATTAAAACGGCAAAACAGAATATCGAATCCATGACTCTTAGAGCCCATCACGCGGGCTATGTCTCCATTAAACAAAGCAATCCCAGCTTTTTCATTTACAGCGGGATGTCATTGCCGCTTTTGCAAGTGGGAGATTCGGTAAATCCAGGCATGGCTGTGGCGGAGATTCCAGACCTTGGCAAATGGGAGGTGGTTGCTCGAATGGATGAGCTCGATCGCGGTCACGTTGCTCTGGGCGACAAAGCGGAGATCACTGTCATCGCGGCACCGGGCCGTAAGTTTCACGGCCATGTCAAAGACTTGGGCGGTACGACCGGCAATTTTTGGGACCGTCACTTTGAGTGCAAAATCGCTCTGGATGATCCAACACCCGAACTGCGGCCCGGTATGAGCGCGCTGGTTGTCATGACGACCGATGAATTATACAACGTGCTTTGGATTCCAGCTCAAGCCTTGTTTGAAGAAGCGGGCCGGACTTTTGTCTATGTGCATTCCGGCAAAAGCTTCGTAACGAAAGATGTGAAACTGGTGCGCCGCAATGAGACTCGCGCCGTGATTGATGGAGTGAATGAAGGTCAGGAAGTGGCGCTGACCAATCCGCTTGAACTGGCAAAGAAGAAGGACGCGGCCGCCACGAATCCCTTGCAATCGGTGCAGAAATGAGCCAGACGTTGGACGTGTCCCGTTACGGCTCAGACTTGCTGCAAGCGGGCCAGAATCTGCTTGCCCAAAAGATCCTCAATATTCTGACGGCTCTGGGCATTATCTTTGGCGTGGGCGCGGTGATTGGCATGTTGGCCATTGGCGCTGGTGCGCGCGCTGAATCTCTGCGATTCATTGAGCAATTGGGAGTGCGAAACGTTCTAGTGGAATCGCGCCCGGCCACTAGTGACCAGGAGCTACAGCAGCGCCGCCGGTCGTCGCCGGGCCTAACGGAACGCGACGTACGCATTCTTGAAGCCAACGTCGATTCCATCGAAGCGCTCTCGCCACGCAAAGGGCTACATCCAACAGTGGTTTTCCAAAGCCTTCGATAGGAAATGCCGGAATTGTATGGAGTACGTCCCTCCTATTGGGTCATTCACAACTGGCACTTCGCGGAAGGCCGCAACTTTAACGATCAAGAAGCGGACGCTGCCTCGGCAGTTTGCGTTCTGGGCGAAGCGGCGAAAGTTTCGCTGTTCGGCTACGGCACGGCGCTCGACAAATTCGTCAAAGTGAATGATCAATGGCTTAAAGTGATCGGCACTCTCAAGGCCCAAGTTGCTTCGGGTTCAAGCGTGGCGCAAGATCCGAATGCCATCATCTACATTCCGCACCGCACACGCCAGTACCGCTTTTCCGATGTGGGAGGCGGACTGAAAGACGAACTGGACACTGTGGATATACGTCGAAACCCGGCGCAGACAGCGTAGAAGTATCCAAGGTGGTCGTCGCCATTCTGATTCGACTGCATCACAACACGCCCGATTTCACCGTTACCATTCCCGCCGAACTACTCGCCGAACAGCAACGGTCTCAGGCGATCTTTACTTATGTCATGGTGGCAATTGCCGCCATCTCACTGCTGGTGGGCGGCATCGGCATCATGAATATTGTGCTGGCCACGGTGCTTGAGCGCACCCGCGAAATTGGCATTCGCCGCGCCACTGGAGCGCGCCGAGCCGATATCGTTCGTCAATTCCTCTTCGAATCTATTTTGATCTCTATCAGCGGGGGCGTTCTGGGCATCGGCTTCGGCTACTTTCTGGCTTGGCTCATCGCTGCCTCCGCGGGGTGGAGCACCATCGTCACTCCCACCTCTATCGTGATCGCGTTCGGAGTTTCGGCTGCGGTCGGTCTGTTTTCGGCATTTATCCGGCGCGAAAGGCGTCCCGTATCGACCCCATAGAAGCGCTCCGCTATGAATAGATTCCGCGCTCTCATTCTTATATTTGCCACTGTCTGGCATTGTCAGGCGGCGGATTTTTTGAGCAATCCCTTTACACGCAGAATAGAACGCCAACAGGTGAAAGTGCGCGATGTGGAGGGGTTGCAACAGCACATTGTGGATGGCAAGCTGCACCTTCATCTGCGTGATTTTCTGGAACTCCTGCTGAAAAACTCCACCACGGTTCAGATTACGCGAATGGATGTTTATTCAGCGGCCGATGCAGTGACCGCGGCCAAAGCACCATTCGATCCATTGCTGCAGCCGAGTTTCACGACCCAGCGCACGCTGACGCCGCCTTCGCCTTTCTTCCCAACTCTCGGGGCATCCAGCAGCCTTAACCAGCAGACCTCTCTCAGTTACAGTCAGTTGCTGCCCACCGGACAGACCATAGGCTCCTCCTTTCTCATCGATCGGATTTCCGGCGACGGCTATACGACACCGGCGCTATTCGGCAATCTCAACTTCTCCGTCACTCAACCGCTACTCCGTAATCGCACCGGGATTGAAGCGCGAGCGCCGCTGATTTTAGCGCGCACGCAGCTCAACATCACCTCCGAACTAAGCGAGTCTGTAATCGGAGATGCCGTGGCGCAAGCAGGCCAGCAATATTGGCAAGCGGTCAGTTTCGCGATGGTATTCGCGTTGCCGAACAAGCCGTAGCGCTGGCTGAAAAAACCAATGAACGCGACCAGAAAGCTTTGGACTTGGGCGCGATTTCCAAACTCGACATCTATCAATCGCAAGCGCAGGTGGCGGACAGCAAGCGAAATTTGATTCAAGCGCAGCATCAATCACGGCAGCGCTAGATGGGCTACGCCGCTTGATAGGCGCAGATCTCACACCCGCCATGCGGGCCACCGAGATCGTGTTGGAAGACGATGCCGCGGTCATCAGCACGCAGGATATTCTTCCTTTCGAAGAGGCGCTCTCAAAAGCGTTAGCGGCGCGCCCGGAAATGCAAGCGTCTGATCAGCAGATTTCCATGGATGAGCGAAACGCCAAGGTGGCGCGCCAGACGTTCCTCCCTAGGCTGGACTCACAGCAAGCGGCGGTTCCAGCGGTCCAGCGGCCAATTTCGGTTTAGCCGGCATTATCTATCCAGGTTTGACCGATACATTAAGGGCAAGTTCTGGGATTCAACTATCCAAGCTACGGCCTAACCTTGAGCATGAACATACCGCTGCGCAACAGTAGCGCGCAGGCCAACCTGGCAGATGCACTGGTCAGCAAAACGCGTCATACCTATCAAAAACGGCAAACGCAAGAGCAAGTGATCCTGGATGTCCGCCAGGCCATTAATGCCATTGATTTAG
>CAWJBS010000129.1:0-8065 GCA_963840845.1 Bryobacterales bacterium
CCCTCGCTGAACCCGCCGGCCCCGGCGGAATCGCCGCCCGATCCGCGCCACCCGTGCTCCCCGCCTTCATCACCCCGCTCGCCATCGCCGCCTGCGCCCTTCGCAGCGCCCTCACTCTCTCCCGCACCTGGATTCTCCTCCCGTAGCCGGTACATCCTCTCCATCAACCGCGCCGTCGCATCATCATTCACACTCCACAAACTCGCAATCACGCCCTTGGCCCCCAACCGCTGCGCAATCGTCCCCAAACTATCCACCTCGCGCCCATCTTCGCCTGCCTTGTCGGTATAAGCGGTCTGACGCCGAGAGCGTCAGCAGGTCCACCCCTTTAAACAACCCCGCCGTCTTCCAATCTCGTCCGAACTCATCGGCCCATCCCCAGCAAGAGCTTCGAGTTCCGCGCCTCCCCCGGCTCCGAATCGAAGTGCGTCGCAATGTGGACCACATTGTTTCCTTTGCTGTCGCAGGCCAAGAAACGCGCCGCGCGTGAACTTAGCGTTCAGCAGGTAATCGCCGGCAATCGGGCCCGTCTCTTTCTCCGCTCTGGCGGAGAGAATTTCTGTAATTCCAGCTCCACCGAAGGCAGCTCCGTGAAATGAGCCGTATCTTTGGTTTCCGATACGCCAAAGCCCGTCCCCTTCCACACTCCGGTTGGCGCGTCATCCAGGTGGTCGAGGAAGTCTGGCGTAATCGACCAACTTGCAAAGGCCGCGTTCACCAGATAGCTGTGCCCATCGTGCAAAGCCGCCAGCGGCACATAGCGCAACGTGCTATCGATCGACCACATAATGGTGTGCGCAGGAAGGGAATCCAGATCCTGCCGCAATCCTTCAGGAAAAACAACGCGATAGAGTTCTTGCGCCAGCGGCAAGGGGTTTGAACTGGGGCTCTCCAACTGTCGCCGAAACTCGAAAATCTTGCGGTTGAGGTCCGTTTCTTTGATGGTCGTGCTGTACGCCTTGCGCGTCCCGCTCGTCACCAGAATCGCGACATACTTATCCGGCAGCACCAGTGTGTAAATCCAGCACGTCCAGTCCCAAATGCTGAAGCTTTTCCTGCATTCCCTGGCTTTTGTTGGACGCACTGTCCACACTCTGCGCCGCCGCCGAACCCCCCGCCAGTGGCTTCCCGACTTCTTTGATAAACCGCTCGAACACGCCGTTGGCGGCATCCAACTGAGTGTTCAGCCGCGCTTCTTCCTGTGCATCCGCAGCCTCCAGCGTTCCTTTGTTCTTGTCTTTCTTTGTTTGCAATGCCGCCAACTGCTGCCCCAGAGTCACAGCTTCCCGAGGTTCTCCTCATACACCGCCGATCCTTCTTCTCGCTTTCCAGCAGCGTCGCCGGACGCAGCACATCTGCAACGGAATCGCGTACATAGTCGCTGGCCTCTTTCTCTTTAAGCAGGTTCAACACTTCTTCCGCTTCTGCGAAACGTTCGCGATCCACAAGTAGGCTGGCAAGGTGCCGGTAAGTAGGCTCGATGCTCTTTTCATAGCTGCGCTTCAACTAATCCGGAAGCTTTTCATTGTCCCGCCGAATACTCTGCAAGACATTCGCAGCTTGTTTATCGAACCAAATAGCCGCGCCAGGTTGAGCAAGGTCCTGGAAAACCAGGGCAATGTTGCCCAACATCACACCTACCCCCGTTTAGTAGAAATCAGCGCCTTCTGCTTCTCCCCGAAATCCGAATACCACGGCGATGTTGTGCAAGGCGATGGCCTCACCCGCTCGATCTCCCACCGCACGCTCAATCGGACAGCGCCTGCCGGTAGTAATCCAGCGCCTTCTGGTTCTCCCCTAAATCCGAATACACGTTGCCGATGTTGTTCAGCGTCATACCCTACAGCCGCGAGATTCTCCCACCGCACGTTCCAGCGGCAGCGCTTGCCCGTAGAAATCTAGCGCCTTCTGTTTCTCCCCTGAAAGCCGAATACACGAGGCCGATGTTGTTCAACGTCCCAGCCTCTCCCGCTCGATCTCCCACTGCGCGCCTCAGCGGCAGCGCTTGCTCGAATAATCCAGCGCCTTCTGCTTCTCCCCTAACGCCGAATACACGGTGCCGATATTGTTCAACGTCTTGGCCTCACCCGCGCGATCTCCCACCGCGCGCTCGATCGGCAGCGCCGCCGTAGTAATCCAGCGCCTTCTGCTTCTCCCCTAAAGCCGAATACACAGCGCCGATGTTGTTCAACGTCATCGCCTCACCCGCGCGATCTCCCACCGCGCGCTCAATCGGCAGCGCCTGCCCGTAGTAATCCAGCGCCTTCTGTTTCTCCCCTAAATCCGAATAAGCCAGCCGATATTGTTCACCACCGCCTTAACGCTAAAATCCGCGCCGTCCACTACAGCGCGCAGAGCTTCATTGTAGTTCCAGCGTCTTCTGTTTTTGCCCGAGATCGGCGTAAACCACGCCGATGTTGCTCAGCGTGGATGCCTCACCCGCGCGATCCCCCAGCGGCGCGCCGAAGCGGCAGCGCCTGCCCAAAGTAGTCAAGCGCCTTCTGCTTCTCCCCGAGATCGCAGTCGACCGGGCCGATGTTGTCAACGTCGCAGCCTCACCCGCGCGATCTCCCCGGCGCGCTTGAAGCGGCAGCGCTTGCCCGAAGTCATCCAGCGCCTTCTGCTTCTCCCCTAGAGCGGAGTAGGCCGCAGGCCGATGTTGCTCAGCGTGGACGCCTCGCCGGCGCGGTCCCCCAGCGGCGCGACGAAAGCGGCAGCGCCTGCCCATAGTAAGTCAAGCGCCTTCTGCTTCTCCCCGAGAGCCGCGTAAACGCAAGCCGATGTCGTTAAGCGTCGTCAGCCTCGCCCGCGCGATCCCCCGCGGCGCGCATGAGCGGCAGGGCCTGCCCGAAAGAATCCAGCGCCTTCTGCTTCTCCCCTAGATCCGAGTACGCAAGGCCGATGTTGTTCAACGTCCTAGCCTCACCCGCGCGATATTCGCCGCCAGCCGCGTTTTAGCGGCAGCGCCTGCCCATAGAAATCCAGCGCCTTCTGTTTCTCCCCTAAATACCGAATTCACGCAGGCCGATGTTGTTCAACGTCATAGCCTCACCCGCGCGATCTCCTACTGCGCGCTCAATCGGCAGTGCCTGCTCGTAATAATCCAGCGCCTTCTGTTTCTCCCCTCAAATCCGAATACACGTTGCCGATGTTCTGCAACGTCCGAGGCCCACCCGCGCGATCTCCCACCGCGCGATAAAGCGGCAGCGCCTGCCCATAGAAATCCAGCGCCTTCTGTTCTCCCCTAAAGCCGAATACACGTTGCCGATGTTCTGCAACGTCCCAGCCTCACCCGCGCGATATCCTACTGCGCGCTCAATCGGCAGAGCTTGCCCGTGGTAATCCAGCGCCTTCTGCTTCTCCCCTAGATCCGAGTACGCAAGGCCGATGTTCTGCAACGTGTCAGCCTCACCCGCGCGATATCCTACTGCGCGCTCAATCGGCAGCGCTTGCCCGTAGTAATCCAGCGCCTTTTGCTTCTCTCCTAAAGCCGAATACACGATGCCGATGTTGTTCAGCGTCATACCCTCGCCCGAGCGGTCGCCAGCCGCCCGGCGTAGCGGTAACGCGCGCTGATAGTAATCAAGCGCTTTCTGTCTGTCCCCAAGCGCGTTGTACGTTCGACCGATCCTATGCAGACAAATCGCTTCGCCGTAACTGTATTTCAGACCGTCCCACAAAGAGGCAGCCCGCTCGTATCGGTTAATCGCCTCGTTACGCCGCTCTTTATCTTCCGAGCGATCCGCAACCACAGCCGCAAAGAAACTCGCTTCAGCCTCAATCCTAGTCCGGTCAGCATCCGTCGGCTCGCGCAAATCGGTCAGCTGAACCTGATACTTCCCACTCTCCGCCGACCGGTCCGACTTGCCGACCTTAACCTGGAACACCCCCGCATCTTTCGCAAACCAAGATGCTGGCTCCGGCCCAATCGTTCCATTCGGACTATCCGCAGTAACCACCACCTTCCCATCCGGCCCCGCCACCGTCACCACCACATCCACACCCTTCTGTTCCGCCACCACATGCGCAAACTGCCCCGCCTGCACCTCCACCGTAAACACATCCGCCAACCCCGGCCCCAACTCCCGCTCCACCGGCACACCCAGTTCCAACTTCCCAACCTGCCGCTCCGTCACAACCGGCGTCGGCGCGCCAGTCTGCCCCCACAAAACCGATGCCAAGAACCCTGCCGCTAAAACCAACTCGCCGCAACCTCGCATGCATCTCTCCCGGAACGAAAGTGACTTCCCTTCAAGCACACCACGCCCACCCTCGCTCCACAACGCACCCGAACCCAACCCGCAGTACTGTCAGTCCTAACCCAAATTAGTGATCACAGCCCATCCACAAATATTTTCCCCCGCTAACCCACTCAAACCAAAGGGCTTTCCCATTTCTGTCTCCTCCAGGCTCTACTCGCCCGGCTTCCGCCCCGAGCTATCTTTAATCAGGCCAGTAATATAAGGTCCAGCGCCAGCCTTCTTCGCCGCAAGGTGTTCGAAGCGTTCGGCCCACAGCTATTTGAAAATCGAAAGCATCCTTCCAATTGGGTTCGTTTTTCTCTTTCCGCTTCGCCCGCACCTATCCTGGGTTCGAAGCGTAAAAAGCACCCCTTGCCCCACTAAAAGCGCCGGGCATCGGAAGAAACAACGGGCCGCTTCAATTGGGTTCGTTTTTCTCTTTTCTGCCCCCTCGCATAACCTTGGGTTCGAAGCGCAAAACGCACCCTTCCCTCCAAAATGCCGGACCACCTTGGCTTCGAAGCGTAAAATCAGGTGGTCCGGCCCATTCCTTCTCGTAAAATGCGCCCTCTCTTCGCCTTTGACCCCATTTCTCATTCCGTCAAAGCATTCTGCACCGCGACGCCCCAAGCTCCCGTCATCGTGATACCCGCTGCCAAGGTTATCAAGTCACATGCACCAAAACTGCGGAGGAGCCATTTACTTTCCGAGTCAACAGTAACGCTCTTTGGAGAGAAGAAAAGAGAGCCTGGCCAGCATAGCCGGGTTGGGGGGGAGTGCAGGTGCGTTCAGGGCGAAGAGCTAACGGATGAGTCCATCACGAAGTGCTTTGGCGACTGCCTCCGATTTTGAGTGGACCTCCAATTTCTGATAGACGTTCCGCATGTGGAATGAGATGGCATGTACTGTGACGTTCAGTTCGGCGGCGGCGGTTTTGTAATTGTGGCCTTCAACCAGCAGTTTCAGCAAGCGAAGTTCATGGGGTGTGAGCTGATGCGCAACGGTGCGCGAACTGGGTAGGCCGCTACGAAACAGCAAGAGCACCTTGCGGGCAATTTCGGGAGACATAGGAGCGCCGCCATTCACCACCTCGCGAATGGCGGCCAGCAGCAAGTCAGCAGGAGTCTTTTTTAAGAGATAGCCACAGGCTCCAGCGCAAATGGCGTGAAAGACACGATCGTCATCGTCGTATACGGAGAGAACCAACACTTCAATGTTGGGATGGCGTTCACGAATGAGGCGAATGCCATCGACACCGGACATGCCTGGCAGACCGAGATCGACGAGCGCGACGTGGGGAGAATATACGGCAATGTTGGGAAGAGCTTCTTCCATGCTGCTGAAGAGGCCACTCACCATGAATCCTTCGCTGCCTCCGATGGTCTTTGACAGGCCTACCCTGATGTCGGCCTTATCTTCTATAAGCGCGACACGAATGACAGGGTTTGACATGAATGAATCACTTTCAACATAGATCTGAGTAGAGCGATGAGACACTACTCATGCGAGTAGCTTTTTCGCTTCAATCGCAGGCCGCTTTCAGTCTTAAGCGGTATTTGAGCATGCACCACCGTGCCGCCTTCCGGGGCTGTTTTCCATTCGATGGTCCCCGCAAGATGGCGTGATCTCCGCCGCATATTTGCGAGGCCGTTGCCCGATGATGGAGGCGATCCTCAAGCCCAGCGACCCTGTTTATCAGCGAGGCGAGGCGTTTCTTTTGAAGACTCAGTTCCCCGACGGTTCATGGTTCGTGCGCAGCCGCGCACCCAAATTCCAACCGTATTTTCAAAGCGGCTTTCCGTTCGATCATGATCAATGGATTTCAAGTTCAGCGAGCTCTTGGGCAGTGATGGCATTGAGTCACGCAGTAACACCTTCGCCGCAGCAGGCGAAACGATAGAGCAGTGCTGCACGTCTGATGTGATGTCACGGCTAAGACACTTGTGAGCGAAGACACTCCCTGGTTAGCATGCTGTCGGAGGGTCTTGTGTCGCTATCAGTTTTCACAAGAGTGTTAGTCGTAGCATCGTTGCTGCCTGCGGGACAGTTATCGGCACAGTCGTCGTCGGACGAAGCTTGGTATCGCAGTTTTGTGCTAGCATCGGTAAGACATTGTTCTTCTGCGCGCGGCCCACGGATACTTATGAGTCCATGGAATTCGGCGGGATCAACTGGAAGTCGAACGGCGCAGACGTCACAGTGGTCCTTCACGGTAACAGTCGGCTCGAAGGCAAAGTTTGGACCGAAGTGGTGACTGAAATTAGCAACGGATCTGTGAAGAATTTGCGCTTTGGTCGGAACAACAGATTTATCGAGCCGGGGACAAAGATGAAAGTGACTGCTCAGGCTTTAGCATCGATGAACCAAGAGTATCAACGGCAATCGATGCCGTCGGAGCAACTGAGGTGGAAGACGCTCGATGCAAATCAGACGTGGATGTTATGGCATGACGGCAATGCCGATTTCACAGTGGCCTTCCCCGGCGATCGCGCCACGAATTTGCAAAAGACGATACGCCTGAAAGGCGAAACGCAGTCGGCGAAGCCCGATTCCTGCGATCAAAGAATGACCTACGATTTTGTGCAGGACGGGCAACAAATGGGCCTGACGCCGCGGGTTTGGGTCACAGGCACAGAACACCCGTTAAGAGCGAACGTTCTTCGCGCTCAGGAAGATGGCTACGGCCCTGGATGTCCTGCCGGAGCTGCCTTTCCGGAATGCTGCCTAACCTACGGGCGGATCGTTGGCCACTTGGACAAGGCGCCGAAACCTGCGGCAGCCTGCCAACCGAATAGTGAACTATGGAACCAATCATCACGAAACATCGTCGGCACCGCGCGATATTTCGAAAATTCCTCCACGAGTATGCCCAGCCCCGTCCGGCCATTTCGGGACAGGCACCATAGCATTCGTGGCAAAGTGGGCTACGTTGGCAATGAATTATCTACAAGATGCAGGTGGGCAAGTACCGGCGTAGGAACAAGTCCCGCCCCGGGCACCAATTTTAATTTTTTTGGACAAAAATCCCGCGCGAATACGCTTCTCTAGTTGAGGGTACCCATCATGACACCGATAGGAAGCCAGTCCGTTACATTGAATCAATTCGCCGTTCGTCTAGCTCTGCTCGCACTACTTGCCATCGGCGAAGCGTGCACGTCCCAATCTGCATCCACTCCGCCCGAAAGCCACCTGGTGGCAAAGAGCCAATCAATTGTAAGTGGCCCGGTCCAAATTGACGCCGGCAAATTTGCAAGTTATCGTATCGATGTGAGTCCCAATATGCTCGAAGCCTCCATTAAAGGCAGCTTCACTGCATCGGGAGGAAGCGGAAACGATGTGCAGGTCGCCATCGGCGACCAAATGAATATAACAAACTGGACGAATAGCCACCAGTCTTCGGTGCTTTGGGAAACGCCAGGACAAGTAACCACCGGTGCGTTTGACGTGAAGCTGAAGCCAGGCACATATTTTCTAGTGATCAGTAACAAATTCTCTGTGCTCAGTGATAAATCGGTTACCGTCGAAGCCAATCTGGGCTACAGCGAGAACGAGTTGGTAAACAGGCAGTGATTCGGCAACCTACTTCTCACCTATAGCAAAAATAGCCAAACACCGTCACAAGCGCCGCGCAGCCGGCAATCAATAACTCCGCATGTCCCCTTTTCTTCGGTGCCAGAAGCGGCACATGCGTTCCCCTGATCGCCACCGCCAACCCGAGCGCCAAGAACAAAAGGCCCCAAGGCCAAATCAAGATTCCGTGACCGGACGATACCCCCACCGGTTGCAGGATCCAATTCGGGAAATAGCGATATCCCACCACTAAC
>CAWJBS010000130.1:0-57290 GCA_963840845.1 Bryobacterales bacterium
CAGATAAGGTGCAGATTGATCCCTCAGAAGAGATCATTTACACGCCGGGTTCTGGACGGCATGTATTCCAAACAGGCGCGCTAATTTTTGGAGTGGCGATCTGCCACGAAGGTTGGCGTTATCCGGAGACGGTGCGCTGGCCAGCGCGGCACGGAGCGCATGTGGTCTTTCATCCGCATTTTCATGAAGCCGAGCCGGGCGGATATGTGGCGACGACGTTTGCCGATCCGGCCAATACGTTCCACGAGAAAGCGGTGCTTTGCCGGGCAGCGGAGAACACCTGTTACTTCGCAACGGTGAATTGCGCGAGCGCGGGATCGCCGAGTACGTCAGCAGTGGCGCGCCCGGATGGGACGCTGCTTTGCTTTCCGCATTATGGCAAGGAAGGTCTTTTGGTGGCGGATCTTGATCTTGAGACGGCTACGGGCTTGTTGGCGAACCGTTTGAAATAAAAAACGGGCCGTCTGTTCGGGACGGCCCATGCAGGAAGTCAGGCTGAAGGCTGTCTAGGCAGCCCTTTTTATCGGAAATCTGAGGATTTTCTTGAAGGGCGGTATTTCGCCGTTCTCATCCTGTTGGTAGCCCTGGGACATGTCATCCACGTCATAAGAATCCAACATCACGAGGGACGGCCTATCGTAGCGGCCGGTACCGTTGAAATATTCATCAACGGGGAACAAGGCGTGGGGCTGAAGCTCGCGGAAAGTGCGGCCTAATTTCTGCTCAATCCGGTAAATTTCGTGAAAGAATTCGCCGCGATCAAGGTTCAGTTTGTGGCAGCAAATCTTCCAATCAGCACCCAATAAATAGTGATAACGAAAAATTCTGTGCTCACGCAGCGACAGGGCACGCTGGCTGACTAAACAGAAGTCAGCGGTGTATTCTTCCTCTTTGAGCCCCCAGGTAGAACGGCGCGTTTGCCCGAGATTGGCTTCGAGAGAAACGCGGCTCATGTGCTTTTCTTTGGCAACGCACAAGCGAAATTTTTCGTAGCAAGCCCGAAAAATAGCGCGAAATACGCAATTGCAGGGGGTTGACGCCCCCGCGCGGCCGGGACGCATCCCCAAGCCGAAACAAAATGTGCAGGACTGCTGAGCGAGCGCCAGGGTTTCTGAACGGGTCCACTCCATTTTGTCCTTCTTCGATTTCAAAGGTTGTTGTTTCGATATAAGCGTTCGTATTGGCATCGCTTTATGATTTGACGATACAGTACCTCTGGTACTTTTTCAAAAAATACCCTGAAATATTTTCAGGGGCCCCTGAGAGAAGTAGGGAAGAATTTACACAATATATCCAAAACAAAGGAGTTACAGACCAGGAATATCTTACATCCCGTAGTGGTAAACTGCGGTTTAGTTTTAGGGATTAAGGGGACCCTATTTCAGCGTGGAATCATTTTCGGGGCGTGAGCGGGTCACGTTCGAGGTTCTTCGTTGCCGCCTGGTGGAGCAGGTCAAGCAGCGAATCAATAACGGCGAGTTTACCGAAAGGGGTTTGGCGCGTATCCTTGGTATTTCGCAATCGCAAGCGCATAACGTTCTAAAAGGCGCCAGGCGACTGCAGATGGAACTGGCGGACCGGATTTTGGCCAAGCTTGGGCTGTCGGCAACGGATTTACTGCGGGAAGGCGAGTTGGATGCGGCGCTGCGGCTCAAAATCGCCGAATGGGACCGGCAGTTGGCTGAGGCGGATCAGACTGGAATTGAGGAAATTGACCTGACGTCGCTCATTACGCCGCGGAAACCAATTGTCCGCAGCGAGGGCACAAAGAAGATAGCAGACAAAAAGGCCAGTTGAGAACGACAAGCGTTTCGCTAAGCGAGATTGGCATCGCGCGACGGGATTCGTGAGTCGTATAAGGCTCGGAGGGCGCAAGTCCACCGGGCCTTATTTGCGTTTGTGGGTGGATTAGTCGGAATCCGCGTCAGGCTGTGGCTCGGCCGTTAGGGCTTCTTCGGCTTGGGCGACGTCTTCCGGATTAACAAGCAGCCGGATACCCCCGACAAGGTTGAGGTGAGGGCGCTGGCCGCCACAATCGTCGTGGCTGAGGAAAGATTCGATTCCAAAGGCAGTGAGGGCGCCTTGCGCGATATCGGCTTCCGCCTCGTTGATAAAGGTACGGATAGGAACGAGGTCCATGACATCACGCTACCACGTGCGCGCCTAACCCAAATAGTTATGAACCAGGATTGGTTTGGCGCACTGTGTGAAGGCGGTTGGCAGCAGGTAAGCTTTGCTGGCTCCTAAGAAAATCAGGCCCGCAAAGGAAGATGCCAGATTCGCGTACCGGTCGTGTGAATCGTTCACACTGGTTCTTTTGCCGAACAGCGCATCGGCTTCGTCGAAAAACAAAATGGAATTACTTTGCGCCGATGCGGGGATTGCGGCGATCCGGTTCTTCCAATCCTCATCTTTTGACACGGTATAAATCTCGTGGCCGAGATGAGAAGCGATGGCCGACGCTAGTTGTGCGCACTCGGTTGGCTCGCCTTCCAAAATGAAAACGTGGGACGAAGACGGGCGGGTGAGTTGCCCGACTAAATACGAAAAGCCCGTCTTGGGAGCAGCCTGCATGCCTTTCAGTATCGCGCGAGAGAAGTTATGGGTTCTGCCAACCGCCTCCCAAGGCTCGGTAGAGCTGCACTAGAGATAGCAGCTCATTCTTGCGCAACTGGGCCAACGTCAATTCACCTGAAAACTCATTGCGTTCCGAATCGAGCACCTGCAGATAGCTATCGAGGCCGCCCTTGTAACGAAGGGTAGAAAGGCTGGTGGCGTCCTTTAGCGCATTTACCAGAAGCTGTTCCTGCTCGCTTTGCTCGCGATTTTTCTCCACATCGGTGAGCGCGTCCGACACCTCTTTGAAGCCGGTGTTGATCGCTTTTTGATAGTTGGCGATGGCTTCGCGTTGCTCAGCCTTGGTGAGCCGCACGTTGTTACGAACTTGGCCGGCGTTGAAAATTGGGAGCAGGGCATTGGGTGCAATACTCTGGTCTCTGGCCGGCCCTGTAATTAGATTGCTGAGGCCGCGACTCTGCACGCCGAGAAATCCGGTGAGCGTGATTTGTGGGAAGTACTGCGCCTCGGCCGCGCCGATCTGCGCGTTTGCGGAAATGAGAGTTTGCTCGGCCTGTCTAATATCCGGGCGGCGCTCCAACAGAGACGATGGGAGACCAGCAGGTACTTTGGCGGGGCCTACTAAGTCCACTAGCGCTTTGCCGCGTGTAACATCGGCGGGGTTCTGGCCGAGGAGTAGGTTAAGCTGATCTTCCGTCTCAGCAATGGCCCGCTGGGTGGCCGCTACCTGAGTAGTGGCGGTGTAGAGGAGTTCTTCGGCCTGCCGCACATCGAGTCCACTGGCCGCGCCCTGGCTCTTGCGGAGTTGCGTGAGTTTCAATCCGTCCTGTCCGGCCTGTTCCGTTTTGCGGCTGATTTCCAGCTCTAAATCTAATTCGCGGAGTGTGAGGTATGACGTAATGACATCGGCGATCAAGCTGGCCATGACCGCGTGGCGAGCCTCTTCGCTGGCCAAATATTGGGCACGCGCGGATTGGTTCAAGCGGCGGATGCGGCCCCAGAGGTCTAACTCCCACGAGAGGTTAAAGCCCGCTTGGGTGTAACTGGCAGCAAGATTCGTTCCGGGTTGCAGGAAGACAAAGGATCCGATCGACGAGGAACGAGTAGCATTGTAACTCCCTGAGGCCGTGATGTTGGGAGCCAACTGCGAACGGGAGATGCCCAGCTGCGCCCGCGCCTGAATGACGCGCTGCGTGGCGGCCTCCAGATCATGGCTTTGGCTCAGTGCCGTTTTGACAAGGTTCGTAATGACTTCGTCTTGAAAGAGAGCGGACCATTGGAGGTCAGCGAGTGAAGCCTTGTCGAGAGGTTCCGGCGGAGGCGTAGGTTGTCGATACTCGGTAGGAGTTGCTACCGGCGGCCTGTGATAGTTCGGGCCCACGGCGCAACCCGTAAGAAGCGTAAAAGCGAGGATGACTGAGAGGACAGGAGATCGCATTAGCGTTCACCTCCCGCCATGACGGGTTCGGGTTTTGCTTCGGACTCGTCTTCGCTCACTGGCTTGTTCGCTTTCCAACGATTCACAACCACATAAAGAACGGGAACGATGAACACCGCTAAGAGAGTGGCGGCAAGCATGCCGCTAAAAACCGTAGTTCCGAGAGCTCGGCGTGCACCGGCTCCCGCGCCGGTGGCGATGACCAGGGGCAGAACTCCCAAAATGAAGGCGAACGATGTCATAAGAATAGGTCTGAGTCGGAGGTGAGCCGCTTCCAAGGCGGCTTGCTGAATGGTCATGCCTTCTTCTTGGCGTAGCTTCGCGTACTCCACAATCAGGATGGCGTTTTTAGCGGCCAAACCGATTAGGGTGATGATTCCGATTTGTGTGTAAAGGTCGTAATTGAAGCTGCGCATCCAGATGCCGATAAGCGCGCCGAAAATGCCAAGAGGGACGGCGAGAATCACGGCCATGGGCGTCGACCAGCTTTCGTAAAGCGCGGCGAGGAAGAGAAATACTAAGACGGCAGCCAAGCCGAAGGTATAGCCTTCTTTGCCTTGCGAGAGCTTCTCCTGGTAAACGGTGCCTGTCCATTCGTAACCAAAGCCGCTGGGGAGTTGTTTGGCCAAATCCTCCATGGCGGCCGCCGCTTGGCCTGAGCTATAACCGGGTGCCGCACTGCCAATGATTTTGACGGCACGGTACCGGTTATAGCGATAGATCACCTCTGGCCCCACTGTCGGGGTGATTTTCACCAGCGTGCTCAAGGGAACCATATCCCCTTGGGAGGAGCGCACGTAGAAGCGATTAATGTCGTCGGGCTGCTGACGAAATTGCTCTTCGGCTTCAAGATAAACGCGCCAAGTCCGGCCGAAACGGTTGAAGTCGTTCACATAAAGGCCGCCCAGAAATGTTTGCAGCGCGTCGTAGACGTCGGTAATGGGCACCCCGATGGTTTCTGCCTTCTCGCGGTCGAGTGCCACTTTGTATTGCGGTACAGTGTTGCGAAACGTGCTGATGACGTTGGTCAGTTCAGGACGGCTGCGCGCGGCGTTTACTAATTGATCGGTGGCTTGAGCGAGCGAATCTACGTCGCCGCCGGAGCGATCTTCCAGCATGAATTCGAATCCGCCCGATGTGCCCAAACCAAGAATAGGCGGTAGGCCAAAGGCGAAGATAAAGCCGTCTTTTATCCCGAAATATCTTTGCTGCACTGAACCGAGGATGCTGGCAAACTGAACATTCTTCGCTTTGCGTTCATCCCAAGGTTTCAGAGTGGCAAAAACCGTACTGACGTTTGAGTTGTTTGTAGCGGTTGGAATATCGAGGCCGCCAACAACGGACACGTCAGCTACGCCCGGAGTGCTGAGCAGAACCTGCTCTACCTGTTTGCTGGTCGCGATGTTACGGCCGACGGAGGCGCCATCAGGCAAGCGAACGGCGGAAATGAATACGCCCTGATCTTCGTCGGGCAAGAAGCCGGTTGGGAGGATTTTGAACAGACCGCCAGCACAGAGGTAAACGGCGCCGAGGGCGATCAGCGCCAGGATACTCTTGCGAACGAGGCCGCGCACGGCACCCAGGTAGCGACTGGTGGTCCATTCAAACGCTTGATTGAATTTGTTGAAGAATCTTCGCAGCACCCCTTTTGATTCGGTCTTGGGCCGCAGAATCATCGAGCTTAAGGCGGGGCTCAAGGAGAGCGCGCTAAAAGCTGAGATCATAACGGAGGCGGCAATGGTGAGTGCGAATTGCCGGTAGATCTGTCCGCTGATGCCACCGAGGAATGCGACCGGGATAAACACCGCCGCCAGAATGAAGGCGATGGCGATGACCGGCCCTGATACTTCAGCCAGCGCTTTGATGGTGGCCTCGCGTGGTTCCATGCCGCGGTCAATATTGAGTTGCACTGCTTCAACCACCACAATGGAATCGTCTACAACGATACCGATAGCCAAAACCAAGCCGAACAAGCTCGTCGTGTTGATAGAGAAGCCAAGCAAAGGGAACAAGCCAAACGTTCCGATGACAGCGACGGGCACAGTCAGCAGTGGTATCAGCGTGGCGCGCCAGTTTTGCAAGAAGATAAAAACAACTAAGATCACCAATGCCACGGCGGCGAAAAGAGTTTCGATCACTTCGGAGATGGACTGCGTAACGAAGCGCGTGGAATCGTAGGGGATTTTATATTCCAAGCCCGCCGGGAACGATGTCTTAGCCTGTTCCATGAATTTCACAATGTTCTTCTGCGTCTCCACCGCGTTGGCTCCGGGAGCCAGGTAAGCAATGATGAAGGCAGCGGTGCGGCCATTCCAGTAGGTGAAGCTGGAATAATCTTGCGCGCCGAGTTGAACGCGGCCCACATCACGGACCCGTAGCATTGAGCCGTCAGGTTGGGCGCGAATGATCACATCTCCGAACTCCTTAGGAGTAACAAGGCGACCCTGCGCGTTTACCGGATATTGAAAATCGGTCCCGTGGCCGCTGGGAGGTTGGCCTACCGAGCCCGCCGGATTCTGGCGGTTCTGTGCTTGAATCGCATTGCTTACATCTGTGTCTGTAAGGCCGAGTTGCGAGAGCTTGTCTGGATTCACCCAGACGCGCATACTGTAAGTCTCACCGCCCGGGAGCACGGAGTTGCCGACGCCTGGGAGGCTGCCGATTTTGTCTACTAGGTTGATCGCCGCGTAATTATTGAGGAAAAGCGAGTCATAGCGGTTATCGGGAGACGTGAGTGCGACGAATAGGAGGAATGAGGACGAAACTTTCTTAGTGGTAACTCCGACGCGCTGCACTTCCGGAGGTAACAGCGGCAGAGCGGTGCTGACCTTATTCTGCACTTTGACCGTGGCTAGATCTGGGTCTGTTCCTAATTCAAAGGTGACGTCAATCGTGAGCGTGCCATTGTTTGAGGCACGCGCGAAATAATACAGCATGCCATCGAGCCCTGTTAGTTGCTGCTCGATGGGCTGAGAGACGGTCTTTTCCAGATCGGAGGCGTTGCCACCCTGGTACACAGCCGTAATTTCCACTACGGGCGGAACCACTTCCGGGTAAGTGGCAATGGGCAAAGAAGGTATCGCCACTGAGCCTAAAAGCACAATGACAATAGCGATAACGATGGCAAAAATAGGGCGATTGATGAAAAATTTAGCCATGCATTAACCTTTGTTCTGCTCAGAAGAAGTAGCGGGTGCTTTGTAGGGAGTGGTTTGTACGGGCGAGCCGGGACGCACCTTTTGCATGCCTTCAACGATGACTTTGTCGCCGGGCTTGAGCCCTTGTTCGACAATCCAATCGTCTCCGGTTCGCTCGCCGGTAACAATGCCTCTTACTTCCACTTTGTTATCTGCCGAAACCGTGAAGACCGACTGCATGCTCTGCATTTCCTGCACGGCGCGTTGCGGGATAAGGATTACGTTTTTCGCTTCATTAGTGACTAAACGGACGCGGCCGAACTGGCCGGGCAAGAGAACGTGCTTCGGATTGGGGAAGGTTGCTTGCACTTCCAGCGTGCCCGTCTTCTGATCGACTTGATTCAGTGTGTCGCGGATCTGCCCAACGCCAGGGAACGTCGAACCATCTGCCAGCACCAAATGAAGCTCGGGCTTCTCGGTTTTCCAGGCTTTCGCCGAGTCTTGTTGGTGCAAATATTCGCTCTCGCTAATTTTGAAGCGCACCCAGATCGGATCGAGCGGAACAATCGTGGTGAGCGGTTGAGAGGAGGTTTTTGAGACGAGACCTCCTACTTGGATGAGACTATCTCCAATACGGCCAGAGACTGGCGCCGTAATGCTGGCGTAACCTAAATTCAATTGGGCGGTTCGTAACAGTGCTCGATTCGCTTCAACTTGGGCGTTGGCCGAATCAATATTGGTGCGGGTCTGTAGACGGGTCTGTTCGACGTTCGCTTTCAGTGAATTGACATTCGCCTTATTGGCATCGAGTGAGGCTTGCGCGGCATCGAGATCCTGTTTGGCGGCGGCCTCTTTCTCTACTAGAGGCTTAAGACGGTCAACATCCTGCTGCGCCTTGATCAGGTTTGCATTCGCTTGCGCCAAATTTGCCTCTGCTTGCGCCAGTGCCACTTGTTTTTTGGCGAATTCGAGATTCGCTTCGCTCTGCTTCAAGTCAGCTTGCGCTTTTTGTACATCGGCAGCGTAAGGCCGCAAGTCAAGCGTGAACAATAATTGGCCTGCTTGCACGTCGGAACCTGCCTGAAAAAGACGTTTTTCGATGAAGCCATCAACGCGGCCGCGCACCTCCACCATGTCGCGAGCGTACGTCTGTGCGGCATACTCGGTGTAGAGAGGAACGTCCTGTTGATGCGCCTCTACAACTGAAACAGGCATAGGAGGCGGCGGCCCTGCGGCTTCCACTGCCCGAGAGGATCCGCAACCTGTCAGGCAAAAGGCGCTCAAAATGAAAATGGCAAGCGCCGCTGTTGTGAATCGTCTGGAATTGTTCATAGGTTAACGAATACTCATTTGAGGATTGTGTGGTGTATCAGGCTTCAGGAATGTGACATCAGACACACTAGAAGAATTCCGATGATCTTTTTTTGAATCCTCAGTTTTGTAACGCGTCAGAAATAACTAGCGGGTCATCGTCTTTGGCACGGTACATTGAAATCAGACTCTATGGCCCGTTTCCCTGGTGTTGATTACATGCATTTCGACTCGCTGCTGAGTGAGCAGGAATTGCTGGTTCGGCAGACAGCCCGCCAATTTGTAGATGATCGAGTGATCCCGGTGATTCGTGATGCGTTTAACAACGCCTGCTTGCCGAAGCATTTGATCGGCGAAATGGGCGAACTCGGTTTTTTTGGTGCGAATTTAGAAGGTTATGGCTGCGCCGGGATGAACAATATTGAATACGGCTTGCTGATGCAGGAAATCGAGCGCGGCGATTCGGGTTTGCGCAGTTTTGTGAGTGTGCAGGGCGCGTTAGTCATGTATCCGATTCACACTTACGGCAGCGAAGAACAGAAACAGCGCTGGTTGCCGAAGTTACAAACGGGTCGGGCAATTGGTTGCTTCGGTTTGACGGAGCCTGATTTTGGATCCAATCCCTCCGGTATGCGTACCACGGCGGAAAAGCGCGGTAGCCAGTGGATTCTGAATGGTGAGAAGACCTGGATCACGAACGGCACGCTGGCGGATGTGGCGATTGTTTGGGCGCGCACATCGCAGGGTTTGCAGGGTTTTCTAGTAGAGAAGGGAACCAAGGGTTTTCAGACTTCGGATATCCACGGGAAGCTTTCGATGCGAGCCTCTGTAACGTCGAGCCTTCACTTGGCCGATTGCGCTATACCGGAAGAAAACGCTTTACCGCTGGCGAAAGGTTTGAAAGCGGCTTTGAGTTGCTTGTCGCAGGCGCGTTTCGGCATTGGCTGGGGTGTTTTGGGCGCTGCTATGGATTGTTTTGAAACCGCACGCAGTTACACCATCACGCGCAAACAGTTTGACGATAAGCCGATTGCCAGCCACCAACTGGTGCAAGAAAAATTGGCTTGGATGATTACCGAAATCACCAAGGGCCAGTTACTGGCTCTACAAGTGGGCAAGCTGAAAGATGCCGGCAAAGTGGAGGCCGCGCATATCTCCATGCTGAAGCGCAACAATGTGGCGATGGCTTTGGAATGCGCGCGCTTGTCTCGCGATTTACTGGGCGCGAACGGCATTATGGACGAATATCCGATCATGCGCCACATGTGCAATTTGGAAACGGTGAAAACGTATGAAGGCACCGATCACATTCACGCGCTCGTGATTGGCGAAAAAGTAACCGGCGTGCCGGCCTACCGCTAAGCCCCGAAGGCGGCTTCCATCTTTTCGTGCAAGACGGCCACGGCAGGGTCACGCTGCACAACGGCGAAATAACGTTTCCAGAAATCGGCTTCTTCGCGCGAGGGCGAGAGGAGCGCCCGCATGTCGGCAATTAACTGTTCGAAATCGCGTTCGGTGGCAGGCGGTTTTTTCGCGGCCAGCGTCTCGTCAATTTGCACAATTAACGTTGTAATGGGCCGCAGCCATTGGAACGAGGGATCGTTAATCAAGAGCTGTAAAAAAGCCGACGGCGACGCCACTGCGCCGTGTGTAATTTCATAGGAGGTTCGCTCAGAATCGAGCAGAGCCTTGTGCAGGTTGAGGAGGATGAGACGCAACTCAACCAGTTTTTGCCGGCCCTGGTCAGGGGCCGCTTCAGGAGTCTCCATTCGCTTTCAGAGTAGCGCGTTGGCCCTGGAGAACGCGTGACGTTACGATGAAAGCAGGATGAGTTCCGATAAGTTTCTCGCTGCGGCGATTGAAGAGGCTCGCTTGGGTTTGGCCGAAGGAGGCATTCCAATCGGGTCGGTGCTGGTGTGCGACGGGTCGATTATTGGGCGGGGGCACAACCGCCGGGTACAAAATGGCAGCTCCATTTTGCATGGCGAGATGGATTGTCTCGAAAATGCCGGGCGGTTGCCGGCGAAGGTATATCAGCGCTGCACCATTTACACGACGCTTTCACCGTGCCCCATGTGTAGCGGCGCGATCTTGCTTTACAAAATCCCGCATGTGATTGCGGGCGAGAACAAGACGTTTCTGGGCGCCGAAGAGTATTTGCGTACCAATGGAATCAAAGTCGACGTCTTGCAAGATGCCGAATGCATTGAGTTGATGCGGCAGTTCATCGCGGATAAGCCGACTTTGTGGAACGAAGATATCGGAGTTTAAGCGAACGGATCATCGGAAGTGACAGATAAGTTCTGCACCGCCGTTAATAGGTCTTGATAGGCAGACGTCTTGCCCGTCAACTTTTGGTAGTTTGCCGAAAGCGTAGCGCCCGCCGCTTGTACAATCTGTGGAATGGTGAATCCGAGCGAAACCATCCAGTAGATGTAGACGATCGCGCAACCGGTGGAGATGGCGTCTTGGTCAGTCGATTCAGTCTTGGTAACCCAGTCGGGAAAACCCGCTTGCGCCCAAGCTGGCCCGGTTTCAAATGCGTCCAGCGTGCCGGCGGGCGTTTCTTGTTCGGCGCAAAAACGCGATAAGCCTTCGCCATTGCTGGAGCCGCACACCCACCCGCCGCCTTGTGGGCCCATGAAAGACTCACTTAATTCCGCAACGTACAGGCCCACCTCTAAATCCAGCGGATTCACACTTGTACTTGCGAACGTAGCATCCAGGTAAAGTACGCCGCCAGTGGCGAAATCGCAGGCGTAATGATAAGCGCCGCCGGAGCCATCGTTGTTGCCGCTAAGCGGCGCGATCACGACTTGCACGGCGCCACCCGTGATACCGAAGAAAGTCTGCATGTCGTTATAAGGCCCGGTGACGGAGCTCAACATTTGCTGAGCCAAGGCTAAGCCTTGAGTGCCGAGTGATGGGTCATAAGAGACTGTGACGTTGCCGACAACTCCGACCTGCGTGGCTGGGTAGTCCAACCCCGAGGTGGCCGCTGCGGCGATTTGCTCGGGCGTCCGATCTTTGCGTTGGCCGCCGGGCGGTAGAAGCTCTTTGGTGGTCATATTCCGTTCCTTTTATCTCTCGGTTATTTTCTAGATTTGAATGACTTACGAATTTGACTATTGTATGTGCAAGCGCTCAACTCATTTGAAAAGCGCTTGCAACCTTAAACACACCCGGCGGTTTTCGATCGCGCGTACATTTTGGGCCGCGCTTTACGTTCGTCGATGACGTTGACTACTTCTGCCGTCACCTCCGCCGCGCCGCGCCAAAACAGCATTCGCTTGGCGGGCAGCAATACTTTAAACAACTCGCCGTTAACGTAGACCATGGCCACCTGCCGTTCATTTGTTTCAACGCGCGTGAAATAACGCTCCGCCAATTCAGGCCGCTTTTTCGTCAAATAATCGGCCCAAATGCTACGGAAGACGAGGTCGCGCACGTCGAACCTCTCAATGTCCAGAGACACGCCGGGCGTGGTGGAGAGGTTGTAATCACCCGGCGCAAGAATGGCGCCAAAGCGGCCGCTCGTCGTTACCAACGCGCGTTCAAAATCACCGACAATAATTTGCTTCCATAACATGTTGCACCTTCGACTTACTTTCATTGAATAAATACTGTTGAGAGAAATAGACCTCCGTTAACGAAACTGTAAAAACGCGGATTCCGAAATCAGAATTGGATTATATTTTCAGACGGTTAAAAGGCTTGGGTCTCGATGACAGGCACCGAACAAGGCTAGCCGAGAGTGGCTATAGCTCTATCGCAAGGCCAAATCGCTTCGCAAGAGTCCAATCGCATGCCAGTGTACGGGATTCATTTGAATCCGTACCCGTAAGGGCGGGGAGCACCAGCCATACACATGTGATTGAAATCATCTTCGATAACCTTCGGAGCTTAAATAATAGCCGCAATTGGGGGTCCGAGTCAAGGGTGGAGTGGCGCACGCGACGCAGTTGCCGGGGAGAACTGGTGCAATGGGACACCAGCACACACGACTGGTTGGAAGGGCGCGGCGAAACCATCTATTTGATTCACTTGATCGACGATGCCACCAGTCAGCTGACGGCTTGGTTTGTGCGGAGCGATTCGACAGCGGAGAACATGCGCGTGTTCTGGAGCTATCTGGAACAGCATGGCCGTCCTGCCGCGGTTTACACAGACAAAGCAAGTTTGTTCCAGACCACACCGAAAAATGCACGGCTACCGGCGGCGCTGCCGGTCGACGAGCGCGAGCCTTTGCCGCCTACGCAGATCGGACGAGCGCTGCGCGAGTTAGGAATCACCTGGATTGCGGCGCATTCTCCGCAAGCCAAAGGCCGTGTCGAACGCAGCTTCGCCACGGCGCAAGATCGGCTCGTGAAAGGCTTGCGCGTCGCCAAGGTCAAAACCTTGGAAGAAGCCAATCGCTATCTCGTCGAGGAGTTTCTCCCCTGGTGGAACCAGCATCTCGCCGTGCTGCCAGCGAGCCCTTCCGATGCGCATCGACCCCTCGATCCAGCGCACAACCTAGCGGCCACGCTGAGTTTCGTGGAAACGCGCCAGGTGGCCAACGATTACACGTTCCGCATCGACGGACAGATGTATCAGATTGCCAAGAGCGATGTTCGAACAGGTCTTCGTGGTGGTACCGTACGCATCGAAAAGCGCCTCGATGGTTCCTTAGCGGCCCGCTTCCAAGATCGCTATCTGGCCATCACAGCCTGCTTTCCGCAACCCAAAGCTCAACCCAAACCAGCCAAGGTACGGCGTGTCCCCAGACGCCCCAAACAGCCTGCCACTTGGATGGACCGTTTTCAACTTCACGATGCGCCCTCGCTGGCGCAACTGGCTCGCAGCGGGAAGCTCGACAGACTCTAAACAAGGAAGGCCGGGCCCAAACCGCCCGGCTGTCTTCGCGCTTACTGCATGCAAAGACCGCTGCTCTAAAGCTTCACCAAACCAGATCTGCTCCTACCCAGGGTTGGAAATTCGGAAATCGATTCGCTACATTTGGGGAAAGAGATCTTGCGATGAATGAAACGGTGGAAACGGTTCCGACGGAGATGGGAGATGTAGCTGAGGATACTCGCGGGCGTTGGATGTTTTGGGTGCTGATCGCAGCGATTGCAACGATTACCCTTTTCTATGCTGTGACACGTTCGTTTGTTTGGGACGAGGGCTACCACCTTGTGGCGGCGCAGCAGATTTCGCTTGGAAAATTGCCTTATCTCGACTTCTGCTTTCCACAGACTCCGTTGAACGCTTTTCTCAATGCCGGCATCATTCGAATCTTTGGGCAACACTGGCAACCCATTCACGTGGCGGCGGCTTTATTCACAATTGGCGCCATGTTCCTAACGGCGCAATATATGTTGACTCGCTTTCCGGTGCAGCGCTGGCGATTGGCGTGCGCGTTATGTGCCGCTGTTTTCGTCGGCTTGAACGAAGTCGTGCTTCAATTCGCTACCGCAGGACAGGCTTACGGGATTTGCTTGTTCTTCACTGTGGCGGCGTATCGGGTCGCGCTAACGACGCCCGCGCGCGTGAGCATTTGGCTGCCCGCCGGTTGCGGGTTGCTCGCTGGTATCTCGGCTGGCTCTTCGCTACTAACAGCACCCTTTCTGCCAGTCTTATTCGTTTGGTTGTGGCGTTATGACCGCGTTGGTTTGCCCTTGCGGAAAGTTGTGGCATTTGCCGCGGGCGTGGCCATCGCATTCCTTCCGGTGCTGTGGCTCTACATCAAAAATCCTGAACAAACCCTGTTCAACATTGTGAGATACCATGCGCTGTACCGGCGCGTGGATTGGCCGTCGGCGATGGCCAATCACCACGATCTATTAGTTTTTACCAGTCTTGTTGATTCCACCCAGGCGCTCACTTTGGCTCTGCTTGCGATTGCTGGTGTAATGTTCCTGGCCAGGCAATGCGATTGGGAGCGATCGCAAAAGGCTGAGTTCTATTTGGCGGCATGGATCGCCGCGGCGGAAGGAGCGTATCTCTGCACGCCGCATCCCACGTTTGGCCGCTACTACTTGCTGCTCGTTCCATTTCTTGCGATTGTCGGCATGGCGGGACTCTACTCAATTGCGTCAAAGATGGGTTATGCCTTGATTCCTAAGCGGCCAGCGCTCATCGCGGGAGGCCTCATGGCACTGATGTTCACTAACTACCTTGTGCAAATGTCCGACCAAACAACCTGGCAGGAGTACGAAACACTGGCCAAGAAAGTGGCCGCCGTCACTCCCAAGGGAGGACGAATTTTCGCCGACGAATTGGTTTACTTCGCCATGCAGGTCAGCCCGCCGTCAGGTATGGAATGTTCATACACGCATGCGCTTGCGTTGCCGCCTAGAGAAGAACGGTTGGAACATCTCGTTTCCGAGGCGGAATTAAAGCAGCAGTTTGCACGCCACGAGTTCGATACGATTCAGTCCTGCTCTGATCCTGAGATGGACAGGCTGATGCCTGGTTCCTATCCGCATAGGCAAGATGTGGATGAGTGTACGATCTACTGGGTAGGCGCTCGCAAATGATATAATCCTTGGCATTCCGTATGAAGAAACTAATCGCGATGGCTGTTTTGACGGGTAGCCTCATGTTGGGCCAAACGCCGGACCTATCAGGAGTTTGGCGTGCCAACCTCCAAAAGAGTAAGCGTCAAGGCCCGCCGGTGATCACGTATCTGGTCATCATCGAGCAAAAGAACGCGGTGTTCAATAACCGCACTAAGGAAGAAGCGCTGCAAATTACCGAGACCACCGGGACTTGGGGACAACGCGGTGAACAGCGCGCTAAGCTTGCTTTCTTTGTTAATGGCAAACCGAAGGTGGGTTCATACATGGGTATTCCTACTGAATTGACCGGCGCCATTGAGGGCAACAAAGTGGTGGTGAAAGCCGAAGTCGCCGGTCGGCCGAATGGATTTGATCGAACCTACGAACTGTCGCCGGACGGCAAGACTCTGACGATGACCGAAAATGCCACCAACGAAGGCCGCCCCACGCAGAACGTGATCGTCCTCGAGAAACAGGAAGAGGCCGCTGGGGAACCGCTACGCAAACCGGAAGAACTGGCGGGCGTCCATTTTAAGAACGTGAAAACGGATGCAATGAAGAATCTGCCGGCATCGGAATTCATGAACAGTATGATGTATTTCGCCTGGTCGCTCGGCACAAACTGCCAGCACTGCCACGTGGAACACAAGATGGATGTTGACGACAAAAAGGAAAAGCAGACCGCCCGCAAAATGATTGACATGGTGGCGGCCATTGACGAGCACAATTTCGAAGGGAAGCCCGCCGTTCGCTGCTTCACGTGCCACGAAGGCAATGGCCATCCCTTGTCGCACCAGCTTTTCGCCGATGAAATTCAAGCAGCCAAGGAACGCGCTGCCAAAGAAGCCGCTGAACGAGAGGCGCACCGTCCGCCGCCTCCCGCAGGTGGTCCTCCCTCTGCAGGCGGCCCTCCTCCTCCGCCCCAACTTTAAAAATTTGAAAAAACAAGGACAAAAATGTCTTCACAATGCCGTTTGTTCGGCGCTGTCTTACTCTTCTCCGTGATGCAGGCAGCCGGGCAAACGGCATCTGCTATTACCACCCCGAAGGAAGCGCTCGGCTTTAATCTTGGCGACGATTACCACATTGCCAATTACACCCAGCTTGATAAGTACTGGCACCAGTTAGCGACGGAATCCGATCGCATGAAACTGGTCGATATCGGCCCCACTGCTGAAAACCGCCGCCAGTACATGGCCATTATTAGTTCTCCGGCGAATATCAAGAACCTCGAACACTATCAGCGGATTTCGCAAAAGCTGGCGCACGCCGAAGGCTTGAGCGATGACGAAGCCCGTGCCTTGGCCCGCGAAGGCAAGGCCGTTGTATGGATTGACGGTGGCTTGCACGCCAGTGAAACCGTCGGCTCCCAGCAGGAGATGGAAGAGGTTTACCAGATGGTAAGCCGCACAGACGCGGAAACCATGCGCTTTCTGAACGACACCATCATTCTTTGTGTGCTCGCCAATCCCGATGGGCAAGAGTTAGTAGCCAATTGGTATATGCGCGAACCTGACCCCATGAAGCGCAGCTTGAACAATCTGCCCGTTTTGTTCCAACACTATATTGGCCACGATAACAACCGCGATTTCTATATGTCGAACATGCCGGAAAGTACTAACATGAACCGGCAATTGTTCATTGAATGGTTTCCCCAGATTGTCTATAACCATCACCAGACGGGCCCCGCCGGAGCGGTAATTTTTATGCCGCCTTTTCGCGATCCGTTCAATTACACGTTTGATCCGTTGATGCCCCTGGACGTCGAAGCCGTGGGCACTGCCATGCATCAACGCTTAGTGGCTGAAGGCAAAGGTGGCTCGGCACAACGCTCCGGCGCTAACTATTCCACCTGGTGGAACGGCGGGTTGCGTACTATTTGTTATTTCCATAACATGATCGGATTACTTACTGAAATTATTGGTAATCCTACACCTATGCAGATCCCACTGGTGGCCGATAAACAACTGCCCACCGGCGATTGGCCGCTTCCCATTGCGCCGCAAACCTGGCATTACCGCCAATCGATTGATTATGAAATGAGCAATAATCGCGCGGTCTTGGATTATGCCTCGCGTAATCGGGAAACGCTGCTATACGATTTGTATGTCATGGGCAAGCATTCAATTCAAAATGGTTCGGAAGATCATTGGACCATCACGCCTCGCCGCATTGAGGCTCTAAAAACAGCCGCAGGTTCTCCTGCGCCGGATTCCGAATTGCCGGCCAGTTTGTCTACCGGCGGCTTGCGCGCTACCGCCCTCAAAGCCGAACTGTATCAATCGGTATTGCACGACCCCAAATTTCGCGATCCGCGCGGCTACATTATTCCGTCCGATCAACCCGATTTCGCTACCGCTATCAAGTTCGCAAACACATTGCTGAAGACCGGCATCACCGTTATGAAAGCGTCACAAGCATTCACCGTGAACAATAAAAATTATCCAGCCGGTTCCTTAGTCGTCAAAACTGCCCAAGCGTTCCGTCCGCACGTTTTGGATATGTTCGAGCCCCAAGATCATCCGAACGATTTTCTCTACCCGGGTGGACCTCCTATCCCTCCTTACGATAGTGCCGGATGGACCCTGGCTTTTCAAATGGGTGTGCAGTTCGACCGAGTGTTGGATGCTTTCGATGGTCCCTTTGTCAAAGTGGAAGGCCTGTTAGATCCACCTGCCACTATGATCACCGGAGTACCGAGACCGGCAGGGTACTTGCTTGATCATCGTGAAAACGATTCTTTCATCGTTGTGAACCGATTGCTCAAGGCGGGCAACGCGGTGTATTGGCTAACGAAGCCCATCGCCGTGGAAGGCCACGAATTGACAAGCGGCGCCATTTGGGTGCCTGCCTCCGCCGCGGCCCGGCCAATTCTGGAGAACGCCGCGAAGCAACTCGGTGTGGTCTCCTATGGCCTGACAAAGGCGCCTTCAGGCGAAGCCATGAAGCTGAAACCCATCCGCATTGGTTTGTATGACCAATACGGCGGACTGATGACCGCCGGTTGGAACCGCTGGCTCTTCGAACAATATGAATTCCCATTCGAATTAGTGTTTCCCCAAACCCTCGACGCCGGCAATTTACGAGAACATTTTGATGTGTTGGTGTTCAGCGATGGCGCCTTCCGCCGTGGCGGGCAAGCGCGCGGTGAGGGCATGTTTAGCGGCGCACAACCACATGCGGGTGATATCCCGGAACAATATCGCTCGCACCTAGGAAAGCTCACCGAAGAGGTCACCATTCCCCAAATCCAGAAATTTCTCGCGGCGGGCGGTTCTGTTGTCAGTATAGGCAGTTCCACCAGCATGGCGGAACTGCTCGGTGTTCCCCTGGAGAACCACCTCACCGAAATGGGAAAAGACGGCAAGCTTCATCCGTTAGCGCGCGACAAATATTACGTGCCGGGCTCACTACTCAAAGTACGTATCAATAACAATAATCCGCTCGCTTATGGCATGCCCGAAGAATCGGACGTATTTTTCGAAAACAGCCCGGTCTTCAATTTGCTTCCCGAAGCCTCACTCAAGCAAACGCAACCGGTAGCCTGGTTCAACAGCGCCAAACCGTTAGACAGCGGATGGGCTTGGGGGCAACAGTATTTGAAAGGCGGCGTGGCAGTTGCGGAAGCTTCGGTGGGTGAGGGCAAAGTGATAGTACTGGGTCCCGAAGTCACCTTCCGCGGTCAGCCGCACGGTACTTTCAAACTGCTTTTCAATGGCCTTTATTACGGAAGTTCAAAAGAAACGGCGCTACCTTAGTCAGCCTAGAGTAGCGCCCGTTGCCGTTTGTTCAGTTACTCCATACACCGTCAGAAGCGCCCCACGGTGCCGAGTAGTTTTGCCCTTCTATGCCAAAAATCACAATCTGATCGTTGAACGTTCCTGTGCGCGTGACAGAAAGATCCAGTTGGAACTCATTGCCCGCCAATGCGAAACGATAGGCCGTGATCTGCATGGTTCCGAGCGTAACGGGAGTTGGTAGGGTGACCGTAGTGCCACTGGGCATCAGCTCTAACGGCGGCCACGGCGGCGCGTATGAAACGCCATTTGACAGAAGCAAAGTGAAGCCGCCCGAACCGTCCGCCTCTGCGTAAATCGCGTATTCCGTGGCGCCACCTGCCGTAGGATTGAAGTTTGTCTGAAGGATGGTTATGCCCGCAGCGCCAGAAGGAAGATAGCAGCGCAAGGGCAGGATGGCCGATGTGCCGGTAAACGTTTGCGCGCCGCTCCCATAAGTTCCCAAATAAGTGGTGAAGGTGGTGGGCGTGGCCAAGGAAGATCCCGTGCCGCTTAATCCCACGGTTTGTGGCGAACCGCTGGCATTGTCAGTGATAGAAAGCGTGGCCGTTCGGCTGCCGGCCGCTGCGGGGTCGAAAGTTATCGCGATGCTGCAACTGCCCCCGGCCGCTACGCTACTTGTACAACCGTTGCTTTCGGTAAAATCGCCTGCGTTCGTGCCGCTAATCTGCACAGATGTTATGGATAACGGCGCGCTTCCATTGTTCGTCACGGTCAAGGTCTGGCTGCTACTCGAGCCCAGCGTCTGACTCCCGAAATTGAGGTTCGTCGCTGAAAGTGAAACGCCAGGGGCGCCGGTGCCACCGCTAGCAGACCATTGTCCGCTAGAGACGTTCCAGGGTGAAGAGTAATTCTGCCCTTGTATGCCGAGAATCACAATCTGATCGTTGAAAGATCCCGTACGCGTCACAGAAAGGTCCAGTTGGAGCTCATCGCCCGCCAATGCGAAACGATAGGCCGTGATCTGCATGGTTCCGAGCGTAACGGGAGTTGGTAGGGTGACCGTAGTGCCACTGGGCATCAGTTCTAACGGCGGCCACGACGGCGCGTAGGAAACGCCATTTGACAGAAGCAAAGTGAAGCCGCCCGAACCGTCCGCCTCTGCGTAAATCGCGTATTCCGTGGCGCCACCTGCCGTAGGATTGAAGTTTGTCTGAAGGATCGTTATGCCCGCAGCGCCAGAAGGAAGATAGCAGCGCAGGGGCAGGATGGCCGATGTGCCGGTAAACGTTTGCGCGCCGCTCCCATAAGTTCCCAAATAAGTGGTGAAAGTAGTCGGCGTGATTCCTCCGGACGATCCCGTGCCGCTCAATGCCACTGTTTGGGGCGAACCGGTGGCGTTATCCGTAATGGAAAGCGTGGCCGTTCGGTTGCCCGCAGCTGCCGGATCGAAAGTTACGACGATGCTACAGCTGCCCCCGGACGTCACGCTCGTACATCCGTTGGTTGCAGTGAAGTCGCTCGCGTTCGTCCCGCTCAGCTGCACAGACGTAACAGATAAGGGCGCGCTGCCGATGTTTGTTACGGTTAGTGTCTGACTGGCGTTTGTGCCGACTGCTTGGCTGCCGAAGTTAAGGTTCGCCGCCGATAGCGAGACGCCAGGGGCTCCAGACCCACCACTAGAGGACCAAGTTCCATCTGAGACTTCCATGGCAGGGAATAATTCTGCCCGCTTATGCCTAGAACTACAATCTGATCATTGAACGCTCCCGTGCGCGTGATAGAAAGATCCAATTGAATTCATTACCCGCTAAAGCGAACCGATAAGCGGTGATCTGCATGGTTCCCAGCGTGATAGGGGTTGAAAGCGTCACGGTACTGCCGCTGGCATTTAAGGTTAAGGCAGGCCACGGTGCATAGGATGTCGCATTGGTCATCAGGAGCGTGTAGCCTCCAGAGCCATTGCTTTCCGCGTAAATCGTGTACTCTGTGGACCCGCCTGCCGTGGGGTTGAGGTTTGCCTCAAGATCTGTTATCCCCGACGCGCCCGTAGGAAGGTAGGCGCGCAATGGCAGTACAATAGAGGTGCCGGTATAAGTTTGTAAGCCACTTCCATAAGTCCCCAAGTAAGTCGTAAAGCTCGATGGAGTAGTACCTCCGGAACTGCCCGTACCCGTCAGTGTCACCGTTTGTGTCGAACCGGCCACATTTCCCGAATTGTCGGTCACGACAAGACTGGCGGTCAGGGTTCCTGTACTCGAAGGCGAGAAAGCGACAGCTATGCTACAAGTGCTTCCAGCCGCCAGCGTGGAGCCGCAAGTGTTTGAACTCGAGAAACTGACAGCATTGCTGCCGCTAATGGCAATACCCGTAATGCTGAGTGCCGCCGTCCCGCTGTTGCTGAGCGTGACTGTTTGAGAGCTGCTCGTCGTTCCAGTGTTCTGCGACGCGAACGTCAGTGCCGTCGGCGATACTGACGCTGCCGGGGCGGTAACGACGGTTGTTGTCCAGTTATTCACCAAGTTCGCTACGTTCACTGAACCCAGCCCGCTGGCAAGGTCATACCCCACCGTGGCCGGATACTTTTCGCTCGCCGTATTGTAGTTAGCCTCACCCGGAACAGCGTTGGTACCGACTGTTACGTCGTTAAAAATACAACTTGTGGCTGGCAAGCCCGAGGTGCTTGACCCATTGCAAGAGGAAAGCGTCTCGCTCGCCGCTAGTGTGTACAAGCGCGGAGTCAACTGCCCTTGCCGTGCCCCCGCCTTCTGATTAATCAAGGCAATAATGCTGGCAAACGATGGTGCCGATGCCGACGTTCCATAAATTGCCGCGAACGAGGGTGTAGAAGTGCTGCAAGAACCCGCCAGACAAAGCAGATAGGCGTCGTGCCCCGCCGAAGTGAGTGATACATCGGGAAGATCGCGCGCCCCATCTGACGGTATGCCAGTTACCCCAGATTGCCACGAAGGTTTCGCAAAAAATATACTGGCTCCGCCGCCGCCCGCTAAAATGCTGCCCGTCCCGCAAGTTGACCCCGTACAGTTAGCGTTCCAGACATCTTCCGGAATATATGAAAGCGCACTGTTAAAGTACGTCCCATTGGTCGAACTCCAATATTGGGTTGATCCGTTTTCATTGAATTGTGTTCCGCCCACTGCCACGGTGTACGGACTGGATGCCAACATGTTCACCGAAGGCGCGGAGGTGGCCGTTGTCTGTGAGTTCGGGATCGTCACAACCGTCCGATCCCGGAATCGCCGGAAGATACCGTGTAACTGATGCCCAGTGCTGCTGCTTGTTGTGCGTTCGACGAGACCAAGGCTGCTTGCGCTTGCTATAAGATGCTTCGCACGAGCCGAAGCTTTCAGTCATTATGTTGCCCAAGTTATGGTTGATGATATAAACTTCCGATAAATCTACGCCGTCCGTTGAACTGGTACTTGCTGAAACCACCAAGTCAACGGTGGCACCCGTGGCCAAAGCACCAGACCAACTCGTATCTAACACCGCCTCTGCTTCTTCCCCACCGCCCAAGTCTCCCGGATTCGTCCCGTTTACAATAATGTTCGGCGTATTTGTGGGAAGGCCCATCAAACTGCGGAATGAAATCACGTCTTGGATATTGATGTTGCTTCTGCCCACAACGGCGATAGTGACCCCCGTGCCGGTAATCGCCGGGTAAAGCGGATTGATGTTGTAAATCGTCGCGTAATCCCCTGGCGACAAATAATGATTTCCCGAACTCGTTGTCCACTCTGGAGTCGCTGCCGGAACATTCTGGCTAAGCATCCGTGATTGCGGAGCCGCCCTGAAATCGTGCAGCGTCGAAACGCCGTACATCGCCGCAGCCAAAGCGGCGGGAATCTGTTGGTCGCTCGCATTAGCCCAATGGTCAACTCCGTTTACTCTGAATTTGTGAATTTGCGTGTGGAACGCGCTTTCCACTTGGCCCGCATTCCCTGAAAATTCAAGCACTCCTCGTCCTGCCGCGACGGGCGCCACCGTAAAGCCATGGCTCTGTAGCCAGGATGTCACAATCTGAATGTCGCTATCAGACGCTCCAAATTGCGCGCCGAACTCCTCCGCCGTCAGAAACTTGTGATAGTTTGCTGACGTCGGCTGCTGCAATTCTTCCAGAAATTTCGTCAGCGCAGCCTGCCGGTCGGTGCTCCGCTTCAGCACAAGCAACATACGCTCCATCGGCAGCGTGGAAGGCGCCACGCCTTGATCGAATTCGCTTCGTGCGCTGGGATGGGTAGTGTGCCCAATCGTCACCAGTTGACTCTCATCCACAGGAGACTTAATCAGATTCGGAGCCTGCGCACCTAAGCCAACACGGCAAAAGACGATGCCCGTGGCAAGGGCGATACTACAGACAGAATTGAGCTTGAAATTCAACATTTTGAAAGCCGGATAGAACCTTTCCTTGATAAACCGCGCCTATGCCCGCGGATGACAACCCGCAATTCCACTTGTTACCGAGTGCTGACGCTGTCGGCCCAGTAGTTGTTTCTAAGGTTCTCGGGTAGACCCCAAAATAGCTTACGCTCTTCTCGTAGTTCTATGCAATAGCCCAGATTGGCCAACGGCGAAATGACGGTCCCAGCGCGATATAGTAGCAGACGTCTGCCATGACTGAGATCCTAACCACCACCATCATTCGAGCTCCCATTCAGCGCTGCTTCGATTTAGCACGCAGCGTGGAAGTCCACCTTAAAGGCAACCTTCACTTTGGCGAAGAAGCGGTAGCCCTAGGCGGGGTCACAAGTGGACTGGTCGGATTAGGCGATCGTGTTACATGGCGTGCCCGCCACTTCGCCGTGCGCCAACGCTTGACTAGCGAGATCACAGCGTTTGAAAGGCCGGATTATTTTCAGGACACCATGCGCCGCGGCGCGTTCAAATCAATGCAGCACGACCATTATTTTCGCGTCATCTCAAGCCAGGAAACCGAGATGAAAGACTCATTTCGTTTCGCAGCCCCGATTCCTCTGCTCGGGCCTTTAGTCGAATCCCTTCTTCTGCGCCGCTATATGACCGCGTTGCTGCGTGAGCGAAACGCAATCGTCAAACAAGTTGCCGAATCAGGCGAGTGGCGGCAATATCTGCCCGCGGAAAGCGCATGAGCGAATCTTTCCGTATTGTCATACCGGGCGGCAGCGGTCAAGTGGGACGTATTTTGGCGCGCCATTTTCACGCGATTGGAAACGACGTTACGGTCCTTAGCCGTACTCCTAAACCCGCAGCTTGGCGCGTTATCCAATGGGACGGCATGACAGAAGGCCCGTGGATTCAGGCGTTGGAAGGAAGCGACGTCTGCATCAACCTATCCGGTCGCAGCGTCAATTGCCGTTACAATCCAGCGAATCGCCGTGCGATTACCGAATCACGTGTGCGGAGCACCGAACTACTCAACCAAGTTATCGGTGCATTACGCAGCCCTCCGAATGTTTGGTTAAACGCCAGTACCGCTACCATTTATCGCCATGCTTTAGACCGTCCCATGGATGAAGGAACCGGAGAATTGGGGGGTAACGAACCGGATGCGCCGGATACCTGGAACTTTTCAATTGGCGTGGCCAAGGGGTGGGAGCAAGCCTTCTTCGCTCAGCCAACACCTCGCACTCGCAAAGTCGCCATGCGTAGCGCCATCACGTTCAGCCCCGACCGTGGTGGCGCGTTTGATGTGCTGCTGAGTCTGGTTCGCTTCGGCTTGGGCGGCCGTCAAGGTTCCGGCGAGCAATTCATTTCTTGGATTCACGAAATCGATTTCTCGCGTTCTGTTGAGTGGCTCATCGCTCACGAAGATTTTCAAGGCGTCGTGAACCTGGCCGCGCCTAACCCCTTGCGCAATCGCGACTTTATGCGCGCGCTGCGCCACGCTTGGAACCCGCGCATGCCGGGTTTGCCGCTCGAAACCTGGATGGTGGAGTTGGGCGCGATCGTCAAACAAACCGAATCGGAATTGGTTTTGAAAAGCCGTCAAGTGGTGCCCGGGCGTCTGTTGGACGCCCGGCTTCGAGTTTCAATATCGCGATTGGCCCACCGCCGCGCAAGAATTGGTGACGCGTTGGAAACGGTGGAATCGCGCGACCTAGCTGCTGAATAACTTCGTCAATTCTCCAAAGCTGATAGCCTGCCGTGCAAAAGTGAATGTCCCGTTGCCCCGCATCTCTTGCGCCGCCCGCATGAACTCTCCGTACGCCGCCCGCGACAACGCACTCCCCACGCTCACCCGTTTCGCACCCAGCGCCGAAAGATCTGCCACGCTCAATCCCGCCACCGCCAACACATTCACTGGCCTCTCCACTGCGCTGATCACCGCCGCTATTTCTTCCCGCGTACCCAAGCCCGGTGCGTAAAGTACGTTCGCTCCTGCTTCCTGATAAGCCTGCAATCTTCGGATCGTATCCTGCAAATCAGGCCGCTCGAACAAATGGTTTTCCGCACGCGCCGTTAATGTAAACGGGAAGGGAAGTGTGCGCACCGCTTCCACCGCTGCTCGAATTCGCTCCACTGCATGCCCAAACTCATAAATTGGTTCAGCCGCGCGTCCAGTCGAATCTTCAATCGAACATCCCACCAGCCCCGCCGCCGCAGCCACGCGAATCGTTTCAGCCACAGTCTCCGGCGCGTCGCCAAAACCATTCTCCAAATCCGCGCTCACTGGCAAATCTGTTGCCTTTACTATGGCCGAGCAATGCGCCATCATTTCGTCACGCGGTGTCGTATTGTCTGGCCGCCCCATGGAAAACGCGTATCCCGCGCTCGTAGTGGCCAGTGCTTCAAAACCCAGCTGCGCCAACAACCGCGCCGAACCCGCGTCCCAGGGGTTCGGAATAATGAAGGCGCAGTCGCGTTCGTGCAATGCCCGGAACGCGCGCGCCTTCTCTGCTTGCAATCCGTCCACGCCTACTTCTTCGGCACTGAAACGGTAATGTTACGGAAGAACAAGCCTCCTGTGTGGTCGCCCTGTATATAAAACGGCCCGGGCTGCCCTTCGTCCGCATTCAACGCGCCACCCGTGATCCCTTCAATTTCTTTGTTGTCAATCACCGTAACGCCATTCCGCACCACCGTCACCATGCGGCCCACCAGCGTCACATCAAATGTTTCCCACTTGCCCGGTGTACGCGGCAGTTCCGTGCTGGGCGCTAGGCGTCCGTACACCGAACCCATCGCGCGCTCCGGAACTTCTTTCGTCTTCTCGTATTCCAGTTGCACTTCGTAGCGCCCGCGCAAATAGAAACCGCTGTTCGCATCCTCCGGGCAATTCACTTCGAAATGAACTTTGAAGTCGTCAAACGTGCGTGTCGATTTCAAATTCGCACCGTGCGCCTCGTTCGCTAACACGCCGTCTTTCACCACCCAATGGCTCTTCGCAGGGTCGCCAATCGGTTCCCAGCCATCCAAATTCTTGCCGTTGAACAGGGCTTCCGGTTCAGTCCAAGCCTTTGGCGCCTTGCGCTTCAAAGCCGGTGCGCGCACGCCCGTCACTTCGCGCGTCTTGTCGCCATGCTTTTCCATCCCGGTCAAGCGCCCGTTTGCCGCCGTCAACTCCCACGTCTCCTGCTCACTCACATGCAGCACCAGGTGATTCCCGTCGAACTTATAATCCTTCACCGGATGGACATGGCCGCCTGTCGGCTGAAACCAGATCTCGTAATCGTTCGGTCCTTTTTGTTGCACGCTCAGCCAGTTCGCGCCCACCGTATGATCCGGGCCGGTAACGTCAAAGTCCCAGCGGCCAATAAAACCCTTTGCGCCGTCTTTCGCCAAAGCCGAAAGGCTTAGTGTAGAAACCAGCGTCAATCCAATCAGAAGTTTTCTCATGTGCTCCGGTCATTATATAAGCGCGCAGACAACGAACGTCGATAATTGAATTTAAGGGAGTTTGCGAATGAATCAGAATCCCGCGCCAAGCTGGGACGTCAAGTTGGACCGTTTAGCCGAGGTCGCCGTTACCGTCGGACTGGGCCTTGCCCGCGGGCAGGAACTCGTGATGACTGCGCCCCTCGAAGCCGTTCCCTTGGTGAGGCGCATTACCGAACATGCTTACCGTGCCGGCGCCACCCTAGTCACTACTCTCTTTACCGACGACGAAGCCACCATCGCTCGTTATCAATACGCGCCCGACGAAAGTTTCGACCGCGCCGCTGTCTGGTTACAAGACGGTCTCGCAGCGGCTTATGGTGCGGGCTCCGCGCGCTTGGCCATTACCGGCGCCAATCCCGCTCTGCTCGCCGGTCAAGATGCCGCCAAAGTTTCGCGCGCCAACGTGGCATTCTCAAAAGCCAGCCGCCCGGCCCTCGAACGCATCACCCGCCACGAAATCAATTGGACCATCGTCGCCGCGGCTACGCCCGCTTGGGCGAAATTAGTGTTTCCCCATTTGCCCGAAACCGAGGCGGTCAGCCAGCTCTGGGATGCCATTTTCCGCACAACGCGCATTGACGTCCCTGACCCTGTTGCGAACTGGCGATCCCACGGCGCGCAGCTGCAAAATCGCGTGAAGTTACTCAACGACCAGCGTTTCTGGGCCCTGCGTTATAAAGGCCCTGGCACCGAACTCACCCTCGGCTTAGCCGACGGACACTTGTGGTGCGGCGGCGGTTCCACCGCCAAAAACGGTATCTTCGGCTTCCCTAACATGCCCACCGAAGAAGTCTTCACTACGCCGCACAAAGACCGCGCAGATGGCGTAGTCACTAGCACCAAGCCCCTCTCCTACCAAGGCACTCTCATCGAAGGCATTCAGGTTGAGTTCAAGGCTGGTGCCATCGTCCGTGCTAGCGCTACCAAGGGCGAAGCCGTCCTGCAAAGCATGATTAGTACCGACGAAGGAGCACGCCGCCTGGGCGAAGTGGCGCTCGTCCCGCATTCCTCCCCCATCTCTCAGAGCGGTTTGCTCTTCTGGAATACCTTGTTCGACGAAAACGCCGCCAGCCACATAGCATTGGGCCAGTCTTACAGCACCTGCTTAATTAACGGTAATTCGTTCAGTAAAACTGAACTTTCAGCTAAAGGGGCAAACGAAAGTTTGATTCACGTCGATTGGATGATCGGTTCTGGGAATCTAGACGTCGATGGAGTGTTATCTAGCTCACATTCAGTCCCACTAATGCGACAAGGCGAGTGGGTTTAGCCTTACAAACACCTTAGAACCAGGAACCAAATTTGTTCCGAAACCATCACGTTTTACGAACTACCTTAGTCAAGCCTAGAGATTTTTCGAGTCTTAATCTAACACTTGTTCTTGGGGATATATACGAAAGACCTTCCGGAAAGACGTTTCTCGCTGCCGGCTGAGATCATTGATCACCTTCAGATCCTAATCCGCGGCATCGCGCTGCACGCAATTGAGGGCGACCCCGAAGATCTTAAGCAGCTTCAGTATCGGATGGCCGGCATAGCCGAAACGCTCACCGCCGATAGTTCGCCCGATGATCTGCTCGTTGGTATTGGCAAAACACTGCGCGCGCTCGAAGAATACAACCGCCGCGCTTCCGGCATTTTCAAGGGTCAAGTGGAAGAATTGCGTGGCATGTTGAGCACCATGACGGCCACTATCATGTTTATTACTTCTTCGAGCGAAACCAGCGTTAAACAATTGAGCACCATCGAAACAAAGCTGCAGCGCGCTTCTACGCTCGAAGATACGCGCCAAGTCAAGACTTACCTCACGGATTGCCTCACCTTGGTTCGCAGCGAAACGCTGCGCCTGCAAACCGAAGCCCGCACCAAGATCAATGGCTTAAAAGGCGATGTTGAACGCCTCTCAAACCGCCTCAAGGCCGTCTCTACCGACGAGTCCGAAGATCCGGTCACCGGCTTGAAGAGTCGCTCCTCTGCGGAAGAGGCTATAACCATAAAAATGGCTGCTGGCAAAGAGTTTCTTGTGGCTCTCTTCATGCTTGACCGCATGGCTTCCATTAACGGCCGTTTTGGCCGGCTCGTCGGCGACGATATCCTGATCAGCGGTGCGCAAACCTTGGCGCAAAAACTTTCTGGCACAACGCTTTACCGCTGGAGCGGCCCCGCCTTTGTTGCCGTGTTCGACCCCTCGGTCAACTTGACGCAAGCCGAAATGCGCGCCACCCAGGCGGCCTCGATGCGCATCGAACGCAACATCGAAGCCGGCGACCGTTCCGTCCTCATTGTGATCACCGCGTCTTGCCACCTACAACGTCTCTCGGGCAAGATAGCACCCGACGCCGTCTTCAGAAACATGGACGCCTTTATGGCCTCTCGCGGCCCTGTCGCTCCCGTTTAATCTAAGTCTGCTGAGCTGGCTTTTCTTCTTTCGCCTTGCGTTCCAAATACGAGTGCCGGCTGTCGTTAATTACTTTCCGCGCCTCCTTCGGACCGCCCCAACCTTCCATCTTCATTTGCGCGCCTTGCAATTCTTTGTAAATGGAAAAGAAGTGCTCAATCTCGCGTCGCACGTGTGGGATCACTTGATCCATTGTGTGAATGTTTTCAAAGCGTGGGTTCCGCGTCGGAATGGCCAGAATTTTTTCGTCACTCTGCGTCCCGTCAATCATGCGCAGTACGCCCACCGGCCGCGCCTCCATCAAACAGCCCGTAAAACTCGGCTCATCCACCAACACTAGAATGTCGAGCGGGTCGCCATCATCGGCCAGCGTCCCTGGAATGAAGCCGTAATCGCCGGGATAATGCATTGGTGAATACAGCGCGCGGTCCAGCCGGAACATCTCCAACTCTCCGTCATACTCGTACTTATTGACCGAATTCTTCGGAATCTCGATGATTGCCCGGACAACTTCCGGACTATCATGCCCTGGGTCTAAATCGTATAGCCTCACGCGAATTTTAGGGTAGCAGACAACACCGCGTTCGCCCGTCTCGCCCCTTTCGTGCGAGACTGTTTAGGCATGTTCGACAAGATTCATTGGGGTGTGTTGGGAGTTGCTAACATCGCCGTGAAAAAAGTGATTCCGGCTATGCAGAAGGGCCGGTTTTGTGAGATGAGCGCCATCGCCTCCCGCGATGCCGATCGCGCTCATCACGCAGCCAGCCAACTCGGCATCCCGAAGGCCTACGGCTCCTATCAAGAACTGCTCGCCGACCCGGCAATTCAAGCTGTCTACATCCCTCTGCCTAACCATCTCCACGTCCCGCTCTCCATCAAGGCAGCTGAGGCAGGGAAACACGTTCTTTGCGAAAAGCCGCTATCCCTCACCGCCGAAGAAGCCAAATCGCTTATCGCCGTGCGCAACAAAACCCGCGTCAAGATTGGCGAAGCCTTCATGGTCCGTACCCATCCCCAGTGGCTGCGTGCGCGCGAATTAGTCCGTAGCGGCGCCATCGGCGAACTGCGTTCCATCACTAGCGCCTTCACCTATTTCAACCGCGATCCTAAGAACATCCGCAACATTCCCGAAATCGGCGGCGGCGGTCTCATGGATATCGGTTGCTATCCCATCACCATGGCCCGTTTTCTTTTCGAGCGCGAACCCCACCGAGTAGCCTCTCTCATAGACCACGACCCCGAAATGAATACCGACCGCCTCACTTCCGCTATCCTCGATTTCTCCCCCGGCCACGCTACCTTCACCTGCAGCACGCAACTGGTTCCGTTTCAGCGGATGCAGATTCTCGGCACCAAAGCACGCATCGAAATGGAGATCCCCTACAACATTCCCCCTAATCGTCCCAGCCGCATTTTCATTGACGATGGGTCCGAACTTGGCGGTCGCAACGCCCGCATGGAAGAATTCGATACTGTCGATCAATACACCATTCAAGGTGATGCCTTTTCGCGCGCGATTCTCGATAACACCGAAGTCCCCGTTCCGCTCGAAAACGCTCTGGGAAACATGCTCGTCATCGAAGCCACCCTGCGTGCCGGGCAGTCGCACCGCTGGGAAAACGTCTAGTGCCGATGCGGGCGAGCCCCGTTTTTTTAGAAGTTTTTGTCCTTTTTCCCCCGAAAATTGCGCTTAGATCATTTGAGGCCTCATGTTTCTTGAGCGCATTATGACCCAGTCAGATCTCTCTCGGCGTCTTTCCTTTAGCAGCCAGGAGCTAGCGGCCTACGCCCAATCCGCTCCCACCGCCCCTATTGGCATGTTCAACCGCATCATAAGGATCGAACACCACACCAATCGCGGTCGCATCATTGCCGAGCAGGACAAAGTCAACGACTTTTGGCATCCCGGTTCAGCTGGTGTCGAAGCCATCTGGAATTTGCTCGCCTTTTATCTGGTATTGCGTGGCGCCCCCGTTGGCGGTCTCGCGCTTGGCTGCAAAGAGATTCATTGCACCGGCCAAGTCCGGTCACACCACGTGTGTCTTCGCTATGATGTGTCGGTCACGCTGTTCAGCCAGTTCAGCCAGTCCGGCGCGTTCATCGTAATGGGCGACGGCGTCATTCTGGCCGATGGCGAATCTATCTGCTCGATTCGCGACGCGCAAGTGGCCGCCTTCGCCGCCATTCAACAAGATCCCGCGGCTAGTTCATCACACCGTGGCAGTAACCCGCGTGCGTCGGCGGAAGCGATTCACCAAGCCACCGCCTAATACTGATCGTTCACCGTCAGCGGCCGGTTCGGACACTCCAGGTTCGCGTCGAATAAACACAAGTTCTCGGCTTTCCAGCGCATCGCCGCGTAAATTCGTGTGCGTCCACTCGGATGGTCGAAAAAAATGATTTCTTCCAGCGGCCCCGGATCCATCTTGCGGTACTCGCCCAGCAGTACATCCGCTTCGGCCTCCCCATCCGGCTGCCGCGCCGCGTTCAGGCCGTACATGTCCGCTTCAAACTCCTGTGTCCGAATGAACGAATTCATCACTGGTGTGAAAAAAAAGCCGAGAGTCGCCAGAAGCAAAGCCACCAGCGGCAGCACGGCCACATCGCTCACTGCATGCACTTGCCAGCGGTCGCCCCAGCGCTTCAGAGATCGCTCCAGCCCCGCCCGCAATATCCAGAAGAGCGCCACAATGACAATCGTGAAAAAGATCACCATGTTGTAAATGTGATGCAAGACGTAGTGGCCCATCTCATGGCCCATGACCGCCAAAATGCAAGCCGGTGAACAGCGTGCCAGCAAATTGTCATTAAGCGTGATCCGCTCTGTCCCTAAAAATCCGCTCACATTCGCGCTCACGCGCTTGCTCTGTTTCGACGCGTCCACTTCATATACATTCGTCGCCGGAATGCCGTTCGCCCGCGCCAGACTCAAAATGTCGCTCTTAATTCTTTGGTTTTCGAGCGGCTTGTATGTATTGAACAGTGGCGCAATGAAAACCGGCCCTATCACGATACCGATACTCAAAAACAAAATGCTGAACAACGCTCCCCAGACGTGCCAGGTGTTGGGCAACCGTCGCACCAGCGCCACCAGCACGCTGAAGGCGACGCCGCCCAGCACTGCCGCTACCGCGAAGCCCGTCATCTCTTCCTTGAACCAGCCGCCGAAACTCAGGTTCGACAAGCCATACTGATGTTCCCGAAAGAAGCCTTCGTAAATCGTTAGCGGAAACATCAACACGTACGCCACTGCACTAAATAAGATCCAATAAAGCCACGACCTCGCAAACGCTGCCTTCACCGCCTGCTCCGCCCCATCGCGTAAACGAGCTGATAGCTTCGTTTCCAACAGCAGCAACATCACGCCTACGGTATAAAGAAAATCCCAAAGGATCAACCAGTAGCCGCCCTCGAAATACGCGTCCGACTTCGCCTTTTCCGGACCCGTCATCCGTGCCAGCCAAGCGTCAGTGGCCGCCTTGGCATCAAAATGCGCTGAGGCCTGCGCCGCGTCGGGAGTGGGCGGAATTTGCGGTGCCTGCGCCCAAGCCATTATGGTCAATAACAGCAACCCGCTCCACAACCGAAGCATTCGCATGGGAATCTATTTAACCTTCTTGACGTAGTCCTTGTACAAATCCTCAATCTTCTGCTTCGGATAATCGCCCGGGTGAATCACCACCCGATAGCGCAGCCGCATAGTGTCGCCCGCTTTCATTTCCTTGTCCGCCTTTGCCTTCCGCCTTTGGGTCAAATTCTTTTAAGCCAAATGGATTCACCGCAAACAACCCATAATCGCGCGAGTGCCAGCGCGGCGGCTCGTCGGCGTTTTTGGATTGTTGAAAATCACCACGCCCACTTTTTGCCCGTCAACAGTGCCATCGTAATCCACCCATTCGGATTTCTTTGCCCCAAACATTCTTCTCCGTCTGCCCGCCCTGCGCATTGGTCATCAAGCCGCCATTTTGCCGGTCATGCTATCGGCTAAGCGAATGGCAAAAATCCTTCTTTGGTGTCGGCAAATTCAGCGTCTGTCTTCGCTGTAAAGGTTTCGTCCACGTCGAAATGCGAACGGTCCTTATCCGCATAGAACGTCAATACGTTTTTCTCTTCGAGCACTCGCCCTTGTCCGGCGACTCCAATTAAAGACAGTCGCTGAATAGTTCCCAATTTCTTACCCGGCTTCAACTCGCCCAGGCTCTTCAATTCCAGGATGCCTTTCATGACGGGGTTATCCCGGGCTCGACTTCAGAATCAGGCTCATTCTCCCAAAAATTGACCCCATTGACATCGCCAAAGCCAACGAAAAAGCCCCGGTGGTGCGGATGATCGCGCGATTCGCCTTCCACCATTTCTAGCGGAAAATGCCGGGTGACAATAAGCCCATTCGCCGTGCGCAACGGCGCCAGGAACGGCTTCGAATAATGTTTTCCAATCTGGAAATCCGTAAACGGCTGGCCATTGATACTAACGCTCACATGATCGCCGTCTACATTCTCAAACGCCACCTGCGCCCCCGCCGTCGCCCCAAACAGCAACAGCCCTCCCACTACCGCCAAACCTTGTTTTCTCATAAAATTTCGTCCGTCCAAATCATAACAAGGGCAAAGAAGGGGCCAGAGGCGACGGACCGCTGTGGCCCCAAAACCGTTTTCCGCCTGCCGCCACTTTTCCTCTCCGCATCTCCTTCCCCACCTATCACTTACCACCCCAAAAAACCACGGGGACGGACCGCTATGGCCCCAAACACGTTTTCCGCCCTCCACCCATCCGCACACCCTTTTTCCCTCTGGGCTATCATTTAACCAGGAGTTTTCAAACCATGGGACCAATCGGCGTTCAGGAGATGATGTTGATTTTCCTCGTCGCCCTTGTGCTTTTCGGGCCGAAAAAACTGCCGGAGCTTGGCCGCCTACTCGGCAAAGGTCTCACCGAATACCGCCGCGCCAAAAGCGAACTCAAAGCTACTTTCGAAACCCATCTTCGCGAGTTGGAAAGAGAAGCCAACGTAGACTCCGCTCTCAAAAATGTCACGTCCCCCTACTCTTCTCCCTCTTCTATCGCGTCCTCAACCACCACTTATGACGAGTACGGCCACGAGCCAAACTATTCCGACCCCACTCCTCACCCAGGAACCGTTTCACCCGAACCCGCCCCGTCACAACCCTCTTCCACCGCCAGCGCAACCGCAACTCAGGACGCCGAGGCCTACCGGGATTCTCCCTCTACCCCAGCCGTTTCTTCCGTGGCCGGAACCGTGCCTCGCTCCAATGGCGTCCAATCTGCCGCCAACGCCGAGTCTCATTCCCCAGCCGCTCCTGCGCCCGAGGGTCATTCCGCCTGATTCGGTGAATTGTTGAAATGCCTGACGACGATATCCAGGAGCCAAACGCTCCTCACAGCGAACCTGCGACCGATCCACCACCCGCCGTGCCCGAGCCGGAAATTCCTTCCGAGCTACCTCCGGTCTATCACGCCGATCAGCCGCAATACGTCGCGCCAGCCCAACCCACCCAGGCGGTAGTGCCCGCCACCCCGCCGCCTCCTAACGCTGCGCCCCCGCCCACGCCGCCACCTCCGCCCAAACCGCCCACAGGCGACGACGAAGATGCCGATCCCGAAGAGCGCGGCATGCTCCGTATGTCTTTCATGGAGCATCTGGAAGACCTGCGCGCCGTCATTCTGCGTTCCATCGCCGGCGTCATCGTTGCTTTCTTTACGGCTTTTCTTTTTGCCCACCAGCTCTACGCTATAGTCACCGCGCCTGCCACCGCAGCCCTTCGCGAACTCGGCATTAAACCGCCCAATCTCGTCGCCATCGCGCCGCTGGAGCAATTCAACGTCGTCTTCATAAAACTGCCCTTGCTCGCCGCCGTCTTCCTCGGCTCGCCGTGGGTCTTCTATCAAATCTGGTCCTTTATCTCGCCCGGTCTCTACAAGCGTGAAAAGCGCTGGGCCGTCCCGTTCATCCTCTGCACCGCCGGCCTCTTCATCACCGGTGGACTCTTCGCCTACTTTGTAGCCTTCCGCTATGGCTTGGTCTTCCTGCTCGGCATCGGCCGCGACATCAACATCTCGCCCATGGTGTCCATCGACACCTACTTCGACCTCTTCGTCAACGTCACCCTCGGCGTCGGCCTGGTCTTCGAAATGCCGGTCATCATCTTCTTCTTGACCCTGCTCCGCATCGCCTCGCCGCGTTTCTTATTGCGCCATTCGCGCTACGCCATTCTCGCCATTACGATCATCGCGGCGATCGTCACGCCCACGCCCGACGCGTTCAACATGACGCTCTTCACCATCCCGATGATCGCCCTCTACTTCATCGGCCTCTTCGCCAGTTATCTATTGGTGCTGCGCCGCGAAGGCAAGAAATTCCCCTGGTACATCGTCTGGTTAATCGTCCTCGGCATTGTGTTGCTCACCGCCGGCACCCTCGCCATCATGATTTATCACTACCACTTTCACTTCATCCAAAAGTGGCCGTTCTTGACAAAATGAACTAACGAATGCACGAGTACGATACCGTTCTGAAGGCCTTGCTACAGAGCCCCCAGAGCACCGTGATCGAACGAATCACCGGCGCCCGAATCGAGCGCTGGCTCAACGTTGAATTTCCGGAAGTTCAGCAAACCCGTGTAGACCTTTTAGGCTCTACGCATGACCCCAGACACTTGGTTGCGGTTGAACTCCAAAGCACCAATGAGAATAAGATACCCCTTCGTTTGGCCGAATATGCTCTCCGTGCCTATCGGCTTCATGGTGTCTTTCCAGACCAATATCTTCTTTATGTGGGTGAGGCGGAAATGCGCATGCCAAATGAGATCGTCAGCCCTAATTTCAGTTTCCGATTCAAGCTGATCGACATTCGTGAACTCGATGAGGAAACACTCTTAAACAGCCCATTCGACAGCGATAGTATCCTAGCCATTCTCACGCGCCCCCGCGATCGCCGCGAAACGATCCGGCGAATTCTGGCTAGAATCGCTAAACTAGAAAGTGGACGCCGTGACGAAGCGCTTAAAAAGCTGCTTATTCTCTCTGGCCTTCGTCATTTGGGCGACGCCGTCAGAGCCGAGGTGAAATATATGCCAATACTAGACGACATCATGGATCACGATCTTCTTGGGCCAATCCTGCGGCAAGGCAGGCAAGAAGGCCGCCAAGAAGGTCGGCAGGAGGGCCGCCAAGAAGGTCGGCAGGAGGGTGAGTTGGCCATACTGCTCCGTCTTCTCAACAAACGCTTCGGCACTCTCCCCGCCTGGGTCGACGAACGCCTAAGTCAGTTCTCTGTGCCCCAACTCGAAGATCTTTCCGTCCGCATCCTCGACGCCAAAACGATCGACGAGCTTTTTGAAATCTAATACTTCCAAAGCGCTACGCCGCCCAATAAACCATCCTCGTTCGGCACCCGCGTCGCCCTCGATGGCAGCGAGAAATTGATCTTCTCCGCATTCCCGCCGCCTATATACAAGTGGTCGTAATTAAACAGCGCTTCCCAAACCGGAATCGCCTTCGCCACCAGTTTGTTCCACGCTTTCTTTCCGTGCTTGCTCAACCCGTCCTTGCCTAAAAACTCCTCATACGTCTTCCCCTTGCGCCAAGGATGATGCGCCAGTTCCAGCCCCGGCACCAACGTCCCATTGATAAATAAAGACGACCCCAGCCCCGTCCCCAACGTAATCACCAGTTCCAGCCCTTTGCCCCGAATCGCGCCAAATCCCTGCACGGCCGCGTCATTGCAAACTCGCACCGGCTTCCGCCAGCGCCGCGCCAGCACTTTCTCCAATTCGAAACCCACCCACTGTGGATCCAAATTATGCGCCGTCAACGTGGCCCCGTGCTTGATGACACCCGGAAAGCCCACCGATACGCGATCAAAGCCTCTCAGCTTCTCTTCAATGCTGTCTAGCACCTGCAGCACTTTATCCGGCGTCGCCGGCCGCGGCGTCTCTAATCGAACTCGCTCGCTAATCGGCTTGCCGCGGTCGTCCAACAGAATCCCTTTGATCCCCGTGCCGCCTACGTCAATTGCAAATGTGATGGGTGTTTTCTCGGCTGTCTTGGCCATACCACTTAATGTACCGAAACACCGCCGCAACCCGAGAAATCTGCGCGGCGGGCGCAGCGCTCTGATCGGCGAAAACTGCCGCCCGCCAATCAGAGCCTTCTTGTTATACTGCGATTGAGCCCGTTGGGAGATCGTCTAATGGTAAGACTGCAGACTCTGGATCTGCGTATCGGGGTTCGAGTCCCTGTCTCCCAGCCAAACTCCTTCCTGAACTATTCCTTCGGCGCTGCTGTATCCGTCGCCGTGTCCTTCTTGCGTTCCACCTTCTCCGCTAATTTGTGTGAGCCATTCTTGATCCCGTGCTCCGTCTCGCTGCCCACTTTCTTCACTTCGTGGCCCGCATCCTTCGCGCCGGTCTTCACTTCGTGCCCAGCTTTCTCGGCTCCATGTTCGGTGGCTTTGGCGCCCTTTTCGGTGTCCGTCTTCGCTACGTGGCCCGCCTTCTCGGTATCATGTCCCACAACCTTCGCTCCTTTTTCCGTATCCTTAGCCGCGTCTTTGGTCCCCGTCTTCACCACATGACCCGTTTTCTCCGCTCCGTGCTCTGTCGCCTTCGCGCCCTTTTCGCTGTCGGTCTTAACAACATGCCCAGCTTTCTCGGTCCCATGTTCGGTCGCCTTGGCGCCTTTCTCGCTATCCTTCTTCACAACATGGCCGGCTTTCTCCGTCTCATGTCCGGCTTCCTTCGCGCCGTTTTCTGTATGTTTCGCACCGGTCTTCACCACGTGCCCAACTTTCTTAGCGCCTTTCTCGGTGTCTTTGGCGCCATCCTTCACGGCGTCCCCAGTCTTATCACCCGCTTCTTTCAAATCTTGCTTCACCTGCCCATATACGGGCGTCAGTCCCGCTGCGCCCAATAGTAGAACTACTGAAAATGCGATAGTTTTCATACTTCCTTTTTACTAAATTCGCCTAGAAAAACTGCGGATCTCTACATCGTGACCTGAAATACGTACAATAGTGGGCGTCATGGCTGGCCCTTCCGCTCAACCCCTCAACCCTGCAATCTCTCCCTCGCAGCGTGCCGATCTCTCGCAGCAGTTCCGCGTCACCGCCGCCCAAAACGAACGCAACCTCCCCATTCCCGACCACCCCAATAACGGTGACGAATCCCTCTACAAGACAAAAATTGGAAACTATACCAAAGGCCTTCCTCACAACACCCGCGGTGAGGTCGATCTCGCCGCCTATCAAACCCTCCTCACCGCCCTCTCATCGGGCCAGACCAACGACTTCGAAAAAATCATACTCGGTGGCGCTGTCCCCCTTGTCGATCCCCAAGCCGGCCTCACCTACGATCTCGAAGGCACCGACTCCCACCAATTCGCCCTTCGTCCTCCGCCCGCCATCTCCACCGACGCCAAAGCCGCCGAAGCCATCGAACTCTACTGGATGGCCATCCTCCGTGATGTCCACTTCGCCCACTATGAATTCCACGAAGCCGCCGACGCCGCCTGCCGCGAACTCTCCCGCCTCCCCGCCTTCAGCCGCACTCTTGACGGTTCTCACCAACCTGTCACTCCCGCCACTCTCTTCCGCGGCTTCACCACCGGCGATCTGCTCGGCCCCTACATCTCTCAGTTCCTCTACCAAACTCTCCAATTCGGTGCAGCCGAAATCATCCAGCGCTTCCAAACCCTCCTGCCCCTTTCCCGCGGCGGCACCGACTGGATGACAGACTTTCCATCCTTCCTCGACGTTCAAAACGGTGTCGGCGCTGGTGCCGCGGCTTGGAAAACGCCCTCCGCCGCTCCCAATCGCATCGACCCCGTTCGCCGCTATCTCCGCTGTGGCCGCGACATTTCGCAATACGTCCATGTCGATGTGCTCTTCGAAGCCTATTTCAACGCCTGTCTCTTTCTGATCGATAATCACGCCCCGCTCAACCCCGGCAATCCTTACATCAATTCCAAAACGCAAACCGGCTTCGGAACATTTGGCTCACCGCACATCAAGACAATCGTGGCCGAAGTCTCCACTCGCGCTCTCAAAGCCGTCTGGTTCCAAAAGTGGTTCGTCCACCGCCACCTCCGCCCCGAAGCCTATGGTGGTCTCGTTCATAACGCCTACAGCGGCGTTCCCCAAGAAGTCAGTCTGCCCTCGTCCATGTTGAATTGCGAGGCAGTGGGCCGCTGCTTCAGCGGATATGGTTCGTATCTCCTGCCGCACGCCTTCCCCGAAGGCTGCCCCCAGCACCCCTCTTATGGGCAAGGCCACGCCACGGTCGCCGGCGCCTGCACCACCGTCCTCAAAGCCTTCTTCGACGAAACTTGGCAAATCCCAAATCCCGTCGTCCCCAGCGAAGACGGCCTGCACCTGCATCCCTATGCTGGTTCCGACACCCTCACCGTCGGCAACGAATTACACAAATTGGCGTCAAATATCGGCCTCGGCCGCAACCACGCCGCCGTTCACTACCGCTCCGATTACCAACAAGCCATCTTGCTAGGCGAACAAGTCGCCATCAGCATCCTCCGCGACCAACTCTCCGGCTTCAACGAACTCCCCGCCATCCAAGCCCAAGGCTGGAGCTTCACCGGTTTCGCTGGCAACACCATAAAACTCGCCTAAGGAAACCTCAAAGCATCCAATAGAAAACGGGACATTGGGGGTTTGCGTCTACCCGCACTGCAAACCAAGAATCAAGAGTTGTAGCAGTGTCCCCGGTTTCGCTCGGAGGCGCAGAAGCTATGTTTTCCCCAATCGCCCGACACTCCCCACCCCCGTTGTACAATCCAAACACGTGATCGTCACCGTCCAGCAACACATCATGTTTGAGCAGCGCCGCCGCCACCCCGAAGCCCGCGGCCGCTTCTCCTGGCTCCTCTCTGGCCTCACCCTCGCCACTAAAATGATCGAGGCCAAAATCCGCCGCTCCGGCCTCAGCAACGACGTCATTGGCTCGGCTGGCGAAACCAACGTCCACGGCGAAACCCAGCAGAAACTCGACGTCTACGCCAACCAGGCCCTCCTCCACTGCCTCGGCCTTCGTGACAGCGTCGCCGCCCTCATCTCCGAAGAAAACGAAGAGCCCTTCGTCTTCGACCGCTCCCCCACCACCGGCGAATACATCATCGTCTTCGACCCCCTCGACGGCTCCTCCAACATCGACGTCAACGTCAATGTCGGCACCATCTTCTCCATCTTTCGCAAACCCACCAACGTCGGCAATGACGTCAGCGCCGCCATCCTTCAGCCCGGAGCCAAGCAAGTCGCCGCCGGCTACGTCGTTTACGGCCCTTCCACTATTTTTGTCTACACCACCGGCGACGGCGTCTACGGCTTCACTCTCGACCCCGCCATCGGCGCCTTCGTCCTCAGTCACGACCGCATGCGCATGCCCGCCCAAGGCAAAATCTACTCCGTTAACGAAGCCAACGCCGATAGCTTCCCGCAAATTTATCGCGATTGCTTTGCCGGCTTACGCAAGCGCGGTTACACCTCTCGTTACATCGGTTCACTTGTTGCTGATTTCCACCGCACTCTCCTCAAAGGCGGTGTCTTCTTCTATCCTCCGACCTCATCCCATCCCGAGGGCAAACTGCGCCTACTCTACGAAGCCAATCCCTTAGCTTTCATCGCAGAACAAGCCGGTGGCCTCGCCAGCAACGGTAAGCGCCGCGTCCTCGATGTCAAACCCACCGACATTCATCAGCGCACGCCACTCATCATCGGCAGCCCTGCGGAAGTCCAACCCTTCTTGACTTAGCGCCCCGCCGAAACGCTGTTCACCAGCGACCGTTTGGGAAACCGCACTGTAAACGAAGCCCCCGGCGGCTTGCCGATCTCCAAGTGCCCGTCGAGCTGACCCGTCAACCCTTCGATAATTTTCATTCCGAGCGATTCGCTTTTCCCCGTCCCAAAACCGGCCGGCAATCCGACGCCCTGATCCGCCACCGTCATACAAATCTGGTTCCCTTCCGTGCCAATCCGAATGACAATCTCGCCATTGCCATCCGGATACGCATACTTCAGCGCATTCGTAAGCAGCTCATTCAGAATCAGCCCGCAAGGAATCGCTTGTCCGATCGTCAGATGCGTCGCCTTTGCCTCCAGCCGGTACGTGATCGAGGCCTCTGGCGAGAACGAAGAAAACAAATGCGCCGCTAAGTCGCGAACGTACTCGGCCAGATTGATCGAACTCATGTCATCGTGCTGGTAAAGCTGCTCATGAATCATCGCCATCGACCGCACCCGGCGCTCGCTGTCATGCAACTTCTTGACCGCGTCCAGATTCTCAATCGTCGAAGCCTGCAGCGCCAGGAGCGACGAAATCACCGTCAGGTTGTTCTTCACACGGTGATGCACTTCTTGTAACAACGCCTGCTTCTCCGCCAGCGAACGTTTCATCGCCGTTTCCGACATCTTCCGCTCCGTGATATCCACATGCATTACGACAGCGCCGGCCGATTGCTCCGTGCCGTACGGCGTCGCCGTCATTTCAAACCATTGTTCCCGATCCACCGTATGGCTCGCGTATTCAACCACGCAGTTCGCAGCGCGCCCGTGCAACGCATTCCGAATCGCCTTCGCAATTTGCGCCGCCTCAGCCGAACCGCTCCGCGCCGCCCGGTCGCACACTTGCAAATAGTTCGTCCCAACGCCAAACCGCGCCGGTGCAAATCCATTCGCCCGCCCCACGTCCCGCCACGCCCGATTCACTTCCAGCACGTATCCCTCCGCATTAATCAAGGCCACCTCCGAGATCAGCGAGTCCAAAATGGCAGATTTCGTCGCAGCCAAAGTTGTCCGCTGCCGCACCTCTTCCCGCAACGCCCGGTTGGCTTGTTCCACCTGCATGCATTTTTCTTCCAGCTTACGGACCAGCACGGCATTGTATTCTTTGACCGCCGCCGGGCTGGCCTCAAGCAAGGCGTGCGCCGTCACCGTCCGCCGTGGGTCTCTTAATGCCTCGCCGAGTTGTTTGAGTAGGTCAGCCGGTTCCTGCGGTTTCAGAATAAAGGCATTCGCGCCTAAGTCGAGCGCTAACCGTTCATCTTCCGGGTCAGTATAAGTGGCCGTGTAAATGACGAATGGAATGCGCGCTAAGCAAGCATCGGCCTTCATCTCTCGCAGCAGCGTGTAACCATCCATGACCGGCATGAGCAGATCCGAAATCACCGCATCCGGCGCCGCCCGCCTGGCCACCGATAGGGCCTCCCGCCCATCATGCGCCGCCACCGTGTCGAAACCCGCGCCCTTCAGCAAATTACTCAGGTCTAGGAGACTCGTATCGTTGTCATCAACCACCAGGACATGACTCATTGAGGATGCCTTTCGAAAGTCAAACAGGTATAAATGCTTCTACCTAGCTCGAACGGACGACTTCAATGGGCCTGCCGAATCCAGGCGTCCCTCAGCTAAAACTAACCGCGCAATCTTCAATGACTCCGTATCTTTACGAGAGCCTTGATTAAGGTTACCGCATAACGAAGCTTAAATCTTATACACTAACTCTGAAACTGCGCCCCACCCGATCACATCCATGACTGCTCAACCGCCTGACCCCCGCCTCCTGAACCGCCAACTCCTCCTCTTCTTCGCCCTCGCCTATGCCATCTCATGGCTCTTCTTTATCCCGCTCGGCCTCTCGCGCACAGGCCTCGGCTGGATCTCCTTTGACCTCTCCCTACCCGTCATGACCGTCCTCGGCACCACCGGTCCCTCCCTCGCCGCCCTGCTCACTCTCCGCATCACCGAACATCGCTGGCCCATCATCAGCCGATTCACTCTCAAAGCCGCCCTTGTCAGCTTCCTCCTCTCGCCCCTCCTGATCATGACCACCTTCGCCATCCTCCCCGCGCTCTTCCTAACCACCGACCGCTGGGCCACTCTGCACTGGAGCAGCCTACTCTCCCTCTCCGTCTTCAACATCTCCACTCTCATCGGCGGTCCACTCTGCGAAGAACCCGGTTGGCGCGGCTTCGCCCTCCCACGCCTCCAAACGCGCTTCGGCCCCGTCGTCGCCTCCTTCCTCCTGGGCACCTTGTGGGCGTGCTGGCACCTGCCCATCTTCCTGACCAAATCCTGGACCAGCGCCAATTTCCCAACCTATCTATTAATCGTCACCGGCCTTTGCTTTTCGATGACCTTTCTGTTCAACCTGTCCGGCGGCAGCGTTGTCACCGCCATCGCCTCTCATGCCTTCTTCAACACTGTGTCCCGTTGGCTCGCCGGGCTTCTAGGCGATGCCAAATTACGCAGTACCCCGTCGCCCGAAGTCACACTCGGCCTAGCCGCCTGGGCCGTGGCCCTCTTGATCCTCGTCCTCACTCGCGGCCGCTTAGGCCTGCCTTCTGACAAACGGATCGTTTGACTGGTTAGCGGTAGTAGACGTTTCATAGGCAAATCTTTTAGCGATGCCCCAGGACATCACGCTGACTTAGTTTCTTCGTCTCTTTGTTTTGCGTCGCAGCCATAAACAAAGCATCTGAACTCTTACGGAGAAATGTATATGTTTCGAAAAAGCGATTTTCTGATTCTTCTGGCAGCATTTTTGTCGTTTTTGTTTTCGGTCTCTTTGTGGTTCGGCGTGGGTATGGTTGCCAACAAAGACGCCGCGATTTTCGTCGGTATTTGGGTGCCCTCCATCCTCGGCACCGGTGTTTACTTTCAGCAAATTGCACAAAGAATCAAATGAGCAACTCCGGTATTTTCGCTATAGGGCTCGTGGTCACTCTACTGCTTGGCGGCGGGTTGGGCTTTACGATTTACGAGATGCGTCGGATCTATCAGGAGAGCGTCGAAAATATTGAGCGCTCAAAAGCCGCCGGGAAGCACTAACTACATGTGTTTCGCGCTCTTACCTCCGCACAATAGATAACCGGGCTCATGACCGCCGCATTTCCTGACTTACTAAGAAAGAACGCTTTCTTTTTACCAGCCACCCTGCTAGAATCTTCCCGAGGATCTGAGGATGAACCTTCGGAGGTTCGTGAGTGGGTTTCGGCTCGGCGCTGTGGCCGCTGCTCTATCTTTTCTTTTAACGGCGGCGCCCCAAGCCACGCGCCTCGCTTCTCGAATTGACAGCAGTCAATTGTTTGTCGTCAAAGGCAACACCCGCGAGGCAGTTTCGCGCGGTCTGGCGCTAGACCAGGGTGAAGTAGAGGATCCTTCCACCCTCCTGCGCCTCGCGCTGCATTTCAGCCTCACCCCCACTCAGCAAGCCGACCTCGACGCTCTTCTTACTGCCCAGCAAGACCCTGCTTCAAAGCAATATCATCAGTTCCTAACCCCCGAACAATTTGCCGACCGCTTTGGCCTAAACCCCGCCGATATTCAAAAAATCACCGGCTGGCTCACCAACCAGGGTTTTGCCAATCTCACCGTCGCGCGCAGTCGAACCTGGGTCAGCTTCGCCGCAACCGTCAAGCAGACGGAATCCGATTTCCATACGTCCGTCCACAACTACCTGCTCCGCGGAGAAAGGCAGTTCGCCAACGCCACCGACCCTCAACTGCCGAAGGCCCTCGAAGGCTTAGTCCAAAGCGTGCGCGGACTCAGCGACATCCGCCCCCGTTCACAAGCCAAAACTATCCCTCAGTTCACTTCCAGCATTAGCGGAAACCACTACTTGGCGCCCGACGATTGGGAGACGATCTATGACGTCCAACCGCTCTACAGCCAGGGGCTCGACGGAACCGGCGTCACCATCGTAATCGTCGGACAAAGTGATGTGCAACCTAGTGATTTAGCAGCCTTTCGATCCGCCGCAAATCTCGTACCGAAGGCACCTACAGTCGTCGTTCCGCCCGGTGACGCAGACCCTGGAATCGTCAGTGGTGACGAGACTGAGTCCGATCTCGATCTCGAGTGGGCCGGCGCTATCGCCAGGAACGCCAATATCCTCTTCGTCACCGCCAGTACCGTTGGCGGCAATGGTGTTGACGATGCCATCGCCTACGCCATCGACAACAACGTGGCTCCCATCATGAGCACCTCTTATGGGCGCTGCGAAGCTTTCATCGGCTCGCTTGAGATCCACGCGCAAAATTCGCTATTCCAGCAAGCCAACGCTCAAGGAATGACCATCGTCGCAGCAGGCGGCGATGCCGGCGCTGCCGATTGCGACCGCGAGAGTACCCCTGCGACTTATGGCCTGGCTGTAGAATTTCCCGCCTCCTCACCCAATGTAACCGGCGTAGGTGGAACCAGCTTCAATGAGGGTGCAGCAGTCGCCGACTACTGGAGCACCACCAACGACGCCTACAACGGATCGGCACTGTCGTACATTATCGAGACCGTTTGGAACGACGGGAATGGCTCATCGGGCGGCGGAGGTGCCAGCGCTTACAGCCTGAAGCCGTCCTGGCAAACCGGTCCCGGCGTCCCCGCCGATGGCGCGCGCGATGTACCCGACATTGCCTTCGACGCCGACCCTGATCACGACGGCATCCTCATCTGCGGCCACAGTTGGTGTACCAATGGATTCCGCGACTCGACGTCCTATCTAGACGTGATCGGCGGTACTTCGGCTGGCGCCCCATCCTTTGCCGGCTTGCTCGCCCTCCTCGTGCAGAAAAATGGCCGGCTCGGTAACATCAATCCCCGCTTGTACGCAATCGCCGCTTCCCCGCAACTTGTGTTTCACGACATCATTGGCGGCGGCAACGTGGTGTCTTGCGAGGTCGGTACGCTCAACTGCACCACCGGCCAAATCGGCTACCCGGCAACGATCGGCTACGACTTAGCCAGCGGCTGGGGCTCCCTCGACGCGAATAACTTTGTCCAGGCTTGGAGTAGCCCACTCGCCCAATCGGTGGCCATCAGTGTTGACGGCACGGAGACCGTCGGTTACTCGGTGATTCTGACTGGGTTCACCTCTTCGGGACTCCCTGTTACCTTTACGTCCTCCACCCCAACTGTTTGCACCGTGGTGGGCAGCACCGCTTTTCTGATCGCTGCTGGAACCTGCACCATTGTTGGCTCTCAACCCGGCACAGGAGCGTATCTGGCAGCCAACGGCTCCACAACGTTTCCAGTCGTCTCTCCCATTACAAGTTCCGCAGCTTTAACGTTCGTTCCAGTAACACCCTGTCGGATAGCGGATACCCGCTTGGCGAACGGACCGTTGGGCGGCCCGGAAATCCCCAGTAACGCCTCGCGCGATTTCTTCATTCCAAGTAGTTCCTGTAACATCCCCGCCAATGCCTCCGCTTATGCACTAAACGTTACAGTAGTGCCCGATACCTTCCTCGGTTACTTAACCATTTGGCCCACCGGCCAGCCGCAGCCATACGTCTCTACTCTGAATTCAGACGGCCGCGTGAAGGCCAATGCCGCCATCATTGGCGCCGGAACCAACGGCGGCGTTTCCGTTTTCGTTTCAAACTCCTCGCAAGTGATTTTAGATATCAATGGATATTTTGTCGCTTCGGCCGGCAGTTCGCCTTCGAAGTTTTATTCGCTTACTCCGTGCCGCATCGCCGACACCCGCTCCGCCACCGGCCCGTTGGGCGGCCCAAATCTCTCAGCCGGTGTCGCCAGAGCGTTTCCCGTCCCTTCGAGCCCCTGCGGCGTCCCCGCCAACGCGCAAGCCTATTCGCTTAACTTCACCGCCGTGCCCCGCGGCTTCCTCGGCTTCTTGGCGACTTGGCCAAATGGACAAATCCGGCCGTTAGTGTCCACGCTGAACTCTTTTACCGGCTCAGTCACCGCCAACGCGGCCATCGTTCCCGCTGGACCCGACGGTGCCATCAACGTATATGCCAGCAACGATGCCGACGTGGTGATCGATATCAATGGTTACTTTGCCGCCTCAGGCGCCAGCGGAGGCCTTTCGTTTTACACTGTCGCTCCATGCCGTGCCTACGATACGCGTAACTTTGCATCTGGCGCATTTAACGGTCAGGACGGCTTCGTCATCGCAAACAGCCCCTGTCTGCCACCCGCTTCAGCGCAAGCCTATCTTCTTAACGCCACCGTTGTCCCGCCCGGCCCGCTTTGGTATCTCACCTTGTGGCAAGCAAATGCGCCGCAGCCCTTGGTATCAACCCTGAACGCCCCAGATGGCGCAGTGACTTCCAACATGGCCATCGTCCCAGCTTTCAATGGCGCCATCAATACCTTCGGCACAAATCCAACGCAGTTAATTCTGGATTACTCCGGCTATTTCGCGCCGTAAGGCGTCTATCGCATTCCATATTTTCATTCGAAATTTACCCGCGAACCGCCTGCCGCGGAGCGTTAGCTCCGCAAGCCCGCAGCCAAATCGGCAAATCAACGGCAAATCCGGCATCACCCCTCGAATGGCAATCCGCCTCACCAAGGCATTCGGAAGTAGCGCTGAAACGTGGTTGCGAATGCAACTCGCCTATGATCTTGCTGCAACTCGAAAAGACGAAAGCAAAATAAAAGTTCGGCGTCAGCAAGTGCCGGCAGAGTTACACTTGTAGTTCCCAAGTCTGCTTTCAAAAAATCCGTCCAGTAACCACCTATTTATCAACACCTTACCGCCCTCTCCCCCCAAATAGCCCTCCTCGAAAATCCGAGTCACAGATCTCGAAAAAAATCACAGATTTTTTATTCCCCTTTTTATCAACCACTTACAACCATTTTTTCGATTCCTATCGAGATCCGAGGCACGAAACCCAGGGGGCCCCATGCTAACTTCAATCAGGTCCGCCAGAGTGTCACCTCTGCTGCGGGCCTTTTTGTTTGTCGCCTCTCAAACAAACTCTCATTTAAGGAGCCTCAAATGTCACAACAACAACCCAAATTCGTCCCCACCATCGTCAAATCCGCTTTCACCAACCAAACCATGCTCTTTACCGCCGAGGAAGCCGTCGAATACCAAAAGCTCACCAAAATCTTCATTGATCACTACCGCCCCGTTGGGTTCGAAGAGGAATTACTCGTGCAATCCATCATCGACCTCGAATTCCGCTCCCAGCGCATCACCTCTTTGGAAATGGGTCTGCACGCCGTCGCCCGCCTCGCCTTGGCTGAAGACGTCCCCGCCCATCTCATCCCCGCGCACACCTATCTGAAGTATCAGAAGGAGTTCAAAGAACTCAGCAGCCAGGAAAGCCGCCTGCGCCGCTATTTCGAAAAGGACTTGAAGCGACTCACCACTCTACAAGCCGCCCGCATGCAAGTGGAACTGATGCGTCGCCGGGCCGAAGAAGCCCGCGCCAAGCAACAGCAACAACAGCAGCAACCGCAACCGCAACCCAAAACGGCCCCTGCTAACCCGTTCACCACGCAAGGCATCTATCCGCCGTTTAAAAAATCGGCCGCTTGACCCCGTGCCTTGGACCAACACACTTAACCTTCTGATGTCCCAGCGCGCCTCACCCGCCGCTAAACAGTAACCAGTTTCACCGGCGTCGCCTCTTCCTCGCCTCACCGCGTTCGAAGACTTCGACCCACCGCTCTTTGACAACTGAATATCCTTTCCCCGGCGATGGGATTGCTACGTCCGCACACAACGCCGTACCGAATCTTTCGAGACGCAAATTGGGTTCGTTTTTAAAATCCCAATCCACCGTCCGGATCTAAGCCACCAACGCAACGCCGTACCGAACCCCGCGTGTCAGCAAGGGTCCTTCGAGACGCAAATTGGGTTCGTTTTTTCAAAAATCTTAAACTAACCCTGTGGCCCCCAAATTCTTGCTCCCCTTGCTCCTGTCCCTCACCGCCCTAGCCCAAACTCCGCCACCACCGCCCGGCACCATCATCGACCACGCACCCGAAACCTCCGGCCGCTTCATCGGTTCTCCGTCCATCGCCGTCCTCCCAAACGGTACCTACGTCGCCTCCCACGATTTCTTTGGCCCCAAATCCAACGAAACCACCTCCGGCGTCACCCGCATTTTCACCTCAACCGATAAAGGCCGCACCTGGCAGCAAACCGCCGAACTGCATGATCAGTTTTGGTCCAACCTCTTCGTCCACCACCGCCAGCTTTATCTCATGGGCACATCCGCCGAATACGGCCGCATCGTCATTCGCCGCGCCTCCGATAACGCCGCCACTTGGTCCGACGCTGTCTTCCTCACCGCCGACGCCGGCTATCACACCGCTCCCGTTCCCATCGTTGAGAAAAATCGCCGCCTCTGGCGCGCCTTCGAATACCATCCAGCCGGACCCTGGGGACACTTCCAAGCCCTCATGCTTTCCGCTCCCGCCACGTCCGACTTACTCAATCCCAAATCGTGGAGCCTTACCGAGCGCGTCCCCTATCCGACTTCGCTCTCCGAAGGCGACACCTTCTCGAGGGCAACGCCGTCATCGCTCCCGATGGTTTCGTCTACGATATCCTCCGCGTCCACAACCTCGAAAAAGCCGCCACCTTCCGCGTTCTCAATGAGGATCGCCTCCACTTCGAAGGCATCAACTCATTTCCGGGAGGCGCCAAGAAGTTCACCATCCGTTTCGACCCGCAAACCCGTCTTTATTGGACCCTCGCCAACCCCGCGCCCACGGACAATCCACTCTCTGCCACTGACCCCGCTGCCGTTCGCAACGTCCTCGTCTTACTCTCTTCGCCCGATCTCATCACTTGGCGCACCGAGCACATCGTCCTCACTGATCCCGACCACCTTCACCACGCCTTTCAATATGTTGACTGGCAATTCGCCGGCCCTGACATCATCTTCGTCTCGCGCACCGCTTGGAACGCCGCCCGTGCCCACGACGCCAACTACCTTACCTTTCACCGCCTCACAGATTTCCGCCTGCACAAGACCGAAGATCAATGACGAAGGTATATCTCAGCCGAGTGACCTCCCACTCGCGCCGTCCCCCTCCCATCACTCACTCTCAACTCTCCCGTACCTAGCTGCGCTTGATAGACACCGTCCTTAAACGGCACCACCACATCTGCCGCCTCATCGCCGCTGTTAAACACCACCACCGCCTCATCCCCGCGCGCAAACGCCCATGTCTTCTCCGTCACCGCCAAATCTTCAAACCTCCCATGCCTCAATGCCGTAACTCTCGCCCGCAAGGCCAGCAGCTTCCGCACATAAGCGAAAATCTCCTGTTCCTCCGCCGACCTCCCACTCGCCTCAAACGCATTCCGTGCATCCTCCTTCCAACCTCCCGGAAAGTCTCTCCGGTTGTCCGGATCTTCGCCGCCGCGCATGCCAATCTCATCTCCGTAATAGATCATCGGTGTCCCACTGCACTGTCAATAGGTAGGCAAACGCCATCTTCAATCGCGCCACTGTCGCCCCGGGCTCATTCATAAACCGCGTCACATCATGCAGCCCCAGAAAGGTCACTAGGCTGTTCGCGTCCGCATAATACCGGTCTTTCGCTAGCGTCTTCGCCGCCGTCTCAAACGAACCGCCCTTCGCAAAAACCTCCCTCATATTGAAGTAGGTCGGAAAGTCAAACACCGTATCCACCGCGCTGCCCTGAAAGAACGAGGTCACTGCTGGATCGCCGTCAAACACCTCACCCACCGCCCTCAATCTCGGATACTGCCTGTGCAGCGCCGCGCTCCATTCTTTCCAAAACGCCACCGGCACATAGGGCAGCGTGTCCTGCCGTATCCCATCAAACCCAGTCATCCCCACCCACCACAGCGCATTCTGAATCTCATACCGCGCCACATCTTCGTCTTCTTGATTCATGTCCGGCAGGATATTCACAAACCAGCCGTCCAACACATCGCGCTTCAATCTTGTCCGCCGCACCACTATCCGTCAATGCTCCAAACTTGCCATGTCTCATTCACATGCTGCGCCGCCGTCCCGTGAAACCAAGTCGGCTTCGGCTCATCCGTCACCCATGGATGCCCCGGCCCAACGTGATTCGCCACTTGATCCTGAATCACTTTAATCCCCTGTTTATGCGCCTCATCCACCAGCTTCCGCAGTAGCTCCATCGTTCCGAAGTGCTCCTCCACTCCATAGTAGTCAGTCGTCCCATAGCCGTGATAGTCCGCTGATCGCTTCACCTCCACCGCCTGCTGTTGGTTCGGCGCATTGGTGTTGTCATAAATCGGCGTCATCCAAATCGCCGTCACTCCCAAATTCTTCAAATACGGGAGGTGGTCAATCACTCCCTGCAAATCTCCGCCATGATAGTAGTGACTGTTGGCTCGGTCAAACAGCCCGTGCGAAATCGCCGGATCGTCATTACTCGCATCTCCATTCGCAAACCGGTCGGGCATGATCAGGTAGATCACATCATCAGCCGAAAATCCCTGAAACCTCCCAGCCAGATCCAGTGGGTCATCCAAACGGAAATCTGCCGTCGTCACTTCCATTGGCTGTCTGGATCTGCAAGCGGATAGCTCCCAGCCTTCGCTCTCGCGCGGAATTTCCACATCCACCAACAAATATGTTCCCGCGGCATTCACCCGCGTGTTCTTGTCTTCAACCCGCCGCTTTCACAGTTCGCGCCAGTCAGACCAGTCCCGTGGATCAGCACCCTCACCGGATTCAACGTGTGTCCCGGCCACCAATTGGGCGGCTCCACCTTGCTCACCGTCGGCCCTGCGAACGCCGCCCGGACGAACAGCAGAATCAGCCATGCCAGCCGGTTCACTGGCGTCACCTGTCCCGACATAAGACCCAAACCCCGGCAACGCAATGGCTCTCAGAGTCACCGTCTCAACCCCACTGAAAGGATTCCAGAAGCGTCTTCGCGTGCTTGCCCTGCAAACCGCGAGTTGATAAATCGATGTTCACAATCTGCGGTACCGCCGCAAAGTTGAGCGCGATCACCACTGCTTTGCCGTCCTTCGTCATTCTTATATAAGAGAGCACTCTGCTGCTCACCTCGTTGGCCAGCACGAAATCGCCCTCCCGCAACTGATCGTTCTCTTTGCGCAGCTTGATCAGCTTCTTGTAGTAATTTAATAGCGAGTCTGGATCTTTACTCTCAGTAGCCACATTGACCGTCTTATAGTTCTCTCCCACCGGCAGCCATGGCTTGTGGACTCCTCCAAACCCGGCGTTCGTGTCGTTGTTCCACTGCATCGGAGTTCGTTCTCCGTCGCGACCTTTCTCCTTAGGCCAGCCGATCCTCCCAATCGGATCTCTGACATCCTCCACTTTCGTCGGCGTATTCGTCACCATGCCGATCTCTTCTCCGTAATACATCAGCGCTGCGCTTCTGGGTGTAAGGAAGAGCGTCGCCAGCAAACGCTGTATCTCGTCGTTGTGCGTGCCATCTCCATACCTGTCTACACTTCGCATGTTGTCGTGATTATCAAATGCGAATAGCGGCGGGTTGCCGTTGATCTCCGTTTCCGCCTCGAACAAGCCTCTCGCGGAAATCCGGCACTGAAAGCTTGTTGATAAACCCAAGCTGCATGTCCATCGGGAGGTGCAATTCGTCCCTGTTCTTCCCATACATCTTGGCCAGCTCAAACGACATTTGGCAGATAGGTCTCGCCAATCAGCACTCCCCCGGATACTCATTTGTCACGTGCCGCAACTCATGCAGCACGTCATGCACCTCCGGCAAGTTATCTGTATAAATGCGCGAAACATTCCGTTCACTGTAAGCATCAATTCCCTCCCGATACGGCTCATCGCGCAACAGTGGATCTTCAAACAAGCTCGGCACCGCATCCAGCCGGAACCCCGCTACGCCTTTATCCAGCCAGAAACGCATGGTGTCGTACATCGCGTCTCTCACCGCCCGGTTCCGGAAATTCAAATCGGTTGTTCTTTGTAAAAAGCGTGATAGTAATATTGCTTTCGCTTCTCGTCCACTGCCACGCCGAGTGTCCGAAGATCGATTGCCAGTTGTTCGGCGGATGTCCCTTGGCATCGGCGTTCTGCCAAACATACCAATCGGCCTTCTGCTCCTTGCGTGACGACTTAGATTCCTTGAACCAGGGATGCTGGTCCGACGTATGGTTTAACACCATGTCGTTGATCACTTTGATGCCGCGCTTCGTCGCCTCGGCATCAGCGTTCGAAATCCGCCATAGTGCCATACTGCGGATCAATTGCTTCGTAGTCTGAAATGTCGTAGCCAAAATCCACTTGTGGCGATGGATAAAACGGAGTAATCCAAATCGCGTCCACGCCCAGATCTTTCAAATAATCCAGGTGCGCCGTGATGCCGTTCAGATCGCCAATGCCATCGCCATTGTGTCGGCGAAGCTCCTCGGATAAATCTCATAGATAACGGCCTTGCGCCACCAGTCCGGATCCTCCGCGCCCGCGCAACGGTACACAAAAACGCCAGACAAAGAAGCACCTTGGTCATATACCAAGAGCTGTAGGATCAAATTCTAGCCAATTAGCAAAGATTCTAAAGGACTTGGTCAAGGCTCACCTCTATTGAATTACACCGACTTGTGGGACTTCTTGTGGTACTGTCTCCGAAAACTGACTTGTTTCGGGCTTCACTTCCACTATGCGAGAGGTCAAGCCTTCCACGGCCCGCCGCTTCGCTTCCGTCCGAATATGGGAGTAGTGCTTAACCATATCCCGCGACACATGACCGGCCATGTCTTGTATAACCTGATCGCCCGCCCCTGATTCCGATACGTCGGTAACGAAGGTATGCCGGTTATCGTGGAACCGGCCTTCCACCTTCGCCTCGGCCCTCACATTGCGCCAGGCGGTCTTATGGACGTCTGTGGCCTTGTCGGATCTCTCGGGCGTGGCTTACCGAAAGCGAAAACGTGGACCAATCGGGCTTGAGTCGCCAAACTTGCCGGTATACCATTTGGCGTACTCCGTTGCCGAAAAGAGGAGTTCCTGGATTCATCGGAATGGTTCGCCCGGTGCCAGCATCGGACTTCGGTTTCACCTACGGTTATCATTCGCTTCACCAGATCGAAGCGCGCCCACTGCAAATGTCCGGATTTCCTTATTCGAAGCCAGCATGTAACGCCAGCACCGTTTGAAGTGGATCGATTTAGACTTCGAGGTTTGGGCCCGCGTTCACAATCGCTATCTTTCTCCTCTTGGTGAATGCCTTACCTACCCGCTTGTTCACTTTGAGCTTAGAGCCGTTTCTGCTGGCGAGTTGCGCGCGGATCGCGCCTGCCTGCATCACATGCTCAGAAAGGCGTAAGAGAAAGCTTACCTCTTCGTTGATGGTCTTAGGCGAAGCGCCTTCATTCAACCGGCTCGTCTGATACGTCCCGACCGTTTTATCCGTCATGTCCACTGCCAGCAATTCGCCTAGAAGCCGACAACGTGGCGAATGACCGGTAGCTGGGCAAACTCCGCTGATTTGGGTTGCCGGACGGAGTAGTCGGCATAGGACGCCGCGAGCAATTCCTTACCGGCGTCACTCGTTCGTCTCTGGCATCGCCGATGCCGTTGAAGCCTTCTTCCAGTTCTCGCCGCCGTTTCTTTTCGGCCTCTTTTGCAACCGTCTTAGAAGTGGTCTTTGCGGATTCCTTCACTAACCGACCCGCAAAGATGAATTCGTAGTACCACGTTTTGGTGTGCTTCTGCTTGCCGGTCTTCTTGTCGGTATAGGTCGGTTTATAGACGCTCATCGCTTTTATGCTCCCATCCTTGGTTGTGTTGTCTGTATTGGTTGCGTCGGTTGTGTCACAGACTCATTGTACACCGAAACAGGTTGTTTTGAGTCCGCTTCTTTCTCTTTTTTTGCTAAGTTTCGCTTCCTGGTAGCCTCACCAATTCGCCGCCTGCCCTCTTCCGTCTTTGGACCCGAAGACAAACCGCCGTGGTTACGGCATGGATTCCAGCGCTGGCGTTTCTCGTTCCAGATCGCCGCCGCTATGCAGGGGATTCCTTTTCTGGTTCGTCTACCGCATCGCGGCTTGTCTGCTTTTCTCATTGGTTGTGGTCCCTTCTAAAAACTCCATGACGCGCCCGCGATACGCGCGTGTAGTGGTGCAAATTAACGGATGCTAAGGAACCTCTCTCACGTCTGGCGAGCGCTGCCGGTCACGCCAACGATGAACAAGCTTCCTGGTATTCGCAGGCGTCCTGAAGTTCCTGAGTGTCTCCATTTCGACGCTACCCGGCCAATCATTCGACTTCACCTGAACTAAGACCATGCTGCCGATGCCGATAACATCCCATGCGCCTAGACTCGCCGCCGATTTGCAGCAGGCGTATCCCGCCGCTTCCAAGAGTCGCATCGTTCGCCGTTCGTTCTTGCTGCCCTTCGCTTTAGTGTTCATGCGACACGCCCCAGAGTTTCCACCGCCGCCGTGCAGATCGGGCAAAGCGTGCCCGGATGTTCCCGGCCCTCGTGATGAAGTTTCCGCGTGGCGATAGCGGCCATGAACGGCCCGTACTTCGCCACATCCGCTAAGACGATACCCGGCCAAGAGACCGGCCCGCCGTTGCCCTTTGGCGAAGCCTCCCGCCGCCGAACAAATTACCCTGCCGTGGTTGCCGACGCTTACGCATGGACGGACCCCGCCTCAGAGGTTTTGTCAGTTTTGTCGGTTGCTGCTTTCGCGTTTTTCAAAAGATCGGGCAAACTAGCGCCTAGTACTTGCGTACCGTTAGTTCTCCACTGTATGAAGAGTTCGGCCCCGCAACTAGGGCACGCCTGCGGACCGCTGCAAGGTATCTCGATATCGCCCTCACACTGCCAGCAAGCAAGGGAGTAGACTTACGGTCTTCCTCACCGACACACCCGCCCGCCGTGCCTCTATAAATCGAATTCTCGTAAACAGAGAACTGACAAAACTCGACAAAACCCCCTCCATGGAGGTTTTAGTCGGGTTTTGTCGGTTCTCACTTTGGCACTTTCTGATTTATTGGGCATCTTGCCCTCGCTAGCGGACGCCTTGAGAACGCCCTTAAGAAGCTCCGGGTTTTACCTCATAGCGGACCTTGCGGACGCCCTCCGGTTGGGTTGCCCTCTGGCGGCATGGGGTGCGAATCCATCCGTGGTCTTCTAGTACTTACTCGGCGGCGTCCTTAACCAAATCCAAGTCCGCTAAGCCGCGCCCATTCATTCCGGTAAACGTCGCGGGCAGAGAAAAACCCGCTGGCCCCCACCTTGCCGCTCTTGATCTTTTACTCCCAGGTCTCTAGCCCCCCTGCTCCTTGGAAGGCACAACGCAGGAGTCAGTTACCCGCCGCGCGTGAGACTCCAGATAGGGAGCACCAATAAGCCGCCCGCAGGGGAGCGCGTTATCGGCTGGAGACGGTTTGAGCGCTGCCCGCCCCGTCGCCCGGCGGCCCATTCCGACATTCTCCAGCAACACGGCCACAGCGGGCATGAGCTTCCTGTACTTGCTCAAATGAGAGGCTGATGCAGGCAGTCAATTCATCGCCAGCGAATGCGCCCCTCTAGCGCCGTGAACCATCCGACAAAGAATTCCTGAGCTTCGGCTGAGAAGCGATAGCAGAGAGGATTGCTGGGCATCGAGCGCCGTGCACCTTGGCAAAGACACGGTTAACGGGTTCGACAATTTGATATATTTGGCGCACGGTCCACATAACGAAACTTCGCTTTGCCAGTATCAGGCCAGATCATAAGCTGAAACCGTTGAAGTAAGCCGTCATCACCCGGCCCGCCTGAGATCGCATCGGCCATATGCGCCCGCAGCTTAGCCGGTTGGATTCCGCCCAGCAGACTCATACAGCAACTCTCAACGTAGATGCTGCCGCGCCCGACTCGGTCTATGGTGTGCCCCAGTGTTTCCGTTCCATGCGGTCAAGGCAAAGCCCCTATCGGCCTCACGCCCCGCCCGCTCCAATTGACTGAGCCACCCGGTAAGCTCATCACGGATTAAAAAGAAGGCCCGCAGGGTTCTTACTCATGATTTCGTGCAATGCTTCCGAGGTTGGATCATTGACAATGAGGCGCCTTCGTTGAGGCTCCAACGGTTTCGTCTGTCGGACGTTGCGGAGACCGGTACGCCGGTTGATCTCTTGGCTTTTCTTGTAGTCCTCTTTCCATGCCGAGACTTCTCAGCGCGTGCTCTTCCAGATTTCTGACATATTTCCGCTTTCTTCTCTTCGTCCTCGCGGCGTAGCTTGTCTTCAATACTCCTGAAGAGGTGCCGGTGCAACTCGCGATAACCGGCGTCTTCAAGTAGCCCGGAGGCGCGATCAACGCGCCCCAGAGGTTCGGTATCACCTGAAAATCTGTGTCATTCGCTTCTTAGGTTGAATTCTTCGCCCTTCGGTTGACGGCCCCGGCGAGACTCAGAACAGACGCAACGGCGGGCAAGTCTACGGGAACTTGCATCCGTTCGGCAATGTCGAAAACCCAATCACGGAACACAGAGGGTAATAGTTCTTCGGCGTCAAACGGTTCCACTGAAGGTAACGCGCCCTCTA
>CAWJBS010000131.1:0-47122 GCA_963840845.1 Bryobacterales bacterium
CCAAAGGATCTGAACCAACCTTGATTTGGTTGACCAGGAGGAACGAGAAATCCGGCTCAAGACTGCCCTCGTTCCAATTGCCGATCGATATGACTTCGTGCTGATTGACTGTCCTCCGGCACTTGACCTTCTTACGCTGAATGCTTTGGTGGCTTCCAATGCCGTGCTGATTCCCATTCAATGCGAGTTCTTCGCCCTGGAAGGGATCTCGCAATTAATGGATACGGTTGACCGGATCAAGAAAGCGTTCAACCCGGAACTGGAAGTGGAAGGCGTACTGCTCACCATGTACGATGACCGCACCAACTTGACCAAACAGGTGGAGACCGATCTCCGCGATTTCTTTGAGACCAAGGTATTCCAGACGGTGATTCCCCGCAGCGTCCGGCTGGCGGAAGCCCCCAGTTTTGGAAAGACAATTCTCGCCTATGACCCGCGCTCTCGCGGCGCCGAGGCTTACATTCAATTAGCAAAGGAAATTTTGGCTAATGCACAAAGAGCCAGAACGGAATCCGCGCAAAGTGCTGGGTAAGGGCTTAAGCGCCCTACTGCCCCAACGCCAAGCGCCGACCACCGAACAACCACCAACCCCAGCAGCCACAGCGGCCCCACCCGCCAAGCCGGTACTGCCGGAGAACTTCGAAGAGTTTCACAATATTCCGCTAGACCAAATCCAGCCTGGCGAAGAGCAGCCGCGCGATGTTTTCGACAGCGACAAGATCAATGAGTTGTCGCAATCGATCCGTGTACACGGAGTGCTGCAGCCGATTGTGGTCTATCGCGACCGCGAAAATAAGTACCGTATCATCGCCGGCGAACGACGCTGGCGGGCGGCTCGTCTGGCAGGCTTGGCGGAGATCCCGGCGTTAGTTCGCACAGTGGATCGCGACAGCCTACTCGAGCTGTCGCTCATTGAGAACATCCAGCGTGAAGATCTCAACCCGATTGAAATCGCCACTGCCTTCCACCGGCTGGCTAGTCATCATGGCTTGAGCCATGAACAGATCGCCGAGCGTACCGGCAAGGAACGGTCGACGGTCACCAACTTTTTGCGGCTTTTGAAGCTGGGCGAACGGGCCCAGCATGAGCTCAAATCCGGAACCATTACGCGTGGGGCATGCGCGGGCACTTTTGAATTTAGACAATCAGCAGGAGCAATCGCGCCTCTGTGACGAGATCATCAATAGGAAATTATCGGTGCGTGAGATCGAAGCGCTTGTGAAGAAATTGGCGGAACAATCGGCGGCTCCGCCACCGCCCCCTAAAGAGAAGCCCGAAGAGCCTAAGGTTGATCCGAATGTTAAGGCGGCCATGGAAGAGCTGGAGATGGCGCTTGGGACTAAGGTGAAGATGGTCCCGACATCGGCCACGGCTGGGCGGCTTGAGATACAGTATTATTCCCAGGAAGATCTGGACAGGATCTACGCGGCTATCGTAAAGTAAATTGGGTTCGTTTTTGACAGTTGCAGGGTCGTGGTAATCTGATGAGTGCGCCTGTGTAGCTCAGGTGGTTAGAGCGACGGTCTCATAATCCGTAGGTCGGAGGTTCAACTCCTCCCGCAGGCACCAACCCTTCCCGTAACATCTGAATAAGATCAATCAAAAGAAAATCGGCGGTGGAATCGTTGCATTCCACCGCCGATTGCTTTTTGAAAATTGGGTTCGTTTTTTAAAAAGTGCCACTGACTGCCGTGGACGTGCCGACGGAGTTGGTCAGAGTCACGCTCACTGAACCGATGGCGCTGAAGAAGTGCCGCTGTAGGTGAACGGTACAGTCAGCATGAACTGGCTGCCGTATTGCAGCTTAGTCGGATCGCTATAGTAGTCCCGACATCAATGAAGTGACATCAACGGTGAAAGTGGTTGTGCCGTTAATGACCGCCCCGCCCGCTGAGTAGAAAGTGAAAGTGGCGGTTTTCAAATCTCGCGGTGAGGAGTTCGCGATTAGTTCCACATTGAAGCCACTGGAAGTCACGTTGAGGACTTGGACGGATCCAGGGGTAATGATCGGAACGGACGCGGGCACGTTAAACGAAGTGGAAGCGCCGGTTTGGCCGGTCACCGTGAGCGTTACGCCGATCGTGCCTTCCACAGTTCCGGGAGCGATTTGCGGTAATGTGACGGAATTTGTCAGTGCGGGAATTGTGACGTTGTAGGAAGTGCCGAGACCGGTGCCCGAGCTATTGACGAACTGCATAGCGGGATCGGCGTAGCCGGCTGAGACACCGGCAGCGTTGGGCGTGAACGTCAACGTAACGGTGACCGGCCAAGCAGCCGAGCTGGTGCTGAGGCTAATTGTGTCGGTATTGATGGAGGTGCCGGGCCCGGTTGAACTTGGGATGCCCACAAGGGTGAAGGTAGGCACGCTGGGTGCGCTGGCCGGTAACACGGTGAAGCTAGTGACAGCGAAGGTCGCACTTTGCGGGGTAGCTGCGCTGTCGGTTACTTTGACCGTAAACGAAAACGAACCCGGAGTTGTTGGGTTTCCACTTAGGAGGCTCGTGGACGAGTTGAGTGTTAAACCGCCAGGCAGAGCGCCGCCGCCCAACGAATACGTGTAGGGAGGAGTGCCACCCGTTGTGGAGCAAGTAGCGCCTGGGTAAGCAACGCCCACTTGAGCGCCGGCAGGGAAGGCGCAGGTGAGAGTTAGCGTTGCGGGGTTTACCACAAGACTAAAGCTTTGCGTGGCGGCTTGAGAGCTACTATCAGTCACTCTAACCGTGAACGAGTAAGTTCCGGCGGTAGTGGGCGTGCCGGTAATGGTTCCGCTGCCGTTGAGTGTCAACCCTGGCGCCAATGCGCCTGCAGTGAGCGCCCATCCGTAGGGCGTGACACCATTCGCCGCGACCAACGAAAAATTATAAGGGGAACTGACCGCACCGTTGGGTACGGATGTAGAAGTGATGGTGAGGCCCTGGTTGATTGAAATACTAAATGACTGCGTTACCGATTGCACCGGGGTGCTGACATCCGTCACTCTGATGGAAAAGTTGTAAGTGCCGCCGGATCCGGAGGGCGTGCCGTTGATAATACAGTTACTCGTATTCAAGCTCAATCCGGGCGGGAGAGTACCCGTCGCAATTGCAAAAGTGTATGGAGTTGTGCCGCCACTCGCTGAACAATTCGTCGCATATGACACGCCCACAACACCGTTTGGAAATGAAGCGGAACTCAAAGTAAGCGTAGAGGCGATAGTGATGCTTAGCGCTTGTGTGGCCACCTGCGCCGTCGGACTTGAACTGTCAGTGACGCGTGCGGTGATATTGAAAGTGCCGCCGGCGGACGGATTACCCGAGATGGTTGACCCGCTCAAAGAAAGTCCGGTGGGAAGCGAGCCGACGATAGACCAAGTATACGGAGGTACCCCATTCTGCGCCCCCAGGTTCGCCGAATAAGGCGAACCTACCGTGCCATTGGGTAGCGATGTTGTCGTGACAGTGAGACCCGCGCCGATTGAGACGGTGAACGCTTGTGTTTGGGTCTGTACAGGCGTACCGTTATCTGTTACTTTGACGGTGAAAGTGTAGGAGGCAGCCGTCGTTGGCGTTCCGCTGAGAAGGCCTGCAGAGGATAGGCCCAAACCCGCGGGAAGAGTTCCACTGAAAAGGCTCCAGGTATAGCTGCCGCTGCCATATTGAGCAGTGAAATTATACGCGTAAGAAAGCCCGACGGAACCATTGGGGGCAGTGGTTGAGGTTATAGCAAGGGCAGGGTTGACAGTGATGCTCAAAGGTTGAGTGGCCGTCTGAGACACAGACCCGGAATCGGTGGCTCGGATTAAAAAGTTGAACGTACCGCTCGCGCTAGGCGTACCGGTGATGGCACAGGTGCTCGTGTTGAGCGAAAGGCCAGTCGGTAGGGCGCCGCCACTGATAGCAAACGTATAGGGAGTGACTCCGCCAGTCGCCGTGCAGGCAGAAGAATAACCGACTCCGGCGATGCCGTTACTTAGTGTTGTGGTGGTGATGCTTAGGATTGAAGCAACTGCCACACTCAGACTGTGCGATGCTGATTGACCCTGGCCATCGGTCACTTTGATTGAGAATGTAAAGCTCCCCGCAGCGGTGGGGGTGCCGGTAATGGCGCCGTTAGAGGAGTTGAGAGATAGACCATTCGGCACAGTGCCGCTCGCTACTGAATAAGTGTAGGAACCGGTGCCGCCGGATGCATTGCAATTCGCCGAATAGGCTGTGCCCACGACGCCTTCAGTGGCAGCGGTACAAGTTAACGTGGGATCCGCCGCCACGGAGAAGCTGGTGACGGGGAATGTGCCGGTTTGCGGAGTGCTGCTGGTATCGACCGCTTTGGCGGTGAAGGTGAATGTGCCGCTGGCGGTGGGCGTCCCGGAGATGGCGCCCGTGGTTGCGTTGATGCTCATCCAAGCTGGCTGACCGCTGAGTGAGTATGTGTAAGTGCCCGAACCGCCTGAGGCTGCGCAACTCGCGCCCGTGTAGGAGACGCCCACTTCGCCGGTGGAGGGAAGCGTACACGATAGCGTCACGACAGAGACTACCGAGAAGTTAGTCACTGGATAGGAGGCCACTTGTGGAGTGGCGTTGCTGTCTGTCACTTTCGCCGTGAACGTGAAGGTTCCACCTGTGGTGGGCGTTCCGCTGATGGCGCCCGTGGAGGAGTTGATGCTCATCCAAACGGGGTTGCCGCTGAGTGAATATGTGTAAGCGGGAGTGCCGCCGCTACCGGTGCAGCTAGCGCCAGTGTAAGGAACGCCGGCTTCGGCAGTGGCGGGAAAAGTGCAATTTAGTGTTAGGGCGGCGGCGACGGTGAAGCCGGTGACCGGATAGGAGGCGGTGGCAGGAGTGGATTCGCTATCGGTGACTTTGACAGTGAAGGACAGTGTGCCACTCGCGGTGGGAGTCCCGCTGATCGCGCCCGTGGAGGAGTTGATGCTCATCCAGGCGGGAGCGCCGCTGAGTGAGTAGGTGTAGCTGGGAGTTCCACCGCTGCCCGTGCAACTCGCGCCTGTGTAGGCAACGCCGACTTGGGCGCCAGTGGGGAAGGTGCAGCTTAATGTTAGAGGCACGGCTGCAGGGGCGACGACGAAGCTAGTCACTGGATAGGAGGCAGTGGCGGGAGTGGAGGCGCTGTCGGTGACTTTGACGCTGAAGGACAACGTACCACTCGCCGTGGGAGTTCCGCTGATGACGCCAGAGGAGCTGATGCTCATCCAGGCGGGCGCGCCAGAGAGCGAGTAGGTGTAGCTGGGAGTTCCACCGCTGCCCGTGCAGCTAGCGCCACTATAGGCGACGCCAACTTGTGCTCCGGTCGGGAAGGTGCAGCTTAATGTTAGAGGCACGGCTGCAGGGGCGACGACGAAACCAGTCACTGGATAGGAGGCAGTGGCGGGAGTGGAGGCACTGTCCGTGACTTTGACGGTGAATGACAATGTGCCGCTGGCGGTGGGGGTTCCGCTGATGACGCCCGTGGAGGAGTTGATGCTCATCCAGGCGGGCGCGCCAGAGAGCGAGTACGTGTAGCTGGGAGTTCCACCGCTGCCAGTACAACTCGCGCCCGTATAGGCGACCCCAACTTGTGCTCCGGTCGGGAAGGTGCAGTTCAAGCTCAGAACCGCAGCGGCAGGGGCGACGACGAAGCTAGTCACTGGATAGGAGGCAGTGGCGGGAGTGGAGGCGCTGTCGGTGACTTTGACGCTGAAGGACAACGTACCACTCGCCGTAGGAGTTCCGCTGATGACGCCAGAGGAGCTGATGCTCATCCAGGCGGGCGCGCCAGAGAGCGAGTAGGTGTAGCTGGGAGTTCCACCGCTGCCCGTGCAGCTAGCGCCACTATAGGCGACGCCAACTTGGGCTCCGGTCGGGAAGGTGCAGTTCAAGCTGAGAACCGCAGCGGCAGGAGCAACAACGAAGCTAGCAACTGGATAAGAAGCAGTGGCGGGAGTGGAAGCGCTGTCGGTAACCTTGACGGTGAAGGATAACGTACCACTCGCCGTCGGAGTTCCGCTGATGACTCCTGTCGAACTAATGCTCATCCAGGCGGGCGCGCCAGAGAGCGAGTAGGTGTAGCTGGGAGTTCCACCGCTGGCCGTGCAACTCGCGCCAGTATAGGCGACGCCAACTTGTGCCCCGGTTGGGAAGGTGCAGTTCAAGCTGAGAACCGCAGCGGCAGGAGCAACAACGAAGCTAGCCACTGGATAAGAAGCAGTGGCGGGAGTGGAAGCGCTGTCGGTAACCTTGACGGTGAAGGATAACGTACCACTCGCCGTCGGAGTTCCGCTGATGACTCCTGTCGAACTAATGCTCATCCAGGCTGGAGCGCCGCTGAGTGCGTAGGTGTAGCTGGGAGTTCCACCGCTGGCAGTGCAGCTAGCTCCTGTATAGGCGACCCCAACTTGTGCGCCGGTCGGGAACGTGCAGTTCAAGCTAAGAACCGCAGCGGCAGGAGCAACAACGAAGCTAGTCACTGGATAAGAAGCGGTGGCAGACGTGCTATCGGTGACCTTGACGGTAAACGATAAAGTGCCGCTGGCGGTAGGAGTTCCGCTGATGACGCCAGAAGAGCTAATACTCATCCATGCGGGCGCGCCGCTGAGTGAGTAGGTGTAGCTGGGAGTTCCACCGCTGGCCGTGCAACTCGCGCCCGTATAGGCGACGCCGACTTGTGCTCCGGTTGGGAAGGTGCAGTTCAAGCTGAGAACCGCAGCGGCAGGAGCAACAACGAAGCTAGTCACTGGATAAGAAGCGGTGGCAGACGTGCTATCGGTGACCTTGACGGTAAACGATAAAGTGCCGCTGGCGGTAGGAGTTCCGCTGATTACGCCAGAAGAGCTAATACTCATCCAGGCGGGCGCGCCGTGAGCGAGTAGGTGTAGCTGGGAGTTCCACCGCTGGCCGTGCAACTCGCGCCCGTATAGGCGACCCCGACTTGTGCCCCGGTTGGGAAGGTGCAGTTCAAGCTGAGAACCGCAGCGGCGGGAGCGACAACGAAGCTGGTCACTGGATAAGAGGCAGTAGCGGAGGTACTATCGGTGACTTTGACAGTGAATGACAATGTGCCACTCGCCGTGGGAGTTCCGCTGATCATTCCGGACGTGGGGTCGATACTCATCCAGGCGGGAGCGCCGGTAAGCGAATAGGCATAAGCGGGTGTACCAGCGCTCGCCGTGCAACTCGCCCCGGTGTAGGCCACACCCACCTGCGCAGTGGCCGGCAACGTACAAGTGAGAGACAAAGCGTGGGCGCTCGAGAGCGACAAGGTCAGAAACAAAAAGGCAAAGGAAAGGATTCGCAAAAAATGTTTGTCTTGGGACATGGGCTGTCGCTTTCGAAGAGATTAACGAGTCACAGGCACGAAGCCGCGCAACACTGTCGCTTTCCACTGGCACGTTCCATAACGCCACGCCAGGCGCCGACAACAAGAAGGTGTGACCATCACGCATGGGAAGCAGTGTGTCAATGAGCGAAGAAGACGCTGTTGAGGGCGTCATCGTCTTTAGATCAACGGTCCAAACTTTGCTTTGGGCAGAAGAGGCGGCGAGCAAGACTGCGCCTTCTTTTGTGAACGCCAGTCGATCTGCGGCGACATGATGCGCGACAAGGCGAATCGACTGAGACTGCTCCGTCACGTGAGTCACTAGAGTGAGTGTCTGTTGAGAGGTATCGCTCACAACGATGTCGTGAGTGTGCGGAACAAACAGCACGGCGCGTGCATTAGAGGCTTGCGGCAGCGATTGCCAATCGCCGCCGAGAGATGACGCGATGGCGGTATTATCGGCCAGAGTCACAACAATTACCGCGCCGTCGTCAGAAACAGCAAAGCCGACAGCCTGGCCGAACTTGCCGACGCCTGGCCGCACGGTGACAGTGGGCTCCGCGGGCAAACCAGTTACCACTTGAAGCTGATCGGCGCTGTTTGAATAGAGAACCGCCGCATCTCCACGCGCGCTGAAGGCAACGCTGTCGGGATATGCCAGCGCACCAGTCAAAGGAGTTCCCTCTGAAGCGCCACTCATGGGAGACCAAACGGCGAGAGGCCCGCCCGCTTTGCTTTCAAGTAAGAGGTAATGCTCACGCGGGGGCACAAACATGCGTTTAACGCCGCTCGGAAGCGCGATGGAGGCACCCAACTGCGCTGTTTTCGCGGTGCCGACAATCAGGTGCAGCTCGAGCGGGCCCGGGCCGGCCGTGTAGCCAAGAACCGGCACGCGCATAGTGGGCCCGGCACTGGCGGGACCAGCACCAAGGCTAGGAGCCGCCATGTTGGGTCGAATCGATATAGCAGGCGTCTGCGCGCCCGTTAGCGCTGCTGATGCGAGCGCAATAGCAAGATACTTCATTGCCGTCCTCCGTTTTCAGGCCAATGAACTGCGGAAAAAAATTTTAAGGCGCGCCGACGGTGGGAGTTCCGGGTCCCCCGATGGTCGCGCTCGTCGTGCTAGTGGTCGCGGTGGAACTTTTATGGCTCAACGCTAAAGCAATACCCACGCCCGCCGCGGCGCCCGCGCCGAGGATGATCGCCCAAGCGGTGCCTGAGAGTCCGCCGCCCGTTTTCTTGTTAGCGACGGGGCGATCTGTGGACTCACCGGCGCCACTCTTTCCCTTCGCCTCAGCGGCGTTGTCGAAGTTTGTTAAGGCGATACTCGTGCTCACCATCTGCCCCCGGAACGAGGCGGAAACTTGTAAGCGAAAGGAACCGGCATTCACGGCACGCATGGCTGGCGTGCGGGCGAAGCCTTGCGCATCGGTCATCACGGTAACGGTTCGCAAGCCGTTACTAAAAACCACACTGGGGCCATCGGCCGGCGCGCTAAAAGTAACCACCGCTCCTTCGAGTAACTGGTTCTTCTCATCGCGAACTTCAACTGATGGCTTGACGGAACTCTTCTTACCTACGACATTCGAGGCGCCTTCGCCATCGACAACCGAAATGTCGAGAGTATTCTCCTTTGGTACTGGTACCTGCACAACGGTGGTTTGACCTTCGGCCCCGGGTGGCTGCTGTGCCTGGGAGGCTGGTTGCTGAATCTCACCAGGTTGTTGGGGAGTGGCCGATTGCTGGCTGGCTGGTTGTAAAGGTGCACCGGGAACTAACCGCTCGGTACCAATAGCCCAGCTCATTTGGGCATGCAGAAACGTAAAAAGAACAAAAAAGCTCACGCCGCTGCGCACTTGATTCAGGAAAGACGATAACATCCTAACCTCAATTCCATCCCAAAGGTAAACCAATGGGACGAAGTAAATTCGAACAGGGTGGAAAAACCAAGGTTACGGAACGAAATATTAACCTTGCCACCGAAACACCCACTTTTGAAGATTGACTTCTAGCGTATCATTAAAACCATTCGGTGTCCCGTCTGCGAAAACGATTCGGGAGGTACCCAGTTTGGTAGTTGGATCCCATGGCAGAAAACTGACCCGCAACGCTACGAAGCTCTTACCGCCGCCTTGCATCAACTGCTACAAAGGCAAGAGTTTCTGGAGCAGCGACTCTCGCATTTAGAGACTTTGCTCCAAGCGAAGCGAATAGAGCCTCCGCCTCCTCCTCCGAATTCTCTTTTCACAGAACCTCCCATTACGGTTCAAGTTGAGCCAGAGAATAGCAGCGTTCCTCCCAGTGAATTGAGTGAACCAATAGCTGCGCCTCCTCCTCCCATACGGGAACGACAGAGCGGGATTGAGTCGAAGGTGGGCTTGACCCTGGTCAATCGAATTGGCGCGATCACCTTAATTCTGGGGGTGGCGTTCTTCTTTAAGTGGGCGGTTGATAACAACTGGATCGGACCCGCGGGTCGGGTGATGCTCGGGCTGTTGGCGGGTTTTGCGACGCTGGGCGCGGGAGATTTCCTTTGGCGCAAACGACAACAAGTGTTTGCGCAAGGTATTACGGCCACCGGCATCTCAATCATCTATCTGTCACTCTACGCGGCTTTCGATTTCTACCACCTGATTCCGCAAGCGGCGGCCTTTGTCCTGATGGTGGCGGCTACCGCGATGGCTGGAGTCTTAGCGCTGCGCTATCAGTCGTTCGCGATCGCCGCGTTAGGCTTACTAGGTGCGTATGTCATTCCTGTTTTGCTGAGCAATGGCGAGGACCATCCGTGGTTTTTGTTCAGCTATCTTTTCTTACTGAACCTAGCGTCCTCGGAGCTAGCGAAACGCGGTGGATGGCCCAGGCTTGAATTCATTAGCTTTGCGGCGACGACGCTGATTTACGCAGGATGGTTGTTCAATCACTCAGGGCAGAAATTGGTTGGCACTTTAGCGCCGCTCGCCTTTACTGCGCAGCGCTGGCGCACGCAAACACCCGATTCTCTTCTGCTTTTCACAAGTACTCAGCGCGCTCGCCTTGTGTTGGATTTGGTCACCGTCAGACCCACAATTTCTGCTCTCTTCGCTGCTGTTAACCACGGCGGCGCTGGCTTTTGCCGAGGTGCGCAGCTATCCGGCCGCAATAGTCAGCGCCTTCGCTGGCTTCTGGATTACCCATGCAATCCATTTGTCTGAGACTAACGAGCCGACGCTTCAATTTTTCGGCATCACTTGTGGCTTCACGCTCTTTCTGGCTTGGACCTATTGGCATTTAGTGATCAAAAAGGCGCAAGCTACAACGCTGGCGCTATCGGTATTCGCACTGAACGGAATTGTTTACTACGCGCGTGCTTATGAACTGCTGCAACCGTCTTCGTCCATCGATTACACGAGCAGCGGAAATCCGATTCAATCCATTCATCCCGACTATCATCTCTGGCTGGGCCCGCTGGCTGCGCTGGTGGCAGGCGTCTATCTCGCCTTTGGCATTTTCATGCACCGGCGGTCGGAAGAGAGTGGTTCCGACAAACGCCCTGTGCTGCTGGCTCTGGGAGTGGCGCTGGCATTTTTGACACTGGCCATTCCCATTCAATTCACAGGTTTCACAATCACCATTGCCTGGGCGATACAGGGAGCGGCGTGGCACATGGATCGCCTGGCGTCTCAACAGCCAAAGCGCTAGCTGGCGCTTTGGTCATATTCTTTCTGGTGCCTTACGGCTCATGGTTTTTGAAACCGGCTGCTGCCGGATCCTGCCACTTATTCGCTGCTCTGGAACTCGCGTTTCTTTACATTCGCGGCATCGGCGTCGCCATGTTGCTGTCCGCATATTGGGCTTCGAAGATCATGCGTCCTGTAGCGCTTGGCACTACTTCGCCGGACACATCTTTATGCTCTGGGGTTTATGTTTGGAGATTTTGGCCTGGTCGGCACGCCGATGCCGCTGAGAACCGGCTGAGTGTGGAAACGATCGCTATCTTCGTACTGTTCGGCGTGTATGCGGTGCTTCTTAGTCAGCGCGGGCGTCGCGACACGAACGGTGATTAACCGGCTCAGCGGACTGGGTTTGTTTGGCATTGTGATTTCAAACTATACTTCTTCGATGTGTGGCAACTCGGCAGGCCGTACCAGATCGCGGCGTTTGTCATCTTGGTATCTTCTCTTGTCAACATCGTACCTTATTCACGTTTCCGGCGTCTGATTGAAACCTGGTGGAAAGATGACCAAACTACTGCTTAGCGGGTTTGCCTGCTGCTCTCTGCTCATTGCGGATTTTAGCGCTCCGGCTTGGCGTTACCGGCGGCCGATCGGCGTCAGATCGCCAGCGCCGGTTTCGGAATTTACGGTGGATGCGGCGTTGTATCGGGAGTCCGCAGCCAATCTGGACGATCTGCGGATCATGCGCGACGACACAGAGACGCCTTATATTCTGACGGCGCTCAGTGGGTCGCGCCGCTTTGAAGCGCCCGTTGCGACCATTCTCAATAAAGCCTATGTGCCGGGCAGCGGCGTGCAGGCGATTCTGGATTTAAAGGGACATCCCCAGCACAACCGGCTACGCATAGCTTCGCCGCTGCACAATTTCAAAGAGACCGTGCGCGTGGAAACCAGCGATGACCAACACAACTGGGCGCTGGTGCAATCCGAAGGCCTCATTTTTGACGTTCAGCGCGACGAGCACACTGCTAGTGAAACAACCGTCTCGTACCCTACTTCGACGCGGCGCTATGTCCGACTCACGATTCCGGGTTGGACGGAGCCGGCGAATTTGCAAACAGTATGGCTCTCTGACTTTGCGGAAACCGGTGCGACCCGCGACGTAATTGCGACCTTTAGACCGGCTATTCGCGAAGACGCGAAAGCGCAGACAACGGAACTGACGCTGGATCTCGGCTTTGCCGGACAGCCATTCGACCACATTGACTTGACTGTGGATCCCGGATTGTTTCTACGAACGGTGGAGATTGCGGCCACCAACGATTTGCAACACTGGTATCCCACCTCAGGCGGCGTCATCTCGCGCACTGCCGACGGAGAACAGCTATCTCTAGAAACCAACGAGCGGACAGAGCGCTATGTGAAGATTTTCGTCTTCAACGCCGATAGTGCGCCGCTGCATTTTGGCGCCGTTACATTGAGCGGCATCAGGCGGGTGGTAAAGTTTCCCTCTGCGCAGGCTGGGACATATTTTGTGTATGTGGGCAATCCGAGCGCGCGGCAACCCTCCTATGATTTCGGACGCCTATTACCGACTAGCGGGATCGCCGCAGCCGCCAAATTGGGAGCGGTATCAGCCAACCCATTGTTTCGCCTGCCGGAACGCCCGTGGACAGATCGCAACCCGTGGCTGCTGAATGGAGCGTTAGCGCTGGCGGTCATCGCCATGGGATTAGTGACGGTACGGATGTTGAAGAAGATCAGCTAGTTGATCTCCCCGGCGCTGTTGAGGGAGTCCCGGTAGAAATCGCGGATTCTTGTTCCCAGATTCAGGAACGAGGCGGCATCGGTAGGCTTTTCAATGTAATAGTCTGCGTGCTCGGCGTGCGATTTCATAACGTCTTCCGGTGAGGAGCTCAAGATAATCACGCGCAAGCCGCGCAGCTTGGGACTGCGGCGAATGAACGACAAGACTTCCGGCCCATCGATTTTCCGTAAGTTCAAATCAAGAATTACGAGATCGGGCAGAGCCGCTCCCGCGAAGCCGCCGCGTTGGGCCAGGAATTCCAGGGCTGGCTCGCCGTCGTCAAGGACGATCGGCGGATTCTGAAAGCCGCCATTTTTGAGAGCGCGCCGAACCATCAGCACATCCACAGGATTATCCTCCACTAGTAGGATGCGCGGCTCCGAGTGCGTTTCATTGTTCGACATTGAATTGACCCTCTCTCAAGACAGCTTTCGTGATCCCACCGCAGGCAAACTGAAAAAGAAGCGTGCACCCACATCGGGCTGAGATTCAGCCCAGATGCGGCCTCCATAATGCTCAACAATGCGAGCACAGATTGCCAAACCGATGCCCGTTCCTGGATACTCTCGACGGCTATGGAGACGCTTGAAAACACCAAAGACTCGTTCCGCATATTTCGATTCGAAACCGATGCCGTTGTCGGCGACTTCGAATATCCATTCAGCGCCATTCGGCTTGGCGGAAACAGAAATGCGCAATGGCTGCTCTTTTTTCCGGTATTTCACGGCATTGCCTACGAGGTTCTGGAATAGTTCCACTACATGAATTTCGCTGGCGCTTACAGCGGGGAGCACCGAACGAATCACTTCCGAATTCGCTTCACGTAAGACGGTTTGCAGATTCTGCAAGGCGCGGGTCAGAGCGATTTCCGTTTCGACAACGGAGACGGCAGTGCTGGTATCGGCAGTATCGACTGCAATCGTATAAGCCAAGAGCGCCTTCACCATGCCGAGCATACGTTGCGCGCCTTCCAGATTTTCTTCCAGCAGTCTTTGTCCGGCCTGATCAACTTGCTGGTAATAGTCTCTGATTAATAGATCGGCGGTTAATGCGATATTGCGCAAGGGTTCCTGCAAATCGTGGGCGGCCGCATAAGCAAAGTGGCGCAGGGCGGCATTGCTGCGTAAAAGTTGTTGCTCGGTTTCTTTGCGGCGGCTGATGTCCTCCAGAATAAGCATGAACACTTTCGGCGCCCGCTCAGCGTCCTTCACCAAAGAGATGGTCCGTTGTACCCAGATTTTGCGGTGAGCATTCCCAACTAATTCGAGTTCCCCGGAAGCCGACTCGCAATCGCCTCTTATTAAACTGGCTCGCGACCGCAGAACCGTTTGCCAATCCCTGCGGCGAGACGTGATCCTCCCAATCCCTGCCCACAATCTGATCGGACCGGCTTTTGCCGATAATTTCGAGGGCCTTGTCGTTCGCCATTTGCCAAGTTCCGTCTAGCCCCAGCTCGACAAGACCAATGGGCGATTGTTCGAAGATAGCCCTGTATTGTTGAGCGGTGGTGAGCAAAGCTTCCTCTGTTCGCTTTCTTGCTTTGACTTCAATGGTCAGAAAGCCAATAACGAGCGATTGAAATAGAAGGAAGGCCAAGACAGCCCAGACGGCTTGCTTGTGTTCCGCGTACAGGGAAACTGGACGCCCGACGACGATCGTACCGGCGGGAATGCGGCTTTCGTCCAAATTCCAATGTTGCAAAACGGCGTAGTTCACAACGAAGGGCTCACCATCGTCGCTCAAAGTAGTCAATTCAGCAACCGGCGTGCCGCGCAGGATCGAGCGAGCCATTTCGCCGGCTGCCTTTCCCTGGAAGAAACCATCGGCAAGCTTTCCGCCGACGATACCCCAATTCAGCGAACGTTTACTTGTGCCAAACACTGGAACGGGGCTATGTAAAACTACCCATCGAACGCTCGCCTCCATACTAATAGGCTGGCCGGTGACATCGGAGTAAAATCCAGCCGTAATCACCACAGTTCCTTTGCGAAGCTTGCCTAATTCAACCGCTAAGGCTCCCAACGTCTGATTCATGGTATGTACGTAGCGCGCGTGAAGGCCGGGAAAAGACTTTTGTAGATCGGACGCGTACTCGTTTACAACGCTAGGACCAACAAGGACGATCTCATGGGTAGCCGGAAGCAGCGTTCGGACAAGCTGAGCGGTTTCTAAATAGGTAACCTTTTCAAGAACGCCCACCAGTCCGGCGCCCGGAGGTTCGTGAAAGATCCAACTACCTCCGCGGTAATCATTGACGCCGCAAAATATGATGGGGATCTTAAGACTGAGCGCATCGCGCAGGTTCAGGGCAAGACGAACACCATAATCGTCGGTGGCCACTATCAGATTCAGGGGTAAGCTGCGGTATTTATCGAGAAGAAACGTCGTTAGTGAGGTGTCGTATTCTTTGCCGGAATGGCGTTGTGAATCGGCAAATTCGATGTATAGTTCGACTCTTGGGTCGCCCAGAGCGGTCTTTATTCCATTGAGTTCGTCATCGCTCCAAACGTAACCCGCGTGATACGAATTGAGAACCAGAACGCGCGCGGGAACGGCGGCAGACAGATGGCCAGCGACTAAAGAGACCAACGCAACCCATTTAAAAAAGCGCCTAGAAGCTCGGCTGTTCCAATCCAACTCTTTGGACCCACGAGAAAGGGAACACAACTATTCCCGAAAGATGTGAACGAGTTGACAGTCGTTCTTTGCTGATTTAACTTACGTTTAACAATACTTTAAACCACTCGGGCCTAAAATACTAGTTTTAGACCAAACTGGATCTGTCTGGATGTAGTAGCAGTGGCGGTAATCACGCCGGCCGACGAACTGATGGCGCCGTTGGAAAAGACAGTGGCATTAGGAGTCCCCAGGTTGGTGTGATTCGAAACGTTGAAAAATTCGGCGCGAAATTGAAGCTGGGCGCGCTCCGTAACTCGGATGTCTTTGAGCAGAGACGCATCCAGGTTACCTAAGCCGGGACCGCTATATACGCCGCGTCCCACGTTGCCATAAGTCCCGAAGGCCGGCAACACAAAAGCATTTGGATTAAACCACTGTGTCGCCTGCCCGAGAACGACGGGACCGGAAAAAGATGGGTTCAACGAAGGCCGGTCGGGGTTACGCGTGTCGCCATCGCCCGAGCGGTTAGAGCCAACCTGTGGGGTGAAGGGGAAACCACTCAACATGGTGGCGATGCCGTCTGCCTGCCAACCGCCGAAAACGCGGTGAGTCAGGCTTGGGCCGGTATGAAAAGGCAATTCGTAGTGCAAGGAAACGGAACCTTGATATTTGGCATTCAAAGCAGACGGACCCCAATCGCGGCTGAGATTGTTTCGATCAAGAATCATCTGCGCCTGATTGCTCGATTGCGCGCCAGTCAGTCCGGAATTCAGATCCAGGTTCTTGGACCAGGTAAAGTTAGCGCGAAACTGCAGGCCTTTTTTGAGGCGCTTAGAGACATCGGCCTGTAATGCGTTGTAGCTGCTATTGCCTTCGGTGAGCCAAAAGAATCCGGCGCCGAGATACGGGTTGGGGCGAGTGGCTACTGGAATATAAGGCATACCGAACGAGACCTTGCTCTGGCTGGTCACGGGCGCTTTGGCGCCGCCGGTGGTGGTTCCACCCGCGGTACAACCGCTGGCACTGGCACAAATTTGGGAAGCCACCGTGTTCGGATCGACGCTGAGCAACTCGTGATAGCCGAACGAACCGAGATAGGCGAGACGCAGAACGGTCTCATGCCCTAACTGTTGTTCGAGCGTGAAATTCCACTCTTGCACGGCGGGCGTCTTTGCATTCGGCTGTACGCCTTGCGGCGCATACGTTGTGCAAGGTGAAGGAACGCCAGGACCGCATGACGGTGCTATAACGGCTCCGCGGCTGATGGGCGTGATGGACGCCAACGGACCGGACAACGAAATGGATCCGTTATAGGGCGGCAGTGAATTGAGCAGGAAACTAAGCGCGTCGATCAATGAATAATAGGTTCCAAAGCCGGCGCGAATCGCAGTTTTGCCGTTGCCGGATGCGTCCCAAGCCAGGCCGACTCGCGGACTCAGCAGGTGAGTGGCGTTGTTCGTTGTGAAAGCCGAGCTACCGAGAGTAGGCGTGGTGACGATCAGTCCGTTGCTATCGAAAACATAATTGGCCGCGCGTCCAGAAACTTCATTCCAGCCGGTTGTAAACTCATCGCGCAGGCCAATGCGAACGTTCAAACGCGGCGTGAGCTTCATTGAGTCCTCAGCCCAGAAGGCGCCAAAAAGACTGCGCCATCCCAGTTCATTCGCGCTAGGAACAACTTGAAAAGAACTAACGGTGCCTTGCAAAAAGGTAGTCAAGCTAGTGAAGGTGGCTTGCCCCAGTTGACGCGACGCCGAATCCTCGTTGTCTTGCATGCGCTGAAACCAAACCCCCGCGCTGATTTGATGGATGCCGTGAGTAATCTGCAGGGTATCGGCATAAGTAAACAGATTGCGGCGGTTCCAAACATTCGAAGCATTATTCGCGCCCGCGGCGGTAATGGTGCCGCCTCCCGTTGTTGTTACTCCACCACCAATGGTGATACCACCGGGATCGGCGCCGGTCACAAAGGAAAGGCTAGCAGGAAAGGCATTGAACGGGAACGAATCGTAGGCGAAGGCGGCACGTGAGAAACCAGCGGTAAAGGTATTCAACATCGTGGGCCCGAAGATGTGGGTCTCTTGCAAGCTTGCCACCTGGCTGCGCAGGGTTACGTTTGAGCCAAAAAGCGGATCGGTCAGCGGTAATAGATTATCGCCGTCGTCTATCGTGTAGGCGGCGGAAAGAGTGTCGCGGTCGCTTCTAACGTAATCGCTGCGCATAGTTCCGAAATCTTCGCGAATATGCTGCCGCGGATTGTTATAGGAAAGCGCCGCGCCCGGCTGTCCCGCTACGGCAGGTAACTCGGCACCGTTGGCGAGCGGCCAAAACGCCATGTACGCCAGCATGGCTTTGTTCACACCAGCTACGGGTGCACCGCTGGGCAACAAGCCTTCGCGCGCCAGATTGTCGGGAACTATGCTCACGCTGCTGATGGCCAGCGCCTGCCGGAAGCCTTCATAGTTGCCAAATAGAAAGAGTTTGTCTTTCTTGAGCGGTCCGCCCAAAGCCCCACCAAACTGATTTCGCCGAAAAGGCGGCACAGCGTTTTGATCGAAAAAGTTGCGAGCATCCAGTTTGCTGTTGCGCAAAAATTCAAAAACCGAACCGTGCAGCGCATTGCCGCCCGATTGCGTGACCACGCTGATTTGCGCGCCGGAGCGTTTGCCATACGCTGCGCCGTACGTATCGGTAAGAACGTTGAACTCGCGAACGGCATCAATGCCCAGCAATTCTCCACTCACACCACCGGGCGTGTCGGCCAGTTGGCTCGACCCGGTATATTCAACGCCGTTTAAAAGAAAAAGATTGTCTAAGGGACGGCGTCCCGCAACACTAAAGGTGTTTCCGTTACTAGTGCTGGTTTGTGCGCTTTTCAAACCATAATTGATGGCGCCCGGATTTAAAGTGAGCAGCGAATCAAAACTGCGCCCATTGAGCGGCAGATCTTTCACTTCACTTTCACTCACCAAGCCGGAAACGGCGGCGGTTGTGGTGTTCACCAGCGCTGCATCGGCTGTGACCGCGACTTCTTGGGTGATAGGGCCCAGTTCCAGCGAAATATTCACCACGGCTTCTTGCCCAACCGCGAGTTGGATGCCTTTGCGCACAACCGGTTTAAAAGAAGTTTTCTCCACGCGCAGCTCTTGTGGTCCCAAGGGCAAGGCCAGCAGACGGAAATATCCCTCGGCCGTGGTTTGCACAGAGCGAGTGGCTCCCGTTTCCAGACTCTTCACCGTAACGGTTGCATCGCCCACGCCCAGACCGCTGCTATCCTCCACCCGACCCGAAATTCCGCTCACCGCTTGAGCCATGGCGGGGCGCACCGCAATGAATATCGCTAGGCAACATAGTAATTTTGACCACTGAAGCATTTTGTCCCACCATACACGACTGTTCATCAGCTAGAGTCCTTATTATGAGATTGTTTTTATTGGCCGTCTTCGCCACTGCGGTGGCTTTTGGACAGAAAGTGACCGTTGAGTTCGACGGAGGAGCCGATTTTTCCCGCTATCATACGTTCGCCATGGCAGGCGGCCAACTCAACAGCCACAACCCCGCTTTGAACAGCGATCTGATTCGTAAGAAATTGGACGATGCCATTGCGCACTACCTTACGGCCAAAGGCTTGACCGAAGTTTTGAATCACGGAGATCTAAACGTTAGGTATCACCTCGGTTCAGCTCGAAAAAAACAAGTAGAGCGCTATCCGGCTGGGTGGCGTGGAATGGGCACGCGCACTGTGCGCATTCCCTATACGGAAGGTACGCTGGTTATCGATCTGCACGATACCGCCATTCGGTCTCTGGTGTGGCGCGGCATCGCTCATGAAGATAAGAACGATGCAGAGCAGATTGCCGGCAAGCTTGACGAGATGGTAAAGAAATCGATCGCCAAATACCCGCCAAAACCGAAGAGTTAGTTCAGCCCCGCAATGTTAATCTCTTCCAACGCTGCCACGCAGTTTGGATCGAGCTGATTGCGCGCTTCTTTACGCAGGACACCCACGGCGGCTTTTTGAGACAACGGCTCCCGGTAGGGGCTTCTCACAATCAAGGCATCGAAAATTTCCGCTACCGCCAGAATCTTGGCTTCGAGCGACAGTTGCTTATTGCCAAGGCCACGAAAGTATCCGCTGCCATCCAACTTTTCGTGATGCGACGCGGCGATTTCACTCAATTCGCCGAAACGCGGAATGGCGTGCAGAATCTTCCAGGTATAAAACGGATGCAGCCGCATCACGCGCCATTCATCTTCGTTCAACTCGCCGGGCTTTTCCAGTATTTGATTCGATACCGCCATCTTGCCAAGGTCGTGCAACAGGGCCGCATTCCGTAAGACATCCAGGCGCTTTCGGTCTAACATCATCTTTTCGCCAATGCTAACCGCGAGTTGTGCCACGTTTTCAGAGTGCGAAAACGTAAACGGAGATTTGGAATCCACGATTTGCCCAAACGCCACACAGATCGAGCGAAATGTCCGATCGTCCTCTTCCATCTGTTTGGGTTCAGGTTCCATCGTCAACGCAACATCATAAACTTCATCGCTGCTCAAATCGGTCCAGAGCCGGTTTCGCGCTGCCAGAGAATGCGCCGCTTTGACAAGCTCAGGGTCGAACCACGAACCGCTGCGCTCGTGAGCGACTTTCATAGCATCCGCTGCCCCTCGAGCCGAGAAATAGACGTCAAGCGTTTGCGCCAGCAGCATCACGCGCGAAAGTAGCGGAATGTCTTTCTTGCGCAGGCCTTCGGGCTGGCCTTTGCCATCCCAATGCTCGTCAAGACCAGCAATGCCATCGGCCGTAATTTCGCTCAGGCCCACAAGCCTGGCAATGGCCGCCCCTCGCTCACAGCGGATCTTGGTGACCTCCCAACTGTGTTGGTGGCTGGTGCGTGCCATGCGCCACAAGGCCGCTACTCGTTCCGCCAGAGGCTTATCTGGCGCAATATTGCGCAGGGCGTAGGAAATCGTCTCCCAACTGGTACGCGTCCAATCGGTCAGCTTTACTTCACGCTTCGCCTTGATGTCGTCCGAACCCAGAGCATGATACATCTTCGAAGCATTGGTACTGCAGCCGGCATCTTTCAGCAGCGTGGCATAAAACAAATCGCCGCGCAGCGCTCGCGATAAGCCGATTTCTTCGGCTATCCGCATAGCCAATAAGCAACTTCGCACGGAATGGCCCACTGGTTGACCACTCCCCAAATCAAGCGCGTGCGATAGGGCCGATACGACTTCCGCGACGCGCAACGAAAATTCATTGGACCGCCGCGAACGTTCGGGGACGTTCCAAATCGGGATTTCCGCCGGTGTGAGAGAAATCGAACCATTCATCGATTTGCTTATCGACGGGTTGAATTGCGATTCTTAATACTTCGAGCTTCGGGCCATAGTTGTTTTGTGAGAGGAATCTAAACTGGATGGCACTTCATGAAAGGGCGATCTATTACTATTCTTAAGAGTAAATAATAGTACTACTAAGAATAACAATAGTAATAGGTTCTGTGGAAATGTGGATTTCCTTTTAAATCATTGTAAATAATACTATTAACCTCATATGGCCCTGTGGTTATCTCCCCCACGCTTTCTTCAAAACTTTCCCCAGACTAATCCTTGAACATAGAATCACAGGCCATCAGCCCCTGCTGTGTGGAAAAGCAGCCTAACTCCCTAAACTACAATTACTTAGGTTGAGGATGCCTTGTCGAAAACCACTTTACCCCTCGGTTTCCTCCTAGTATTAGCCTAAGCAATTTTTCTTGGGAAGCGATATCCTTATCTGTAATAGTTTCAGGTTTCAGGAAAAGGCTGAGTCTATCACTTCGATCAGCCACCTTTCTTTTCTTATTGCGCCGTCATGAGGAGTTGCCCTACATGTCAATCGCCGTTCCCGGCCGGGACACCCGTCTGCCCGCACGACGGCACACCGCTGGTTGATCAAGACATCTGGGTGCCGGGCAGCCTGATTCGCGGCAAATATCGGATTGTCCAGCGGGTGGGCGTGGGCGGCATGGCGACGGTTTACGAGGCCCAGCATGTTCACTTCAACGAAATATGCGCGTTGAAAGTGATTAATCCCAGCATGGTGCATGATGAGCCGTTAGTGGAGCGCTTTATGCGCGAAGCTGTCCTCACGCGCCGTCTGCGTCACCCCAACGCGGTTCGCGTTGATGATATTGACCGCGCGGAAGATGGTTCGCCTTTTATGGTGATGGAGTTCTTGCAAGGGCAAACGCTCTACGAGGTTCTGCACTACGAAGGTCCGCTGCCGTATAACCGAGTTTGCGTGATTGCCGGCCAGATTGCCTCCGCGCTGCATGCCGCACACGACATCGGCATTATTCACCGAGATATCAAACCAGCGAACATCACCATTCTCAAGACCGCAGAGGGTGCCGATGTTGCGAAGGTCCTAGATTTCGGGATCGCCAAGCTGAAAGAAGCGCGCATCGATCATGCATTCGAAAACGATTTCACCCTGACCATGGCAGGCATGGTGGTGGGAACGCCCGCTTATGTTTCGCCAGAGCAAGCGGTAGGTAAGCGCGGAAGTGAGTTAGACGCCCGCTCCGACGTTTATTCTTTCGCCGTTCTGGTGTATCAGATGCTCACCAACAAATTGCCGGTGAATGCCGATACCGAAGAGCAATTTGTGATGGCGCACGCCAGAGTTGAGCCCGACAATATCAATCTCCATCTAAACGATCTGCCGCCACCCGTTGCGGATTTGATCATGCGCTGCCTTTCAAAAGATCCGAACGACCGGCCCTGGGATCCGCGCGAACTGACCAATGAAATGCTGAATTGGGAAAAGGTGGAAGAGACCACTGAAACCAATGTTGTGTCCCAGGAACCAGCGCCGCCAGAAGAGACTCACTTCGCCGATATGCCCGCAGCCGCGCCAGCTCCTTTTCCACGCTGGCTGATACCGGCTTTGGCCGCGGCGTTATTGCTATTTTTGGTTGCCGCTACCGTCTACTTCCACAGCAGGAATGCGGCCGCGCAAGAAGAGGAAGCCAATCGAGTTCCCCGCATTCTGGCGTCCTCTCTGAGCCTTCCCACCGGCGATATGATTCTCGTTCCGAGCGGCGCGGCTTTGTTAGGCGAACCCGTCCACATGCAGCAAGTGCGCGCGTTTTATATAGATAAAACCGAAGTTTCCACCCGGGTTTATTTAGACTTCTGTCAGAAAACACACAGATCTGCGCCGCCCGATGTTTCGCTCACAGACGGCGATTTGCCGATTCGCAACGTGACTTTGTCTGAAGCTGCCGCGTTCGCCGCGTGGGCGCACAAACGCTTGCCAACTGCTATCGAGTGGGAAAAGGCAGCGCGCGGAACGCAAGGCCAGCATTTTCCATGGGGCAACGAGTTGGGCGATGATCTGGCGCAGTTGCCCATGACGCCGGAACAGGCACAAGCCAGCCAGCAGCCGCAAGCCGGACCCGTGAGGGTAGATTCTTATCCACATGGCGCCAGTTCTTACGGTGCGCTCAACATGGTAGGCAATGTTTGGGAGTGGGTGGCTGGTTCCGCGGGACAAATCCGCGGCGGCAGCTACCAATCGTATCCCCCGGCCACGAGCGAGACGTTTGAAGCGTTGGTTTACGCCGGCGAATCCGTTCCACCCAATACCAGACGCGCCGATATCGGCTTCCGCTGCGCGCGCTAGGCGCGAAAAGAAGAGATAAATCGCAAGTTCAAAACACTTCCTTGGTGGGAGGACTGTTTTGAAGCCACAGATCTATAAAGTTGGGACGAATTGGATTCTCTGGGTACCGGGAGTAAGGGTTTTCCGCTTTTCTAAATGGAATGACGCGCTGAATTTCGCCCTCGACCCAGCATCTCGCCAGGCAGATAGCGCCAGCCCAACAGCCCTAGCGGCGACGACGGCGAACTAGCTCCGTGCCGCCCCTCGGATTTCTGGGCGAAATCCCAAGCGTCGTGAACAGTTGAAGGCGCAACTGCTAACAACCAAACTTCAACCCTCGGCCGCGCTCATCTAACAGCGCCGACGTCGCCCACGTTCCGAATAGCCGACGAACCGCCCGCAGCCGGCAAAGCACTTCAACAGATAGCGCGTTATTCGGACAAGTGACCGTCCGCCATTCACAGGACTGGTGCCCATTCGGTGGCCCGTCCCAAAAGGGTTAAGTTTTGGGACTGTTCTACGCAAAGCCCTTTGCTGCATTGTGTTAAAACCTACACATTATGAATAGCAGAGGTTTCCAAGCAGAGTTCCGAACAATCCGACAATATCTTAGAAGGAAACAACCCAACTCTCCCACCAGCGCTGCCTCTCCTTCGTCCCGTGTCACGATCTTGGTCTCAGTTGGGACGGCATTCATCACATCCCTCCTAGCTCCATACCTGCTTGAGTCGATAAAGGATCAAGAGGTTATACGGGAGCATCAACGGGCAAAACAGGAAAAGATCGTGGCTACGCAGTTTGAGATTGTTGAGCAGATCAATCGGATATTTTTGGTGGTATCGACCCAAGTGGCGGGCTTTCTTATGCTTCTTGATTTTATTCACGGTCAGTCTTCTGAGCTTTTGAAGCGACACCTGAAGGAGTTCGAGGATGCGTCTTCCGAAGCAAACAGAGAATTGCCAACGCAATCCTTTCGGGCGCGAATGTACTTCAACAGCGTCAGAGTGCATAACCAGCTCAATGGAATTTTTGACCGCATTTTCTCTCGTGTTGACGATCACATATCAAAACAACTCTTGTCCGAACACTTTACGCCACACCCCAACAATCAGGACTCTAAAGCGCAATGGAAGCAGATAGGGACCGAAATTAATATCATCATGCTGGAGAGTGAAAGTGATTTGAACAGCGTCTTCGAGCAAATAGGAACGCCGCCAGCAAGTGATGATGATCCCTTCTCCATAAGCATTCCTAGATATGAGCATCCTGAGCATTTCCCAATAGAATAATCACGACCATCTGTACCTTAGGTAGTCTCACAAAGGGTAGGATTTGGGACACATTGCGACCGGAGTAAAGCAGGGACTTGACTTCAGCAACTCATTGTCAGTTTTCGCTCTGCTCACATTAATGGACGATGCCGGCAACGTCACTCTTCTTCGGATGGTTCGTCCGTCGCACCTAGCTCGGCTTCGATCTCTTCGATAGTGGGTAGCGTGCCCTTGAGTTGCTCAGGAAGCTTTTCAAGATGTTTGGACTCCGAGATGCCTAGCGGCTTCGCGATATTGCGGAGCGCATATTCCGCCACAATTCCGTTTTTGGATTTGCACAGGATTAGCCCAATACTCGGTTTGTCGTCAGGATGACGAAGCAAATCATCGACGGCCGAGAGGTAGAAGTTCATCTTCCCTGCGTACTCCGGCTTGAACGCACCCATTTTCAGATCGATCACAAGGAAAACATCTGAGCTTCAGGTGGTATAAAGAGCAGATCAAGCTTGAAATCTTCTCCGCCGACTTCAAGCGGAACCTGGTTGCCGACGAACGCGAAGCCGACACCAAGCTCAATTAAGAACTGCCGTAGGTGCGCGAGCAGTCCCCGTTCGAGATCGCGCTCCTGAGCTTCCTTCGTCAGAGTTAAAAAATCGAAGTTGTAGGGATCTTTGAGAATTTGCTGCGCAAGATCGGACTGCACGGAACAGGAAGCGCGGTCTGGAAATTGGTGATCGCTTTACCTTGCCGACGATAAAGTCCGCTCTCGATTTGAATACACAAGAACATTGCGGCTCCAGCACATTCGACCACTGTCTGCTCGGCATACCATAAGCCTTTCCTCAAGAAGACTTTACCTTCTCCAGTAACGTGAGGTTGTGGTACCAAGTTAATTTTGAGCAAGCGGCACTTGCGAAAAGTGATCCATCCGGCCAAGCTTCCGCGAAAGCCTTCATATAGCCGAGGTTACGAGGCAAGAAAGCCCTTGCATGTCCGGGAATTCCAAACGCAGATCCTTTGCCAAACGTTCTATGACTCGGGTGCCCCAGCCGTCCTCTTTTTGCCTGGTCAGGATTTCCTTTCCAATCTGCCAGTAGAGGACAAGAAGTTCCTGGTTCACGGCAACAGCTGCCCGAACCTGGGCAGTCCGAATCTGGGTTTTCAAACGCGCCAAGAGATCTTGGTAGCTCTTCGAATTAGAGACGATATCCGCCATGGGCTCCTTCTGTCGTACCAAATTACCGCTGCCGGTCCGGTGGAAAGTGCCCATAGCACCGCCGACATCACAAAAAGGCGAGTCCAAATACTACACCATAAAGGACGTTAGGTCGTACAATCCTGGTGTTTTAGGCTGCTTCATTTCGCTGCACCGTTGGCCCCCAGCTGCTGGCATGTTTCAACTAGACATGGGAAGACGGCTAACAGCACCCACGGCAGAACACCCCTAGATCTTGTGGATTTTTTGTGCATTACCACTCAAAGTGGCGTATTAGTGTTGACACAAATTAAGAAATGGTTTCAAATTGATCTCGTCCGGCATTGTCCGGCATGAAAAAAGAGAAAGGGCCTGAAGTTAGCGCTGCCAAGCCCTTCGGGGTGGGAACTCTCTTTAAAAGATTCCCAGTTATTACTTATCGAACAAAGGGTAACTCACCTCGAACTCAATTTCAAGTTATTTTGAAAGGTAGTTTTTGATGAAGAGAGACCCATTGCTTAATTTTCAAGACTTTACGATTGATCGGTACTTTAGTATTTTTGATTTGATTCTGTTCCGGGTGGCGCTGTCATGCGCATTCGGGTTGGAGGTCTGCCGCTTTCTTTGGTGGCTCTATGAGACAGCCGCCCACTAAATACGGACCGGGTTCAGACGCTAACGGAGGATTCAGCAGCAGGCCAGGTGATGACGGATAGGCGCGGAACAAGCTGCGCCCTGACGGTGCTGGCATACCACTGCTAGCCCTGCGGCGTGCGGATGTTCAGCCGGTTCAATTCTCGAGTGATCTCTCGCAGGCCTCGCCCTTCGGCTCTCCATCCGGTGATGAGCTTCAGCACTTCAGGCGGTGGCGGCTGAGATGGTCTTTGCTGCTCTGGCGATGACGGCGGCGTCCGGCTGCTCGGGGGTTGCCTAGCTTCGTGCCTCTGGCCTTCGTTGCTGCAAGCGCCGCTTTGGTGCGCTGCGAAATCATCTCGCGTTCATGCTCGGCCACCGCTGCGAGGATGTGGATGGTGAGCCGGTTGGCGCTCGGCATGTCCACGGCGACAAACTCAACGTCGCTGTTCATCAGCCCGGAAATGAAATGGACGTTGCGGGCGAGCCGGTCGAGCTTGGCGATGACCAGCACGGCACGGCGCTTCCGGCATTCAGCGAGCGCTGCATGAAGCTGGGGCCGGTTCTCCTTGCGCCCGCTCTCCACTTCCACAAACTGCGCGCGTAAGCTCACCCTTGCCTGCCATGAAGCGGGCCACGGCTTCCGCGCTGCGCGTCCATGCCCAGCCCTTTCAAACCCTGCTTGTCGGTGGAAACCCGGTAATAAGCGACGAACGTTTGAACGAGTACACCCTTTCGCCCTGAGCCGTCCAGCGGGACCGCACGGCAAAGCACCGCGCGAAAACGTTTATCAGACAGTTGTGTGGAAATCTCGCGAGAGTCCGAGACGCCGGGCGAGGTGCGAAAGCGGCGTTTTTGACGCCGCTCGCCTTGTCCCATAAAGGTTAAGTTTCGAGACAGTCTTCGGGGAACGACCTAAGGCGCTGCTCGTGGAACCACGCTTTGGTTTCTGTCACTTCAACCGTAGACGATTGACGATTTCTGCCGCAATTCCGTCATGCCCGGTGCAACACAACACAATCACACACAGCAAGGCAAATATCACGATCATTCCCCAACCCACCTTAACCTTGGTTCGACTATTCGGTTGCTGCCTTTCGTAATCAAAGAGCATTCGGCTACCTACCTTCCTCACTGTCTTTGACGGGCGGCTTTTTTTGACGCAGCGGTCAGGGGTATCTAGGAGGTTGATAACATGGACAATTTGGCATGAAACTTTTTGTAAAATCCGCAAAGGGTAGCGAGCCGGGTTATGAATAGAGCAAGGAGACAGACGATCTCAAAACGGACTAAGGAAGGCTTGGCAGCGGCTAAGGCGCGAGGAGTTCAAACGAGGGAATCCGCGGCCTCACAAAGATCTCTCAGCCCTTAGTCCTTGGCGGTGGAGAGGATTAAAACTCAGGCTGACGATTTTGCCACGAAGTTATCTTCCCCGGTTATTCGTGAATTGCTTCGACGAGGAAAGCGGCTTACTGCCATTGCAGCCGAATTTAACAAGCACCGAGTTCCCACAGCCAGAGGTAAGCGCTGGTACGCCACCACAGTTCGAAACATTGTTCTAAGAAATGGTGTAAAAACACGAGAACTCAAAACCATTCTAAAGAGTCGTCCCTACGGATTTTACATTCCAGTGAAGTCGATTGATTAGAAAAGTCCCATAAAGGGTAAGTTTCGGGACAAAAACACAAACCCAATAAAATCAGGGCTTGCAGGGTCCGGTATGTCTGGCCCAAAATAGAACCGTGAAATACGGCTACGCTCGGGTATCAACCGAGGATCAGAACGCCAGCATGCAACGCACCGCGTTGAAGAAGTTTGGCTGTAAAAAAATTTTTACTGATGATGGAAAATCCGGCGCTACGACAGATCGACCGGAATTCCAGAAATGCCTTAAGAAACTCAACTACAGGCGACAGCCTGACTGTCTGGAAGCTGGACCGCTTAGGGCGCAGCTTGCGTGACCTGATCATGGTTCTAGACGACTTCAAAGAACGCGGGATAAAGTTTCGGTCACTGACGGAAAATATCGAAACCGAGACTCAACCGGCCGCGCTATGTGGCAAATGATTGGGATTCTAGCTGAGCTGGAACGAAGCCAGATCAAAGAGCGCACTCGCAGGCATCGTGGCGGCTCGGCGAGGGGAGTGCAATTTGGGCGGAAGAAAAAGCTCAGAGCCTATCAAATCCAGCAGATCCGCAAACGCATCAAATCAGGGGAAGCGCCTTCGGACGTTGCGGAAAGCTTCAATATTGCTCGAGCACGCTCTCTCGGGCGCTTGCCAGCTAATCCTACTCCTAGCCATGGAGCGCAAGCGCTCTACCAGCACCTTGATCCCCCCCACGACCATAGCTAGCAGGCACAGCACGCAAAGGACAATGGGCCCGGATGCGCCTTTGAACTCAAAGCGCAAAGCCTTAAATTCAATAGGTGTTTCGGAACAAGATCGAGCAGTAAAACGAGTGCAAGGGCCGCATCGCCGGCGAACGGGAGCACTATGATCGCAGCGTAATGCTGCTTCACAAGTGTCATTAACCAGTGGGTTTCTCGAAGAGCTGTCGAAATTACGAAGTAGGCGTGGAAAGCACTGTAACTAGATGCTGCCAGGAAAAATGCCCAATTAACTCCGCTCTTGGGAGGGGACGACGATCCCTCTTCTGTTGCTCAGTCGGGTCTTGTTTCGTGTTGGGGTCCATTGATTTGTCATTCTACCCATCTTGCGGAGCCTCAAGCCGGGCTTTCGTCTCAAAACCTACCCTTTTCGAGAGAAGAAGTGGTTCGGCAGGCCATTCAACCACCGCCGATGAGGGGCTCTCCTGTTTGCCGGGAAAGGTGTTATGCTGCCCTTATTTCCTAGAGAAAGGGTGGTCTTACAAATCGAATGATAAATCGAATGATCAAGGCTACATGCAGATATGCGACGGTCGTGTTAGCCGCCGCTTTTTTCGCGCCGATAATGAGCAGCCAGCAAGAAGTGGAGGCGGGCTCAGACAGCTCATCAGGGTAACACGGTGATTTGGACGACTACCGCACTGAGAATGCCAGAAGTTGAAAAACACAACGACGTATGTGCCCGCACCCCGGGTTATATGGATGGAGCCATATGTTATCGCGTTTGTGGCGGGGGACTCACAGCACCTCCTGTGAGACGGCAGCTTCAATGGCGAGTAGCAAATAAGGGTCATGATACGCCTTTTGTCAACTGCAGCGACGCAGAGGGTTGCCGGATTGGAGCAGTTGAATACTACCCCGGCAATCAGCGTGGCTGCGTTACCGCTATGATTTGGAAGGCGCAGAGCGGAGATGCAAAAAACCGAGATTTAAGGGTAATTCAATATCTTAAATAACGACACGCAGTCTCAAAACCTAACCTTTGGGAAGAAAAAGTAGCAAGCCACTTTGACGAATTGTCGGCAAACCGTCGAAGTGACTGACTTGTTCATTCTGCTCAACTCCCGGATTACGGCCTATCCGGAACTAGAGTAGTCAAGCCCGCAGCAACGAGCGCCTATGGCTGGTGCTACATCTTGGGGGATCCCTATCCGCGTTGTTCGCAGAGCCATCGCGAGCGGGAGTCGCCACAATCCCCGGATTGATCCATGTCCCTCCGCCCCACTGAGATTCCGTCGGCCGGCCATTCAAGAAAATACGTTTTCCGATCATCTCTGACAGACATCTGCAAGCAGCTTGGCGGATTGCCTTTCCAATTCCGTGACGCCCCCGCCGCCGCTGCCCCGGAGTCCCGCCAACGCATTTCTTCCCCCGCAACCCCATCACAATAAGCCACTTACCCGTCGGCAACCTAAAATTCCCTCCCACCCGTTTTTCAGTCACAGCTCTCAAAAATAATCCTAAAAAACTTTATCTCCCTTCCCCTCAACCACTTACCCTGTGGATAAACCATTTATCCTAAACATCCACAGTTCGTTTCCCATGGGTCCCCATGCTAACTTCAAGCAGGTCCGCCAGAGTGTCATCTCTGATGCGGGCCTTTTTGTTTGCCCAAACAACTAAGCAAAGGAGAAACCACCATGGCCACCGAAGCCCAAATCAACGCCAACCGCAAAAACGCCGAGTCCAGCACCGGCCCCTCCCAAACCGGCAAAGCCCGTTCGTGCATGAACGCCGTCAAAACCGGCCTTACCGCCCGCATCATGATCCTCACCCCGGAAGACGCCCCAATTTATAAGGCGCACATCGATCGCTTTTTCGCCAAATACTCGCCGGCCAATCCCGACGAACACGACCAAGTCCAAATCATCGCCGACACCGAATGGCGTCTCGCCGAGATCGCTCCTCTCGAGCGCGGCATCTACACCACCGGCCGCGACAAATGCGCCCACCTCGTCGAGCACATCCAAGACCCCGCCCAGCGCTCGGCCGCCCTCCACACTGAAATCTATCTGACCTTCAAAAAGGATCTCAACAACATCTCCCTCCAAGAACACCGCCTCATGAAAAAGTTGGAAAAGGCGCTGTTGAAACTCGAAGCATTACAAAAGCAGCGCAAAGAGAACCAGATGAAAGATCTCGCCCACGCCCGCCGCTCCATCGAAAACTGCAAGTCGAACAACCTGATTCCCGATTTCGCCGAATACGGCTTCAACTTCACCCTCGAAGAATTCGAACTGTTCCAGGTCCGCAGCCACGATTTCTTCATCATCAGCGGCGGCAAAACTTATGCCTTCGATGACTTTTTAGCCGAGCACCGCGCCGCCGTCGCTGCGCAAAACTCGAAAGCCGCCTAGTTGGTAAACCGAGCACCCGCCGCGAGGCGTCTAGGCTCCCAGTTATTTGAAAACCGAATATGTTTCTCCAAGGGGGGCGGGACAAGTGTGCCCAAACAAAGCCGTCAAAAGGCGCTATCCGCGTTCATCCGTGTTCATCCGTGGCTAAAGATTTTAAGAATTGGCTTCGTTTTTTAAAATCCCGCTCGCGCCGCCGGTTACTAGAATTCTTGCCACTCTTTTAGAGTGGAGCCAAGGAACGCTGCGAACTCTCATGCTCCAATAGCCAGCGTTTGCGCTCCATGCCGCCGCCATAACCAGTGAGTGAACCGTTCGCGCCAATGACGCGATGACAAGGCACCACAATCGCGATGGGGTTCGAACCGTTGGCGAGGCCCACGGCACGGCTGGCACTGGGCCGACCGATGCGTTGGGCGAGTTCGCCGTAGCTGATCGTCGCGCCAGCGGGGATGTTTCGCAACTCCGCCCAAACAAGCTTCTGAAAGGGCGTACCTTCCGTGCGCACGGCGATGGTATCGATGCCTGTGAGATCGCCGGCGAAATACGCTTGTATCAGGCGCTTTGTCTCGGCGCTCTCCCGGCTGCCCGTCACCGGCTTCTGCTCGCCATAATGAATTTTCAAGAGCCGCTGCATGCGCTCGTCACAATCAACGAAATCGAGTACGCGTAGCGCCTCGCCATCGCTAATCAGCACAATAGGGCCAATAGGCGAGGCAAGCTGATCTAGAAACAATTGCATGTGAAAAACTATCCTAGTGAACCGCCGCCACTTTATGGCTTCTTCCTCCGCTATTATGCTCAATGCCATGCAGCCCCCAAAGAAACCGCGTCGCGTCATCATTGATACCGACCCGGGCACCGACGACGCGCTCGCCATTTTCCTGGCGCTCAATTCACCTGAATTGAAGATCGAGGCGCTCACGCCGGTAGCCGGTAATGTGCCGCTCGAACTCACGCTTCCCAATGCGCTGCGGCTTCTTGAAATAGCGGGCCGGACAGATATTCCGGTGGCGGCGGGCGCGGACCGGCCCCTGGTGCGGCGCTTAATCACAGCTACCTATGCGCATGGCGAGAACGGTTTGGGCGGTATTCAGTTTCCCGATCCGACGACGAAGCCGGTGGCTGAAACCGCTACGCAGCTGATCCGCCGTCTAGTCCATGCCTCACCCCATGAGATCCATCTGATTACTATTGGGCCGCTAACGAACATCGCAACGGCCTTTCGCGAAGATCCGGAACTGCCCAGTCTGATTCCCAGCATCACGATCATGGGCGGCTCGTTATCCGGCGGCAACGTGAGCCCCGCTGCCGAGTTCAATATCTATGTTGACCCGGAAGCCGCGCAAATCGTTTTCCAGTCGGGCGTGCCGCTGACGATGGTGGGCCTGGACGTAACACGTCGCGCCATGCTGCGCGAAGAAGATATTCAGCGCATGGAGCATTCGAAGAAACCAGAAGGCCGCGCGGCAGGAAAAATTGCCCGCGCGTCCATGAATCATGTCCGCCAAACCTCTGCCACCGGTGGCCCGGCCATGCATGATTCATTAGCCATGGGGACGTTTCTCGATCCGAGCGTCGTGACGCTTCAAGAAATGTGCGTTGAGATTGAAACTGCCGGAACGTTTACCGCAGGCGAGACGGTTGGCTATCGTAAGGGTCCTATGCGTCGGTTCACCGCCTATGGCAAATAGTCCTGAAAGCCCGGCTTCCACAGGGTTCAAACCGAACGCGCGCGTCGCATTGGATGTGGATGTCGATCGCTTTTTGAAGCTGCTCGTGGGCCGTATCGCTGGCTAGCTGTATCCTGAAAAAGGCAGTCTCTCGTACTCCTCCCGATGTCCATTCTCGAAGCCCGCAGTGTCGCCAAAGTCTACCGAACCGAAGGCTCAGAGGTGGCAGCGCTCAAAGGCGTCAGCCTTTCGATTCAGCCAGGCCAGTTCATCGGCTTAGTCGGACGCAGTGGCTGCGGCAAATCGACGCTTCTGAATCTTTGTGGCGCTATGGATTTTCCCAGCAGCGGCGAGATTCTGATCGACGGTCAATCAACCAGTAGCCTCAATGACGCCGCGCTCACCCGACTGCGCCGCGAAAAAGTCGGCTTTATTTTTCAATCTTTTCAGCTCCTCCACACACTCACCGCCATCGAAAATGTAGAGCTGCCTTTGCTTCTCGCGCATCATCCCCAAGCCCGCAGCATCGCCGAAGAACGTCTTCGCTGGGTGGAACTGAACGGCCTGGCGCAACGCTTTCCGCATCAGCTTTCCGGCGGCCAGCAGCAACGCGTTGCCATTGCGCGCGCGCTGGTCCACAGTCCGCGTTTGCTGCTGGCAGATGAACCTACCGGCAACCTGGACACCACAACTGGCGACCTCATCCTCAATCTTTTGCGCCGCACAGCGACGGAGCTTTCGGTGGGCGTGATGATGGCGACGCATTCTGTGGAAAGCACCGCGGTGGTTGACCGCGTCATCCGCATGCGCGACGGCCAAATGGAAGCATGAACGCCGCCCTGCAACTTTTCTCCCACTTGATCTTGCGGCCATTGAGGCGCGAACCCGTCCGGACTGCACTCACCGTCTTCGCTGTTGCTCTTGGCGTGGCGGTCGTGGTGGCCATCGATCTGGCGGGTCAAGCCGCGGCGGGAAGCTTTCAGTCTTCGGTTGAATCCCTCACGGGTAAAACAGATCTCATTCTTTCGGCCACTGGCGGCATTGACGAAACGCTACTCGCCAAACTCGCGCAGCTTCCGTACCCGCTCGATTTCGCTCCCCGTATCGAAGACTTCGCATCCATCGATGGCAAAGGCGAAGCCATTCCGTTCATCGGCCTCGATCTGATTGGCCACCATTTCACGCAATTCGACGATCGAGATCCCGCGCAAGCCGCGCTGCTTCTCTCCGCGCCTAATCCTATTTGGGTGGGCTCGCGTTTGAATCTCGCAGGCTGGCTCAACTGTGCGTCTGCTGATCAATGACACTCTTCGTTCCTACACCGTGGCGGGAGTTCTGAAGTCGCAACCCGGCGAGATTGGCGAACAAAATGTGATTGTTGCTGATATTGGCCTTGCCCAACTGGTCACGGGCAAAACGGGCAAACTGGACACGATTGACGTGCGTGTTCCCGCCAGCGGCAACGCAAGCGCTGATTGGCGTAAACTCATTGCCGCGCAGGTGCCGGCTTCCGTTGACGTCTCCCCACAAGGCGCGCGCACAGACGAGAACCGCAAGATGCTCTCCGCCTTCCGTTGGAACTTGCGGGCATTGAGTTACATCGCTCTGGTGGTTGGTGCGTTTCTGATCTACAACACCATCTCTGTTTCGGTGGTGCGCCGCCGCCATGAAATTGGGGTGCTGCGCGCCTTCGGCGCTACCCGCGCCATGATCGGTTTCGGCTTTCTCGCGGAATCGCTATTCTTCGCGGTCGCCGGGAGCGCGCTCGGTCTCTTGCTGGGGCGACTCATGGCAGTGGGCGCGGTAGCGCTGATTGGAAAAACGGTCGAATCGCTCTACGTGAGCAGCCAACCATCTCCCATCCATCTCACTTTCGGCAGCGCCTTCGCCGGCGTTGCTCTGGGAGTGATTATTTCGCTATTAGCCGCGCTGTCTCCCGCCGTGCGAAGCCGTCGCGCGTTGCGCCCATAGAAGCCATGGCGCGCGGTCGCGAAGAATACAATGCGGCGCAAAGAACCCACACTACGATCTGGTGGGCGATTTTGATGTATGCTCGCTGGCGGAGCGCTCACTCAACTCCCCGCTGTGGATGGCCAGCCGCTCGCCGCGTACGCCTCTGTTCTTACTGCTGATCGCCGGCACCTCCGCGCCATCCCCAGCATCGTTACTACGTTTTCCAGACTCGCCGCGCGGCCCATGCAGCGACTTCTTGGCACAGAAGCGATGCTCGCGCTTCGCTCCTTACGCGCCTCCCTCGGTCGAACGTCCGTCCTCACAGCGGCTCTGACAACCGCCGTCGCCATGACAGCCAGCGTCGGCATCATGGTGGGCAGTTTCCGCCAAACCGTCTCCGTCTGGATGGACAATCAACTCACTGCCGATTTCTATCTCCGACCCGCCGGTGATTCTTCTGCCGATCGTCATCCCACCATGGCCGCCAGCCATTGCCGACCGCATCGCCCAATTCCGGGCGTTGCCAGTGTCGATCGTTTCCGCGCCTATCCCGATTTCGTATCAAGGTCTGCCGGCCACTCTCGCTGGCGGCGAATCAAACACCGCACGCATTTTCTTCCAGGTGAAGACAGCGATGAGATTCTTCGAACTGTTACCCACCGGCGATTACGCCGTTGTGAGTGAGCCTTTCGCCAATAAGCACAACGTTCATGTGGGAGACTCCGTCACTCTGCCGCTGGCGGCGCCAACCGCTCTTTTAAAGTTCTGGGAATTTATTACGATTACTCCACCGAACGCGGCTTCATGATTGTTGCGCGCCGCACTCTTCTCAAATATCTCCCCGACCCGGCATCGTCCAACTCGCCGTCAACCTGAAACGCCAGATGCCGATCCGGCCGCTGTTCGTCAAGCCATAGAAACGTCATCGCGGGACGCGCCGTGATGGTCTTCGCCAACGCCACCCTTCGCCGCGGCGCCATCGAAATCTTTGACCGCACCTTTCGCATTACCTATGCGCTCGAAGCCGTCGCGATTTCCGTCGCGGTCATGGGTATCGCGGGCGCGCTGCTCGCCATGGTGATTGACCGCCGCCGCGAGTTTGCCCTCATTCGTTTTCTGGGCGGCGCGCAGCCTCAAGTGCGCAGCATCATTCTCTTCGAGGCGGGTTTACTCGGTCTGCTCGCCAATATCATCGGTCTCATCCTGGGCGCGCTGCTCTCGTTGATTCTCATCTTTGTCATCAACAAACAATCCTTCGGCTGGACCTTTCAATTTCACTGGCCGGTTGCCATGCTGCTGTCAGCGCTCACGTCGTCTACCTAGCGACCGTGCTGGCCGGCCTCTATCCGGCCCGCACCGCCTTCGCATGAACCCCATTGAGGTGATCCATGAGGCCTAGCGCTCTCTTCCTTTCTCTTCTCATTTACTGCGCTGCCCGGCTATCACTATCAATTTCCGGCCGATCATTTCAACCATCCTGCTTATCAAACCGAATGGTGGTATTACACAGGCAACCTTCAAGACCCAGCCGGTCACCGTTACGGCTTCGAACTTACCTTTTTTCGCCAGCCTCTGCCACTCCCAAAAGCCGCGGAAGACTCCACCGATCCTGTGTGGCGTCCCGATCAAATCTACCTCGCCCATCTGGCCCTAACCGACATCGATGGCGCACAGTTTTTATCACACCGAACGCCTCGAATCGTGCTGGTCCGGGCCTCGCTGGTGTCGGATCAAAATGCCCGCAAATATTGGAACGGCAACTGGCAGGTGTATTGGAAAAATCTCGCCACAGGTGAACAACAACTGCAAGCCATCTGCGATCGCTTTACACTCACCCTCAATCTCAGCCTCTCAAACCGCCCGTCATCAACGGTAAAGATGGCGTAAGTCAAAAAGGCCCGGCGCCTGGCGAGGCCTCTCACTACATATCCTTTACGCGTTTAAATGCCCAGGGCCAACTCAATGGCACGCAAGGTCATCAGGCCTAGCCTGGATGGATCATGAATTCTTTACTCAAGTGCCGAATCCCGAACTGGCGGGTTGGGATTGGTTCGCCATCCAGCTCGACAAACAACGAAGAGCTGATGCTCTATCGTTTCCGCAACAAATCCGGCGAGATCAGCCCGTACTCATCCGGAACCTACGTCGATGCGAAGGGCGTGGCACACCATTTGACCGCCGGCGAGATTACTTTCACCCCTGGTCGTCTTTGGCGCAAATATCCCGTGGACTGGCAAATTTCCGATCCCGTCGATTGGTCTCCAAGTCGCCGAGCGAACCACCCTCGATCAACAAGAACTGGCAACGCCAGGCAGTCCTTCGCCGAGTTACTGGGAGGGCGCAGTCACTTACGCTGGCGCCATTCACCAACAGCCTGTAAAAGGCGTCGGCTATTTAGAAATGACAGGTTATGGCGAACCGATTCGTCTCGGTCACTGACGTTTCATTTCCATAGAGAGCGCCGCTGAAATCAAGCAACATCCCACCACTACCAACAGCGCCCCCCGCAGCGTCATCATCTGCGACAAAAATCCGATGGCCGGTGGTCCTGCAATAAACGCCAAGTAAGCGATGCCCGAAACCGTGGCGATGCCAGCGCCGGGCGAAACGCCTTTCACCCGCCCTGCCGATCCAAAAACCAGCGGCACAATAATCGAGAATCCACAGCCCGCCAATCCGAACCCCGGCATTGCCCAGAGCGGTTCTTTCATGCACAGCGCCCAACTCACGCCGATCCCGGCCAGTAAACTCCCGTTGCGCACCGCTCGAAACGGCCCAGATTCGCGCTGTGACGATATCTCCCAAAAATCGCATCGTCGCCATCGCCGCCGAAAAAACCGAATAGCCCAGCGCCGCTGTCCCTTGGCCGGCTTTCAGCACTTGCCGCATGTAGAGCGCAATCCAATCCGCCATTGCGCCTTCGGAAAGAAACATGCAAAACGCAATCGCGCTCAGCGCCAGCAAGACTCGCGGCATTTTATTGAAAGGCAGCCGGTGATCCACATTTTTATGCGCGTCATGTGTTTCTAATAAGACTCTGCTTGCTACCAGCACAGCCAGGGCATTCAGCAATCCGCTTATCGCGAAATGCCCAACGATACCGAACCCACGCGCTGCCACGGCTCCGCCAATCGCAGCGCCAATCATTGCTCCCAAGCTGAACATGCCGTGAAAACGCGACATCGTCGGCCGTTGGATTGCGTTTTCTACGTCCACCGCTTGCGAATTCATACCAACGCCCATAGCGGCAGCCCAGGCGCCATAAATGAAAAGCGCCGCCCCTAGCGTAACGGCGTTCGTAGCGAGCGCCGGCAGAATCAGGCAGAAGCAAAAGCCAGTGCTCGCGATGCGGCTCACCCGCTTGCTGCCGTATTTCCCGACTAGCATCCCAGTCACTGGAATCGTACACAAGGCCCCGATCGCTGAACTCAACAGCGTCAAGCCCAGCACAAAGTTGCTTAAGTGAAGCGCGCTCTGCACTGCGGGAATGCGCGAAATCCAAGTAGCTACCACCAAGCCGTGCACCAGGAACAACACAACCGTGCCCCACCATGCCGCGCGTGTCTGCTTAATGTCCATCGTTTCGTTGGCGGAGATAGATCGCTACCGTTTGCCCATGCAATGTCCAAGACATACTTTGCTCCAACCCCAACTCCCGGCATTGATCGGAGGTAATGTCCGGTTCCCATTCATAAAAGCGAGTGAGAAATCCGCCGGACAAAGGCGTTGTCGGTCACGCTCGGTGCTGGAACCCATTCGCGCGTGTACGTAATCAACATGTCGAAGCGTTCCGCCGGTATCTTTTTAACGGAGGAATAATGCAGGTCATGCGTCTCGACCGTTCGAATGTGATGCTTCACAAAGCCCATATCCGGATTGCGCAGCGCGCCGGTATAGGGCCATGCTGTGGCGATCTTACGATCGCGCAAATTTTCATCCACGTAGCTGCTGGCTAATTCCTGCAAACGCAAAAAATCAACCATGGCGTAGTTGTTCTCAAACGGAAACGGATACGGCGGATTCCAGTGAATAAAAAACACCAGCGCCGCTAACATCACACCAGTCGCTACAACGGCCAGCGGCTTGCGAATCGCCATTAATCCAACGCTCACGGCTATATAAAATAACGGCAGCGCGGGCAAAAGATAACGTTCCAGTTCCGCCCCACCTAACACGGAAACCAACACCACATTCAAGCCGGCCACTAAAGCCACCACCGCCCAAGCACGCGTGTGGAAAGTCTTACAGCTCTTGATGGTGGCAATTAAAACAAACGTACCGATGAATCGAGTCTCCGCAAAGAACAGATAAAACACGCGGCGAGCCAGCGAAACAAGCATGCGCGCCGGCTTGAGCGCATAACTCACGTTGTAGCGCGCAAATTCCGGATCGCCTAACCAATAGCCCGTTTTCGCATGGAGCACCAGCAACCAGACAAACAGTGCCACTGCCGGCGTGGCAAACCAACTCGCCCGTTTCCAATCTTTCTGCCGCGCCAACAAACAGAAAAACACGAAAGGCGTCACAATCGCCGTCTCTTTTACCAGCACGGCGATCACGCAAGCCCCCGCCGCCCAGCCATACTCTTGCTTAACGAAGAAGAAAAGCGCCAGCAGCGTGAACACCATGCAGGGCATGTCTAACTGCGCCATCATGCTCTGCGTGAAAAACAACGGCGACGCCAAAAGAAAAACGGGCGGCAAAAACGCCGGCGCACCCTTGGCTCCTTTGCTCAGCTCAATCGCTAATAGGAAGGTCACCAGCAATCCGACCGCCGCCATCAGCAGCATGGCCGCGCGCGTTACCGTGGTTGAGAAGCCAAGGATTTTGTAGAAAAGTGCAAGGTAAGCTTCCACGCCCGGAGGGTGAACATTGGGGACCACGGAATGCGGCACCAACGCGCCGGTCCGCAACAAATCAAGAGCGGTGGGAACGAACTGCCCTAACTCATCCCAGAAGTAGGGCAAGTTGAGAAACAGCGCGTGTATCAGAAATAATGGAATCGCAAAGAAGAGGAAAAAGATGAGAAGGTGAAACGGCTTCGGCTTCCTTGGCGGCTGCTCCTCCATCAAAGCGAAGGGCGGCAGCTTCGGCATTGGCGGTCGAGGTTTAGCCGGCATTCTCGAGGGCAGGTAGTGGCAAATGGAGCCTACTGAACGACGCGTCCTTGGCTATCGGCTTGCGCATCAAGCCGTATTTCGCCAAAAGCGGCTTCATACTGGCTCAGATTTTGTTGCAAAAGCTTTGACAAAGCTTTTGCCTGCTGCGGACTCAAATAGACGCCTTGGAAATTTTGAATCGTCACCGAATCAGGTGCAGTCTGATTCGCCATTCCGAACAAAAGAAAGAAATCCCACAGACTCACCCGCATCTGCACGCTATTGGCGTAATTTTCCCGGTATTCGGCCGTCTGCGTAAGCTGCAATTTCGGAGCTGGATGTCCCGGTGTCATGAGGTGCTTTCGTTCAAAAATGCGATGGGCTGATAAAGAGTTTGGCGGGGACGACGGGGCTCGAACCCGCGACCTCCGACGTGACAGGCCGGCGTTCTAACCAACTGAACTACGTCCCCTTACTCTTTAATGAAAAACGTCGGACATTTGCAGAATACCACAAGACGCTATCTGAAAGCGTCGCACCCCAATTCTTCACGCCTCTCACCATACAATGAAAAGGAACCCCACGCACGCCATCTTCGACACACTTGATGAAACTATCCAAAAGACTGGAGGGTGAGTTTAGCGCCGCCATCCGCCAGCGAGGGCTGACCTATTACTGGCAGCACCTCATCCGCATCCGCAACGGTGACGCTCGTCAGGTGCAAGCTGAAGTCACCGGCACAGAACGCTATGGCGTGACGCTGCACTGGGACGCGCCCTTCCTGACAGTGTGGTGTGATTGTCCGCACTTTGAAGGTGAAGGGCCTTGCAAGCATTTGTGGGCAGCCGTCTTGGCTGCCGAAGCGCAAAACTATTTATCCGATGCCGTTTCTTCTCCCGAGCTAATTCTGGATGACGGCATGTCCAGCTACGAAGAAGTTCCGTTCGACGAGGACGAAGAGCCGCCGCCACCCGCCAAATCGTTAGCCAAAAATGTCGAACCCGCCGCCTGGAAACAGGAGCTGAACAGTCTGCTCATGACCAAGGTCATGCGCGAACGGCTGAGCGATACTTGGCCTGCTAAACGCGAAATTGTTTATCAAATCGATGTGCAGGCCAGCCTCGTCGCAGGCGGTCTCGTGCTGGCGCTCGAAACCCGCGATCGCAAGTCCGACGGCACGTATGGCTCGCCTAATCGTGCATCCATCAAACGTGGCCATTTGCGCAACATGCCGTCGGCCGATCGCAATATTCTTTCGCTGCTCGCCGGCGGCTTTGAGTATCACGGCTGGGGCGATCCCGATGCCTATGGTCAGGTGCCTAATTCCAGCTTGCTCACGCCTGCGCTTGGTGCTGTCATCCTACCGCTTGCCGTCCAAACCAACCGCTGCTTTCTCAAGAAGCCCAAACAAGCCGCTTCTCCAACTCCCCTTGAGTGGGACGACGGTGAACCTTGGCGCTTCGAACTCGAAATCAAAGAGCGCGAAATTACCGGCTGGTCCGTCTTCGGCTTTTTGCGGAGAGGCGAAGAACGGGTCGAGTTATCGGACACGGTTCTCATCTGCGAAGGCTTTGTCTTTATTGCTCATCGCGTGGCGCGACTGGCGCCCGAAACACAAACCGAGTGGGTTCGGCACATGCGCCGCATCGGCAGTATTACGGCTTCCGATCGCGACGCCGACGCGCTCATGGCCGAGTTGCTCACCCTGCCCGAGGCGCCGCCGTTAACCGTTCCCCGTGAACTGGCGTTTGAAGAAGTGGCGCCGCAACCGCGCAAACTTTTGAAGATCCGCGCACGTGGCGGCGCCGCTCAGCAAGCTAAGGTTTGCGCCGACCTCATCTTCGATTATGAAGGCACCATGGTGCCAGGCTCCGACAAGCGCCGCGGCGTTTATGATGGCGCCAATCGCCGCTTCGTCAAGCGCGACACCGTCATGGAAGCGGAGGCCGCCGCCACCCTGAAGGAACTTGGTTTTCGTCAACCCACCACACATGATCCGCGTGAGGATGGCAGTTGGCACACCCACACCAACAAAGTGCCGGGCATTGTCAGGAAGCTAATTGAATCCGGTTGGCATGTGGAAGCCGAAGGCAAGATCTTCCGCAAGCCGGGCAGCTATCGCATGGAAGTGGCGTCTGGTGTCGATTGGTTCGAACTGCGCGGCGAAGTGGAATATGGCGACACCACTGCCGCCCTGCCCGAATTGCTGGAGGCCGTGCGCCGTGGGGAAAGCACCGTGCGCTTGGGCGACGGCACTTACGGTGTGTTGCCGGAAGACTGGTTGGCCCGTATCGGTTTGGTGGCTGGCTTAGGAACCGCCGAGAACGGCCACATTCGCTTTCGCGGCAATCAAGCAGGTCTGCTGGATGCGCTGTTAGCCACCCAACCCGAAGTTTCCTGCGACGAAGCTTTCGGCCGCGTCCGCCAACAGTTGAAACACTTCGAAGGCATCGAGGCCGCTCCTCAGCCCGCAGGCTTTTCGGGTCAACTGCGCGATTATCAGCGCGAAGGTTTGGGTTGGATGGAGTTTTTGCGTCGCATGTCTTTCGGTGGTTGCTTGGCCGATGACATGGGTGTTGGTAAAACCGCGCAAGTCTTGGCGCTTTTAGAAACCCGCCGTGAGTTGCGTTTGAAAGGCGAACTGACGCAGCCTTCTTTGGTGGTGGCGCCGCGCTCGCTGATCTTCAACTGGCGCGAAGAAGCCGCGCGCTTTACTCCCAAGCTCAGCGTTCTGGATTACACCGGCGCGGAACGTGGTGATGATACTTCGTTCGCTGGCTATGATGTCGTGTTAACGACTTATGGCACCCTGCGCCGCGATGCCCCGCGCCTCAAAGACATCGAATTCGATTACGTCATTCTCGATGAAGCGCAGGCCGTCAAGAACTCCGGCACCGAATCCGCCAAAGCCGTGCGTCTCCTCAAAGGAGCGAATCGCTTAGCTCTCAGCGGCACGCCGGTTGAGAACCATCTGGGTGAACTTTTCTCGCTCTTTGAATTCTTAAACCCCGGAATGCTGAACGCCGCGAATGTCTTTAAACTAGCGGGCGTGGGCGGCGCTGGCGGTGCGATGCGCCATGTAGGCGCCGATAGTTTGGCGCTGCTGGCACACGCCCTGCGCCCATTCATTCTGCGCCGGACGAAGGAACAGGTGGCTCGTGAATTGCCGCCCAAGACTGAGCAAACCATTTACTGCGAACTCAAGCCCGCGCAGCGCAAACTCTATAACGAATTACGCGAACATTACCGCAACACCTTGCTGGGCAAAATTGCCAAAGATGGAATCAACAAATCGAAGATCCAGGTCTTAGAAGCGTTACTCCGCCTTCGCCAAGCCGCCTGCCACCCCGCCCTGATCGACGCGAAACGCGGCGACGAAGCGAGCGCCAAAATGGATGTGCTCATGTCCCAATTGCGCGAAGTTACGGCGGAGGGGCACAAAGCTCTGGTGTTCTCGCAGTTCACTAGCTTTTTGAGAATCGTGCGCAAGCACTTGGACGAGGAAGGTTTGGTCTACGAGTATCTCGACGGCGCCACGCGTGACCGGCAAGTGCCCGTGGAGCGTTTTCAAAACGACCCTGCCTGCAAGCTCTTCCTCATCAGCCTCAAAGCCGGCGGCCTCGGTCTGAACCTGACGGCGGCGGGCTATGTGTTTCTGCTCGACCCGTGGTGGAATCCCGCTGTGGAAGCGCAAGCGGTGGATCGCGCCCATCGCATTGGGCAGAGTCAGCAGGTGTTCGCGTATCGGTTGATTGCGCGCGACACCGTGGAAGAGAAGGTGCTCGATCTGCAAAAAACCAAGCGCGACCTAGCGAGCGCGATCATCAGTCAGGACAACAGCGTGATCAAGAATTTGCAGAAGGAAGATTTAGAATTGCTGCTGTCGTAGGATAAAAGGGCACCCCGCCCGGGTGGCGAAATCGGCAGACGCAAAGGACTTAAAATCCTTTTTCTCGCAAGGGAAGTGCGGGTTCAAGTCCCGCCCCGGGCACCACTTAGCTCGCTTTGGTACCAAAGTACTCCGTAGGTTTTCCGCATGTTGTCGCATCTTTTTCCTCTTTCTTAGCCTTCAAATAACTTTCCGTGCGCCTTCCGGCTTCTTTCACATCGCGCGTATCGGTGATGTCATAGCGCCACAGCATACTCGCTGTTTTGTGGCCTGAGATTTCCATCGCTACCTTGGCGGGGACGCCAGCGCGAATCATGTTGCGCACCGCAGTACGCCGCAAATCATGGAAGAGCAGACCGGGGACGCCGGCCTTTTCACACGCTTGCGCCCAGTCGCCTTTAAAGCTGTGGATGGGCTTGCCGTCGCGTGAAAAAAGCCAAACGCACTTCGGCGATTCGACTTGGCCGCGGCTCAGGAGCATGTCCAGCCACGGACCCATATCGCCGTAAATCGGTGCTGTTTTCGGCTCGCGATTTTTCGTCACTCGCCCCTTTACGTAAATCAGGCCCTCCCGCAGATCGACCCAACTTCGCTTCAGCGCCAACAACTCGCCGGTTCGCATGCCGAGGTGATAGGCGACCACGAAGATGGGCTTGACCTCTTCTGTGAGGGCTTCGAGAATCAGACCATAGTGATCTTGTTCCAGAAAGCCTTCCCGGACATTGTCTTCCTTAAGGGCTTTGATCACCGGAAGCCGGTAGACGAGTTGCGGATCGTGCTGGAAGCCGAGCCGGAATGCGCGGCGCAGGTGGGCGAGTTCGCGGTTGATCGTGCCGTTCTTGCGGCCGAGTTTTTGGCGTTGCTCAATGTAATCGTTCAGCGCCTTCGTAGTGAATTCAGCAGGACGCAAATGCCCAAAGGCCGGTTTGAGCAACCGGTTTACGCGCTGTTCCGTTTCGCGCAGGTCGGCTTTATCGTTGCGGCGGTAGTCGTCGACCACGAGTTGCAAAAGAGCGGCCAACTTAATCCGCTCCGGGCTAGCGGACTTCCCGATGACATGTTCGGCGAGCTTGCGTTGCAGCAGCTTCACTGCCTCGCCATGATCATCCGTGCGGGCGGATTGACGAACTTGCCTCGTGCCGTTCCAATAGGAGATTTGCAAGTAGGGCGAGCGAGGATCTGGGAAAACGCTCCCCTGGCCCTTGGTGCGCTTTGCTCGACGTTTGCTCATGCAGCGGTTTCCTCGGCAATCTGATCTTTGTGACTGTCGATCCATTCGTCCAAGTCGGCGATGTCGAAGCGCCAGCATTTATCGAGGCGGACTTTGCGGAGGCGGTCGCGAACGACCTTCTTCTTGAAGCTGTCGCGGGTGAGACCGCAGTATTCGGCGGCTTCGGCCAAATTGAGGACACGTCTACTCCCGGTTCGATTCACGATGGAATCTTTCAATTGGTCTGCGACAGCTCTTGCCAGAACCGTGACGTTTATGAATTGATTCTGCTCATCCATTCGTCATTTCCCTTCCTAATCTTCCTTCATTTCCAAGAAGTCAGTTGGCGGCTTTGCCCACTGGCGTTAGAGGAGGCATGGTCGTTTTCAGTCTCGCGAATCGGAATGCCCCAAGGGCTGTCCTGCGAAAATTTCATTATCCTATTAGCAGTCCCGATCACGACCACACTGCGACTGTACAATAATCACATTGACTAGTCAACAAGAAAATTAAATTAAGCGCCAGACTTGTCCTAGGCGGCGGTTTCATTTAGTCGTGCCCGTGAGCAGCGGCTAGTCTCAAACCATTTTCTTTTTGTGGCTTCTTGGCCTCTTGTTGGGCTTCTTATTCAACTTGGAAAATGGCCTTTCGGTATTGAGAGTGCGCTTCCAAGGTTCCAAGAGTAAGCGCATCATTTGAGTCGCCGTAGGGTCTTCGTTGTCTTTCAACATGGCGACGAAAGCGAATACCAATTGCTGCTGGTCTGGCGATAGATTGGCGATAGCAGAGTCGAGCGCCTCTAGGACTGGGGCCTGCGTAGCTGCGAAGAGCGGTTTGATTGCATCAATTCGGTCCCCTAGAAACTCTTCGAAAAATGTTGCGGTGGCGGAACGGTGCTTTGCCGCAAGAGACCAGAGTGCTATGACAAGTTCGAAGTCGGGATTGCTGGTGCCGGCTTCCCATCGATAGACCGAAGCGGGTGCGACGCCGATGGCTGAAGCAAAATCGACCTGGGTTAGCAAACAGTCTTTCCGAAGAGCGCGGATGGCATCAGGCATCCGGTTGGCGGAATCGGGCATTGTCCCTCATGAAAACGTCCATAAATGGCGGCTAATGGCTTGGATAGTAAGAGGTTATCACTCTGCTCCTGTTTTCGCCAGAATGTTAGTGCCTGCAAATCAGGACGCGATGGCAAGTTTAGCCGGCTCTCGGACTTCACCGTTGTAATGTCCGGCCGATTCGTTGCGGTCTGTTCGGTCGCTTAGGTGATTTTGCCTTCGCAGACTCTCGCTGCCTTTGGGAAATCGAAGGTCGAGCGTCGAGGACTCTTGCTATCGTCTCGACCAATGGAGCTGTCGCGGCTTCGCCGTTGTCGCGAGTTTCACGCTCCATTAGCTCGAACGCTCTATCAAGAAATCGATGTCCGGCAAGCGGCCATGTTCGTAGAAAGCGGTCATGTGGGCTTGCAGCGTTCGTAATGAACGCTGGCGGAGCTTTTCGGCGAACGGGCCATTACGCTTGATCCGCTGTTCTTTGTTCTCTCGGCGAGTCTCGCTCAGAAATGACATTCTTCGGGCTTTTACTCACGTAGAATTTCAGAAGGGCGATGCTGATTGCTTGCGGCGTTACCAGGAAAAAATTGCCCCTATCTATATAGGCGTGAGGAGGCCGATTTCTGACATAAATAACGTAAAAACATTGCTGATTTTTTGCATTGCTATCGATTAAGCTAAGAATTTGGATGGCGCTTCGGGAACGAATTGAGCAGCTGAATTCTTCGATTCCATCGAACGAACAGGCTCCAAAGGAAAGAATTCGCGAGTCGATTTTCCGGCTTTGGTTTGCGATCCAGAAGCACGTTCAAAGGTTTGACCCAACAGGCTCGCCCAGTGATTACGCAGAGCGCGTGGAGGAACGGCTAGCTGGCCATTCAAACGGTGATGGCGAGATTTCGACCGTCGATAGCGCGGTGCGACGTACCGTCAGAGACCTCCTCCAAAACGACCGCCGCAAAAAGTTTCGGCAAGAGAGTCGATTTCGCCAGTCGAATTGGACCGAAGTGGAATCGATTGCAGACCCAACCGGCGGTCGCTTTGCGTCTGCAATGGAAGAGGAGTCGCATCTTGCATGGCAAATCGAGGAGATTCGGCACCGGGTGGATGTGGAAACGATGGCGATATTGGAACAACTCTATGGGTTCCATTCCGAGCAATGGACACTCGACAATTTGGCAAAGAAAATGGGAGTCAAGAGAAACACCCTTGAGAAAAGACTCGCGCGAACCTTCGAGAAGCTTCGAAACGAGTTGCTTTTTCCGAAATGAGGGTTGCCCGCGAAACGATCATGGCAGAACGTCTCTCACATCAGGAGCTTGGCGAGTTTCTGAATAGCTTGCAACAGGCTGCGCTTGAAGGCTATCCCAATCCTGAACGGAAGGGT
>CAWJBS010000132.1:0-12976 GCA_963840845.1 Bryobacterales bacterium
CAGCGACAGAGCGAGCGAATCGCTTGATCCTGGGAGGCCTATCGTGCTAGCATCTACCAAGCTATTAACCTCGGTGGTGTATTTCATGATAAGACCTTCATCGCTCGCTATTTTCTTTCTCTTTACGCTTGGCTCTGAAACACTTTTTTCTCAAACGGTCCATTTCAGCGTGCCAGGCCTCGCCAGCACGCTAGTGTCGAACGGCTGCAGCGGCAAGAGCAATCTCCTTTGCGCTGTCCCAAATCTATACGGACCATACGGCCTCGTTTTACCCAACCCCGGAATAGCGGGGCATTTCAACTTGTCGTTTCAAGCGGGTTTCGTCGCGGCCTCCGCTACCCAACTCAGCGTACCGGCCTTAGCCAACCCAGCGTCTGGCTTCGTATATCAATACGATCCGCAGGCTGACTTATACACGCGCACCTCACAGAGCCTGGGTCCGGTCATGACAGAACGTGGAGAGACGATTGGCCGCCATAAGTTCGCCTTCGGCACCATGTATCAACGGGACAATTTCACGAGCCTGGACGGAATCAACTTGAAGGAAATCCCCGGCATATCCGGTTCCTCCAGCCAGTCGCGCCGGCAACCCGTACTTGGGCTATGAAGCCTTCTCCACGGAGAACTCCGCGCAGATTAAGCCGGACATATTGACGGCCTTCGCAACATATGGACTGACCAATCGGCTCGATGTCTCGGTAGCTGTTCCTTTTGAGCAATTCACTTTTAACGTGAACTCGGTCGGCCACCATTCATCGCGTAACTAACGGCCAGCCAATATTGATTCCGAGTTCGTCCGGGGACGCCAACGGTTATTGTTGCAGCAGCGGCGGTCCCGGCCCTTACGGTCCAGTTTATGGAAACTACTTTGATCCGAAGAACCCGGGTACAAGCGTAGTTCGCGAATTTTCCAACAACCAGAGCACCTCTCAGGGTGACCTTTATTGGGATCCAAGCAAGAGCACCGCATCCGGGATTGGCGACGTCACTCTGCGCTTCAAGGAGAACGTTTATCACACTGATACGGTCAGTATCGCTTTGTTGACGGACGTTCGTCTACCCACCGGCGACGCTAGCAATTTTCTTGGGTCGGGGACGATCGGATTGAAACCTCTCTTCGCCATCTCAGTACGCGAAGGCTGGCTCACGCCGCACGTGAATTTGGGCTATCAATGGAACGGTACGTCCATACTGGCTGGCGATCCGACGCTTGGCACGAAGGGACGCTTACCTGGATTTGCTATTTTTTCGGCAGGGTCTGATCTTCCCTTCTCAAAATACGTCGCCTTTTCGCTCGATTATCTTGGACAGGAATTCGTTAACGCCAAGCGTTTTCAACTTCAAACAGGCACAGGGCCGCAGGGAACATTCAGCGGTGTTGCACCGGTCGGCGCGCACGTTTATAATACGAGCGCCGGCGCCGCTGGAGTGAAAATTGCCGCCTTTAACCGGCTGCTTTTCACTGCCAACGTGGTTTACACATTTACAAAGGCTGGGCTAACTCAAAAGATAGCTCCCCTAGTTGGGCTTTCCTACGTTTTTTAGAAATCGACCGTTCTTATCGCCTTGTAAGTGTCGCGACGCCGGATGCAAGCCCTTGTGCAGAAGTCTTCGTCGTACGCCATTCCACGCGCAGTTTGTTGGTGTCGGTCAATTTAACCGAAACAGTGCCGTCGCTGCCATCTGAAGCCGTCCAGAATAATCTTCCGTCCGCCACGTCGGCCGGCTTGAAATCCAGACGGATCGCAGCCGCGTCCTTGAACCTCACCGTCATAAAGCCTTGAAGAATGCGCCCTTCTTTCGAAAGATGAAGTTGAACATTTTCTTTGCTCGATTGCGAGGTCCAATCTCCTTCTACAGAAACCGCATTATCGAAAATGATTTTTTCGGCTAGTAGCGAGCCTTGTGCCGTGCCTTTGCCATTCGCTTCAATATGGTAGCCGGACATGAGTCCCTCCACGCTCATTTGATTTTTGTGAAAAACAAATGAATCCTTGCTGAGGATGCGCGTGTGATCGTCAAGTTCGACAATTCCGACGGAGTTCGCCGTGCTTCGAACACGCAGCGAATTTCCGTTCCGTGAGAGAATCACGCCCTGGATCATGCCACCTGCACCGGAGGGGAAGGTCATGGTGTTCGGCGATTTTGGCCGCGCTATTTCCCGACTTTCAAAACCATTTGCCGCGATTTCAGGGGCGATCAACTGATTGGGAGGAATGGGCTCGCCAATGGCGGGCGGCTTGATGGAGGCCACCGCCGGCGCCGTGTCTGGGAAAACTAGAGGTCGGCTGGGCGTCCGCGATATCAGTTTGGGAACTGACACTTGAGGCACGTCTTTAGCTTGAGGGGAGGTTACCGTCACCTGCAACTGCGTCTGCGGCGTCTTAGAGGGCGCAGGCGTAGGCAAAACCGGCGCTGGCTGAGTCGTGTCCGCGACAATGGGAACCGGCTCAGGCAACTTGTCAGAAGGCTTTCCAGCGTTACCTGTCGTCGGAGGCGGAATGGGATCGGGTTGCGGCGCCGTAGACGGGTGTTCTGCCGGAACAGCCTTGGGTGTTTGAACCACTGCCGGAGACGCGGCACTGTGAGACGGCAATCGACTGAGTCCGAAAGCAAGAAGGGCTAATACTGCCACTCCCGAAACCCAAATAACAGGAGTCTTCCGATGAGGCGCCTCCCCCGGCACATCTTCGCGCTCATAAGTATCCGACTTAGCTGGCGCCGTAGCGACTATTTTTGCAGGCGGCTGTTGAGGCGGAAGCGGTTCTGGCAGAGGCGGAGCAACAACCGGAGCAGGCTCCGAATTCAACGTCTCGTGAAGATGCTCAACCACCGCGCTTACCGGCTCAACGGCGATATCGCGCCGTTGGAGATTCCTCCCGGACGGGGGCACGCCTCGGCGGAGACACCGGAGGCTGCTGGCTGCGGGGCGAACGCTTTTCCGCTAAATCCAGCACAGCGATAAATTCGCCACAGGTCTGAGGTCGAAGGCTGCGATCTTTTTCAAGACACGACATGACCAGAGCACAAATATCGTCGGGCAAATCGGGGCGCAACTGATGAAGCCGAATAGGAGGCGTGTTGATCTGCGCCAGCATGTATTCCAAATTCGATACTTCGGAAAAGGGCAACCGTCCCGCCAGCATTTGGTACATCACGGTGCCGAGCGAATATAGATCCGCACGTCCGTCAATTTCGTCGGCGCGTTTGCCCATCGCCTGCTCCGGCGACATGTACGCCGGCGTTCCGATGACCATATCGACGGCAGTGAGAGTAGAAAAGCCGCCGCGTGTCGAATCGAAATGGCGAGATTCGCGCACTTTCGCAATTCCGAAATCGAGCACCTTCGGCTGCAGTCCGGTAGCAGTAACTTGCAGCATAATGTTGCTCGGCTTGATGTCGCGATGCACCATGCCTAGGCCGTGCGCCATCGCCAGCGCTTCGGCCACTTGTCGGACGATGGAAAGAACCTCGTCCGTGGGAGGTATCGCCACTCTTGAGCGCTTCACTCAACAAGACGCCCTCTACGAGTTCCATCACCATGAACGGGCGTCCATCTTCGGCGGTATCGATATCATCCACCCGAACAATGTTGGGGTGTTGCAGCCGACGCGTTAGCACCGCTTCCTGCGTGAACCGCTTTACGAAACTCTGGTCGGCGCCGATACCGATATCGATGACTTTAAGGGCCCGTAATTCTCGAAAATGGACGTGGCGTGCTTTATAAACCGTTGCCATGCCACCCGAACCAATAGTTTCCAGAATCTCGTATTTGCCGCGAATCACGCTGCCGCGATTCCAGAGGTCGGAACGAGCAAGTAGAGCCCCGTCCTTCGGACAGTGGGTGAAGTCCGACGCGTACGTCGAATTACACTTAGGACAACTCGTCAAGGCTGCACCAACCGGGGCCAATCTTCAATGATATTCCATCGGCTTGGTAAGCCACGGGCACGCTAACGGAGCGGACGTCCTTCTTTAAATCCATAAGTCAACCAATGCCGAGCGGGTCGGCCTTAGCAGCGCGCACGTCTGGATTGGCGTTCAAGTAAGCTTCGGCATCGAAATCCGTGGGCAAAAAAGACTCCGGGTACATCATATCTTTAGCGTGATTGCGCTGCCGTTTCTCTACTTCTTGACCGGATATGACGTTCGGCATTTTTTGGCCTGTGGAGATATCCACAATGTCGCGGTAGAAAATGGGTCCCAGCAGCGGGACTGAGTGTAGCGGCGTGTAATAGGTGCAGCCTTCGAAGAAATAATGGGTCACCTGGCTGTAGCGAGTGCGCTGCCGATTCTTTTGGGCCGCGCCGCCGTGCAGCAGGTTGGCCGCCCAGATCAGCGCTTGGCCTTTCTTAGCATGAAATTCCAGGGGCTTGAGGTTTAACGCTTCTACAATTTGCTGCCACGCCGTACCAAAAGCGCTGTAGTGCTTCGAATAATTACCATTGGCAAAATTAGGTGTCACTCCCAGATGTTCATTCGTATAGATAGGTAGCGCATGGGAACCGGGATAGTAGATCAGAGGGCCGTTGTCGGAATCGATGTCTTCCAACGCAACCCACACACCGGCCATAAAGCGTTCCGGACACGAACTAAAATGAATGCTATCGGTGTGAAAATGCTGCTGCGTGCCAACCGGAAAGTTTAGTGTTTGAAACGGAAAGGCGCGGCGGCCATAAAGGTCCGTCAGTAGCTGTAAAATGGTTGGATTGCACGCGATGTCTTTCACCTCCGGTACGTCTTGCCAGCCGTCTTGCACGCGCAAGCTATCGATTGTGCCGTTGCGCCAACCCTCCCAGTCATAGCGGCTATCCAACGTTTGGATGATCGTGTCGGCATGTTGGTGGAAATCGGCGTCGGGAAAATCGATGACCACATACCCGTCGCGGCGTAGCGTCTGCGCCAACTGGCGGGTTTGATCGGAAACATTTTTCTCGCGAAAAAGACGGTCGAATAAGGGCGATTCGACGTCTGGGACGCCGGGCAATGCATTAACAAACTGGCTCATATACAAACACAACAGTTTCTCACAACTAAGCAGTTCGTGTTTCGTACTATGCCGAATGGCATAGAGGGAAGCGGTGCTTTTGGCAGTGGCGACTCGCATTCATTTGCCGCATATTCAAAACTGGCCCTTTATTATGAGTTCCCAATCGAATGTCACTTTTAGTCCCGACACGGCAAAGCTGAATACCACCGGTAGCCCAAACGAGCAGAAACCAAAGAGGCACTGGCTCGTCTGGATCATTGTGCTGGCGGCACTTGCGGCTGGCGGCTATTACTTGTCAAAGAACGGCAGCGCTACGGCAACAGACAATGCGCCGAAGGCCGGCGGCAAGAAGGGCGGCAAAGGAATGGGCGGCCCGATTCCCGTGTCGGCCGAGAAGGTGAAGCAAGGCGATATGGGCGTGTACATCAGCGATATTCTCGGCACAGTTACACCCATCTATACCGTCTCCATCACCAGCAGAGTAGCCGGCCAGCTCATGCAGGTCTCCTACCGCGAAGGACAGATGGTGCATAAAGGCGACGTGTTGGCTGTGATCGACCCGCGGCCTTATGAGGCGGCTTTGGAACAAGCAGAGGGGCAGCTACAGCGCGACCAAGCCTTGCTGAAAAACGCCCACACCGATCTGGCTCGCTACCAGTCGGCCTTCGAACAGCATGCCATTCCCGAACAAACCCTGGCCACACAACAAGCCACAGTGAACCAGGACGAAGGTACTGTGAAGCTCGATCAAGGCAACGTCGATGCCGCCAAAGTGAACGTTGACTATACGAAAATTATTTCCCCGATTGATGGCCGCGTTGGCCTGCGCCAGGTCGACCCGGGCAACATTGTTCCGGCCAATGGAACGGCGCCGCTACTAACAATCACGCAATTACAGCCAATCACTGTGATCTTCCCCATGGCGGAGGATCACATTTCCGATGTGGCAGCTCAGATGAGAGCGGGCAATACACTCAAGGTCGAAGCGTTAGACCGCAACAACAGCACGCTACTGGCGGAAGGAAGGCTTCTTACATTAGACAATCAGATTGATCCAGGCACCGGCACCGTCAAAGTGCGCGCGCAATTCGCAAACAGCGATTTGCGCCTATTTCCAAACGAATTTGTCAACGCTCGGCTGTTAGTGAAAACGATCAAAGACGCAAACCTGATTCCGACCGCCGCCCTGCAGCGCAACAACGACGCATCCTATGTCTACGTTATCGACCCGGATTCGAGCACGGTAATGAGCCGCCCGGTTACCATTTTGACCACGGACGGCATGCAAGCCGCCGTCACCGGCGTGCAACCGGGCGACACCTTGGTCACCGACGGCTTCGACAAACTGCAAGACAAAACGAAGGTGGTCGTGCGCCAACCAAGGAGCGGATCAGCGGGAGCCCCAGACGCGGCATCAACGGACACAACGGCTCCGCACAGTGGACACAAGGGGCATAAGCAGCAATGAGTCCGTCCAGACCGTTTATTCTACGGCCGGTTGCCACTTCGCTGTTGATGGCCGCCATTCTGCTGGTGGGCATTGTGGCGTATAAGCAGTTGCCCGTATCGGCATTGCCAGAGGTCGATTACCCCACGATGCAGATCGTGACGTTCTACCCCGGCGCCAGTCCGGAAGTGACGGCTTCGGCCATCACCGCCCCGCTGGAACGCCAGTTAGGCGAAGTGCCGGGTCTGAATCAAATGCGCTCGACGAGTTCCGAAGGCGCTTCTGTCATTACTCTGCAGTTTGCGTTAAGTCTGAACATTGACGTAGCTGAGCAGGAAGTACAGGCGGCGATCAATGCGGCGCAAACGTTCCTGCCGAGCGACCTCCCGTTACCGCCTATTTACAGTAAGACCAACCCAGCCGACGCCCCCATTCTTACGCTCGCACTGACCGCGAACAACATGCCGCTGAACCAACTGGAGGACTATGCCGATACGCGTTTGGCGCAAAAAATTGCCCAGCTCACCGGCGTTGGCGCGGTTACCATTAGCGGCGGTCAAAAACCTGCGGTACGTATTCAGGTGAACCCATCGCAACTGGCTTCCTACAGCCTCGGCATGGAGGACTTGCGTACGGCACTTTCGGCTACCAGCTTGGACGCGGCCAAAGGAAGTTTCGACGGTCCGCGGCAAGATTTTCAAATTAACGCCAACGATCAGTTGCTCACCGCCAAAGATTATAACGACGTTGTAGTGGCCTATAAGAACGGTGCGCCGGTCAAGCTGAAAGACGTAGCGGCCGTGGTAGACGGAATTGAGAATGAGAAACTCGCCGCGTGGCGCAACGAAACGCCCGCCGTTATCGTAAACATTCAGCGCCAGCCGGGGGCCAACATCATTCAGGTGGTAGACCGCATCAACGCTCTGCTGCCAAAACTGAAGAACACCATACCGGCCGCCATTAACGTGGCAACGCTGAGCGACAGAACGATAACGGTTCGTGCATCAGTGGAAGACGTGGAAGTGGAGTTGTTGATTTGTATTGCCCTCGTCGTGATGGTGATTTTCGTATTCCTGCGAAATTTGGCCGCAACCTTCATTCCCAGCGTCGCGGTGCCTCTTTCCTTGGTGGGCACGTTCGCCGTTATGTACATGCTCGGTTATAGCTTGAATAACCTCACCCTGATGGCGCTCACAATTTCAACCGGATTCGTGGTAGATGACGCCATCGTGATGATTGAAAACATCATGCGGTATGTGGAAGAGGGCGAATCGCCGCTGCAAGCCGCCTTAAAGGGCGCGGAGCAGATTGGGTTCACTATTATTTCGCTGACTGTCTCGCTGATTGCCGTGCTCATTCCTTTGCTGTTCATGGGAGATATCACCGGCCGTTTGTTCCGCGAATTCGCCGTGACGTTAGCGGTGACGATTATCATTTCGGCCGTGGTTTCGTTAACGCTCACACCCATGTTGTGCGCGAAACTTCTGCGCCATAAGAAAAAAGGCACCGAGGGCAGGCTCTACAAAGCTTCTGAAACTGTTTTTGAAAACATTATTGCGTTTTACGGCAGAACACTAGAAGTTGTTTTGCGCTTCCGCGGTATCACCTTGCTGGTTGCCGCCGCTACTTTGGCACTGACCGTTTATCTGTACATCATCATTCCCAAGGGATTTTTCCCGGTGCAAGACACGGGAGAAATTCAAGGCGTTTCCGAAGCGGACCAAGGAGTTTCCTTCGCTGAGATGACGCAATTGCAGCAGAAACTAGCAACCGTGATTTTGAAAGATCCGGCGGTTGACAGTCTATCGTCTTTCATCGGCGTGGATGGGACGAATACGACTCTCAATTCGGGGCGCGTGCAAATCAACCTGAAGCCCGTTGAGCAGCGCAACGGCAGCGCGTCGGATATTATCCGCCGCCTCCAACCGGAACTGGCCAAAATTGAGGGGATCACGTTGTACATGCAACCGGTGCAGGATTTGACGGTGGAAGATATTGTCAGCCGCACGGAATTTCAATACAGCCTGGAAGATCCGAACGCCACGGAGTTAAATTCTTACGCGGCCAAATTTACCGCACGGCTCAAGGAGTTGCCCCAACTAGCAGACGTGGCCAATGATTTGCAAACCAATGGCAAGGCAATGTCGATCAATATTGACCGGCAAACCGCAGGCCGTTTAGGTATCACTCCGTCCGTGATCGATAACACTTTGTACGATTCTTTCGGACAAAGACAAATCTCGACTCTCTTCACGCAGTTGAATCAATACCACGTCATCATGGAAGTGCCGCCGGCGCTGCGCGTTAACCCGATCGATCTGCAAAATATCTACTTGAGATCGACTACGGGATCGGCAGTACCCATGAGCGCGTTCACTACCTACCAAGCGACTTCCATTCCTATCCTGATCAGTCACATCGGACAGTTTCCGGCTACCACCATATCGTTCAACCTGGCGCCTAATGCTTCGCTTGGGGAAGCGGTAGACGCGATCAAACAGATTGAAAAAGATCTGCCCACGCCGCCGGCCATGCAGGCTGCGTTCCAAGGAACGGCGCAAGCTTTTATAGCATCGCTCACCAACGAGCCGTTATTGATTTTGGCGGCGCTGGTGACCGTTTACATTGTCTTGGGCGTTTTGTATGAAAGCTACATTCACCCCATCACCATTCTGTCGACCTTGCCGTCTGCCGGCGTCGGCGCCTTGTTGGCGCTGATGGTTTGCAAGCAGGAACTGACCGTGGTCGCCATTATTGGCATTGTTCTGCTCATTGGCATTGTGAAGAAGAATGCGATCATGATGATCGATTTCGCACTGGAAGCGGAACGCAAGGAAGGTAAGTCGCCCTATGACTCCATCTATCAGGCCTGCCTCCTGCGATTCCGGCCCATCATGATGACTACCATGGCCGCTTTGCTCGGCGCTGTGCCGCTGGCGTTTGGGCATGGCACGGGATCGGAGTTACGTCGGCCGTTGGGCATCACCATTATTGGCGGGTTGTTATTAAGTCAATTACTGACACTCTATACAACGCCGGTCATTTACCTGTTCTTTGACGGCATTGCACGCAGATTCGCCGGCAGCAATGCCGACGAACAAGCGTCGCTCGAGCATTCGCCGGCGCAGGGGGACTAACCATGAGTCTCTCTTCACCCTTTATTCATAGGCCTGTTGCTACCGCGCTGCTCACCATAGCGATTGGTTTGGCAGGCGCGGTGGCGTTCAACCTTCTACCTGTTTCGCCCTTGCCTCAGGTCGACTTTCCGACAGTGTCGGTGCAGGCTTCCCTGCCCGGCGCCAGTCCGGAAATCATGGCCTCATCGGTGGCGACGCCCTTAGAACGTCAGTTCGGACGAATCGCTGCCGTCACGGAGATGACGTCTTCGAGTTCGCTGGGACAAACGAGCGTCACTTTACAGTTTGATTTGAGCCGCAATATTGACGCGGCGGCGCGCGACGTGGAAGCGGCTATCAACGCGGCCCGCGGCTATCTGCCCGCGAACCTGCCGGGAAACCCGACTTACCGCAAGGTGAACCCCGCCGACGCGCCCATCATGATTATTGCGCTCACCTCCAGAAAGCTGAAGCCGCCACAACTGTATGATGCGGCGTCAACAATTCTCATGCAGCGCATTTCGCAAATACGCGGTGTGGGACAAGTGATGGTGGGCGGCAGTTCGGCGCCAGCGGTCAGAATTGACCTCAATCCTACGCAGATCAACCACTATGGACTCAGCCTGGAGGCAGTCAGGACCGCTGTGGCGGCACAGACGGCCAACCAAGCTAAGGGTACCTTCTCGGACCGTTTGCACGATTGGATGATCACCGCCAACGACCAGCTTTTGCACGCGGTCGATTATCAGCCGATCTTAGTTAAATATCAGAACGGCGCCGCGGTGAGGTTAAGCGACGTGGCGACCGTGACGGATTCGGTGCAAACTGTCCGTTCGTTGGGCTTGGCCAATGGCGACCCAGCGGCGCTCATCATTATATTTCGCCAGCCGGGCGCTAACATCATCGACACAGTGGACGGCGTTCGCGCGGCGTTACCTCAGTTGAACGCAGCTATTGACCAATCCATCAAACTCACAGTTACCTTAGATCAAACGATTACGATTCGCGCATCGGTGCATGACGTGGAACGGTCTTTGATGATTTCAGTATTCCTGGTCATCATGGTTGTGTTCGTATTCTTGCGGGAAGCGCGCGCCACCCTGATTCCGAGTGTGGCCGTTCCCGTATCCATCATCGGCACCTGCGGCGTGATGTATCTGTTTGGGTTCAGCATTGACAACTTATCGTTAATGGCGCTCACGATTTCCAGCGGCTTTGTAGTAGATGACGCCATCGTTGTTTTGGAAAACATCACCCGTTTTCGAGAACAAGGCTTAAACAGCATGGAAGCGGCCCTGCGCGGAGCGGCTGAAATTGGGCCTACCGTGCTTTCTATCAGTATTTCGCTGGTGGCCGTGTTCATCCCCATTCTGCTGATGGGCGGCGTGGTGGGGCGCTTGTTCCGGCAATTTGCCATCACCCTGTCGGTCACCATTGTCTTTCCATGATTGTGTCTCTCACCGCCACGCCCACCATGTGTGCGCGTCATCTTAAGAGAGGAAAGGGATCACGGCTGGTTGTATCAGAAGACCGAAGGTATTTTTGAGTTCATCTTGAGTGCATATATCGAACGCATGCTTCGCTGGGTGTTACGCAATTCGGCCTTTGTGCTGCTGATCGCGATGGCCACGCTTGCGTTCAACATTTATTTGTTCTATATCGTGCCGAAAGGATTCTTTCCGCAACAAGATACGGGCCGCTTGAACGGTAATTTCATCGGAGATCAGAGTATTTCTTTCCAGGCGATGCAGGGCAAGATCACCGCCTATCGAAAATCGCCCAGCAAGATCCGGACGTGAGACCGTGCAGGCCTTCAGCGGCGGCGGCGGTGGAACCACCATGAACACGGGCCGCTGCTTCATGACCCTGAAGCCTTGGGGAACGCGAACGCAAAGCCACTGCCGACCAGGTTATTACCCGTCTGCGTCCGAAGCTGAACTCCATTCCCGGAATCAGCTCTGCTTTCTGCAATCCGCGCAAGACTTGCGCGTGGGCGGACGTCAGAGCGCAGCTCAGTACCAATACACTCTACAAAGCGACAAGCTGGAAGATCTTACGAAGTGGGCGCCGGTATGTGACAAATATTATGAAGCGGATGCCGCAACTGACCGATGTGGTGAGCGACCAGCAAAACAATGGTCTGGAAGCCGGATTAAACATCGATCGACCAACCGCTGCGCGGCTCGGCATCACCGCGAGCGCGATCGACAACGTTCTCTATGATGGGTTCGGTGAGCGGGAAGTCGCGCGCACATATTCGCCGTTCAACCAGTATTACGTGGTCATGGAAGTGGACCCCGTTTTCTCGCAAACACCTGAAGGGCTCAATCAGGTATACGTGCCCTCTACGAGCGGCGTCGCAGTACCGTTAGCAGCCTTCACCAGCCGCGCCCATCCACGGCCGCCCTAACGGTCAATCATTCGCGGATGTCTTCTCGTCAGTCACGATATCATTCAATTTAGCGCCGGGCGTGTCGTTCGGAGACGCGGTAACCGCTATCCACGAAAGCGGTCAAAACGCAGGCATACCCACGACCATCAACACCAACTTCACCGGAACAGCGCAAGCGTTCCAAGCTTCGCTCGAGTTCACAGCCAATCTTCATCGCGTCGGCTCTCGGCGGCAGTCTACATCGTACTTGGCATTTTGTACGAGAGTCTGATTCACCCAATCACGATTCTCTCCACCTTGCCTTCGGCAGGCGTCGGAGCGCTACTGGCACTTCTGATCACCAAGAACGATCTCAGCGTGATCGCCATCATCGGCATCATTCTCTGTAGGACTCGTGAAGAAGAACGCCATCATGATGATCGATTTCGCCCTGGCTGCTGAACGCATATGAAACATAAGCCGCCCGAAGAAGCGGTATTCCAGGCATGCATCTTGCGTTTTCGGCCTATCATGATGACGACAATGGCCGCGCTATTGGGCGGTTTGCCTCTCGCCTTAGGCACGGGAACGGGCGCCGAGTTACGTCGGCCGCTTGGTATCACCATTGTGGGCGGCTTGATCGTCAGTCAGGCGCTCACGCTCTTCACCACGCCAGTCATCTATCTCTATATGGATCGACTCGCCCGCTTCCTGCGCAGGGTGCGCGGTGGCTCTCCTGTGTTAACTCCCATGCCCTCGCCGGCGGCAGGAGATTAACATGCTGGAGCCGCATTACAAGATTGTGAGCGCGGAGCATCCGAACGAACATTCGGTCACCTTGCTGCTGAACGGCAAGTTAAGTGAAGCGGCGATTGCCGACTTGGAACATTCCATTGTTGAGGCGCGGGAAGCGCACCGGCGTGTCTATATCGATTTGAGCGAAGTGACGTTGGTAGATCGAAAAGCAGTTCAATATATTTCCGAGCAAGCGGCAGCAGACGTGAAGGTGGTCAATTGCCCCGTCTATTTGCAGCGCTGGATCAGTCAGGTTA
>CAWJBS010000133.1:0-25745 GCA_963840845.1 Bryobacterales bacterium
AGTATCTCGCGCGCTTTGACCTCGACTGGTCCACTATCTCAACGTAGGCGATACATACCCGTTGACGAATCAGTTCGTCTTGATCTATGATGGAACTGCCATGTTCTTCTCCATTAGCTAGTTCTCAATCTCAAAAGCGAACACAACGCGACTCACGAGTCGTGTTTTCGTTTGTTCTCACGAGTCCAGTTCTAGAAAAACTAATAGGAGAAGTCCATGTCTTGGTCTGAACGTTCCGTTCGGTATCACAAGCTTAAGACCGACTGCGCTATTCATCATGCGTATATTCGGCTCGCCGCGGACGCGCGCGTCGCGGCAAAATTTCACGAGCTGCTGCACTATGTTCGTCATCAGGCCGCCGGGTCCTGAAACGCCGCCGTTGTCAACGGCTATCATCCCGCTGTCGAAGCGCTTATTCATTTAGCGCGCTTCGAAAGCGCCCAATATCGGCCTCTAGGCGAGTGGTTGGGTACCACATCGTCCTGGCGTGTAGCTGTGTCGTCGCTGGCGAATCATCTTGTCTGCAAGTATGAGGTTCCATTCTTTCTTTCGTCATCTTGGTATGCCACCGATGATCCTGCCGCCGACAAAAAACGCAGCTGGTTCATTACGCACGGCTCCGGAGTCAGCTTTCGAATGCTTAACTTGCCCATCAGGATGACTCGCAAGATGGAACGCATCTTTCTCCCATCACCCGATCATTTGGCCCTCGCGCCCGCTATGCGTCGTGCCGAACTTCTCGCGCTCGGTGCGACAGCCGAACTCGTCCAGGTCGTTTTGTCCACGAGCTTAGCCACCGACCTGGCAGATGGCGGATTCTGGCGCACGGTCTGGCACTTCTTAATCGCGAATGCCGGGCGAACCAACCGGCGAAAATCGCTCCCATGATCGATTTTATCCAGGCGATGACACGTGGCCGCACACCGTCGTTCTCCATGAAAGGTCGAACCGTAAACTCCATGCTCTCGCTGATGCGAATATTGGCATCGCAGCCTCAGCTTAGGAGGTGCCGGCTTCTCATGGACACCCTCTCCATTTCAACCGATGCTGCTCGAGGAGACCTGGCCCCGACGATGAGTCACCGCCGAAACGCTGGCAGATGATTGAACTGACCAATGGCAGCCTCAACTCCGCATCGAAGGTTCTGCCCTTCACCACTGCGTAGCAAGCTATTCGCTCCGCTGCCAATTAGGGATGTCCCGCGTCTGGTCGCTCCGCTTCAGCCGTGGCGAAAAGGTTCACCACGTGCTAACCATTGAAATCGATCCAAAGCGCCACGTCATCGTGCAAGCGCGAGGTCGCGCGAATCGTTTAGCTTCCGGCAAGCCGCTTCAGCTCTTGCGAGATTGGGCCGCTCGCGAAAGGTTAAAACTGGCTATCTGATTGTTAGACAATAAGGCGAGATGTTGACCATCATGACTGCGGGCGAGGCTCTTGTGGCCTCGCTTGAAGCGAACGGCGTCCACACCGTGTTTGGGCTGCCGGGCGTTCAGATGTATCCGCTGTTCGATGCGCTCTACAAGCGTAAGCAGGCCATCCGCACCGTAGCTTCGCGGCATGAACAAGGCTGCGCCTACATGGCTTATGGCTTCGCCCAATCGACAGGTCAGCCCGGAGTGTTTACGGTTGTGCCCGGCCCTGGCGTCCTTAATGCGGGCGCGGCCCTCAACACCGCTTGGTCGGCCAACGCCCCGGTTCTTTGCATTACCAGCGATGTCCCAACTCCGTTCATCGGAAAGCGCCGCGGACATTTGCACGAGATGCCCGACCAACTCACCACGCTTCGCTCGTTCGTGAAGTGGGCCGAGAAGATTGACCGCGCCGCCGACGTGCCTGCCGTCATGAATGAAGCCTTTCGCCAAATGCTGAGTGGCCGCCGTGGACCAGTGGCCGTTCAGATCCCTTGGGATGTTCTGGCCAGCAGCGAAGCCGTTCCGGAAGCAACGCGCGCTCGGGTCGATCCTCCAAAAACGGAACCAGTCGAACAAGCCGCCAAGCTTCTGGCAACGGCCAAACGGCCAATGATCATGGTTGGCAGTGGAGCCCAACACGCCGCCAAAGAAGTACTTGCCTTGGCCGAGGCTTTAGATGCGCCCGTCACCAGTTTTCGCGGCGGTCGCGGTATCGTCGCCGAAGATCACCCACTCGGTCTTTCTAACTACGCGGCTTCGCGCCTCTACCCGCAGGTGGATGTTCTGCTCGGCATCGGTTCCCGTCTTGAACTTCCGTACATGCACTGGGGCAGGAACTACCTGCAATATCAGAACGTAGCCGAAGATAAGCCGCTCTTGATCCGCATCGATATTGACGCGGAAGAGATGAATCGCCTGACGCCGCATGTCGCGGTTGTCGGCGATTCAGCAGTAGCCTTGCAAGCTCTCTCGCTCAAGCCTTCCGCCCAAATCAACCAATCAACGCGGCCTCTATTGCCGGCGCCAAAGCACTGGCCGACCGAGCCTTTCAAAAAATCCAGCCGATGGTGAGTTATCTCGAAGTGATTCGCCGCGTTCTGCCGCGCGACGGTTTCTTTGTCCGCGAAGTCAACCAAATCGGCTTCGCCTCCTGGTATGCGTTTCCCGTCTATGAGCCGCGCACCTATATCAGCGAAGCTTTCTCCGGCACTCTTGGCTATGGTTTTCCCACAGCCTTAGGTGTCAAAATAGCCAACCCTGAAAAGGCCGTTGTCTGCGCCAGCAGCGACGGCGGCTTCCTCTTCGGCCTGCAAGAACTCGCCTCCGCTGTCCAGGAAAAAATCAACCTCGTTACTTTGGTCTTCAACAACAATGCGTTTGGCAATGTGAGGCGAGATCAAGACATGGGCTTCGATCACCGCATCATGTGCTCCGAGTTGCAAAATCCTGACTTCGTCAAATTGGCTCAATCGTTCGGGGTCACAGCGCACCGCGTTGAGTCGCCGCAAGCTCTGGAACCAGTGCTGAGCGAGGCTTTCAAGCTGCTGCCCCGGTCCTGATCGAAGTGCCCATTCCGCGCGGCAGCGAAGTCTCCCCTTGGGAATTCGTAAACTTCAAGGAATGACATTTTCTCTTCTGCCAGTTCTCGCTGCACTCTCCGGTTCGGCATCATCGGCACCGACACTTCACACGCTGCGGCGTTCACCAAAACGCTCAACGAAATGGGATCATCACCGAGCTCAAGTAGTCGCGGCTTACAAGGGCGGCAGCCCGGACATCGAAGAAAGTGCAAGCCGGGTGGACAAATACGCCAACGATTTGAAAGACAACTGGGGCGTGAAGATTGTCGATAAGATCTCCGATCTCTGCCCGCTGGTCGATGGCATTTTGCTTGAAAGCGTCGATGGCCGTCCGCACCTGGCTCAGTTCCGCGAGGCGGTTCAGTGCGGCAAGCCGGTCTTTATTGACAAGCCACTGGCATCAACGGTGGAAGACGCCAAAGCCATCGCCCAACTGGCAAAAGAGAAGAACGTGCCTTGGTTCAGTTCATCCTCTTTGCGTTATGGCGGACCGCGGAGTTGGTCAGCCCCGATACGGTGGGAGCCATGGTTTGGGGACCGGGGCCGATTGAATCGCATCATAAACTCGAAATGACTTGGTATGGGATCCACGCGGTGGAAATGATTTACACGCTGCTTGGGGCCGGGCTGTGTCGAAGTGAGCGCCACTAAATCAGGCGATGAAGATGTTCTCGTCGGCCGCTGGAAAGACGGCCGGCTCGGCACCGTTCATCTGCAACGCCCGTATGGCAAATTCGGCGCTGTGGTGTTTCTCAAGAAGAACAAGCTGCTGCGACTCCCGAAATTCCCGTTGATTACGTCCCGCTGGTGAAAGAGATCGTCACCTTCATGGAACCAAAAAACCGCCCGTGCCGAACGAAGTCACGCTGGAAATCTTCGCATTCATGGACGCCGCGCAACGCAGCGAAGCGGCCGCCGGCAAAGCCATGGCGCTGGTTCCTATAATGCAAAGCATCCTGGAAACTGCCACCGCCCAAAGCCGATGCGCGCTTAGCTTGGGGAAAGCAACACGAGTCAGTTCGGCGATCTGCGTATGCCAAAAGGCAGGGGCCCATTTCCGGTCGCTATCTGTATCCATGGAGGCTACTGGCGGGCTGCCTACGATCTGACTCACGCCGGACATATGTGTGCTGCTCTTACGAAGGCGGGCTACGCGACTTGGAATCTGGAATATCGCCGGCTGGGTGAAGCCCGGTGGCGGATGGCCGGGGACCATGGACGATGTTCTTGCTGGCGCGCAATACGTGCCTAAACTCGCATCGAAATACAATCTAGACTTGAACCGCGTTGTCGCCACCGGGCACTCGGCCGGTGGTCAACTGGCTCTCTGGCTCGCCGCCCAGAACATTGGCTTGCGCGGAGTGACGGCACTTGCAGGCGTGTGCGATTTGCGCCGCGCGTGGGAGTTGAAGCTGAGCGATACAGTAGTGGAACAACTCATGGGAGGGACGCCCACACAAGTGCCCAAACATTACGATACGGCATCGCCCATCGAATTGCTTCCTATGAAAACGCCGCAGCGACTCGTACACGGCACTTCCGAGACATCGTGCCCATTCGAAATGAGCGAACGCTTCGCCAGGCAAATCGCGAAACGCCAAGCTGATCAAATTGGACGCGCCGGGCACTTCGAACTCGTTGACCCGCGAAGCAAGGAATGGTCAACCGTGAAAACGAGCATCACCGAATGGTAAAGCGCCTCCCGGCAGTTTTAAGTGCATGGCAAGCGATGGGCGTGGTGATTGGTGGAACCATCGGTGCCTCCATCTTTCTTGTTCCTTCAGTCATTGCGCAACGTGTACCTTTTCTGGCCGGAGCACTGGGCATTTGGTTCATCGGCGCAGCCATCGCCCTAGCTGGTGTCCTCACTTTTTCGGAACTCTCCGCGATGTTGCCGGAAGCTGGCGGTGGTTACGCTTACATTCGCGCTGCTATGGGGCCGATGTTCGGGTTCCTTTTCGCCTGGACAGATTCGTTTCTGATTCGATCGGGCGCGGCGGCTGCGATCAGTTTTACGTTCGGCATTTATTTTGCGCAACTTGTTCCGCCACCCGGAAACGTTTCGTTGCCGGTTTGGGAAGGTGGATCGGCCATTATTCTGATCGCGCTGCTCTGCGTATTAAATTCTTTCGGAGCGCGCGCGGGTGCAAGTGTACAGGTGGCCGGTATGGTTATGAAGACGCTGGCGCTGTCGTCGGCGTTACTGTTGCCTCTGATGTTCTGGCACGGTCGTAACAACCTCACGACCGCACCTTTCTGGCCACAGGCAGATGTAGCGGTGGGAGCGAGTTTATTGGCGGCAATGACTCCTGTGATGTGGACGTACGCCGGTTGGGAACAACTGGCGCACTTGGGTGAAGAGATTCGGGACCCCGGAAAAAATCTGCCGCGTGTCTTTGCAGGCGGGTTGGCGGCGATGGGTTTATTGTTTCTGATGGTTGCGGTAGGAATTCATTACGTTTTGCCATATGCCACGGTGGCGAAGAGCGAAGCGGTGGGCGCCGATCTGTTTCGCGCGCTGTTTGGTCCCATCGGCGTGCGCGCGATTTCAGCAGTCATCATGCTCTCGGCAGTGGTCACGGCGAATGGCGCGATTTTGGCTGGCTCGCGAGCTGCATTTGCAGTGGCGCGCGATGACTCGGCACCGGAATGGCTGGGCCGGATCAACAAATTTCAAGCGCCAGCCAATGGCGTTCTGGCGATCGGCGGTTGGGCAATGGTCATCATTGCCCTTAGCGTTGCAGGAATGGGGTTTCCGGCGTTGCAAGGTCGCCCCTTATTTGACGTGCTGATCTCATACGTCATGTTCGGCTACTTGCTGTTTCAGGGTTTGGTCTCGCTCAGCCTGATCTTGTTGCGCCGGATGCATCCGGAATGGACGCGCCCCTTTCGCGTCCCTGGTTATCCGTTTACGCCGATTGCGAGTATCGTAGCCACGATCTTCCTGATGGTTGCAGTGGGACGCTCGAATAGCGTTGAAGTCTTCGCGGGATTGTTATTGATCGCTGCCGGGTTACCGGTTTGGTGGGTATTCAGTCGTGGCAAAAATCGTCCTTAATACTTTCGGTTCGTTCGGTGATCTTCATCCTTATTTGGCCATTGCCATCGAGATGAAAAAGCGCGGGCATCAGCCCTTGGTTGCCACGGCGGAGGTCTACCGCAAGAAGATCGAAGCGGAAGGAATCGCGTTCGCTCCAGTTCGTCCCGATCTGGGCGAGTTGATGTCGCAAACGGAATTTCTCAAACTCTTGTGGGACCCAAAGCACGGCACCGAGTATCTGATCCGTGATTACCTGCTGCCTGCGGTGACTCAGGCTTATGAAGACCTCGCGCCGGCGTGCGAGGGCACCGATCTATTATTTACCCACTTTGCCGCCTATGCGGGACCGATTGTGGCGGAGGTTCAGAAACTTCGCTGGATGTCGATTGCGCTACAGCCGACGATCTTCTTCTCAAAGTACGACCCGCCGGTGATGGCTGCTGCGCCTTGGGCGAAGCACTTATATAGCTTGGGGCCGTGGGTCTTTGCTAGCATGATGAAACTCGGTGAGATCCGAACGACGCCCTGGGTTCGTCCGTTACTCGATTTGCGCGAGACGCTGGGCTTGCCGCGTTGCCCGAATCCGATGATCAAAGGGCAGTTCTCACCTTATGGAACGTTGGCATTGTTCTCTGAACACTTCGCCAAGCCGCAGCCGGATTGGCCGTCGAATACGGTTGTGACGGGCTTTGTAAGTTACGACAAGTTGGGAGAGGGATTTGGACTGACGCCCAATAAGACCGGGCTTGACAAATTTCTGGACGCCGGAGCGCCGCCGGTGATTTTTACTCTCGGTTCCTCGGCGACAATGGCGGCGGGCCGGTTCTTCGAAGAGAGCATCATGGCAGCCCAGAAGTTGGGTGTGCGGGCCGTTTTGCTGGTGGGCAAAACGGACGAGCCTCCGAGGTGCGGTGATGCGTCTATCTACGTAACGGACTATGCGCCTTATTCGGAACTGCTTCCGCGTGGCGCTGCGACGGTGCATCAAGGTGGAATTGGAACCACGGCTCAGGCACTACGAGCCGGGCGACCGATGATCGTTGTTCCTTGGGCGCACGACCAGCCAGACAATGCAGAGCGCTGTTGCCAGTTAGGAGTCTCGCGCCTGATCGGACGCGGAAAATACCGCGCCGATCTAGTTGCGCGCGAACTGGGCCAACTTCTGAATGACGCGAGCTATGGGCAAAAAGCGAAGACCATTGCGCAACGACTGGCGGCTGAGGACGGTCTTAAAACTGCTTGCGATGCGATTGAGGCGAACGTTTTCTCTTGACGACAGGCCTCACCTACAACGCCTTAGTCCCTGTCAACGCCAAATAGAAATGTCCTAAAGTCTGCCAGATAGAAATGTCCGGTTTTGGAAGGTCGGAGGAGAAGTGGGGTTTAGATTGAGATCGATGTTCTAGGGAAGTCGCGCTCCCGGGAGCAGATGCAAAGACCGCTGCGACGGGGCTGGCTCCGAAGCAGACGGCGCCGAGCCCTCGATCAACGTGGTGCAGAAAACACTCGTTCCGAGGGCTTTGGTTTTTAGGAGCAGATCTGGTTTGGTGAAGCTTTAGAGCAGCGGTCTTTGCATGCAGTAAGCGCGAAGACAGCCGGGCGGTTTGGGCCCGGCCTTCCTTGTTTAGAGTCTGTCGAGCTTCCCGCTGCGAGCCAGTTGCGCCAGCGAGGGCGCATCGTGAAGTTGAAAACGGTCCATCCAAGTGGCAGGCTGTTTGGGGCGTCTGGGGACACGCCGTACCTTGGCTGGTTTGGGTTGAGCTTTGGGTTGCGGAAAGCAGGCTGTGATGGCCAGATAGCGATCTTGGAAGCGGGCCGCTAAGGAACCATCGAGGCGCTTTTCGATGCGTACGGTACCACCACGAAGACCTGTTCGAACATCGCTCTTGGCAATCTGATACATCTGTCCGTCGATGCGGAACGTGTAATCGTTGGCCACCTGGCGCGTTTCCACGAAACTCAGCGTGGCCGCTAGGTTGTGCGCTGGATCGAGGGGTCGATGCGCATCGGAAGGGCTCGCTGGCAGCACGGCGAGATGCTGGTTCCACCAGGGGAGAAACTCCTCGACGAGATAGCGATTGGCTTCTTCCAAGGTTTTGACCTTGGCGACGCGCAAGCCTTTCACGAGCCGATCTTGCGCCGTGGCGAAGCTGCGTTCGACACGGCCTTTGGCTTGCGGAGAATGCGCCGCAATCCAGGTGATTCCTAACTCGCGCAGCGCTCGTCCGATCTGCGTAGGCGGCAAAGGCTCGCGCTCGTCGACCGGCAGCGCCGTCGGTAGCCGTGCATTTTTCGGTGTGGTCTGGAACAAACTTGCTTTGTCTGTGTAAACCGCGGCAGGACGGCCATGCTGTTCCAGATAGCTCCAGAACACGCGCATGTTCTCCGCTGTCGAATCGCTCCGCACAAACCAAGCCGTCAGCTGACTGGTGGCATCGTCGATCAAGTGAATCAAATAGATGGTTTCGCCGCGCCCTTCCAACCAGTCGTGTGTGCTGGTGTCCCATTGCACCAGTTCTCCCCGGCAACTGCGTCGCGTGCGCCACTCGTGCACTTCCTCCACCCGTCGCCGCCGGCCGCGCCACAGCCCGGCCTTCATCATGATCTGGCGGAGCGCTTCCCGTCCGACACGCACCTTGTGCTTCTTGGCTAGATACTCGCTCGCTAACGTGGGGCCAAAACCTCGATACACTTCGCTCGACAGAATCTGTACAATCCTGCTTCTTTTCTCCTCGCTCAGCCTGCGGTTCGACGCCCGCCCGCGCAAACCGTGCAGCACCGCCTGGTCGCCGACTTCCTTCCATCTGATCAACAGCCGCCGAACATGGCGTTCCGTCAGTTGCAACTCCACCGCTGCCTGCCTTTGTGTGATCAGCTTCTTGTGTGCTTTTCTGAGCACCACCAGTCGGTCTCTGTCCCGCTGGGTCATGGTGAGAACTCCTTGTGGTTCCACCTCTCCAGCCTGATACTGTCAATAGGACATTTCTACTTGGCACTACTAGGACATTCTCACGTGGCGGCGACAACAACGCCTTAGTCCCTTGCTAGGCATTCCTGTAATCTGCTAGAGTGACCGTATCCTGATCATGCCTGTTCGACGAATCCCCAGTTTGGATGGCTTGCGAGCGATCTCGGTATCGCTTGTTCTGCTTTACCACATCAGCTTGACTGTTAGCCTAAAGAACGTATTTCTGTTAGGATCTTTGGCCGATCAGGGCTGGTTCGGCGTACAGGTGTTCTTCGTTCTATCGGGTTTCCTTATTACTCACTTATTACTTGAGGAAGAGGTTAAGAACGGTAGGTTTAGTTTGTCTGGCTTTTACACCCGCCGAGCTTTTCGCATTCTACCGCCTGCGCTTTTTTACTTGTTCGTCGTTTTTTGTCTGCGCGAAGTTGGAAAAGCTCAGAGTTCGAATTTGGAACTGACGGCGTCCGCACTATTCTTCCGAAATCTCATCCCAGTCGGTTCAACTGAGACAAGCCACTATTGGACGCTCTCTATCGAGGAGCAGTTTTACCTGGTGTGGCCTTTCCTGCTCTTACTGATCCGCAACAACCGGGTGCGCCTGATGCTAGTGGCTGGTCTATTATGCTTCGCTCCGGTATGGCGGCATATCGCGTTAGTTCTGGCCGGGGGAGCCGATAAAGTGAACTACGCCCGCATGGACTTGCGATACGATCCTCTGCTGATTGGCTGCTTACTGGCGTTCGTTCGATTTGACCCGGCGCTATTGGCGATGATCAGAAAACGGATTATTCAGAATCCACTTGTGATCGCAGGCGCGCTGGCGTTTTTGTGGCTTGACTTGACGGGACGCTTGCCGAAAGCAACGCACACTTTTTCTTACACGCTGCAAGGCTTGTGTCTTGCTTTGACGATCTCGTATTTCATCGACCGGCCGACAGGCGTTGTGGGCAGAGTTCTGGATTGGAAGCCAATCCTATGGATGGGTACGCCCTCATACAGCCTTTATCTCTGGAATCAACTGTTTTTAAAGCCGTATCCAGAATTCAATTTTTAGGCGCGGGTTTTCCGCAAAATCTAGCGGCGAGTTTCGTCGCCGCCGCATTCAGCTTTTATGTGATCGAGCAGCCGGCGCTCTCGTTGAGAAAACGCATCGGCAAGAAGGCGCCTAGCGTTTCTTCCGAACCAGTCGCCGCGCCGTAGTGACCGCTCCCGGGTTTGCTGAGAAGGCCAGCTCCGTCAACTCTTCTTGTTGATCGTGATGCACCTTATGGGCGCCGGCCGCGGGGCTGGCCGCTAACATCCGGCCGACATAGCGAAGCTCGCGCTTATCAATGATGGACTGCATCTGTTCTTCGACATAGTTCCAAGCGCCCATGTTTTCGGGCTCTTCTTGAACCCAATACAATTCGGCGTTGTCGGGGTAGCGGCGCAGCACGTCGTTCAAACGTTGCAGCGGGAACGGATAAAGCTGTTCGATGCGAATCACGGCCACATCGGTGCGGTTCAGTTCTTCGCGTTTATTAGCCAAGTCGTAAAATACCTTGCCGCTGCAGAGCAGAACGCGCTTGATCTGGTTGCCCAGATGTTGCGAATCGCCCATCACTTCCTGGAACGAACCACTGGTCAAATCTTCCAGGCGGGAGGCAGCCTTTGGGGTAGCGTAATAGGAACTTTGGCGTAAAGATGATGAGAGGCTTGCGGATGCCGCGGCGGTCTTTGCCGCCGTACATTTGACGGCGTAAGAGATGGAAGTATTGAGCAGGCGTGGTGCAGTTGCAAATCTGCATGTTGTTTTCGGCGCAGAGTTGCAAGAAGCGTTCAATGCGTGCGCTGGAGTGCTCCGGCCCTTGGCCTTCGAAGCCATGCGGCAGCAGCAGTACGAGGCCGCTGGGTTGGTTCCACTTCGATTCCGCCGAGCACAAGAATTGATCGATAATGATCTGTGCGCCGTTGACAAAATCGCCGAACTGAGCTTCCCAGAGAACGAGAGTCAGCGGATCGGCCACACTGTAGCCGAATTCAAAACCCATCACGGCGTATTCGCTGAGCAGACTATCAATCGCTTCAAACTTGGCTTGGTTGGGCTTCAAGTTTTTGAGAGCCATGTAACCATCGCCGCTTTCGTAATCGTAGAACTCGAGATGGCGTTGAGTGAACGTTCCGCGGCGCACGTCTTCGCCGCTCAGGCGAACTGGCGTACCTTCCATGATGAGACTGCCAAACGCCAGAATCTCGGCAAAGCCCCAATCGATGGGGGCGCCTTTGAGGGCATCGCGGCGGCGTTCGAGCAAGGTCTTGAGCTTGGGATGCAGATGGAAGCCATCGGGCAGCGATGTGCTCTTGTCAATGACTTTAGACAGCGTGTCGTGCGAGGCGGCCGTGGAAGGAATCGGTTGCGAGATCTCCTCCGGCGGCATGACGGCGAATTCTTCAATGACGAACTGTTCGCGGTGCTTCTTGGCCTCGTCGTAAGTCTCGTTCAGCTTGGTGCGCACTTGCGTGCGGATAGCTTCAATCTGGTCGGCCAGTAAGAACTTTTCGCGAACCAGCATCTCACTGTATTGGGTAACCACAGTGGGCGTGGCTTTGATCTTGCGGTACATCACGGGCTGCGTGTAGCTCGGATCATCGGCTTCGTTATGGCCTTGACGGCGGTAACCAATGATGTCTACGACTACGTCGCGTTTGAAGCGCTGGCGGTATTCATAGGCGAGCTGCGCGGCACGCACGCAGGCTTCGGGATCGTCCCCGTTCACGTGGAAAATAGGGGCCAGAACCGAAAGCGCTACGTCAGTGCAATAAACACTGCTGCGGCTTTCGAGCGGATTGGTAGTGAAACCGATCTGATTATTAGTGACGATGTGAATGGTGCCGCCGGTTTTGTAGCCATCGAGCTGTGACAACTGCAGGACTTCCGCCACCACGCCTTGGCCGATAAAGGCCGCATCGCCGTGGATCAAAATGGGAAGGACGCGCGCACGTTCAGTGTCCTTTAAACGATCCTGCTTGGGCCGGACCAGGCCTTCCACCACTGGATCGACCGCTTCCAAATGGCTTGGATTGAAGGCGACGGAGACTACGATTTCGCGTCCATTCGAAGAGGTAAAAACGCCGCTGGCACCTAAGTGATATTTGACGTCGCCCGAGCCTTGCACGCTATCAGGATCAGGTTCGCCGTCGAATTCGGAGAAGACCTGCTCCATGGATTTGCCTACCACATTGGCGAGTACGTTCAGGCGTCCACGGTGGGCCATGCCGATGACGGCCTCGGCCACATTTTCGTTCGCAGAGCATTCCAGGATTTCGTCGAGCGCGACAATGGTGCTTTCCAAACCTTCCAAACCAAAGCGCTTTTGACCGACGAAACGGGCTTGCAGGAAATGCTCGAACTCTTCGGCTTGAATCAAGCGGTTGAGCACGCGGCTGCGCAAAGACTCGTCAAGTTTCCAGGAGTTTTGGGTGGATTCCATGCGTTCCTGCAACCACTGTTTTTGTTCAGGGTCGGGAATATGCATGTACTCGATGCCGATGGAACCGCAGTAAGTTGTGCGGAGGCGGTCGAGAATAGAACGCAGCGGTTCATAAGGGCGCATGTTGCGCGCGATGGCGCCGCTGGGCGCTTTGAGCGTACCAGCAAGAAAGATGCGGTCGAGATCCCAAATCGTCAGGCCGTAAGAGGCGGGATCGAGATCGGGATGATAGCCAGTGTCGCTGCCGAGCGGATTTGTGTTGGCGAGCAAATGGCCGCGGGTGCGGTACTGGCTGATGAGCTGGATAACGGCCGCTTCTTTGGCAACGTCGGTATTGGCACCGGGCACTTGATTGGTGGTGAGCGGCGTATCGACCTGCCAGCGAAAGGGGCGGTAGGGAACTTTAAGATCACGGAAAATGGCGTCGTAGAAATTATCTTCGCCTTGCAGTAGCGCGTGCATCTTGGCGAGGAATGAACCCGATTCAGCGCCCTGGATGATCCGGTGGTCATATGTGCAGGCAATCATCAAGGTCTTGCTGATGCCTAAATTGGCGCGCATCTCTTCGCTGACAGCGGCAAATTCAGCGGGAAAATCGATTGCGCCGATAGCAATAATCGCGCCTTGGCCAGGCATCAGGCGCGGCACGGAACCGATAGTGCCGACCGTGCCGGGGTTGGTGAGCGAAATGGTGGTGCCTTCGAAATCGGAGACCTGTAGTTTGTTGGTACGGGCGCGCGCGACGATATCGTCGTACGCGGCGCAAAACTGGGCGAAGGTCATGCCGTCGGCATGCTTGATGTTGGGCACTTTTAAAGTGCGCGAACCATCTTTCGCTGTGATATCCACCGCGAGACCGATATTGACCTGGCCGCGGACAATGCGGAAAATCTGGCCGTCGTTTTCGGCGTAGGCGTGGTTCAAGCCCGGGGCTAGATTTGATGGCGCGAACAATGGACCAGGCGATGAAGTGAGTAAAACTCAGTTTTCCTTTGCCTTGCAGGGCTCGCTGTTTGTTGACGAGATTGCGATTTTCCTCAATCACGCGGACGGGAATCTGACGCTGCGAGGTGGCCACCGGGATGGCTAAACTGGCGGTCATGTTCTCGGCAATACGGGCGGCGGCGCCGCGGATTGGTACGAGTTGGTCACTGGCGCCGGCGGTGCGGGTGTCGAGTTTGCGCGGGCGAGGTGGATTGTTTGGGTACAACGTCGGTGACTGTGACGGCGGCGGGGGGCGGCGAGCGTTCGGCGCAGGCACGGGGGCGCCGCTGACGCTCCAGTCATAGGAAGGTGCCTCACGGCTGGGCTGGGGCCGCGTATCGATTCCTGCGCGGCGGCCGAAGCAGCGGGTGCGGCGGTAGCAGAAGCTTCAGGCACAGCCAGAGGCGGGTGGATGACACCATTATCCCCAGCTGGTCTGGGTGTTTCTTCGACGGCTACCTGCGCGGCGTTTTCATCGAGTTGAATGAAAAGGTCGTTCCATCCATCATCAACGTTTGCTTGGTTCAGACGATGCTGCTGATACAGTTCTTCTTCTAACCAGCTATTCACGCCCAACGTTGGGGCATTGGCTTCTCTCATGTTGGTAAGGCTTGGTACAAATAGACGCGCGGAAACAACTCCGCTTCTTAATTCTTATTGTAACGGGTTTGCAGCCGCCTATTCCAAACGTTCGAGCCGGGATTGCCGCCTCGACCTATTTGCCGGTCCTGTACATGGAAATGGTCGGCGTAAAGAGCTTACCCAATATTGGGATATCAACGAAGAGGGTTAGGGCAATCATCAAAACGCAAAGGCCAACCGAAATCATCAGCCCCTTATGGCGATGAAGGCTTTCGGGATTTTGGGCTGCACTGTTGGCGTCGAAAGCGAGATTGTAGTAAACGGCCATCACGTAAGCGATCAACGGGAAAGAGAGAATGAGTTCGAGCCTATAACGTACGACAAACGCTCCGAGGAACAACATAGCTGCCGAAGCGTAGAACGTCACGGAGACAAGGAGAGACCGCTCTGTATATCCGCTGAACGACTTCCGGTAGGCCTGCGCACGATTCTCATCGTTGATCTGACGAAACTCACTAAAGCGCTTCAACGCCATGAGATAGCAGCCAATCATCCAATAACTCGCGAGCAAAGAAGCAGGAGGGACATTTGCCGCAGTGACGATGTACCAACCGGCCAACATGCGCAGCGGATTGTTAATCGATTCCGAAAGCACGTCGAGATAAGGGACGTCTTTGGTGCGGACAGGCGGAATATTGTAAATGCAGCCCATGACCCAGAGCGCCACCATCGTAAACAAAAATCCTTTGCTGGCTAAAGGGATGGCCAATGCCAAACCGATTAGCAGGAGCAACAGCCATTCGGCGTAGGCGACCGGCGTCTTGATCCGGCCCGCGGCGACAGGCCGTACATATTTAATGGGGTGAAGTCTATCGAAAGGAGCGTCGAGAATCTCATTCAATACGTAATTGCTGGATGCGATGCATCCCACTGACAGCAGACCAACGATAAGCCGCCAGACGATGCTGAGATCGAGTGGCGCCCGCAGGATGCTGAGTGAGACGATTACGCCAGGCAACACGAGAACGTTCTTCGTCCAGTGATCAAATCTGGCGATAGCCAAGTAGTCGCGAAAAGTTCCGCGCTGATTCAAATTGCTTTCAACAAAAGACTCGGAGCCGGTGCTCATTTTTTTGAGACCATCACAAACGCGCTGGAATCGCGCAGATTTAGAGGAATAACGACATCGTAAACACGGCGGAGCGGCGTAATCGTCTCCGCCTTACGGTTCAAGAATCCGATCGGGAGATATGTGGCGACTCTTTCCGCTAGATAGCGAATGGGAAAAAACCAGCGAACTCTACTCGTAGAGGTGATTGCTAAAGCGGCTTGATCGGCTGCTACGCGCATAGACTTAACACTAAAGTACCCGACGTGCGCCAGACGGAAATGCCACCAGCGCCTGCCCAGGAGCTTAGCGGCAAGGCTTGCTACATCGGGCGTGACCACCAAAAGTATCCCGCCTTGAGCCAATGACTGACCGCAATCGGCGAGTAACTGCACTGGGTCAGACACGTGTTCGATTACGTCAACCACGAATATAAAGTCGAACTTACGGCCAGCCAACTGCTCGTTAGGAAATGTTCCCTGTATGAGTTCGACTTGGTTATGTTGAAGCGCTGCGGCGACCAGAGACTTACTGGGCTCCACGCCGACCGCATCGAACCCCTGCCGCCGCGCTTCGGCTACTAGCAAACCCGAACCGGCGCCTATCTCCAGCAGCGTAGAACCGTGCGGTTGAGCCGCACGTCCCAATTTGAGCAGATCCCGCATCTGAAGTAAGCGATTGTGGGTGCCTTCTTCATAACCGGGGTCCACCAGTTGTTCGTAGAGTTCCACAAGCTGGCCTAGTTCGGCTGCATCCGCAAAAACAAAAGAACAATCGGCGCACTTGTAGAGAGTGAGCGTAATCCCATACCGAGAGTCGGTAATTTTGAAGTCCTCGGGGACCAATTCCCGCGCGAGGTTCCGTGGTTTCCAGAGTACAGTATTGGTTGAGCCGCAAACCCGGCATGAAGTGGTGGACGTTGGCATTTTGAAAGTTAGAGAGATAGAGTACCCGTAGCGCCGGGATGTCGGGTGCTCCCACCCATCCCTCTCCAGAGCGGCCTAAAGGTTGGTCTAGAATGAAGCTTCTCATCCCAGCGTTCCGCGCCGCGGCTCCATCTACGGATGCACGGTCGCCGACATACACGGCCTGTTCAGGACCGAGAGCCAATTCCCTAAGCACCTTCTGAAGTCCCATCGGGGAGGGCTTGAATTCTCCTAATTCCATTTCTTGTGGAGACAGCGCAACTGAAAAATAGCTTTCTAAGCCGAGAGCTTGTAGCTTTCTGCCGGCAGGATAGTCGGACAGCACGCCCAGGCGAATACCACGAGCGCGAGCGGCATTCAGCAATTCGATAACGCCTGGTCGTATGCTGTGTCGAACATCTTCCAGAGGCGACTCTTCCATCCAATGAGCGATCGTTTTTTCCACTTTGTCGAGAGGAAATCCACTCCACTCGCACGTCAGGCGCAATTGATTAGAAGCCAGAGGTTCGTTGGAACAACGAATCTGCTCTTGGGCTCTCCGATAGTGGCGAACGATACGAATGTCTCGCCACATAGCGAACGGGTGCGCGGCACCCGCCGAAATCAGGCGAAAAAGCATAGCGCGACGGACTGGACCCTGCAGGTACAAGGTTCCGTCCAGGTCGAAGATCAGACCGGAAATTTCGGTACTTTCCCAGACCGCTTCGATTGAAGGCTTATGGCCGCTGGGTATGGTCATAGGAAATCCCTAGCGCTCTTGCGCCAACTCTTCGAAGCGGGATTCATTAGCCGAGTTCCTGGCAATTCGTTGGAATCCATCGTATCCCCCGATTTTGCCATCATAATCAAACTGTCTAAAGAACAGCGGAATGTCACGCCACTTAAAGTTTGGATCGTCGCCCTCGGCCCAATTCCACTGAGGCAAAGGAGTCTCCGCGGAGACGCGTTTGGTCACCCAAACCTCACCGTCCTCTTGCCAAGCCTTAAGAGCGCGACGGGCGAAGCGTTGCCGCCATTCGGCGGATGAGGCTACGAACTGCTCGGCTACAAAGTAATAATCCACAGAGTCCGAACGGGTTGGATGAAAAGGAAAGCGACCGAAGAACAAGCTGATATCGTCCTGCATCGACAGCAGCGCGATCATGTTGTTTTTTCGCATTTCCGGTTTCAAGAGCGTCAAGCGAGCCACTGACGGGTTTTCCATGCCCGGTTGAGCGGGTGAAGCATAAGCGCGGAAATTGTTCAGCCAGATTACCGCCAGCAATAACCCCAAAAGGCCGGTACCGAGGCGTAGCGGGCGGCCTTTCCTGAACACGAACGCGAACCCAGCTACCAAGCTCGCAAACCCAGGCATCCAACGCTCAGATTGACTCGGCTCAAAAACGACGACCGCGAAAAACAACAAAATCAACCAAGTTGCCGAGAGAGAAATTGCCAAAGGGCGAGCCTCTTTGTCTCGATAGATGACCCAAAACAATCCGACAAAAGCCAAGTAGAAAAGAACAATCCTGCCTAACCCGGCTTGGAGCAACTCCCGAGTTCCGACGTGGGCATACGGGTCATGGAGAACAAACCGCTTGAGCACAAGTCCGGATTCGCCGATCTCCACTAGGCCCCGAGGCAGCCCAGTCGCCACACGGATGTACCCGCGAGTAGGGTGGTAGCCGTGACCGGAACTTGTTATCCACTCTCTTAGTCCTGTTACTGAGTGAATGTCCGCCATCCAAATGCCAATAACGTAAGCGACTAAGCCGAATATCAGACAAGCGGTCACTGAGGTAATGATTGGGCGCAATCGAGCACGGCTGCTTAAGCCAAACCCGTCCTGCGCGGGCTGATTCCAGAGAAATCCAAGCAGGAAAATACCCGGTAAACTAACCGCGTAGGGAAACCAAAGACACACGGATAGGGCGAGTGCCAGAGCTGCCAGCCAAGCGCGCCAGAGCGGACGTTGGTTGTCACCGTCGGGCAGCAACAGATATAAGCCCACCAACTGCAGTGATAACCCGGGAACATAGGCCGTGCCCGACTGAGAATAATTAATAAAAGCGTTCCAGCCGATAAAAGCGCTACAAACAAGCGCAGCGGTCACGACTGCGCCGCTAATCCGCCAAGCAATTCCGAATGCCGCAACCGTACCAATGAAACCCAAAGTAACACTGACTGATTGAAGCGCCTTGTAAAGCTCGAGGACCGGGTTTCCGTTTGACTGCATCGACCATAAATCCCCTCCGGCTCTCCAGACTGCCTCGCCAATCGGCCGCCAAAGTAAATGGCCAAATTCCCAAAAACCAGCAGCAGGAAATTGGCCGTGGACGTATCCGAGAATTTGCGGCGCATAAACGACGGTGTCGCCCCAACTGATGGGTTTTGTTGTTAGCAGCAGAGCGACGTACAGAAGAGTGATCCAAATCAAGCCGAACGCTATTCGTTTTCTGTCTGCAAACGCGCTCTTGGCGGATTCAGAACTGAAGGCGACGGAATTTCCGAACCTTCTACGCTATTCCCCATTTTGGACACAATTGGGCCTCCGAAATTCCGCCTTCGTCCCCCGAAAACCGTAAGCTTAACACAACAGAACGTTCGCCCGGTCAGCCCGCCAAACCAATCCAGGAGCGAGACCAGAGACCAGGATTAATTTGTGACGAGAAGCTTCCCTGGCGCAAAATCACCTTCGGTGAGCGGACGAACGCGCGTTTCTCGTCCGTCCGCTCACCGCACTGAACCTGAATTCAAGGAAGTTGGATCGTGCCGTCGGTTGTTGAACTGCGCAATTAAGTCGATAGTAAATGAGCCCGTGTGCTGGCAAACCGCCAAGCTCTACTATTTGAACGCGGGGGTCATCCAGCCGGCAGCGCCAGTGACTCTAGTCCACGTTCCAGAACCGCTATAGAAGGGAGTAGTTCCCCAATCGACGCCGCAAGCAAATGAGTCCGGCGCGTACAAGCCAATATTGGCACTGATAGGCGTCGATGAAATCACTCGTACATTCGATACCTTTCCCTGATGCTGGTCTAGCTGATCCATATCCGCACCGGGAGCAAGGCCGTCCGTCGTGGGAGACGTCAGAGAGTGAACATTGCCGGAGATATACGGACTTGCCTCAGCCAGCCGGAAATTTCCAAGAACTCACGTTAAGCCAGCCGATAGAGGTAGGGTTTCCCCCACTTGCCGTGGGCAAACCTTGCCGCCCCCCTAGCGTGTTGGCCGTTGGGAAGTTTGTGGCGTACCCCGTGAAGTTGGGTTCCACACTGCCGGTGATCTGCGCAGTTGTAAAGTCAACTTGAGATCCAGGGATCGAATTTGTCCAAGTCGGCAACACAACGTTTCCGGCCCATGTGAAGTTGTTTATGCATGGCCAAACGCCCTTGGGCGTATACGACGTCACGCACGTTCCTGGGGAGTAACCCTGCATATTGTAAGCGATCCCAGTGTTGTATGAGGAAACGCCCGGATCATTTACGAAATTCAAAACTGAGTTTGTAATCGTCATGGAAGGGAAGTCAAGGTTGAGATAGTTAATGAAAGATTGACAGCCACCCTGGCCCGATACGGTGATGTGATCCATCACAACATTCTCCTGGGGATACCAGCCGCTCATGATTCCTTGCGGACACTGAACGGAGGTTTGATCGTTCACTACCTTCACATACGCATCGAACGGCTGGTTGATCGCTGTTTGCGCATACGCATTATTATTTAAGAACAAATCGTTCTGAATGAGAAAGTTCTTGATTGGATAAGGGTAGACGATGTAACCGCCGAAAGGATACGCCGTACCCATGCTAGTTGAGGGCATATTCAAACAGGTATTATTTATGAAGGTCCAATCAGATGCATCACCGTAGGGTGGGTAGCTGCCGACCTGAATGAAGCCGCCTGCGAAATCTTCATGCAATCCGCACTGCCCTTCGCCGACTTGCGCGAACCAGGGCCCGATGATATTTCCGTCATAGAGCGTATACCGCCCCGTTTTGTTTTCATTTAAGTTTCGCCAATAGCGATTGCCGCCGTCCCAATCTGGCGAGTCGTAGAAAAACTTATCGGTGTTGGTCGTCATGGTGTTGCGAGTTACTGTCAGGTTTCCAATAATTGTCTGAACCGTACATGGGTTTGTCCAGCCGCATGGTGTGGTCGATTGTGTTAGCCCCTGCGCCATAAAAATGCCACTAATTGCTGAACCGACTATATAATTGTTATCGAACTTGAACGGTCCATAACCGTCCATCGTGATTCCAATAGCGCCTTCCGTGGCTTGCGCCGAGTTGCCCGGGTAGCCAAAGTAGATCGTTTGATCTGCGATTGAACCGGAAGTGACATTTACATTCCACCAGTTAAAGGCGGCGTGCGTGGAGATTGACCCGCCTGCGGTGCCGAGTAGGTATAAGTGGGGAATGCTGGACTCGCGGTGTAGGTTACCGTCGCACCGGGAATTGTAGTTGATACTGTCAGCCCAGTTGTTGCTTGAATAGTGACCGAGCAATCGCCATTAACCCAAGCGTAGATGCTTCCTGAAACAGTGCCGCTCGTGAGAGACACAGTGCCGCCCGCGTTCGGGCAACTGGACTTTGTCCCGCTGCGTCCAACGTAGCTCCACGTGAATGCAGGAAACGTCCCCACATTGCTGGTGAACGAAGGGTACGTTTTGACAGTCTGCTGATAATGGGGTTGCCAGAAATCCAGATACACGTACGAGTTGACGATGGCAACGTTGCTGCCTTCGAGTCTGAATTGCTTGTGCCCGCGTCGGCGCTGGGCCGGGGTCAAACGCGCATTGATCCCATGTAATTCCAGACGTCGCATAGTTTCCGCTCCCCATGACGATTGGCGATTTAAACGCAACCGGATCGGTCACATTAGTGGATGTCGCCACGGTTGGATCAACGGAAAAACGAATGTTCTCGAAAGCGATATTTTCCGTAAGAGGATTAAGTTGCAAGTAACTCATACTCGTAGCGCCGTTGAGGGGATCGATAGCCTGAAGGTTTGGCATGTACGGGTAGTATTGGGCCAGCGCGTCGGGACCGAGACGCACGCCCACCGGTGGCAACTGATTAGGCGCTGCTGTTGAGTGAATGACGCTAGTCGGTTGCGTAATCGGCCAGGGGAGATACAAGAAACCGTAAGCACCCGCAGATGTCAAGGTGATTGGTGTGCCGCCGCTGGTTGCACTCAACTGAAACGTGGAGCCGGAAGCATTTACCACATAGTAAGGCACTCCCGAATTGAGCGGATTTGGAACACTGCTATACGTTGCTTGCCCTCCAAGGACAATCTGCGAACCATTAGCAGGCGTCGCGCCAGCGCTGGTAAAAGTTGATCCGCTTGCGGTAAGACTTATGGCATTCTCGGAATTGTGAAAACTCACGGTAGATATCGGGTAAGCCGCAGGACCGCCGAGAGCTTGCGGAGGTAAACCCAAGTCGTCGCCGTTCGCCGTAACCATTTTGTTGAGACAATCTTGCATGTTTGCCGTCACGATGGAGTAGGTGCTTCCCGGCGTTGTACCGCAGTTATAACCGTAGACCCAATGGGTGCCTGTCATCGCAGTGCGACTTGTATTGACCGATTGCGGTAACGTCGGCTTGATCAGGCCGGTGGCTTGGGCAACGTTGTGAATGTCTGGTCAGCAGCCGTACACCAAGCTCCTCCCTGATAACTTTGTCCTTCGACGTGATAAAGCGTGTTTGGCAGAAGGTTAGAAACAATTCCGTTTTGAATAGTAGTACTTAGAGTCACGGTCTGCGAAGCCATCGCCGTGGTGTGCGGATAAACGTTAGAATTGCTGGCCCATTCCGCTGCCGTCGCATAAATTATGCGCTGCTGCGTTGCCGGAACGCTCGCCGTTGCGTCAGACGTCCAGCTTACGCGCGCGATCGACCAGGAAATACCATCGACGCCGCTTGACGGGATGGCGGGGAATGGCCCGTTCGCAGGAGCGCTCACTGGCGTGCAGACGTTCGCAAAAACAAAGCCCACTGCCATCACCAAGAGCGCGACTAATCTGCCCAACATCGGCAGTTTCAGCCCCTTCCGGACATTGGATCTCCTCAGCGGGGTTCGCGATAGGCCGCGGCGCCCACACTCCTCAATTTGCGGAATCAGTGCCAACTGCGTGGCCACCTTCACGGTTGCGGTTTCACTTGCTTTCATTTCACTTCTACAACCCACTCGCTCTGACGCTTCTATAGAAACACTTGCTCGCCAGCCCGTTTGGTCAGAGTTCGCTACTCTAGCGACTTGCCTCTTTCCAATATCTTCGCGTGTGGAAAAGTCCTTTCTGCTCCGATGTTGCTTCGGCGATCAGTCCGGCAAGCAGATTTTTGCGATTAAGTTGTTGAAAATAATACAAATAAAAAATATGCCTTTGCTGTGACCGTCTTGCAAAACTCGGCAAACGGGGTCTTGACAAGGAGGAGCGATTGTGAAAAACAGCGTTTTTATTGGGGTTTATGAGAGTCGATCACGCTCGAAGCGTCGTTTTGGGGCGTTTCAGTTGAAGATTTACTTCAGCCGAGGCGACGTAATACCTTGCAGCCACTAGAGTTATAGGCGGCAATCAGTTCTTTTCTGAGCGCGAGATCGGACTTCGGACTGTTGTGGAAGGCCAACCATGCGCAAGAAGTGATCGCGCGCCACCTACTAAGTGAGAGTACAGACGCACCGCTCCTAACGAGCCCAGCCCTCGTAAGTAAGAACGCCCTCGGAGATAAGAAGATGCGGCTGAGTTCAGGGGGAGCGCCGCAGTAACTGATCGACGGTCAGCGCGACGATGCCGAACATCAGATGCGTCATGATTTTGGAGGCGCCGCGAAAGTAAATCAGGCGGCCGCCGAATTCATCTTTCAAGCGTCCGTTGAGTTGCTCGACGATGGTGCGTTTCTTGAAGCGCTGTTTGTCTTCCTCACTAAAGGCGTTCTCGCTGGCCGATTGCTTGTGCGACGGATTGGGCTGAATGAGCGCTTGGCGTCCGAGTTCTTTAATGTGCGTACGGATGAGTTTGGCGTCATAGGCGGAGTCCATTAATTCCCATTTCCATTGCAGGCCGCGCTCGGCGCTCATTTTCATAAGCGGGAAGACGACCTGGGAATCATGAACGCTGGCGCCGGTCAGGATGCAACTGGTGGGGATGCGGTAGCCATCTTCCACCTCCCAACTCAGCTTGAAGCCGCGCCAGTAGTGCTTGTGTCCTTGACTGCTCGTCTTCACTCCGAGGCTGCATTCCCGCGACAGGTTGGCGAGCATTTCCGCCAGTGTCATGTGCAGTTGGCGCTTCAGACGGGGTCCGCGTTGAGCGGCCTGGGCACGGGGGTGTGGGCCTCTTTTTCCGCCGGGCTTGCGCTGATGCCAGCCGTTCTTCGTCTTATAGGGGGGATGGGCGGGTGGCTGGGCGGGCGGCGCCGTTTTCTTCTGATCTTCGGGCAAGCGCTGGCGGGCCGCAATGGCGGTGGAGTCGCGCGCGATGTGCTCAATCACGCGCCCTGCGAGAGCTTCGCGCACCAGTGCTTCATGGATACGGGCGGGCAAGCCGCTGGCGGCGAATTCGGCGAAGGCGCGTGAAAAGGTGGCTTCCGTTGGCACTTGTTCGGGGCTCGTAGCCACAGAGCCGCAGCAATTGCGTGTCGTGCTGCAGGCGTTGGATCAGATGGCGATTGGTGGGTAAATTGAATACGGCTTTGGCCAGGTAGGCCGTCGCCATGCGCAAACGGTCGCAGGGGGGACGGCCGGTATGCGAGCGCCGCTTGCTCAGCCAGCGCGCCAGCGGTTGCATGCTCACAATCGCGGCCAGTAACTTGCCTTGTTTGCTCAGTGGACCCACGGATGATTCCAGTACTGGGAATAACTCGCGCTGCAGAAGATTCTTGAATTGCGCGAGATGTTCAGGTGAGGTAATCTGCATGAGGGTGGGTTTTTTCCTTTGTTGGCGGTTTGTTTGGCGACAACATCTTACATCGGATGAAGCCCTCCCTCCAAACATTTTCTTCTCTTTGTGTTTTAAAGCGCTTTCTGCCCCTTCAGGGTTTTGCAAGTGCCTCCTGTGACCGTCTTGCAAAACTCGGCAAACGGGGTCTTGACAAGGAGGAGCGATTGTGAAAAACAGCGTTTTTATTGGGGTTTATGAGAGTCGATCACGCTCGAAGCGTCGTTTTGGGGCGTTTCAGTTGAAGATTTACTTCAGCCGAGGCGACGTAATACCTTGCAGCCACTAGAGTTATAGGCGGCAATCAGTTCTTTTCTGAGCGCGAGATCGGACTTCGGACTGTTGTGGAAGGCCAACCATGCGCAAGAAGTGATCGCGCGCCACCTACTAAGTGAGAGTACAGACGCACCGCTCCTAACGAGCCCAGCCCTCGTAAGTAAGAACGCCCTCGGAGATAAGAAGATGCGGCTGAGTTCAGGGGGAGCGCCGCAGTAACTGATCGACGGTCAGCGCGACGATGCCGAACATCAGATGCGTCATGATTTTGGAGGCGCCGCGAAAGTAAATCAGGCGGCCGCCGAATTCATCTTTCAAGCGTCCGTTGAGTTGCTCGACGATGGTGCGTTTCTTGAAGCGCTGTTTGTCTTCCTCACTAAAGGCGTTCTCGCTGGCCGATTGCTTGTGCGACGGATTGGGCTGAATGAGCGCTTGGCGTCCGAGTTCTTTAATGTGCGTACGGATGAGTTTGGCGTCATAGGCGGAGTCCATTAATTCCCATTTCCATTGCAGGCCGCGCTCGGCGCTCATTTTCATAAGCGGGAAGACGACCTGGGAATCATGAACGCTGGCGCCGGTCAGGATGCAACTGGTGGGGATGCGGTAGCCATCTTCCACCTCCCAACTCAGCTTGAAGCCGCGCCAGTAGTGCTTGTGTCCTTGACTGCTCGTCTTCACTCCGAGGCTGCATTCCCGCGACAGGTTGGCGAGCATTTCCGCCAGTGTCATGTGCAGTTGGCGCTTCAGACGGGGTCCGCGTTGAGCGGCCTGGGCACGGGGGTGTGGGCCTCTTTTTCCGCCGGGCTTGCGCTGATGCCAGCCGTTCTTCGTCTTATAGGGGGGATGGGCGGGTGGCTGGGCGAGCGTAGCCGTTTCTTCTGATCTTCGGGCAAGCGCCGGCGGGCCGCAATGGCGGTGGAGTCGCGCGCGATGTGCTCAATCACGCGCCCTGCGAGAGCTTCGCGCACCAGTGCTTCATGGATACGGGCGGGCAAGCCGCTGGCGGCGAATTCGGCAAAGGCGCGCGAAAAGGTGGCTTCGGTCGGCACTTGTTCGGGGCGCTCGTAGCCACAGAGCCGCAGCAATTGCGTGTCGTGCTGCAGACGTTGGATCAGATGGCGATTGGTGGGTAGATTCAATACGGCTTTGGCCCGGTAGGCCGTCGCCATGCGCAAACGGTCGCAGGGGGGACGCCGTATGCGAGGCGCTTGCTCAGCCAGCGCGCCAGCGGTTGCATGCTCACAATCGCGGCCAGTAACTTGCCTTGTTTGCTCAGTGGACCCACGGATGATTCCAGTACTGGGAATAACTCGCGCTGCAGAAGATTCTTGAATTGCGCGAGATGTTCAGGTGAGGTAATCTGCATGAGGGTGGGTTTTTTCCTTTGTTGGCGGTTTGTTTGGCGACAACATTTTACATCGGATGAAGCCCTCCCTCCAAACATTTTCTTCTCTTTGTGTTTTAAAGCGCTTTCTGCC
>CAWJBS010000134.1:0-61693 GCA_963840845.1 Bryobacterales bacterium
GATGGGGAGAGTTCCCATCCGCTTTGCGCACCTTGATCGATGAAACCATATATCACTGTGACCGGCAGGGAGGTCGTTGCTACCTTGATATTACGAATTCGAGGGAGAGTTTGACCCGAGGCCCTTTGGCGTACTTTGGATTGTTGCCATGGCGTCATCATCCGCAAGGGTGATGGCGACCGGGAGCACGAAGGAGAGAGTACGGTTTCGCAAGGGCATCACGCCGGCGGTCATCTTGTAGAGGGTAGCGTGATGAAGGTGATGCATCGACGGTGTGCGGGGTTGGACGTGCACCAGAAGGAGATCGTGGTCTGTCGGCGGCGTGTCGTCGGACGCAAGGTTGAGGCCGAGGTTCGCCGTTTTGCGACGACGACGCCGGGCTTGATCGCGTTGGCGGATTGGCTGGAGGAGGGCAAGGTTACGCACGTGGCCATGGAGGCGACGGGTGTGTACTGGAAGCCGGTATGGCACATTCTTGAAGGCCGGTTCACGGTGATCCTGGCCAATGCGGCGCATATTCGCAATGTGCCGGGCCGCAAGAGCGACGTGAACGACGCCACCTGGATCGCCGATCTTTTGGCTCACGGCCTGATCCGGGCGAGTTTCGTGCCGCCGCAGCCGATCCAGGAATTGCGCGATCTGACGCGCACGCGCACCGAGTTGACGCGCGAAGTGGTGCGTCACACGCAGCGCATTCAGGCGGTGCTGGAGGAGGCCAACATCAAGCTGGCATCGGTGATCAGCGACATCATGGGCGGTTCCGGGCGACGCATCCTCAAAGCCATCGTGGCCGGCGAAACCGACGCCAGAACGCTGGCCAAGCTGGGCAGTTTGCGCCTCAAAGCGTCGCGCGACGAACTGGTTGCGGCGCTGACCGGTTGCATCCGCGATCACCACCGTTTCCTGATCGACCAGCATTTGCAGATGATCGAGCGGATCGAGACCGCCATTGCGGATTTCGACGCCCGCATCGAGGCGGCGCTGGCCCCGTTTCGCGACGCCGTCAAGCGCTTGATCGACATCCCGGGTCTCAGCACGACCGCGGCGCAGATCGTGCTCGCCGAGATCGGCGCCGATATGAGCGCGTTCCCAACCGCCGACCATCTGGTCTCCTGGGCCGGGCTGTGTCCGAGGCTCGACGAGAGCGCCGGCAAGCGCCGATCGAGGCGCGTGCGCAAGGGCGCGCCCTGGCTTAAACCGGTTCTCGTTCAATCGGCCTTAGCGGCGGCCCGCACCAAGCATTCCAGCTTCAGAGCCCGTTACCACGCCCTCAAGAGCCGCGTCGGACCCAAGAAGGCTGCGATTGCCGTCGCCGCCAACCTGTTGCGCGTCATCTATCACATGCTCAAGGACGGCACCTTCTACCAAGACCTCGGCGAGGCCTACCGTCGTCCCCACAATCCAGCACGCGCCGCCGCAACCCTCGCCAATCGCATCCGTGCACTTGGCTACCAAGTCGAAATCAAACAAGCCGCATGACGCCCTGTATCACGAGACCTCCGAGTTCAGGAGTCATAGCTCGACGTTCGTTTCAGGAGAGGGGACGAGGTCACGCATCCGGGGTAGGCCGCCGCCTCCGCGTTTTAAAAATCCGGCTTCTCGGCTTCCGGGACGTCCGCGTCCTTGTTGTTGTAATACTCGCGCCGGTTTTCGGCGCAGACCGATTCCGGTATCTGCTCGGGCCCCGGCACATAGGTGAGCGTCGCGGTCCACGGCGTTGTAAAGGCGCCGGCATCGTCGATCGTCACATGCACCTGCATGAACTTGCCGCGGTGCTGGGTGAAGACGTCGCCGTTGAACATCCAGTTCTCTTTGACGTTCCGCTCGATGGCATCCTTCACGTCATCGTAATCGCGCGGCGCCCTTTACGCATGCTCCTCGATCACGCTGGCGCGGACATCGTCCTCGATCAGCCGCCAGATGCGGTCCACAGTGGCGACGAACGCCGCGGTGCGCTTGACCGCGAGCCGGCGCGGCCGCGGGAGGGCGATCTCCACGATCTCCTGGATGCGACCCGGCCGCCGCGCCAGCACCAGCACGCGGTCCGACAGGAACACCGCCTCGTCGATCTGGTGGGTGACGAACAGTACGGTTTTTCTGCCCTCTTCCCAGATCCGCATCAGTTCGGTCTGCATGATTTCCCGGGTCTGGGCATCGAGCGCCGAGAATGGCTCATCCATCAGCAGAATGTCCGGATCGATCGCGAGTGCGCGGGCGAGGTTGACGCGCTGGCGCATGCCGCCCGACAGCTGGCGCGGATAATAGCGCTCAAAGCCTTCGAGGCCGACGAGGCGCAACAGGTCGCGGATGCGCGCCTGCTCCGCGGCGCCGGTGCGGCCGGCAATTTCCGGGCCGATGCGGGCATTGTCGAACACCGTGCGCCACGGGAGCAGATTATCGTTCTGGAACACGAAGCCGCGGTCGGAGCCGGGTGCGCGCACGGCGCGGCCATCGAGCAGGACCGCCCCTTCGCTTGCGGGCTCAAGGCCCGCCACGATGCGCAGCAGCGTGGTCTTGCCGCAGCCGCTGGGGCCGACCAGGGAAATGAATTCGCCGCGGGCGATGGCCACATCGATGTCGCGCAGCACTTCCAGATCGCCGAAACGCTTGGTCAGATGCGTAAGTGCGAGTTTCGCCGTCATCGCCCGCTCAGTCCCGCGTCCACGGCACCAGCACCCGCTCGACCCAGCTAAAGCCGGCCGTCATCGCGATGCCGGCCGCCGCCAGAATGACGACGCCCGCGAACAGATCCGGCATGTTGAAGGCATCGGCCGACTGGCTGATCAGCCGGCCAAGCCCCGCACGCGAGCCGAACAATTCCGCCACCACGACCCCGATGAGGCCGCGCCCGATCCCGAGCTTGAGGCCGGCCAGGATGAACGGCATCGCCGAGGGCAGCGACAGCTTGAAGAAAATCTGTCGCGGCGTGGCGCCAAAACTGCGCAGCATTTCGATGAGCCTAGGGCTCGTGGTGCGCAGTCCGGCCTCGGTATTGATCGTCACCGGAAACAGCACCAGGAACACCACCACCACGACCTTCGACCAGATGCCGATGCCGAGCCAGAGGATGAACAGCGGCGCCAGCGCAATGGTGGGGGTCGCATAGAGCCCGGAAATCCAGGGCTGCAGGATGCGCTTGCCCAATTCGCTGCTCGCCATGAGGAGGCCGAGCCCGATCCCCAAAACGCTCGCGATCGCATAGCCGATGGCGAATTCCGCGGCGCTGATCGCCACGTGCGGCCACAGCTCGCCGCTGGCGGCGAGACTGTAGATTGCCGCGAAAATCTGGCTCGGCGCCGCCAGGAACAGCGCGTTGGCCACCACCACGCGGCTTAAAAATTCCCACAGCGCGAGCCCGGCCAGGATCGACAGCACGCCGGCGAATTGCCGGCCATGGACGCGCCACACCGCAGGCCGCCGGCGCTTGCGGCCGTGCCGCCGCGCCCAACGCGTCCGCGGAGCTGGTGTCGATCGTTGCCATCCGGTGCAGGGATAATTCAATCCGCCACCTCTGTCACGCCGGGCAGCAGCAGGCGGTTGACGTTCAGTCCAGGCGCGATGTCGCCGAGGCTGACGAGCGCTGCCGTGAGGGCGCGCAGCCGCGTCAGCGAGACCTTGCCGGTCGGCTCGAAGAATTCTCCCTTACGGTAGAAATCATAGGCCTTCTCCACCTCGTCGGGCTTGATGCCGCTCGCCGCCACCATCATCCGCACCGCCTCGGCGCGGTTGCGATCGTCCGCAAACCACGCCACCGCCTCGCCATGGGCGTCGAGAAGCCGCCGCAGCACCGCCTTGTGGCCGTTCGCCCAGGGCACATTGACGACGGTGCCGGAGAACGGCAGCTCGGGCGCGAAATCGGCCGCGAGCCCGAGTTCATGAAAGCCGTTGGCAACGGCTTGGAAATTCGACGGCGGCAGCAGGATCGCGGCATCGACCGCGCCGGACTGCAGCGCCGCGGCCCGCGCCGTGGTGGCGCCGGCGAACACCATGTCAACATCGCTCGCTTTAAGCCCGCTCGGCGCCAGCATGCGCTCCACATAGAGGCGGGTGATGTCCTTCGCGCCGCCGACCGAGACGATTTTGCCCTTGAGATCGCGCAATGTCTTGATCGCTGACTTGGCCACCAGGGCATAGGGCGGCGACTGCGCCTCGATCCGCACGATGGCGACGGGCGCGCCCTTTTCGATCGCCCGGATCGGATCGACCAGGCCGGTGGATATCGTCACATCGAGCGAACCTGCGGTGAGTTGCTGGATCACGGCGGCGCTCGAAGGCACGTAGACGAGGTCGATCTTCAGATCGCGGCCGGCAAAGAAGCCCTTGTTGATGCCGATGAAAACCGGCCAAAGATTCGCCGAAGCCGAACCGACGGTGCCGACCACGACGGTATCGGCCGCTTGGACCGGCGCGGGCGGCGGCCCGCACGCCAGCGCGATGGCGGGAATGGCCGCCCACAACCATCGAGACCGCGACAAGCTGGCCGTTCGCATGTTGCCCTCTGTTGGTTGCGCCCCTGCGAGCCCGATGAGAAGCTCGGGCGAGCGATCTTTGGACCGGAATTACTGGATGCACCGCCTTCGCTGAGATTAGTCTAAATCCGCCGCAGCGGAATCGACAGCGCCAGGAAAAATCCCGCCGTCGTAAATCCCGCGATCGTCAGAAACGCGATCCGGAACGCCTCCGCGATCGCGGTTCGCACATCGACTTGCGCCGCCGCGGAAAGATCGCCGGCCATCTGTCCGCTGCGCTCCGCCATCATGGCAAACACCCGCGCGGCGTCGGGGTTCTTCATCGCCAGCATGGCGAACAGCACGGCGGTGACGAACGCGGTACCGAAGGCGGCGCCGATCGAGCGGGAGAACTGCACCGAGGCGGCGGCTTCGCCGAGCTGCTTCGGCCCCGAGGCGACCTGCACCGTGACCTGCACCACGCCCATCACGGTGCCCATGAACAGCCCGTTCAATAACAAGAGCCAGCCGAGCCAGGTCGTGCTTAGCGCCTGCGCCCAGACGGCGAGCACCACCAGGCAGAATGTCACCAAAGCGAGGCCGACGACCGGGAACACCGTGGTGCGGCCGGTGCGGCTGACCATCCGGCCGGTCACGAGCGAGCCGGTGCCGATCCCGATCGTCAGCGGCACCAGCAGCACGCCGGTTTGCGATGGGGTGAGCCCGCGCACCACCTCCAGATAAATCGGCAGAAACGTGATCAGCGACACCAGTGCGGCACCATGGAAGGCGGCCAGCGCATCGCTGCGCCAGATCGACGGCCGGCCCAAGAGCGACAGCGGGATCAGCGGCGACGGTGCCCGGCGTTCCTGGCGCAGCAACAGCAGCAGCGACGACACCGCGATGGCCGCCAATCCGCCCAGCAGCGGCAGCGCGCCCACATCGACATGCTGCGCCTGTTCCAGGCTCAACAGCGTCGTCGTCACGAAGGTGGTGAACCACAACAGGCCGAGCGGGTCCGGCCGAAAATTCGGTTGGTCCGGGACCCGGTTCTCGAGCTTGCGCACCAGCCACAGCGCGATGAGGCCGAGCGGAACGTTGATCAGGAACACCGATTGCCAGCCGAAGTGCTGCGTCAGGTAGCCGCCGGCGACGGGACCGAAGGTGTTGGCGCCGACCGCCACCGCGGCCAGATAGCCCTGATAGCGGGCGCGTTCGCGCGGCGGAATGGCTTCTCCGACCAGCGCCTGCGACAGCGTCATCAGCCCGCCGCCGCCGAGCCCCTGCAGCACGCGGGCGAGCGTCAATAACTCGATGGTCGGCGCCGCCGCGCAGGCGATCGAGGCGACGATGAAAACCGCCAGCCCTGCGAACATCAGCCGGCGGCGGCCAAAAGCATCGCCCAGGCGGCCATAGACCGGGGCCGCGATGGTGGACGCGATCAGGTATGAGACGACGACCCAGGCGGCCCGGTCCACCCGGCCGGTATTGGCGGCGATCGCCGGCAGCGCGGTTGCCACGATGGTCTGGTCCACCACCGCCAAAAACATCGGCAGCATGATGGAGGGAAAGATCGCAAAGAAATTCGGCCGCGCGGGCTGGCCGGAACCAGCCCCGCCCGCCGACCGCGACCCTTCATCGGAACTCATCAGCCTCTGCCCTTTGCCACGTCAATGCGCCATCAGGACCGGCAACGTGGCGTTGGCCAAAATGTGGCGGGTGGCGCCGCCGAAGATCACTTGGCGCAGGCGGCTTTGCGTATAGGCGCCCTTGACCAGGAGATCGCAACCGAGCGAGGCCGCGTGATCGAGGATCGCCTCGCCGGTGCTGCGCGATCCCGGCGCGACGGTCACGGCGGTGGCCGGTACGCCGTTGCGTAACAAATGCAGGGCTACGTCGGTTCCCTCCGGCCCCGGCGTCATGCCGCCCTCGACGGTGAGCACCGTCACCTGCTCGGCGCCGCGCAGCAGCGGCATCGCAAACGCATTGGTGCGCGCCTGCTCGGTGCTGCCGTTCCAGGCGACCAAAATGTTGCGGCCGATGACCTGCGGCGGCTCCGGCGGTACCGCGAGGACCGGCCGGCCGCTTTCGAACAGCGCGGCCTCCAGCGGTTCCATGCGGGGGTCCTGGGCGGCGCGGCCGGGCCGGCCGAGTACGATCAGATCGAACAGCCGCCCATGGGTACCGATGAAAGCGTCATCCTGCGGGCTGCGCCGCGGCCAGGCATAGGACAAATGCGCCATGCGCGGCGGCGAAGGCTCCTGCGGAACGTGGTTCGCCGCCATAAACGACGCGAAGAGCGCGCGGGCATCGCGCTCGATCTCGTCGTCGCGGGCATGGATTTGCGGCATCGTCAGGCTGCTGATGGGATCGACGGTCACGAAGTCGGTGGCGATCGGCTGGACCGCAAAACCTTCAACGTAGCTGTCGAATTTTTGCGCCACCATGCGGGCCGCGCGCAGCACCGCGCGCATGGAGTCGTGCTCTTCGACCGGAACCAGGATCGTCTTCATCGTCATCCTCCGTCCGGCTCATCACCGAAAGGGCGATACGTCTATTCCGCCGCGCCAGCTCGCGGGCTAGACTGGAAACGTTCCCAATTCGCCTGGGCGCCCGTCCAGATATAGGCCTTAAGGCCGAGCACATGTTCGAGCCGCAGGGCGGTTTCGCCCGTGACCGGGTTGGTGCCGTCGATGATGCCGCCGACCAGCTCCGGGGCAAGACCGGCAAGCGCGGCGAACGCAGCCGCCGAGAGACCGCGCGCCTCGATATGCTCTTTAAGGAGGACGCCCGGATGGACGGCCCAATTCGGCTCCCACTTCGGTACTGCTCCCGACATATCGATCATGGTTTCACGTCCCACTCTGTGCGTGCATTCATGTTCTATGGTAATCAACAACTTCGATGAAGCGGATCGAAGTGACCTTGTTGCGATCGATGCCGCCGTCTTTTAGGCGAGGAACCGGCGCGTGATCGACCGCGAAAATGAGCCGCCAGTTGCCGTTCAGAACCACGGAAAACTGCTCATCTCGGTCGGCTTTGAGCTGCTCCAGCCAGTCTGGAGGACCGGTCGGAACGTCCGAGAGCTTTTCCGCAAGGGCCAAGGTGGTCAACCGGTTTTGCAGTGCCCGGCTGCGCTCGCCATACGCCCGCCGCATGGCCCTTTCGTCGGAAAATTCTCTTTCAAGCTTTCGAACTCGCGAACGAAAATTCCATGTCCCGCTCGTCGCCTATGCGTTCGCCGCCGTGAACAACTCAAAAGCGCGCGGGCTCCAATTTGACCTCCGGCGCCGGTACGCGACAAGATCGGTGAAATCGTCATGCGGCCGCGATGTCGGTCTGCGTAAAATCGGCGCCCTTGAACATCAGCGGCTGGCCTAAATGCCGAGCACAGGCATAGGCAAAGCAGTCCCCGAAATTGAGCCGGGCCGGATGCCGGCCCTTGCCGTAACGCTCGAACGCATCGAGCGCGATCCGCGCCGCCTCGGGCGGACCTCGATATACGCCAGCGCCCGCGGATCGTGTGTCTGCCCGAGCCAGAAGAACGCCTGCTTGCGTACTTCTGGATTTCGTTGCGTTTTCGCCACTTCAATTAGCTTCGGAACTCCTTCATCGTGCGGCAATTGCGACAGCGCAAATACCGCCTTCTTCTTCACGCCCGTATCCGGATCGTTCACAATCGCATCTGTAATCGCCGCCGCCGCCTTCGCCCCTGCGCGTTGCGACAGCCAGAAGATCGCCTGCTCCCTCTCATGCGTTGACTTGTCGTTCCTCGCCCGGTCAATCAGTATGTCGGTCGCTTGCGGCCCAGCATGCTGCGAAATGGCAAACGTCGCTCCATCCGTCGTTAGGTTCTTCAGAAAAGCCAGACTCTCCTCCGCCGTCACTCCCGTCAACGTAACCAGCGGAACCCCGGCCGTGTCAAACGTACAATCCGCCGAATAAACATTGACCTTTTGCACCTGGTCGTGTTCTACTCTAAGCAAGACTTCGGCCGTATCCGAACCCTCCAAATGGACAGGATTCTGATGCTCTCCATTGCACCAGTTGTTTGACCGGCGCTCCGTCTTAATCTCATAGCGAAACCATGTGGGAGTGTCGCTCTTCAACTTTGAAGCCAGATCGCCCGATGTCTGCGTTGCCAGCAACATCACGAAACAGAACCCGAGGAATTCTTTCATTTGAGAATCTCCATCATGTAGTCCGTCACTTCTTTCGAATGCACCAGCGCCATCTTACTGACAATCTCTTGCTTCATGGCCGGGTCCTTTTCAGCCTTGGCCAGTTCCACTAGCGCCTTCCCGTTCTGCTGTAGGAACAGCGCTTGCAAAACCGCGTGCCTGACTTCGGGATTACGATCCGACTTGAATATCTCCACCAGCGTGTCGCCCCTGCCGTGATCTCCCATCAGGCCTAAAGACTTAATCGCCTCCGCCCTTAGCGTGGGGTCTTTCTCCGATTTCGCCAGTTCCGCCAGCCGATCCGAGTGACCAGTGATGAACATCGCCTTCAAAATGGCCCGCTTGTTATCCACCGATGTCTCATTCGCGTACAACTGCCACAGTTCCTCATGGCCGCCCGAAACCGCCAGTTGCTTGATCGCCTCATGCCTTAAATCGGCGTTCTGCTCGCTCTTCGCCGCCTGAAACAGCAAGTCTCGTGAGCCCGAAATCATATAGCCTTTGAGAATGGCTCGCTTCACATCCACGTTGTTAGACGCCGCGTAGATCGCCGGCAACTCCTTGCGCGACTGCCCGTTCCCCATCATCCCGATGTAGCGAATGGCCTTCATCTGCAAGCTCGGATTAGACGTTCCGCGCGCAATATCGCCCAGCAATTTCGCGGCTTTCGGTGATGAACTCTGCGTCAGCACAAACATCGCCCGGTCTTTCACCTTGTCCGAGGCATTGCCCGCCAATAGCTTTTCGATAATTGGCAGCGCCTGGTCCGGATCTCCCTGCATCAAGCTATTCAGCGCAATCATCTTCAACTCTTCATCCGGCTCAGAACCTGGGTTCGCATGCCCGCGCATCTCCACTTCCAGCGCCTGCGCATCGTTTACCCATTTGCTGTCCTTGTAATCGCGGCGCAGTTCGCCAATGCTCTTCAGCGCCTCTTCTCGCTCGCCTGCCTTGTTCTGCGCGTAGGCTTCCCAGTAAAGCGCCGCTGCCGCATTGCTGCCTTTGTGCGAAGCCGCTTCCTGAAAGGCCGCAATCGCCGTGTCCCAGTCGTGCGAATCCAGCGCGCTCAAGCCCTTCTGGTACTCGTCATTCTGCGCCAGCAACGGCACACACAGGCCCATCACCAACAAAATCCGTCTCATAGTTTCAGCCCTCTATCCCGCGCATCCGTTGATGCAATCCGCACCTTGAACAACAATTCGTTCTGCGCAATCCGCTGCTGCACATGCGCCGTGTCCGCACCAGTTGGCGCGTCTGGCGCATTCGCCACCTCTAACAGCACATGCTCCAACTGTTCCAGCACCGCCACATCCTGCCTGTCTCCCAAACGTTCGGCCGTCTGTCTCAGCAGCCGGTTCGCGCCCACCAACTCCCGCGCCCTGTCTCGCTCTTCCGCCAAATCGCCCGCGTTCTCTACTTGCGCCAGCACAATTTGCGATCGCTCCAGATGTTCACTCAACGAAAGCAGCAACACCCGTTCGCGCGCCTTTTCCGGAATCGGCTGCGGCTTGGTGGAAGACCGTCCCATCAGAAATGCCACCACCAACATCGTTGCGAACGCCGGCACCATCAGCCACCACGCCCGGCTCTGTTTCTTCTGCGGCAACTGCGGTAATATTCGTGTCCAGACTTCGCCTCCATAACCCGCGCCCTCGTTCGGGAACCGGATACGCCTTCGCTTCATCCAACACGCCGCGCAAGTTCTCAAACGCCGCCCGGCATTCTTCGCACTCGCCCAAATGTTGCGGCTGTTCCGCTCCGTAATAAGCTTCCACGAGTTGTTCCTCACTCAAGTGGTTCATCGAGTCGCTCCCCATGCCGGCGCTAAACTCCGCCGTAGTTTTTGAACCGCCCGGAAGACGCTATGCTTCGCCGCGCTCGTCTGAATGCCAAGTGCGCGTGCAATTTCTTCAATGCTCGAACCTTCGTAGTGCCGCAAGACGAACGCCGCCCGCTCGTTCTCGCTTAGCTTGCCCAGCGCGGGTTCCAGCAATTGCGCCACCTGGTTGCTCTGCGTCAAACGCTCAGGTGAAGGGTCGGGCGCGGCCACTTGTTCCAGCCAGCTCGTTGCGTCGTCTTCCGTGCGCCGTGATTTGCGCGCCCGCAAAAGATCCAGCGAGCAGTTCACGCAAATCCGGTGCAGCCAGGTGCCAAAGGCCGCTCGTTCGTCAAATGTATGAAGTTGTTTGTAAGCGCGCAGGAAGCTTTCCTGCACCAAATCTTCCGCGTCTTGTTCATTGCCGGTCATACGATAGGCAAGACGGAAGACCAAGCGGCTATGCCGCTCCACCAATACGCGAAACGCCTGCTGGTTGCCCAGCCTGGCCTCGCGGGCAGCTTGTGCGTCGGTCCATTCCATCCGGCTGCTCTTTTGACGACAAACCCGGCCGGCGGTTAGTAAGGGATTTTTAGCCGGCCACTAATTCCGGCCGCGCCCCAATCGCCCGCAGGCAATGGTCAATCCACAGTTTGGTCAGCTTTTCCTGTGCGCCATTCTGCATCAAGCGCGACCGCAGACTGCCAAATTCCACGTGATCCAGCGGCTGATCCTGATTGAAGCACGAAAACACCACGGTTTCCTCGCCGGTCACCGGATCTTTGTGCATCTGCAGGCATTGGGCGCAAATTTCCTTCATCATGCACTGCATCGGCGAATTGATACTGCCAATCGCGTGATGATCCGGTTTCAGATACGGCAACAGGACCGTATGCCGGGCTTGCTGCACCGCGCGCATCATCCCGTCTGAGCCGATCACGATCAGCCGGTCTACTGAACGCAACGGGATCTCGGCCTCACCCAAAGTCGCCGCGCCCGTACGCCGCCATGGCTTCCACAATATTGCCGACAAACGCGCTATCCTGCACGCGGCTCGGCGTGAATCCGGGCGCTTCGTCGCAAACCCAGATCACCACGTCGGCCGCCTTCTCGATCTCTTCCACCTTATAGCGGTCGATGATCTTCTTATAGCCGGCGAAATACACCACCCGCGAACCGCTCGCCGCGCGCTTGCTGGCCGATCGAGAACAGCACCGCATTGCCTAAGCCGCCGCCCACCAGCAGCAGCGTTTCCTTGCCGGCGTTTCGGTCGGTGTGCCCGTCGGCCCCATCAGAATCACCGGTTCGCCCGGTTTCAACATGCGCGCACAAATCCGACGATCCGCCCATCTCCAGCACAATCGTCGAAAGCAAACCCTTTTCGTGATTTACCGACGCGCCTGTCAACGCCAAGCCTTCCATCGCCAGCACCGTATCTCGGCGTGCGCGTCGCAAGTGATTCGTAATTCTGCAAGCGATAAAACTGCCCAGGTTGGAACGCGCGCGCGGCAATCGGTGCACGCACCACAATCTCAACAATGTTCGGCGTTAGCCGGATCACATCATCCACCACGGCGCGCAACTCGTTGTTCAGCTTCGTCAGCAGGTCCGCGGGTGCTGGTGATCCGGCTTGCGCTTGGCCAACACGCGTGAAACCACGGGAAAACCTTGCTTCGCGCCGCCATCGCCTTCACAACGTTGCCCGAAAACGAAGGATGCAGATCGCCAAAGAAACTGATCGCCCTGCCATCTGGCCGCAACGAAATCAAGACCTGGGGATTCGCCGGCTTCGAGACGCGCTCCGGCTTTACCGGCTGGCCGTCTTCACCCACTGCTTGGAAGTAACGGCCATCCAGTTTGAAGTTATGTTCGTCTTCACGTGCCAACACTGTGTTCGGCTGCGTTCCGGCCGCTACCAGAATTGAGCGCGCCGGCAACGTGAGCTTCTCGCCCGTTGCAACCAACTTGCCCGTAGCCTCGTCGAACCTGTGCTTCTCAACCCGCAACGCCGCCGCACTGCCTTGCGAATCTACCTCTACTTCTTCCGGCGCCAGGCATTCGGCAAACCGCACGCCTTCTTCCATCGCCTTAGCCACTTCTTCGTGGTTCAGCGTATAACTCGGTGCGTCAATCAAGCGCCGCCGGTAAGCCACCGTCACGCCGCCCCACTCATTCAACAGTTCAATCAGCCGCGGCGCGCGGCCTTCCTTCGCCGCTGCCGCACGCTCATGCCGAATCGCCCGCGCATGCGCAAGGAATTCCTCCGCAATCTCCGCTTCGTCTTTGGCTCCAGCGCGCCTTCAACTGCGTCTCGCCAAATCGTCGACCAGCTTTTCATAGCGAGCCAGAAACTTCTCCACCTGCACCACGTAATACGCCAAAGATTCCGTAGCCGTATCAATCGCCGTCAAGCCGCCGCCAATCACCACAATCGGCATGCGGATTTGCAGATTCGCCAGCGATTCCGCCTTCGCCGCGCCGGTCAATTGCAGCGCCATCAAGAAATCGGATGCCTGCCGCACACCACGCACCAGGCCGTTCTTCATCGGAATCACCGTCGGCCGTCCCGCGCCCGCGCACAGCGCAATATGATCGAAGCCCAGTTCAAAAGCGCTGTCAACCGTGAGCGTGCCGCCAAAACGAACACCGCCAAACATGGCGAACTCGTTGCGGCGTTCCAACAGCAGGCGGATCACCTTCAAGAAATTCTTGTTCCAGCGGACCGTAATGCCATATTCAGCCACACCACCAAAGCCAGCCATGACGCGGTCGCCGAGTTGTTCGTAGATATCCGTAATGTCGCGCAACGGTCGAAAAGGCACGCGCTCGCCATACGGATCAACACCTGAAATCTCAGCCGGCAGCGGTTCGATCTTCAAACCGTCTACCGCCATCACCGTGTGGCCGTCGTTCATCAAATGATGCGCCAGCGTGAAACCAGCCGGACCAAGACCAACCACCAAAACCTTGTAGCCGGTGCTCGCGCGCGGATACGGCCGCGCAAAATTCAGCGGATTCCAACGCGTCAGCAAGCTATAGATCTCAAAACCCCACGGCAGTTCCAACACGTCCTTCAACGAACGCGTTTCCACTTGTGGAATATCCACCGGCTCCTGCTTCTGGAAAATGCACGACTTCATGCAGTCGTTGCAAATGCGATGCCCGGTGCCCGCCGCCATGGGATTGTCAATCGCCACTACCGCCAGCGCGCCAATCGGATTGCCGTGGTCTTTCACCACGTTCATTTCGGAGATCTTTTCGTCCAGCGGACAACCCGCCAGCTTCACTCCAAACACGCTCGACTTGTACTCGCCCGTTCTTCTCTTTCAAGCCGGTAGAGCAGCTATCTTTGGCCTGGTTATGACATTTGATGCAGTAGTGCGCTTGATCCAGCGCGCCTGTCAGATCGGTTCCCACATCGGTCAGCTCAAAGCCTTCGCGATGCCGCCAATGGTTCGCGCCAAATTCCAAACGCACTAAGCCGTTGCTGTTCGATGTTTCCACCGGCACCAGATGATGCGCGTCAATCTTATGCGGCGTTTTGAACAGCACGCCGTGTTTGTGCTTCGCTTTGCCCTGCTTGGATAGCGTGGCCCACGCCGTGTATTGCGTAGCGAGTTGCAATTGCGGCGCATACTCCGCTTCGTCCTCAAGCCACTGTTCCACCTTCGTGGCAAAGCTGAGTTCGGTGAACGGCTCCATCATAACGGCCGCAAGTTTGGCCGCCACCGCCTCGCCGTCAATCGCGCTGGCGGTTTCTTCGGTAAATCCAGTGAGCGCTTTGCGCTGCACAAACTTGCGCTTCACGGCATAAAGGGGCGCCAGTTTGTTATGCCGGTTCCGCAGTTCGCTGAGTTCCGCATTGATGCCGAACAACGAGCCGATGAAATCTTCCACATGCGGCGCGAGTTCGATAATCAGCGCAGACCCGGCTTTATCGTGCGCGGCCGGCGGCGTCTGGCGCGCAGCCAGCAGCCGTTCATGCAGCGCGGGTGCCGCGTCCTTCAGTTGAGTGAGGAAAGCCTCGTCGAGCTTGACGAGCCCGTCACGAGCATAGAGATCTGTAAAGGCTAGTCCAAAAGACAGTTTTATAGTTTTATTCACAGCGGGTTAGGTTCGCGCTGCCGGCGAGAGGCGGAAGCAAACTTTCTTACCCTATTCTCGCAAATTTACCGTAAACGCCTCAATCGCACTACGGAAATTGACCCGTTTTCGTTATCCTGAATGGAAGTGGATCTCGAAAAAACCATCTTGCGAAAAGTCGGCGAGGCCGTGGGCCGTTTCCGCATGATCCGTCAAGGCGACCGCGTTGCCGTAGGCGTATCCGGCGGCAAAGATTCGCTTACGCTCCTTGAAGCGCTGCTGTTATTGCAAAAACGTGCGCCGATTGAGTTCACGGTGGAAGCCTTCACCATTGAGCAGGGTAAATTTCTCGCGCCCATTCATCCGGTGGGCGAATTTCTAAAAGCGCGCGGCATTAAATGGACCTATGTGCAGGACAACGCCTCGCTCAACCTGCTGGTGGACCAGCCCGAACATGGCTGCGATGTCTGCAGCCGGTTCCGCCGCCGTGCTGTGTATGAGGTGGCGCGCGGTTTAGGCGCTAATGTAGTTGCCTTTGGGCACACGGCGGACGATTTTTGCGAAGCTTTCCTGCGTAACGCCATGTTTACCGGCCGCACCAGCGCGCTGCCGCCGGTGGCTTGGTCGCGCAAAGGCGAGTTCCGTTTGATTCGCCCGCTGGTATTTGTCACCGAGAACCTGACACGCGATTATGCCGCCAGTTTGGGTGCGCCCGTTGTGCCCTGCGGTTGCTCGCAAAAAACCGGCACCGTTCGCCGATCACTTCGTGATATGTTCTCTGAGATAGAGAAAGAACACCCTTTCTTAAAAGAAACGTTACTTTCTGCTATGGGTAACGTTGAAACATCGCGTCTGTTAGATACGCGATTCTTGGATTTAGACGCGAATAGCGACGAACTCGACACAGATACCTCGCGAATTGGTAACATTGCACTCTCAGTGACCTCGCAAACCGCCACTCTCGCTCCCTCGATCATGACGCCGGAATTGATCATCATCAACGGTCCGCAGGCGGGTGCGCGCTTTCCTTTGGGGCAAGGTGAGTTCATTATTGGCCGCGCGCCGAATTCCAGTTTGGTTTTGCCCGATCCGGAAATAGGCTGGCGGCACTGCCAGATCCGTTTACAAGGTTCGCGGTTTCTTGTCACCGATTTGAAAAGTTCCAGCGGAACGTATGTGAACGGTATGCGTTCGGCCGAACGCTGGCTGGAAGAGAAAGATCAGATTGGTGTCGGCAAAACCATAGTCATGTTTCGCTCAGGCGAAGCCGATGCCGAATCCGCGCATCCGGCGGCAGCGGCCGATACGAAGCCTGCACTGCTGGCAGCCTGTTCCTTATTGTTCCTGTTTCGCGCGCTGGCTTCGAGCGAAGGCGACAAGCATGTTCTGCAAACGCAGATTCTGCGTTTGATCGGTGACCTGATTCCAAACAGCGCCGGCATTTTGCTCATAGGCGCAACAGCTGACGAACTGGAAGAACGCTATGAACGTGAAGCGGAGGCGCCGCGCGCGGACGTGGTTTCGGCCATCACGCACGTTTGTGAAGAAGGCGCCTTTGAAGACGATAAATCCGGCTTGGTTGCGGTGCCTCTTTACTTGTCGGGCGGACTCTTCGGCGCGCTGGTGGTGCTAGTGCAAGACATTGAACGCCGTAATCTGGCCGCTCATCTGGAAACCCTCACCGCCGTGTCCGCTCTGGCTTCAGTTGGTTTTGAAGCTAACCGCGAAGTGGAAATTCTGCGTGCCGAAAACAAGTTCTTGCAACAGCAGATTGCGCCGAAGACCGGCATTATTGGCGAAAGCCCGCTGCTGCGCCGTTTGATGGAACGCGTGGAGCGTGTGGCGCCACATGACACCACGGTCTTAATCACTGGTGAAAGCGGCACAGGCAAGGAACTGATCGCGCGCGCACTGCATGAAAAGAGTAACCGGCGCGACCGGCCCTTTATTGCCGTCAATTGCGCGGCGCTTACGGAAACGCTATTCGAAAGCGAATTGTTCGGCCACGAAAAAGGCGCATTTACCGGCGCCATTGCCATGAAGCCCGGCCTTTTTGAATTAGCCCAGGGCGGCACCATTTTCCTGGATGAAGTGGGCGAACTGGCGCAAGGGTTCCAAGCCAAGTTTTTGCGCGTATTGCAACAGCGCGAGTTCTTCCGCGTTGGTGGGACGCAATCGCGCCCGCTGGATATCCGCGTGGTGGCGGCCACCAATCGCGACCTGACCGAAGATGTGGCCGAAGGCCGTTTTCGCGAGGATCTGTTCCACCGTTTGAATGTCGTGGCGTTGGATTCGCCTCCGCTGCGCGAGCGTAAAGACGACATTCCGCAACTAGCGCAATATTTCCTGCAGCGTTCAGCCGAAAAATCAAAGCGGCATGTGAAAGGTGTCTCGCCGGAAGCTCATGAAATGATCATGAACTACAACTGGCCTGGCAACATTCGCGAGTTGGAAAACGCCATGGAACGCGCGGTGGTGTTGGGCGATTCCGATTGGGTGCTGCCGGAAGATTTGCCAGATCCGCTGCTGGCCGTGGCGCCGCATAATCCCACCACGAAATATGAAGAGTCAATCGTGGGCGCGAAACGTGACGCCATTTTGGATGCGTATCGCCAGGCCAAAGGCGACTACCGGGGCGCGGCCAAGATTCTGAATTTGCATCCGAATTATCTGCTGCGTTTAGTGCGTAATCTGCGCTTGCGCGACGATATTAACCGGCTGAAGGGTCAGTAGCTTTTTCGCCGCTATGCAGCGCGGCAATACCGCCTGTTAGTAAATCGAAGCGCGCATTGCTGAACCCGCTTTGTTCAAACATGACACGCAAATCTTCCGCGCGTGGAAACTTGGCTACCGATTCGGGCAGATAACTATAAGCCGCGCGCGATCCGGATATGAGTGCGCCCACTGCGGGCAAGATCGCTTTCGAATAGAAACCATAAGCCTGGCGCAATAAGTAATTGGGCGGGTGCGAAAACTCTAAAATGGCTAATACGCCTCCGGGCTTCAAAACTCGCTGAAACTCGGCCAACCCTGAGCGGTAGTTCGCCAAATTCCGAAAGCCAAAGGCGATGGTGATGGCGTCAAGCGAGTTGGCAGCCAGCGGCAATTCCAGTGCGTCCGCTTCAAAAAGATTGTTGGCATATTGCGCGTGCGCGCATTTTATCGCCGGCCGTGACCAGCATGGGATGGCAGAAATCGGCGCCCAGCACCGGGCTCAACGAAACGTGCTGTAAATCAAGCAAAACGTCGCCCGTGCCGCAACACAAATCCAACACACGCGCATCGCGCCGCAGCAAAACCGGCATAACCCGCTTCAGCAGCGCTTTGCGCCAACCGCGGTCAACATTGAACGAAAGCAGATGGTTCAGCAGATCGTAGCGCGGTGCGATGTCCGCAAACATCTGCCGCACCCATTGTGCCGCTTGCTTTTCACCTGGCGCCCCTGGTGGCGTGGTTCCTGCGGCGCCACTCATATTCTTGCGCAGCGCTTCCGCCGCCGCTTGCCGGATCAGCGCTGTTTCGATGCCCGATACCACTTTCACATTGCCAATGTTGGTGGGCAATACAAAATGCACCTTGCCCTGCATGGTTTTCTTGTCGTGATAAAGGCGCGCCAGCAAGCGGTCTGGCTGCAAATCGCCAATAGCCGGCAGCGGGCCGTAACTGGTAATCACGCGCGCAATGTGGTCGGCCTCGGCGCCTTTCAATGAGCCCGTGAGTTCGGCCAACCGCGTCGCGGCCAACATTCCCCAAGCCACTGCCTCGCCATGCAACAAACGGACGTAGCCGGTCTCTGCTTCAATTGCGTGGCCGATGGTATGGCCAAAATTTAAGATGCGCCGCAGATCGCCTTCGCGTTCGTCCGCCGTGACCACTTCCGCCTTGATATTGACAGCGGCGGCAATCAGTTGATCGGTAATGCCCGGCTTCAGTGCTAACACCTCGTCGCGCTGATGATCCAGCAAATCGAACAAATGGCGGTCTCGAATGATGCCGCACTTGATCACCTCAAACAGGCCAGCCTTGTATTCACGCGGCGGCAAGGTGGAGAGCACGTCGGGATCAATGAGCACTGCAACCGGGTGATGAAAGCTGCCAATCAGATTCTTGCCGCCGACTAAATTGACGCCCGTTTTGCCGCCGGTGCCGGCGTCCACTTGTGCCAGCAATGTTGTGGGTACCTGCAAAACAGGAATGCCGCGCATAAAGATCGCCGCCAGGAAGCCGCTGACGTCGGTGACAATGCCGCCGCCAAAGCCAATCACCAAGCTAGTGCGGTCGGCGCCGCGTTCAAGCATCTGCTCGGCCAAACTTTCAATGGAAGAGAGCCGTTTATTGGCTTCGCCGCCCGGAAAAATCAGCACTTCGGGTGGCTGGCCCGCAAACTGTCCCTTCAACTTTTCGCCGTGCAGGCGCCAGACGTCTTCCGTGGTCACTACGAAAATTTTGCCGGTGCGCGGAGGGATAAACTCGGCCATCCGCCGCACAACGCCACGCTCTACAACGTTTTGGTAAGCGTGTTGCGGTGTCTTCACCGTAAAGATAGGCATTTCCTCCCCGTTGTACCATGTGGTTGCCGGTCCTCCCCGGTTCTCCTCCGAAAAGTTCGGCCCGCCAGTTCAGATGCCGCCACGATTGACGAGTATACGGGAACCCCGTATACTGAAACATGCGGGCGGCGACGGTCATCATTACGCGGGAGTTTGAAGCACGGGCGAAAGGTTTGCTTAGCGACGAAGAGCAGGCGGCACTTGAATTCTATCTCGCTGCCAATCCGACCGCGCATCGGTGATTCCCGGTACCGATGGCGTTCGCAAGGCGAGCTGGGCGCGCTCTGGTCAGGGAAAGCGCGGAGGATTGCGGGTGATCTACTTCTACGCGATTAGCGCTGAGTTGATTTTATTGCTCTCCGCCTATGCCAAAAACGAAAGAGAGGATTTGACCGATGAAGACAAAAAGAATCTCGGCCGCGTTGTCGAAGCGTTCAAGAAAAGCATCTCCTAAGACATCGCCGGTTGGCGAAAGCTTGGTGCGCGGATTCGAGGAAGGAATTGCGCATATGCGAGGCGAACTCAAGCTGAAAACTCGCGTAGTGTATGTGCCGGAGCTAGTGGATGTGCGTTCTGTACGCGTGAAATCGGGGCTTTCTCAGGCGCAGTTTGCGGAACGTTATGGCTTCAACCCGCGCACGCTGCAGGACTGGGAACAAGGGCGGGCTCAACCCGATAGTGCCGTACGCGCGTATCTTACCGTTATTGATCGCAACCCACGCGCGGTTCAACAGGCGCTGGGGTAACGAGTGCGCCGCTCCGTCATGTGCTGTACCATGTGGTTATCAACGCCCCGTTTCAGCGCATTCGAACCGACTTTGTAGTAGTAGGAGCAGGGGTTGCCGGTTTGCGCGCGGCCATTGAGCTTGCTTCCGCCGGGCGCGTGCTGGTTATTGCCAAAGATAGTCTGCGCGAATCTTCCTCCGAATACGCGCAGGGGGGCATTGCCGCCGCGCTGAGCGACGATGACGAAGTCGAACTCCACGAGCAAGATACGCTCGTGGCCGGCGATGGCCTGTGCGACCCCGAAGCCGTGCGCACGTTGGTGGAAGAAGCGCCCGCAGCCATTGAGCAGTTGATCGAATGGGGCGCTGCGTTCGACCGCGAAGGCGCTGAACTGCTTTTTGCCCGCGAAGGAGCGCACAGCCGCAATCGCGTTCTGCATGCGCATGGTGATTCTACCGGGGCTGAACTGGTCCGCACCCTACGCCAACACGCTCGCTCGCTCGAAGGTGTGGCGTTTCAGAGCTTTGCCGCGGTAACGGATTTTTTTCTGCACGACGGCGAAGTAGCCGGTGTCTGGGCTTTCGATGAGATGACCCATTCCACCGTGCTGATTGAAGCGCGCGCGGTGCTGTTAGCCACGGGTGGATTGGGCCGCGTTTTCGAAAACACCACGAACCCCGACGTAGCCACTGGCGACGGCGTGGCGTGCGCCTTTCGCAGCGGCGCCGCTATTTCCGATATCGAATTTGTGCAGTTCCATCCCACCGCGCTCTACGTTGAAGGAGCACCGCGTTTCCTTTTGAGCGAAGCCTTGCGCGGCGAAGGCGCGTATCTGCGCAATGCCAGCGGCGAGCGGTTCATGGAGCGTTATCACCCGCTGAAGGAACTTGCGCCGCGTGATGTGGTTTCCCGTGCAATCGTGATGGAGTTGCGCGCCACAGGCGACGCCAGCGTGTTTTTAGATATGACGCATTTCGGGCCAGGTGATTTGCGTGAGCACTTTCCGCGCATCTACGAAACGTGCTTGAGTTACGGCATCAATCTGGAGACCATGCCGGCGCCTGTGCGTCCCGGCGGCGCATTACGCCATGGGTGGAGTGAAAACAGATCTGCACGGACTCACGACGCTTCCGCGTCTATATGCAGCGGGCGAAGTGGCGTGCACCGGCGTTCACGGCGCGAATCGTCTAGCTAGCAATTCGCTGCTCGAAGGTATCGTTTTCGGCGCGCGGGCAGGGAAGGCCATGCGCCAACTGACTGATGTCCACTCGTTCAGCGCCGTTCCCGAAAAGCCTGTGTTCCCTACCATCAGTGAGCGAGATCTGCGAGCCATCGCCTGGAATTCTTGCGGCGTCTTGCGCAACGGGCCGGAATTAGCGGCCGCATACAAACGACTGCAGGCGAATTTTCTAGGCGCGCAAACTTCGCCAGGCCGCGCCAGCTTCGAATTGCGCAACATGCACCAGGTGGCTCTGCTGATTTCTCAAGCCGCCTTGGCCCGTGAAGAAAGCCGCGGTGGCCATTACCGCACCGATTTCCCGGCTAAGTCGGAAGCATTCCAAAAACATTCCATCATTATTAAAAGCAATGACCGGGTTGCGTTTGCCTAACATCGGTTTCAAGCAACGGCAGCTCAATTGTTTCGCGGGCTTCGCCTTGTTGTTTGCCGCAGTGCCGCTTTCACAAACAGGCCCATGGGCCGCGCTTTGGACCACACCGTGCATTTTGGCCGCATCATTACTAATCACTTGGGGCGCGGAGAGCGCACAGTTCTTTGTGGCCCAAGGATTTGCGCTGGCCATGCTGGCGTGGATGCAAACGCTGCCCGAATTTGCCGTGGAAGCGGTGCTGGCGTGGAAGCAACAAACGAGTTTCTTGCTGGCTAATTTAACCGGCGCGTTGCGGCTTCTTACGGGTCTTGCGTGGCCCATGATTTATCTCACGGCCGCCATCGTGCATCGCCGCCGCACTGGCACGCCGCTGCGCCGAATCAAGCTGGATGCGCATCACAGCATCGAAGTGATCGGCTTGTTCTTTCCCCTCGTCTACGCGTTATTCATCTGGTGGAAAGGCTCGCTCCATCTTTGGGACGCCATTCCGCTTTTCGCTATGTACGGCTTGTATTTGACGCTGCTGCTGAAACTGCCGCCTGAAGAACAAGAAGGCATCGACGAATTAGATCTCGTCCCGCGGACCATTGTAAAAGCGCCGCGCGGCTGGCGCATTGCCGGCATTTTCGGTTGCTTTCTGATCGGCGCATCGCTCATTTACTTGGCCACCGAACCGTTTCTGAACAGCCTGCAAGCGATGGCGCTCGCGTTCGGCGTGCCGGCTTTCCTGGTGATTCAATGGCTGGCGCCCATCATTTCCGAGTTTCCCGAATTGCTCTCTACCTTTTACTTCGCACGCCAGGAAGAGAACGCCGGCGTGGCTCTGATGAACATTGCTTCGAGCAACATCGTTCAATGGACGCTGCTGGTGGCCATGCTGCCTGTAGTTTATTCGTTGGGTCGCGGAGCGCCGTCTGGCTTTGCTTTAGATCACGCGCAACGAACCGAATTGCTGCTCACCGTGGGCCAGAGTTTTGTCTCCATGCTGTTTTTGCTGAATATGTATTTCAGCTTCGCCGAGGCGATTGCTCTGTTCGTTCTGTTCGCGGTGCAATTCGTCTTGCCGGTTTTTTTTGGTGATGAAGTTCGGCAGTACATTACCTGGGTGTTCTTAGCTTGGACCGCTGTAGGTTTCACCTGGTTCATCATCAAACGACCCAAAGTGAATGCCGTCACGAGTTTTCTGCACACTTGGCGCGAAAAAGTAAGATAATCGGCTGATGGCGAAAATCACCGGCTTAGGCGGCGCATTTCTGCGAGTGGACGATCCGAAGGCGTTATACGCCTGGTACGAGCAGCATCTAGGTCTTTCCAGCGCACACGGCGGATTTCATTTTGAAGCGAGTGACGACAAGGCTCCGATCGTCGTTTCCTTTTTCAAACGCACGAACGACTATTTCCCAGTAGCGCAAGCCACCATGCTGAATTTGAAGGTTGACGATTTGGACGCGATTCTCGACAAACTCTCGGCCGCTGGCGTGTCGGTCGATCCAAAACGCGAATCCCACGAATATGGTCGCTTTGGCTGGTTTACCGACCCGGAAGGTAACCGCGTCGAACTTTGGCAGCCGCCGACACCTTAATCCTTTGCAGCAAAGCTGAAATCTGTGCTGTCATATATACAGGGCGCGTAACATTTGCCGTCCGCTGAAACGTCTCAAACAGTACCGGGATTGTACATTTTGAAGTTTTCCTGCCTTGCCGTCGCTGCGCTCGCGCTTTCTCCTGCCTTAGCTGGAGCCGCGCAAACTCCACCTAACACTGATGTTTTCGCTGGGACCATTGTGCCTTTTGTGCAAAAGAATTGCGCGGTTTGCCATAACGAACAAGCCAAAATAGGCGGTTTGGTTCTCACGAAATATCGTGACCGCGCATCAATGGTTCACGATCGAGCTATCTGGGAAAAAGTCGCCGCGCGTTTGCGCGCCGGCGAAATGCCGCCCAAAGGAATGCCTCGCCCGCCAGCCGATGAAATTTCCGCCGTCACGAACTACATCGATTCCGAATTCGCCGAAATTGATCGTACGACTCCGCCCGACCCGGGCCACCTCACGGCGCACCGCTTGAATCGTGTGGAGTACAACAACACCATCCGGGATTTACTCGACGTGAGTTTCAAACCGGCGAATGATTTCCCGGCCGATGATTCGGGTTTCGGCTTCGACAACATTGGTGACGCGCTGTCGGTCTCGCCGGTGTTGATGGAAAAGTATCTGGCCGCTGCGAAGAAAATTGCCACAGAGGCCATTCCACTCACGCTCACCGTTCCCAAGCCGACGCGCATGCGCTTTTCGCCCGAGCATCTGATCAACGAGCAGCGCCCTGAACTGGATCATTCGTTCAGTTTACCGGCGGAAGGCGATTATGATCTGCGCGCCTCTGTTTCCGGTAAGCAAGATTCGCTCACCCTCCGGCTTTTGCTCGATGGTAAAGAGATTAAAGCCGAAGACGTGCTGATTGATAAAGATAAAACGCGCGGTTACGAATTGCGTTTGCACTTGCCGGCCGGTTCTCATAATTTCGAAGCTGTCTTGACGCATCGTGATCCCACGCCTGAAGAAAGCGCCACTGCGGCAAAGATGGCAGCCGACGATGAAGCGGCAATTCTCAAACAAGTGGCGCGGCATCCGGAAGACGAAAAGCAAATTCGTTTGCAGCATTCGCTCGGCAACGTACCCACTTATATGGATGCGGTGGAGATCAAAGGTCCGTTCAATGCATCCGCGGCGCCGCTGCCTGAAAGTTATCACCGCATTTTTCTTTGCGGTCACGCGCTGGGGCAACACAATGCGCAGTGCGTGCGCAGCAATTTAGCGCAGCTGGCGAATACGGCCTACCGGCGGCCTGCGACCGCGGCAGAACTTGCCAAACTGAACAAGCTGGTGGCGCTCGGCGAAAAGAACGGATTGAATTTTGAGCAGTGTACGCGCTTGGGTCTAGAAGCGATCCTGGTTTCGCCCCAGTTCCTCTATCGCATTGAGCACGATCCCAAACCCCAAGATCCAAAGGCTGTTCATACCATTGACGCCTACGAACTCGCTTCGCGCCTTTCCTATTTCCTTTGGAGCAGTATGCCTGATGAGCAGCTGCTGAAACTGGCAGCCGACAACCGCCTCACACAGCCAGAGGTTCTACACGCCGAGGTGCGGCGCATGTTGGTTGATCCGAAAGCCGCCGCGTTGATTGATAACTTCGCCGGCCAATGGCTGGAACTGCGCAATCTGGATAGCATTCATCCCGACCCTGTGCAGTTCCCCGAATTCGATAATCAGCTCCGCAGCGCCATGTACATGGAGACGCGCACGTTCTTCGCAAACGTGGTTCAGACAGATCAGAGCATTCTTGATTTTATTGACGCGAAGTATACGTTCCTGAATGAGAAACTCGCCAAGTTCTACGGCATTCCCGGCGTGGAAGGCAATCAGTTCCGTCGTGTCGAACTTGATGGCACGCAGCGCAGCGGTGTTCTCACACAAGCCAGCGTTCTGGCCATTACTTCCTATCCGACGCGTACGTCCCCTGTCTTGCGCGGTAAGTGGATTATGGAAAACATATTGAACACGCCGCCACCACCGCCGCCTCCGGGTGTTGGTTCGCTCGATACGAAGGGTGGCCCGCTCAGCGGCACCATGCGCCAACAAATGGAGAAACACCGCGCTAACCCGATGTGCGCCGCCTGCCATGTGCGAATGGATCCGCTCGGCTTTGCGCTTGAAAATTACGATGCTGTGGGTCACTGGCGCACGGAAGACGCTGCACAGCCTATCGATTCGAGCGGCGTCTTGCCGAACGGAAAAGCATTCAAAGGTTCGGCGGAGTTGAAAACCATCCTGGCCGCAAACCGCAATCAGTTCGCTGAATGTTTAACGGAAAAAATGATGATCTATGCTCTGGGCCGCGGCCTGGAGCAGTATGATCGCGCGGCCACTCGCAAAATTGTTGCCGACTTGGCCGCGCACGGTTACAAGTTCTCGACTTTGATCAATGGAATTGTAGACAGCGCTCCGTTCCAACTCGGACGCGCCGATGTAGGGAGCACAGCAGAATGATTCTTACCCAAAAGCACCTCTCACGCCGCACCATGTTACGCGGATTCGGCACCGCTTTATCGTTGCCGTTCCTAGACGCTATGTTTCCCGCGCTGGGTTCGGCGGCGAAAACCGCGAAACGAGTTGCGCCCACACGCATGGTGTTTGTGTACGTGCCGAACGGCATCGATATGCGTAACTGGCGTCCCACCGCCGTTGGCACCGCTTTTGATCTGCCCAAGATTCTGTCTCCGCTGGCTCCAGTGCGCGAAGATTTGGTGGTGTTTAGCGGTTTGAAAGATCACAATGGCGAAGCGTTGGGTGATGGCCCTGGCGATCACGCGCGCGCCGCTGCCAGCTTTCTCACGGGCGTTCATCCGCGCAAAACGGCGGGCTCTGATATTTCGGTCGGCATCTCCGTCGATCAAGTGGCCGCGCAAAAAATGGGTTCCACTACGCGCCTCGCTTCTCTCGAACTCGGCTGCGAAGACGGACACTTGGCCGGCAATTGCGATTCTGGTTACGCCTGCGCCTATGTGAACAGCATTTCCTGGCGTTCACCCACCGTTCCCAATCCCCCCGGAAATCAATCCGCGCGCGGTATTTGAACGGCTCTTTGGTAGCGAAGAAGATGCCGCCGATCCCGCCGCTCGCGCCCGCAATGCGCGGCTGGATCAAAGCATTCTCGATCTTGTCTCCGACGATACGAAAAGCCTGCAGCGTGACCTGGGACCAACCGATCGCCGCAAGCTCGACGAATATCTCACCGCCGTGCGCGAAGTGGAGCGTCAGGTGCAAGTCGGCGAAAAGCAGGCTGAGGACAATAATGTCGTCGTGCCGAACATGCCGAAGCCGGAAGGCATTCCGCTCGAATTCGCCGAGCACGCGCAACTCATGTTCAACCTCATGACCATCGCGCTGCAATCGGACATCACGCGTATTTCCACTTTCATGCTGGCCCGCGAAGGCAGCAACCGCTCTTATCGCGAGATCGGCGTGCCCGAAGGCCACCATGGCTTGTCGCATCATCGGAATGACCCCGCGCTGATGGATAAAGTGGCCGCCATTAATCAGCACCACATGCAGCAGTTCGCTACTTTCTTGCAAAAGATGAAAGCCACGCCCGATGGCGATGGCTCCTTGCTCGATCACACCATGATCGTTTACGGCAGCGGCATTAGCGATGGCAACCGCCATAACCACGACGATCTGCCGGTGCTGTTGGCCGGCGGCAGCCGCGCTTTCAAAACGGGCCGCCATGTGAAGCTATCGGAAAGCATTCCGGTGGCGAACCTTTACCTGAGCATGCTCGATACCATGGGCGTGCCCACCGAACAACTCGGCGACAGCCAAGGCCGCCTCAACTATCTCACCGACATCTCTCTTAATGAACAAGCTCGCGATTTTCCTCCTCTCTGCCTCGTTCGCATTTGGGCAGTCGCACCCTCTCGAGCAATTGATTCAGACGGCTCGCCTAGGGCCAACGGCGCCGGGCTTGGCGGACCTGGTAACGAAGACTCTCTCCGCACACGGCGGCGTCGCCGTGTGGGGTGAAGACTATTTGTTTGTCTCCGATCTCACCGTCGCGCCCAAGAATGAGCCGGTGAACGCTTCGTCAGCCGGCGTGTCCATCGACATGCAGCCGCCGCTTGCCATGGAGAAAATCGCAGGTTCAAGCCTCTGGATGCGCCTCGTAAAAATGCGCACCGGCGTTACACATGCCTATCAATATTGGGCCGATGGCAAGCCTGTCGGTAATCGTACAGATGTTTCCGGCTACAATCCCGATTCTTATCCGCACCCCGGCGTTGCCAAAGGCAAGCTGAGCGAGAAGCAAACTATCGTCAGCAAAATTTACGATGGCATGAAAGCCGATTACTGGTATTACGCTTCGCCCGGCGTTGATCCCAACACGCCCGCGCCACTCATGGTTTGGCAAGACGGCCAAGGCTTAATCAACGGTGATCTTTCCAAACTGCGCCTCTTCACCGTAACCGAAAATCTAGTCGCGCAAAAACTCATTCCGCCCATGGTGCATGTTCTGATCGCGCCCGGCTTCGCGCCCGATGGCAAAGCCATGCGCTCCATCGAATACGACACGGTGAGTGACCGCTACAATCGCTTCCTATTGGAAGAAGTTCTACCGCAAGTCGAAAAAGTCTACAAGCTTCGGCAGGATGGCTATAGCCGCGGCATTGCCGGCGAGTCGTCTGGCGGCATTTGTTCGCTCAATTCCGCCTGGTTCAACCCCGAAAAATTCGCGCGCGTTCATTCCACCATCGGCAGCTATACGTCCATTCAGTGGCACCCGGAAGAAAAGCTCGACGGCGGCAATCTCTATCCATTCATGGTCCGTAAAATGCCAAAGCGCAATATCCGTATTTGGATGAGCGACGGCGCCGACGATCTGGAAAACACCCACGGCTCCTGGCCGCTGCAGAACATCCAGCTTGCCAATTCGTTAAAGATGCGCGAGTACGATTTTCATTTCCGCTTCGGCCTTGCCACGCACGATTCCGCCCAAGCCGGCATTGATCTGCCTGAATCGCTCACATGGCTCTGGCGCGGTTATGATCCGGCCAAGACATCTGAGGAATTCACCATGGACGCTGCCGAAAAAGACAAGCCGTATTACCGCGTCACTATCAATAATCGCGATTCGTGGTGAGTTAGTTCAAAAATCCGCGTTCCTTCATCCAATCCGCCAACCTATCCGTCCAGGTTGATACGGGCATCGTCGCCGGAGCCCGCAAGCCAAAGCCGTGCTTCCCACTCGCATAGATGTGCATTTCGGACGAGACATCTTGCTTCTGTAAATCCAAATAAAGATTCACGGTCGTCACCACATGTGACGGATCGTCATCGGCGCAAACCAGAAACGTCGGCGGGGTGTTCTTCTGTACCTTCACCGCTCCCGGCTTAAAGCCCGGATAAACTAAAACGGCAAAATCGGGCCGCGTATCCGCTTCAAAATGCGTCTCCATCAGCGCTGCTATTTCGCCGCCCGCCGAAAAACCAAGAATGCCCACGCGCTTCGGATCAATCTTCCAATCCGCTGCTTGCTGGCGCACCAGCCACATGGCGCGGTTGGCATCGGCCCAGGCATCCCCTTCCACGGTGTAAAGCGAATCCTTCGCCTTAGCCAGCCGGTACTTCAAGACAAACGCCGCAATGCCGTGCTTGTTCAACCAGTCGGCCATCTCCCAGCCCTCTTTATCAATCACCAGCTGCGAATGCCCGCCACCCGGTGCCACAATCACCGCCGCGCCATTCGCAATGTCCTTCGGTGCCAGAAACGCGTAAATCGACGGATGATGCACCACCGTAAATCTCTTTGGCAGCGCTGGATCGTCCGAGCGCTCCGAAACATCCGGCGCATCGTCCGCGTTCGGCGCTCCATCGGGCCACAAGGGAATTTCTAAACCCCGCGGCATCTGCTGCGCAAACAGAACGCTGCCAAACAGCACGGCTAACATCAAGCGTTTCATATTGCAAACGTTATCATGCTGTTGTTATGCCGCAAGCCATCGAACCCTCTGCCATTGCGCCGCTCACCGTCCTTCACGAAGAAGAACGTCTGTTCCAGACATCGGTTCGCAAATTTGCCAAAGAGCGCCTCGCCCCGCACGTCCGCGCCATGGACGAAGAGGGCAAGTTCCGCAAAGATCTGCTGCAGGAAATGTTCGAGCTAGGCCTGATGGGCATCGATATCAAAGAAGAATACGGCGGCCAAGGCGGCTCCTTCTTCCAGTCCGTTTTGGCCATTGAAGAACTGGCCAAGGTTGACCCGGCGGCCTCTGTCATTGTCGATGTGCAAAACACCTTGGTCAGCAACGCCATCGAAGCCTGGGGCAATGCCGACCAGAAGAAGAATTATCTTTCCCGCCTCGCCACTAAAAGCCTGGGCGCTTACGCCCTTTCCGAACCCGCCTCCGGTTCAGACGCCTTTGCTCTCACCACACGCGCCAAAGCCACCGCCGATGGTTTCATCCTGTCCGGCCGCAAACTCTGGATCACCAACGCCGCCGAGGCCGATATCTTCCTTCTCTTCGCCACCGTAGATCCAGCCGCTGGCTACAAAGGCATCACCTGCTTTCTTGTGGAACGCGACATGCCGGGCTTCAGCGTCGGCAAGAAAGAAGACAAGCTCGGCATCCGCGCGTCCTCTACCTGCGAACTGATTCTTGATGACGTCGCTGTCACGAAAAGCCGCGTCATGGGTGAGGTGGGAAAGGGTTACAAGATCGCCATCGAAACGCTGAACGAAGGCCGGATTGGCATTGCCGCCCAAATGCTCGGCTTGGCGGAAGGCGCTCTGGAACATGCGCTCAAACATGCTCGCGAACGCAAGCAGTTCGGCAAGCGCATCGGAGATTTCCAGGGCGTCCAATTCGAACTCGCTGAAATGGCCACGCAAATAGAAGCGGGGCGCCTGATGGTTTACAACGCCGCGCGCCTGCGCGACGCCGGCTTGCCGTTCGTCACCCAGGCCGCCATGGCCAAATATTTTTGTTCAACTATGGCCGAAGATGCCGCATCGAAAGCGATAGAAGTGCTGGGCGGTGTCGGCTTCACCAAAGATTATCCGGTCGAAAAGCTTTATCGTGATGCGAAAATTGGGCGTATTTACGAAGGCACCAGCAACATGCAGCGCGTCACCATCGCCAAAGCTTTGCTCGACCCAGACCGTTAGGGTAACTCACTTCGCCCGCAATCCGTCACAATAGAAGTAATGCTGCAACGCGCGCTCAGTCTTTTTCTCGTAATGGCTTCCGTTCGTCTCGTCTTCGCCGGCGTTGATCCGAAAGCCGATCCCACTCCTGCCGAGATTCAAGACATCATTAAGAAGTTCACTCAAAAAGAAACGGAATTCGCCAAAGCGCGTGAGCAGTACACCTACCGCCAAAGCGTCAAGATGACGGAGACCGCGCCCGCCGGCGGCAGTTTTGAAATCGTGGAAGAAGTGAGCTTTGACGACCGCAATCGCCGCACCTCGCATGTGATCTATTCGCCTGTTCAATCGCTTGAATACATCATCATGACGAAAGAAGACGAAGAAGATATGCGCAACATCTTCCCGTTTGTTTTTACCAACGATACGGTTGACCAATACAACGTTACCTACAAACGCCGTGAAAAGATTGACGAGATCTCCTGCTACGTTTTTCACATTACTCCTAAGGAACTCACCAAAGACCGCAAGCGCTATTTCGAGGGTGACGCCTGGGTTGACGATCAAGACTTGCAGATTGTGAAAACTTTTGGCAAGGGCGTGGGCTTCCAGAAGAAAAGCGAAGATCAGCAGTTCTCTAAATTTGAAACCTATCGCGAGCAAATTGACGGCAAATACTGGTTCCCTACCTACACATACGGCGACGACACTCTGAATTTTCGCGAAGGCTCTTATCGCATCAAAACCGTTGTAAAATACGATCACTATAAGAAATTCCAGTTCAAGACCGACACGAATATCACGTATGGCAAGGAAGTGCCGGATGCGCCAGCCGCTCCTCCATCAGCACCGCCCAAGCCCAAGAATTAACTCATGACGAAAGTTTTTGTAGCCACTGCGCTTTTCCTCGTTAGAGTTGTCATCGCCGCCGACCTTGCCGAACTCAAGCCGCAGCACGTACGCAACTTTGGCGAGGTGAATCAGAACGTCCTGCGCGGTGGAATGCCCACCGATGAAGCCTTGCAGGAACTGAAAACCATGGGCGTCAGTCTGATCATCGATCTTCGACAGGACGGTCCCGCCAGCCTCCACGAAAAACAGCAGGCTGAACACCTCGGAATGCGTTACGAACATGTACCCCTGCGCAGCACTACCGCCCCCAGCCAGTCTGAAATCAAACAGGCTTTAGCGCTGTTACTGGGCGAACCCAGCGGTAAGGTTTATGTCCATTGCTTGCGTGGGAAAGACCGCACCGGCACGGTGGTAGCCTGCTACCGAATACAACATGATGGCTGGAATAACCAACGCGCCCTGGACGAGGCTAAGTCCTACGGCATGAGTAGCTTGGAGTGGAAAATGCAGGCCTTTATCCGCAGCTTTACCCCGCTTCAGCTTCCCTAGTGGCTAGGCCATTTTCCAGCTTCAACCCTTAATTCGCGCACTTCAGTAATCCTTAATCGTCTCAACCCGCTTCCTTGTGTTTTAATGAGGGAAGCACCTATCGCCTGAGCATGTCGCAATCAAGCAAATTCAATCGGAGAATGCGCGAGGCAAAACTCGTGGCCAAAGGGACGCTGGATACCAGCCATCCGATCATGGCCCACATCATTCCGATCCGGCGCTGCAATCTTTCGTGTACGTATTGCAACGAGTACGACGATTTCTCGAAACCCGTACCGCTAGAGACGATGGTTCACCGCATCGAACTGCTTGGCAATCTCAAAACGGGCGTCATTACTCTCAGTGGCGGCGAGCCTCTCTTACATCCCGGAGTTGGATGCCATCATTACCAGCATCCGCAAAAACGCCACCTTTGCTGGCCTGATCACCAACGGCTATCTGCTCACGGCCGACCGCATCAAGAAGTTGAACGACGCCGGCCTAGATTATCTGCAGATTAGTATCGACAACGTCATGCCCGACGAAGTCTCGAAAAAGAGCCTCAAAGTTCTCGATAAGAAACTTCAGCTGCTCGCCGAAAACGCCGATTTTCACGTCAACATCAACTCTGTTTTAGGCGGCGGCATCAGCACGCCCGAAGATGCTCTCATCGTCGGCAAACGCGCCATGGAGCTAGGCTTCACTTCAACGGTGGGCATCATTCACGATGGCGATGGTCAGCTTCGTCCATTGGCTCCTCGCGAACGCGAAGTCTTCCTCGAGATGAAGAAGTTTGAGAAGACGCATTTTTCGCGCCTCAATTACTTCCAGGAAAACATCGCCAACGGCAAACCGAGCGATTGGCGCTGTCGTGCGGGTTCACGTTATTTGTACATCTGCGAAGAAGGCCTGGTCCATTACTGCTCGCAGCAGCGCGGCTTTCCCGCCAAGCCGCTTGAGCAGTACACGGTCGCCGATATCAAGCGCGAATACATCACCCAGAAATCCTGTGCGCCATTATGCACTATTTCCTGCGTACACCAGATCTCCTACTTCGATTTCTTCCGCGGCGAGCAAACGCTTTCGGTCGAACCCATTCCCGCTGAGCGCTTGGTTCACATCAAAAGCTCGCATTAGTCAACAGGCCGAATGGTTCATACCGGTCTAGTTGCTGACTCGCGCGTAAAGAAACACGATACGGGCCCTGGGCATCCTGAGCAATCCGCCCGCTTCTCCGCAGTCTTGAACCGTCTCGAATGGAGCGGCCTCACTCATGATCTGGTGCGCCTCCCTTCGCGTTTAGCCACCGACGATGAACTCGCCTTTGTTCATACCCGCCCTTACATTGCGCTGGTTGATAAAGAAGTCGCTGAAAAGCGCCACCATCTGAGCACCGGCGATACAGACATTTCTCCCGCTAGTTCCGAAGTCGCCCGTTTGGCCGCCGGGTGTCCTTTATCCGCCATCGACGCCGTCTTCGCACGCGAAGTGCCTAACGCCTTTTGCGTCGTTCGTCCTCCCGGTCACCACGCCAGCGCCGCCACGGGCATGGGCTTCTGCTTGTTTAACAACATCGCCATCGCCGCTCGTTACGCCCGCTACAAGCACTCGGCCGAGCGCGTACTCATTGTCGATTGGGATGTCCATCACGGTAACGGCACCCAAGATATCTTCTATCAAGACGGCCAAGTCCTTTTCTTTAGCACTCACCAATCGCCTTGGTATCCAGGCACTGGCGCGAAAGAGGAAACCGGTGAAGGCAAAGGCGCAGGTAAGATCATCAACTGTCCGCTGCCCGCCGGTTCTGGCCGCGCAGAGATCGCCGGCGCCTTTCGTGCGCAGCTCTTGCCCGCCGCCGCTGCCTTTCATCCCGACCTCGTTCTCATCTCCGCCGGCTTCGATTCACGCCAGAACGATCCGCTCGGAAACTTCCTTCTTACCGACCGCGACTTCAAAGAACTCACCGCCATGCTTCTCGATATTGCCAATAAATATTGCAATGGGCGGCTAGTCTCTGTGCTCGAAGGTGGCTATAACCTCGAGGGCCTTGCTCTTGCCGCTGAAGCCCATGTACGTGCACTGACTGGCGACGTCTAACTCGTTTTAATACGAACAGCGAAAGCTGACACTTGTGAATTGCGTGATGCATCTCACATGCATGATGCGGTTCACTTGGGCACTTCTCCTCTCATCCTTAGTGATGAGCGCAGCCACACTCAAACCGGAAAGCGCCCAAGCATGGGAACGTTATCTGGCAGCCTCCGAAGCAAATCTTGCGAAACATACTCAGGAAAACGCAACTTTTTTGTGGGTCGATGAATCACAGGAACATCGCCGCCGTGTGCGAGATGGTGAGATCGTCGTCGCAGAAACTTACTCGGGCGGAAATAAGAAAGCTCCCAACGCTCTGATCCATGATTGGACCGGCGCCGCTTTCCTTCCGGGCGCGCGCATTGAAGATGTAATTGCGGTTATGCGCAATTACAGTCGTTACAAAGACTATTATTCTCCCACTGTGATTCGATCCAAGACCGTAGAACAAAGCGCCTTCAACGATCGGTTTTCCGTCCTCATGATGAATTCTTCCCTCGTTGTGAAAACCGCGCTTGAAACAGATTGCCAAGCCTCTTATCACCAACTCGATGACAAGCGCTGGTACGCCATTTCCAACACCACGCGCATTCAAGAGATCGAAGATTTCGGCCGTCCCACTGAGCATCGCCAGCCAGTCGGCGAAGGCGGAGGTTATATCTGGCGTCTGGCCACCATCACCCGTCTTCAGCAACGCGACGGCGGCGTGTACGTCGAGGTTGAAGCCTTGGCCCTGAGCCGCGACGTCCCAGTATCCCTGCGTTTCTTCGTTGACCCCATCGTCCGCCGTGTCTCCCGCAATTCGCTCATCGAGTCGCTACAGCAAACGGAACGCGCCGTCGGTGAATTCGTCGCCAGCGATCATCAGCTCGTGGCCACCAATCCCTAAATCTCGCTCGGCGATTCACAAAACCGCCAAAACTTGACCTTTCCCCGCAATGAGCATATTGTTAACGTCATGCACCGTAGACGTTTCTTTGGTACTTCCGCCGGTCTGCTTGCCACGCTCGAAAGCGGTTCCTTATTAAAGGCTGAAAAAGCCGTCGATACAATCGTCGGCCGCCCAGCTGATACCGTCGCTCGCGACGAAGACTTCTGGTTCAATGTCCGCCATGCGTTCACCGTCGATCGCAACATGATCAACCTCAACAACGGAGGCGTTTCGCCCGCACCCAAGACGGTGATGGATACCGAAATCCGCTATCTCGAAATTGAGAACATGAATCCGTCTTATTACATGTGGAACGTGCTCGACCCCGGCGTCGAAACCGTTCGCCGCCGCTTGGCGCAAATGTTTGGCGTAGAGACTGAGGAAATCGCCATCACCCGCAACGCCAGCGAAGCCAATGAAATTATCCAACTGGGCATGAAGCTCAATCCCGGCGATGAAGTCATCACCACCAATCAGGATTACCCGCGCATGATCACCACTTGGCAGCAGCGCGAACGCCGTGATGGCATAGTTCTGAAGCAGCTCAAATTCCCCGTCCCGCCGCCCGGCATGGCCTACCTCACAAAGATGTTCGAAGACGCCATCACTCCCAAAACCAAAGTCATCCACATCTGCCACATTACGAACCGCACTGGTCAAATTTTCCCCGTCAAGGCCATTTCGAAAATGGCCCACGAACGTGGCATCGAAGTCATTGTCGATGGCGCGCACGCTTTCGCGCAGTTCCCCTTCACCCACGCCGATCTCGATTGCGATTACTACGGCACCTCGCTCCATAAATGGGTGCTCGCACCCATCGGCACCGGCATGTTGTATGTGAAGAAATCGAAGATCGAAAAGATCTGGCCCATGATGGCTGCGCCGCCTGAAATGAACGCCAACATTCGTAAGTTCGAAGAAATCGGCACGCACCCCGCCTCCCAGCGCAACGCCATCACCGAAGCTCTCGATTTTCACGACAGCCTCGGCGGCGAACGCAAAGCCGAACGTTTCCGCTATCTCCGCAAACGCTGGTCGAACCGCCTGCGCGAACTGCCCGGCGTGAAAATTCTCAACAGCGAAGATCCCGAACAATCCTGCGCCATCGGCTTCATCAGCATCGACGGCTTCGATCCAGGCAAACTCTCCGCCTATCTGTGGTCGAAATACCGTATCTGGACGGTCGCCATCGTCACTCCCGGCGAATACCAGGGCTTGCGCATCACGCCCAACGTCTACACCACGCTCGAAGAAATCGATACCTTCGCCAACGTCATGGAAAAGATCATCAAAAACGGCTCCATCCCGTCCTAAGAATCAAGTCCGGTGCGGCACATCTCTGCGTGTGCCGCACGCCCTCCCAACTCCGCCCGCGAACACTCCCGTACGCCCTGCCAAATCTCATGTATTATAGTTCGGCAAATTACTTTCTTCGTTCGAAAGGAACTATCATGGCAAGCAATCGCGGCGTGGCCTATGTCGGCCCAGGCAAAGTAGAACTGCAATCCATCGACTACCCCAAACTGGCGCTCGGTGATCGCAAATGCGAACACGGCGTGATCCTCAAAGTCGTCTCCACTAACATCTGTGGCAGCGATCAACATATGGTGCGCGGTCGCACCACCGCCCCTTCCGGCCTCATCCTCGGCCATGAAATCACCGGCGAAATCATCGAAAAAGGCCGCGATGTCGAATTCCTCAACGTCGGCGATATTGTCTCCGTTCCCTTCAACATCGCCTGCGGCCGTTGCCGCAACTGCAAAGAAGGCCGCACCGGTATCTGCCTCAACGTAAATCGATCCCGGCCCGGCGCGGCTTACGGCTATGTCGATATGGGCGGCTGGGTTGGCGGTCAAGCCGATTACGTCATGGCCCCCTACGCCGATTTCAATCTCCTCAAGTTCCCTAACAAAGACAAAGCCCTCGCCAAGATCAAAGACCTCACGCTGCTCTCGGACATTTTCCCCACCGGCTACCACGGCGCGGTCAGCGCGGGTGTCGGCCCCGGCGCAACCGTCTACGTCGCGGGGGCTGGCCCTGTCGGCCTTGCTTCCGCGGCCTCCTGTCACCTCCTCGGCGCTGCCGTCGTCATCGTCGGCGATCTCATTCCCGAGCGCCTCGCGCAAGCCAAAAGCTTCGGCTGCGAAACCATCGACCTTCGCAACAAAGCGACTCTCGGCGAACAAATCGAACAGATCTTAGGTGTCCCCGAAGTCGATTGTGGCGTCGATTGCGTGGGCTTCGAAGCCCGCGGACACGGCGCTAACGCTAGCGATGAACATCCCGCCACCGTCCTCAACTCGCTCATGACCGTTACCCGCGCTGGCGGCTCTCTCGGCATCCCCGGCCTCTATGTAACCGATGATCCAGGCAGCAAAGACGAAAACGCCAAGAGCGGAGTCCTCGGCATTCGTATAGGCCTCGGCTGGGCCAAATCTCACAACTTCACCACCGGCCAATGTCCCGTCATGCGTTACAACCGCAATCTCATGATGGCTATCCTCCACGACAAAATCCAAATTGCCAAGGCCGTCAACGCCACCGTCATCTCTTTAGAGCAAGCCCCGCAAGGCTACCTGGATTTCGACAAAGGCGCCGCCAAGAAATTTGTCCTTGACCCCCACGGCATCGTTGCCAAGTCAGCCGCCTGATTTCAGAAAGTGAGCGGCGCCTCTCAGGTGCCGCTCACTACTTCACTCGTGCCGCAACGCCTGAATGGGGTCAAATCTAGCTGCCTGGAGTGCCGACCCCATCCCCGCTCGAATTCCAGTGATTTGCTAATATCCTCCGGCAGTCTTCATCCATCTTCCCAACGTAAGTTTTGGGCGTTTTGGTAGTAAAACGGAAGGAATTATGTCCACTATCAATCAGAAGCGTCATGGAGAAGACCATCAAGAACGGCTCTATCCCGTCACAATCTGACAGGGAACCGAGAAATTGCTCCGTCTCGCCGCACATTCTTATGTGCGCAACTCTTTAGCTGAACCGGACGTCACGCTCATAGAGAGCCGTATCCTATTGATTCGCAATCAGAAAGTGTTGCTTGATTCCGACCTTGCGGCTCTCTACTGCGTCACCACTGGCAATCTCAATAAGGCCGTTCAACGGAATGCCAGGCGTTTTCCGGAAGACCTGATGTTCCAGCTAACAGCCGAAGAGTGGAAATCCCCTTTGATATTCCAATCTGGAAGATCAACCCACGGCGGCCGACGCCATGCACCCTATGCCTTCACTGAGCACGGTGTGGTCATGCTGGCCTCCGTGTTGGCGAGCGACCGCGCAATCGATGCCAGCTTGGCCATCGTCCGCACCTTTGTCCGCCTCCGTCAGCTTCTCGCCGCTCACGATGACATTGCCCGCCGTCTCGACAACCTCGAATGGCGTCAAGCCGAACAAGATGACCGTGTCCAATACGTCTTCGATGCCATCCAACACCTCATCGCCGCTCCCGCCGAACAGACCAAACGCACCATTGGCTTCCCATCCGCCTGCGGCAATCTACTCACTCATGCCGCAACGCCCGAATAGGATCAATCTGCGCCGCCCGAATCGCCGGCCCCATCCCCGCCAAAACTCCCGCCACTAACAAAACCCCCGCGGCGATCCCATAAGAACTCAAATCATGCGCCGCCGTTTCAAACAACAAACTCTTCACCAACTCACTCGCATACCAAGCCCCGCACAAGCCCACAGCCATCCCCACCGCCACCAATTTCACCGACCGCAAAACCGCATCCCATGCAATCCTCTCCGGCCTCGCCCCCAGCGCCAAGCGCACCCCAATCTCCTGCGTCCGCCGGTTCGTCTCATGCGCCATCAATCCAAAAATCCCCAGTGCCGATAACGCCAGTGCCACCGCCGCAAAGCTGCCCACTAACAACGTAGCCGTCCTCGGCACCGCTCGCGTCTCCGCATTCCTGTCTTCCAGCGTCGTAACCGTCGAAAAAATCTGGTCCGTACTCAGCGTCTGCACGTGCTCATGCACATACCGCGCCACCTCGCTCAACGGCCGCTCCGTCCTCACTACGAAACTCAACATCGGCCAGTACGTCGCGCCCCATGGAACATACATCTCCGCCGCCGGTTCCGTAACATCCGCCTCGCGCGGCACCGCTCCCACTACGCCTACAATCCGAAACCACTCCGGCTCTTTAGCGGCGCCATTCGTCCTCGGCCGTTCGGCAACCTCATGCCCGATCGGGTCTTCGCCTGGAAACAGAACCTCCGCTAATCGCTGCGAAATCACTGTCTCCCGTGTTCCCTCCCGGTAAACCTCCCCCGCCATCACCGGTATACCCGCCGCCGCAAAGAACCCGCTGCTCGCCGTTCGAAAGCCAAACTCCTTTTCCGCTAACAAACGATCAAGCGTCTTCCCGCGCACCACCAGCGCATTCGTCTGCGCCCCACCCTGCAATGGCAAACGGTCCACCACCCCGCACGCAATCGTCCCCGGTAAAGCGTCCATCCGCTGAATTGTCTCCGCCGCCAGCGATTCAATCAGCCTTGGATTCACATCCCACGGCAGATTCACGCCGAAACTATAAGCATGCGCCGTATTGAACCCCAGCGGCCGGTTCAACACTTTCAAAAAACTGTTTGATAACAAAGCCGCCGTGGTCAGCAACACCACCGAAATCGCCACTTCCGCCACAATCAAAACACTCCGCAGCCGGCTCCTGCTCGATGCACCCGCCGCGCCATCTTTTAATGCCACCGTCTGCCCACTGCGCGCAAATTGCCAAGCCGGCAAGCCCCCGAACAGCAGCGTGCCCAGCAAAGACAAAACCACGCCGCAGCCAACCACCTTGAGGTTAATCGTCATCGCATCCAGGTGCGCCACATACGGCGGCAATGCGGCTTTCAATACACCAATTCCGGCCCCTGCCAGAAGCAACCCGCCCATACAACCCGCCATCGACAGCAATAAACTCTCCGCAAAGAACAACCGCGCCAGCCGCCCGTAGCCCGCCCCTACCGACACCCGAATCGCCGCTTCGCGCCGCCGTGCCAAACCGCGCGCCAACAGCAGCCCAGCAATATTCAAACATCCAATCAGAAATACGCCGCCCACCGCGCCCGCCAGCAACAGCAAAGAATGCCGGCCCGCCTCACTCGCGTAATCGCGTAAATCAAAGACTCGCGCCGAACGCCCGCCATCCGTATCTGGATACTGCCGCCCCAGCCGCTCCGCAAATCACATCCACTTCCGCTTGCGCCTGTTTCACCGAAACGCCCGGCGCCAGCCGCCCCAACACATTCAAGAACGCCCGCCGTACGCGTCGGCGTCTGCACCCAGCCCGGAATCCAAAGGTCCACATCTTCCGGATAATCCAGCTTCGCGCTCAACACCCCAATCACTTGATAAAGATGGCCCGACAACCGAATCGCCCGGTTCAGAACGGCCGCGTTCCCTCCAAACTTTTCTCGAAACGCCTTGCCCGTCAGCAGCGCCACCGGCTCGCCGTCGCCCCGCTCCTCCGCCGCCGTAAAATCGCGCCCCAGTTGCAACTCCGGCCGCAGCACGCCGCGCAGATCGCCAAAAAAGCGCACCGCCGAAAGCCGCGTCGGCCCCGCTGGACTCGCCCAAACCTCGCCATCAAAATACATTCCCGCCACCGCGCTAAACGAGCGCGCCCCCTGCCAGTCTGCCAGCCTCGGCGGATTGCTCGTCGATTCCGCATGGTCCTTCGAAAACTCCTGCAGCCAAATCAACCCACGCTCATCCGGAACCGTAATCGGATGCAGCAGCGCCTGGTCAATCACGCTATACATCGCGCTCGTCGCCCCAATCCCCACCGCCAGCGTCAAAACCGACACCACCGTAAACCCCGGCGTCCGCCGCAGCGTCCTCACACCCAGCCGCAAATCCTGACCAATCCCCTCCAGCCAACCCAACTTCCGCATGTCGCGGCACTCTTCCTTATGCAGCGTCACGTTTCCAAACTGCCGCCGCGCCGCAATCTCCGCCGCGCTGCGCGCCATCCCTTGCTTGACGAACTCCTCCGTCTGTTGCTCCACATGGAACCGCACTTCTTCGTCCAGCTCTTCATCCACCGCCTTCGCTCGCAACAAACTCTGCAATCGCAACGTTAACTTGGCAAACATGCTTAGATCTCCGTCAGCCGCACCACGCCGTTAATCGCAGTCGAAAGCCGCTCCCACTTCTGGCTCTCCCGTTCTAGCTCCTTTTGCCCTGTCGCGGTCAGCGAATAGAACTTCGCCCGCCGATTGTTCTCCGTAATCTGCCAGTCCGCCTTGATCCAGCCTTCTTGCTCCAGTTTGTGCAGGGCAGGGTAGAGCGACCCGTCGCTCACCTGCAGCACCTCGCTCGAAATCTGCTTCAACCGCTGGCTGATCGCCCACCCATGCATCGGCTCCAACCCTAAAATTTTCAACAACAGAAGGTCCAGCGTGCCCTGCACTAAGTCAGTTGGTTTGCTCATATCGGTAACCAAGGGTAGACTATCACAACTTCCCTCGGTAAGCAAGAGGAGTCGCCCCATCATGCCCTTCCTCTAGATATTGCCAAGAAAAATCAAATCCTTGGTCTATATCCGTTACCTTTTCGCCGTCCGTTTTGTGGAAACTACTTGCTCCAAACGCTATCCTAGTTCGTAGGGGTTTTAATGTTTACGAAACGATTGTTACAATTGTGTTTATCCATCCCGCTGGCCGCTGCCAGTCTCTACGCCCAAGCGGGAATTGGTGGAATCGCTGGTGTTGTTCGCGATCCGTCCGGCAGCACCATTCCTGAAGCCAGCGTCCTTGTCATCAACGAATCAAAGGGTATCCGGCGCGCTGTGGAAACCACCGGCGCAGGCGTTTTCAACGCTCCGTCACTGGTACCCGCCTCAGGCTACTCCGTAGAAGTCGTCAAAGCAGGATTCGCCAAATACCAGGCAAAGAACATCACCGTCGAAGTCGGTGGCACCGTGAACCTGGACATTCAACTTGATTTGGCTACCGCCACCACCAGCGTGAGCGTCGAAGCCGCCATTCCAACCGTCGAAGATTCCAAGGCGGGTATCACCGATCTCATCGATCAGCAACAAATTGATAACCTGCCCATCAACGGGCGCCGCGCCGATACGTTCGTGCTCCTCACGCCCGGCGTCGTCAGAGATGGCACCTTCGGTCTGGTCAGCTTCCACGGCATTTCCGCCGGTAACGCCTTCCTCACCGACGGTAACTACACCACCAACAGTTTTTATAGCGAAAATGCCGGCCGTACCCGCATCTCCACGCAGATTTCGGAAGACGCCGTGCAGGAATTCCAGGTTGTCAGCAACGGTTATTCCGCCGAATTCGGCCGCGCCATGGGTGGCATCATCAACACCGTTACGCGCAGTGGCACCAACGAATATCACGGCACTGTCTACGATTTTTACCGCAATAAAGTTTTCAACGCCACCGACCGTTTCGCAACCTTCAATCCGACCGATAATCGTGATCAAGGCGGCGCTTCCCTCGGCGGCCCCATCAAGAAAGACAAGCTCTTCTTCTTTAGCAATTTCGAATTAATCAAGCGGGATTTCCCGGGCTTGAACCGCATCACCACCAGCGCCATTGCCGATCCCACGGGGACCTTCGTTAATCAAGCGAACTGCGTTGTGAACAACACCACTGGCCCCACCAAATCACAGTGCGCCGCCGCCACCGCCTTCATTCAAGCGCAAATGAACGTCGAAGTGCCGCGTAGCGTCAGCTCCGATATGGGCTTTGCCAAGATTGACTACCGTCCCGGCGAGCGCAACTCCCTCACCTTCGATTTGAACGCCATGCACTGGCGCTCACCCGATGGCATCCAAACCCAGAGCGTTCTCACCAACGGCAACATGTTGGGTAACAACGGTAACTCCACTGTCGAAACTCGCTACGGTAATGCCGATTGGACTTTCATCATCAGCCCGAAAGCGTTGAACGACCTCCGCTTCGGTTGGTTTAAAGATCGCCTCGCCGATCCCGCCGCCTCCCAATTATGGCCCGCGCAGACGGGCGGTCTGTATCTCTCCGTGGCTGGCGCCACTGTGGGTGCAGCCGAGGCTTATCCCCGCATCTACCCAAGCGAACAGCGCTTCCAGTTTGCTGATTCCATCAGTTGGACCACCGGTTCGCACTCGCTCAAGTTTGGTGTCGATGCCGACCGCACCGAAGACTATTTGAAGCAACTCTTCAACCAGGACGGAGCCTATACTTGGTCCAGTTTCTCCGCTTTCGCCAAAGACTTCAGCGGTGGACCCGGCTGTACCAGCAAGGGTGTGACCGTCGGTTGCTACTCCACCTTCGCCCAGGAATTCGGCAATCCCGTTCAGGATCTGCACACCACCATGTTGAACCTCTATGCCCTCGATTCCTGGAAAATCAACTCTAAGTTGACCTTGAACTACGGCATCCGCTGGGAAAGAACCTTCTTGCCGCAGCCCACTGCAACCAATGCGTCGTTCCCGGAAACCGGCGTCATTCCCCAAACCAATCGCGACGTCGCTCCGCGCGCCAGCCTCTCTTACGGTATTAACGATAAGACGGTCATCCGCGCTGGTTACGGGATCTTCTACGCGCCTTACATCACAGACGGTATCGACACCCTCTTCCTCGGCAACGGCATTTATCAACAAAGCATCTCGGTCAATCCGACCCAAGCCGGTGCGCCCTTGTTCCCCAATGTCGTAACCGCTGGTACCATCCCTGCCGGCACCGCTACTATCACGTTTGCCGACAAGAACTTCCACAACCCTTATTCGAGCCAGGCGACTCTCGCCGTCGAACGTAAGCTCAGCCGTGATTTCGATCTGACCGCTTCTTACGCTTATACGCGCGGTATTGGCTTGATCACCTCCACTGACGTCAACCTCAGCGGCCCGACCAGCCAGTTGACCTACGCCATCGACAATGCCGCCGGCACCCAGGTTGGATCTTATACGACCCCCATCTGGACCGCCGCCAGCAAAATCAACAGCGCTTTCGGCCACGTCTACGATGTGTCCAACGGTGGCCAGTCTTGGTACAGCGGCCTTACGCTCCAGTTGCGTAAACGCTTTAGCCATAACTTCACTGGTCAAGCGGCTTACACCTGGTCGCACGCCATTGACGATGCGCAACAAGCCGGTGCCAGCACCACCATTACTTACAGCCAATCGAACACCTACAACGGCAACTTCATTCTGGACAAAGGCAACTCCGGCACCGATCAGCGCCAGCGCTTTGTCGTGAATTGGCTCTGGAGCCCGACTCTCGACAGCACCTCCAACGCGCTTGCCCGTCACCTCATCAACGGTTGGCAGCTTTCGTCGTCAACCACTTTGGCTTCGCCCCAATACGCCACCGGGACCGTTCCTGGTCCGTCGGGTGAAGGTCTGCTCTACACCGGTTCCCTCAATGGTTCCGGCGGCTGGAGCCGAGTCCCGTTCTTGCCGGTCAACAGCCAGCGCGTAGATGGCGAAGAGTTCGTGAACGCCCGTATCAGCCGCGCTTTCCAGATCAGAGAGCGCGTCAAGGCTTCGCTCTTGTTTGAAGGCTTCAACGTCTTCAACACCACCTACGCCACCGGCATCAACACTCAAGCCTACAGCGCCACGGGCCTCGTGTTGAAACCCGTCTCCTCGTTTGGAATCCCCAACGCCGCCCAGGCCTTCCCGGACGGCACCAACGCCCGCCGCCTCCAAGTCGGCGTCCGCGTCGAATTCTAAACGCTCCTAGCAACAACAACAAAAGGGCACCGGCAGAAATTCCGCCGGTGCCCTTTTTGCTTTAGTGACAGTGCCGGCACTCAAACGCGCCGGCTCAACTCGCGGAAGATCGCAAAAATCAATTCAGATTGCAGACTGCGACAATTTGCCGCACTTTTTTCCTGACCAACTGAATTAGGATCGGTTAAGGCTTCGCTACAGATCGAGTGGCAAACAGAATTCCTAAGAGTTCCGAAAAACGAATAAAGGACGTCAATGAAAAACTTTCGACGAATGATCATTTCCTTTGCGGTGTTGGGGGTAACCGCGGTAGCGCAGGATAATGCCGAATATCAAGCGTGGATGAAGGCGGCGGGCGCCACAGCCGGTAGTTTGCGGAAGAACCTGGAGGCCAAAAACGGGGAGGGCGCGAGCGCCGACGCAAAGAAACTACAGGAGATTTTCGGCCATGTCCAAGACTACTGGCACACCAAACAGGTCGAGGATGCCACCAATTTCGCCGCCAGCGCCAATAAAGGTTTCGGCGACGTGGCAGATCAGGCAGCGGCCGGGAAGTTCGATGAGGCGGCGGCAATTCTCAAAACTACATCTGCAAACTGCGGCGGCTGCCACGCCGCGCACCGAGAAAAGGCGCCGGACGGTTCCTGGAAGATCAAATAGTCCCGCTTTTTCACTTAGTTGGACAACTGCGTGCCGACATACGTGGCGCGCAGACCAGTGCGAGGTCGCCTGGTAGCCCTCCAAGAGCCCTGCCGCCTCAAGAATGAGTGACCCCGAGCAACGCTCGGGGCATACTTTGCCCGTGCTCTCCGCTTTCCCCCGAAACTCCCCATTCCCCGCAACCAACTCATACCAAACCACTTATCGCCGCACCTCCAAGAAGTTCCTCAACCCCGTTTTTCAGTCACAACTCTCGAAAATAATCCCAAAAAACTTTATCTCCCTTCCCCTCAACCACTTACCCTGTGGATAAACCATTTATCCTAAACATCCACAGTTCGTTTCCCAGGGGTCTCCATGCTAATTTCAATCAGGTCCGCCAGAGTGTTCACTCTGCTTGCGGACCTTTTTGTTTGCCCAAACAACTAAACAAAGGAGAAACTATCATGGCCACCGAATCCCAAATCAACGCCAATCGCAAAAACGCCGAGTCCAGCACCGGCCCTTCCCAAACCGGCAAAGCCCGTTCTTGCATGAACGCCGTCAAAACCGGCCTCACCGCCCGCACCATGCTGCTCAGCCCCGAAGACGCCCCGATTTACAAAACTCACGTCGACCGCTTTTTCGCCAAATACGCGCCGGCCAACCCCGACGAACACGACCTCGTCCAAACCATCGCTGACACCGAATGGCGTCTCGCCGACATCCCTCCGCTCGAGCGCGGCATCTACACCACCGGCCGCGACAAATGCGCCCACCTCGTCGAGCACATCCAAGATCCCACCCAGCGCGCCGCCGCTTTGCAAACCGAAATCTATCTATTCTTCAAAAAAGACTTCCTCAACATCTCCATCCAAGAACAGCGCCTCACAAAGAAATTGGAAAAGGCCATGCTGAAACTCGAAACCTTGCAAAAGCAGCGCAAAGAAAATCAGATGAAAGATCTCGGCCACGCCCGCCGCTCCATCGAAAACTGCAAGGCGAACAACCTGATCCCCGATTTCGCCGAATACGGCTTCAACTTCACCCTCGAAGAATTCGAAATGTTCCAACTCCGCAGCCACGAATTCTTCATCATCAGCGGCGGCAAAACCATCGCGTTCGATGACTTCCTAGCCGAGCACCGCGCCGCCGTCGCTGCGAAAAACTCGAAAGCCGCTTAGTTTGTAAACCGAGCACCCGCCGCGAGGCGTCTAGGCTCCCAGTTATTTGACAACCGAATATGTTTTCAGCAGGGGGTGGGACAAGTGCGCCCCGACAAAGCCGTCAACAGCCTTATCCGTGTTCATCAGCGTTCATCCGTGGCTAAAGGTTTTAGAAATTGGCTTCGTTTTTGAAAATCGCTTATTCGAACCCGCCCGGCCCATCATCGCCCGTATCCGCGCTCAAATTCTCAAACCGCGTATACCGATTCAAAAACGCCAACTTCACTCTTCCCGTCGGCCCGTTACGTTGCTTCGCCAGAATCAACTCCGCAATGCCCTTCAAGCTCTCTTTGTCCGGCCGGTACACTTCTTCGCGGAAAATGAACCCCACCATGTCCGCGTCCTGCTCAATCGAACCCGATTCGCGAAGATCGCTCAAGATCGGCCGGTGATCCCCTTGCCTTGTCTCCGTCGCGCGGCTCAACTGCGACAGCACCAGAAACGGCACCCGCAATTCCTTTGACATCAACTTAAACCCGCGCGAAAGCGAACTGATTTCCTGCACGCGATTCTCAAACCGCCCGCGCCCCTGCATTAACTGTAGGTAATCGACAATCACCAACCCAAGATCGTGCTCCGCCTGCAGCCGCCGTAGCTTCGAATGCACGTCCATCAAATTCGTACCCGCCGTATCGTCCAAAAACAGCGGCGATTCCACCATCTTGTACAGCGAATTCTGCAGCGCCGTCCGCTCTTCATGGTTCAAATAGCCTGCCCGGAACCGCTGTTGATCCACACTCGCCGCCGCGCAAATCATACGCGTCAGCAGCGACTCCTTCGACATTTCAAGCGAAAACACCGCCACCGCTTTCGGGTTCTTCGGGTTCATCGCCACATGCGAAGCGATATTCAAAGCCAATGCGGTCTTCCCCATAGCCGGCCGTGCCGCCAGAATAATCAACTCCCCTTCGCGCAGCCCGCCCGTCATCTCATCGAACTTCAAGAAACCGGTGCTAATCCCCTTAACGCGCTTGCTCGTATCCAGAAACGCGTTGATGCCGCCTTCATAACTGGTGATGATTTGTGCCGGGCTTGCCAGCGCATTATGGCTCTGTGCATCCCCCAGCTTCATCAGCGCATCTTCCGCCGCGCCCAGAATCTGGCTCGGTGGTTCCTCGCTCTGCACCGCCCGGTTAATGGTGTCTTGCGAAACCACGATAATCCGCCGCAGCAGCGACTTCTCTTTTACAATGGCGACGTAGCTTTCCAGATTGTGCAACTGCGGCAGCCCGTCGTCCAGCGAAACCAGGTAGCTCAACCCATCTACCGATTGCAGTTGCCCCTGCTTCATCAACTCATTGGCCAGCGTCACGCGGTCAATCTTGTCGCCGCGCTCATGCAACTCGCTCATGCGCAGAAAAATGCGCTTGTGCTTTTCCAGGCTGAAGTCGTCCGCCGTCAGCGACCCCGCCGCCTGCAAAAACGCCGAGTCGTCGCTCATAATCGCGCCCAGCACAAAGCGCTCCGCATCCAGATTCGCGGGTAGGGGACGATCTATGCCAATATCGGTGCTTGCCATTCGTACAGACTCCGTTAATTTAGCCTGATATCGGTCTTCTCTCAAGGACTAATCCTTTGGAAAACCTTCCTTCCACATCAGCCCCTTGAACTGCGCCTGATTCACCCGAAGAAAGTTGTTTTTCCACAACCTTTCCTCAATACATTCTTACACTAAAATGTTTGTTCCATCCTGCCCTTTTGCGCGCCCCGGAAATCCACGCTTCCAGCAAACCCCGCCTGCTATACTGGCTTCTTACATGATTTTGAACGCCCATTCCCGCCACCACCATCACCATCATTCGGTGGTCTAATCCCGGCGAGTTTGTGTTCTGATCTGCCCATATAGATTTGCAACCGGCCCGCCCTTCAAGGCGGGCTTTTTACTTTTTTCTTTGAGGACTCAACGTATGAGCGATGTGCTCGATTTTGATAAACAAGATGGCCTGATCACCGCCGTCGTGCAGGACGCCAAAACGCACCGCGTCCTGATGGTCGGCTATATGAACCGCGAGGCGTTCGATAAGACTGTCGCCACCGGCCATGTCACCTTTTTTAGCCGCTCCCGTCAGAAGCTCTGGATTAAAGGCGAAAGTTCCGGCCACTTCTTGCTGCTCAAATCCATCGCTACCGATTGTGATGGCGACGCTCTTCTTGTCCAAGCCGAACCGCTCGGCCCCGGTGTCTGCCACGAAGGCTACGAAAGCTGCTTCTTCCGCACTCTCGATCAAGGCAACTGGCGCGTTACTGACGAAAAGATGTACGACCCCAACGCTGTATACGGAGCAAAAAAGTGAGCGACAAGCCCAAGCTAAAACTCGGCATTCCGAAAGGCAGCCTCGAAAACGCCACCATTGATCTCTTTCGTCGCGCCGGTTTCAACATCTCCACCAGCAGCCGCAGCTATTACCCCGCCATCGACGATCCAGATCTTGAATGCATGCTCATCCGCGCTCAGGAAATGGCGCGCTACGTCGAAGATGGCGTTCTCGATGCCGGTCTCACCGGCCGCGATTGGGTGGAAGAGAACGAAGCCAACGTCGAAACCGTGGCCGATCTCATCTACGCCAAACAAAGCTTCGGCAAGGTCCGCTGGGTTCTCGCCGCGCCGGAAGCTTCACCCTTCAAAACGGTGCAAGATCTCGAAGGCAAAATTATCGCCACCGAATTAGTCAGCACCACTGAACGTTATCTCAAAAGCAAAGGTGTCAAAGCGCGCGTCGAATTTAGTTGGGGCGCCACCGAAGTTAAGCCACCCGATCTGGCAGATGCCATTGTCGAAGTCACTGAAACCGGCTCCTCATTGCGCGCCAATAAACTGCGCATCATCGAAACCGTCCTCGAATCCAACACCCAGCTCATCGCTAACGTCGAATCCTGGCAAGATACCTGGAAGCGCAAGAAGCTGGAAGACGTCAAAATGCTTCTCGAAGGCGCCATCGCCGCTCTCGGCAAAGTCGGCCTCATGCTCAACGTCAAGAAAAGCGATTTGAAGGCTGTCTTGGGTGTTCTGCCCGCGCTCAAGAACCCCACCATCTCTCAGTTGAGTGACGACGAGTGGGTGGCCGTAAATACCATTCTCGAAGAAACCACCGTCCGCAGCATCATTCCCCGTTTGAAAGAAGCCGGCGCGCAAGGCATTGTGGAGTATCCGTTAAACAAGATTGTGATGTAAGGCGAAGGGAAACGCTTGATCCGCATCTTTAATCTCAACAAACATAGTGATCAGCCCACGCTTGATTTTGGCTCGACGCGCCAGCAGGCGGCGCTTGAATACGAGGCTGTCGTAAAGCCTATCCTCGACGCCGTTCGTCGAGATGGCGATGACGCGCTCTTGAGCTACGCCCGCCAACTCGATGGCTTGGGTCATCAGCCACTCCGCGTTAGTCGGCAGGAACTGGAAAAGGCCGCTGCATCCATCAGCTCAGAGGTGATGCAAGCCATTCAAGCCGCCATCGTCAACATCCGCCAGTTCGCCGAAGCCCAGCTTCCCAAAGATCGTTTCGAAGAATTCTCTCCCGGCCGCAAACTCGGCTGGATTGTCCGTCCACTCGATGCTGTCGGCTGTTACGTCCCCTCTGGCCGTTATCCTCTTCCGTCCACTCTTCTGATGACCGCCGTTCTGGCGCAAACCGCCGGCGTTCATCGCATTGTTGTCACTTCACCGCATCCCTCTGTTGAGATTCTTGCCTGCGCCCACATCCTCGGCATTCAAGAGTTCTACCGCGTCGGCGGCGCGCAGGCCATCGCGGCTATGGCCTTTGGCACCGATTCCATCAAGCGTGTCGATCGCATCGTGGGCCCCGGCAACGCCTATGTCGCTACCGCTAAGAAGTTGCTCGCGGGCGATGTGGGCATCGACTTCGTGGCAGGTCCTACCGAAATTCTGATCCTCGCCAAAGACGGCGATCCCAGACTCATCGCCGCCGATATGCTCGCGCAAGCCGAACACGACGTCACCGCCAGCGCTATGTTATTCACCACCTCTGAATCGCTTGCGCAAGCCGTCTCCGACGAAATTGAACGCCAGCTTGAGACGTTGCCCACTGCTTCTGTCGCGCGCGAATCCATTGACAAGAGCAGCGCCATCGCCATCTTCCCCAACATGGATCTCGCCGTTGCCGCCGCCAACATGCAAGCGCCGGAGCACCTCAGTCTGCACCACCCCGAATTGCTCAAAAAAGTGACCAACGCCGGTACCGTCTTCCTCGGTGCCTACACGCCCGAATCGGCTGGCGACTATGCCTCTGGCCCCAGCCATGTACTGCCCACCGGCGGCGCTGCCCGTCTGCGCGGCGGTCTCTCCGCGGCCGACTTTGTGAAAGTCATCGCCATTCAAGAGTTATCTCCGGCAGCCCTCGCCACCCTGGCTCCCACCATCACCACCCTGGCTCGCGCCGAAGGTTTGGAAGCGCATGCCCGCGCCGTGGAGGTGCGTCCTGCCTAATAATTTGGTTCCGCGCAAAGCCGTCGTTGACATGGCCCCGTACCATCCGCCCAGCGGTGGCCGTCGCGGCAAGCTGCGCCTCGATTTCAACGAGAATACCGTCGGCGCGTCGCCGCTCGTCATTGATTTCATCAAGCGCTATCTCACGGCTACCGACCTCACCATTTATCCCGAGTACCAAAATGCGCTCGAAGATCTAGCCCGCCACTTTGGCGTGCAGCAAACCGAACTGACGCTCACTAACGGCACCGACGAAGCCATTCAACTCCTCATCAATACTTTCGTTGACGATAACGACGAAGTCATCGCCCTGCGTCCTTCTTACGCCATGTATCGCTTCTATAGTCAACTCGCCGGTGCGCGTGTCGAAGAGGTGGATTACAGGGCAGGGAAGCTGGCCTTCCCTCTCGAAGAACTGCTCGAGCGCATCACGCCGCAAACCAAGGCGATCCTCATCAGCAACCCCAACAATCCAACCGGTACCGGCGTTGCCGTCTCAGGCCTGGAAAAGATCTTGCGCAAAGCGACCAACGCCGCCGTCTTAGTCGATGAAGCGTACTACGAATTCTGCGGCGTCACCATGATCAATCGCCTGCGCGATCATGCCAATCTCTTCGTCAGCCGTACGTTCTCGAAGGTCTATGGCATGGCCGCTATGCGCTGTGGTTGCCTCTTCTCGCAAGCTGCCAACATGGCGCACGTACGCAAAGCCCAATCGCCGTATAGCGTCAATTCGCTGGCCGCCATGGCCGCCCGCATCGCCGTGCAAGATACCAAGTTCGTCGAAGACTACGTCACCGAAGTCTTGGCCGCGCGCGAACTTCTCTATGTCGGTCTCGAAAAATTGAAAATCCCTTACATCGATAGCCAAGCTAACTTCGTCCTCGGCCACGTGGGCGAACGTGCCATTCCCATCCGCGACCAACTACGCGAACGCGGCATCCTCGTCCGCGACCGCAGCTACGAACTGCCCGGTTACCTGCGCTTCACCGTGGGCACGCGTGATCAAATCCAAAAACTGTTAGATGAATTGGGGCGTATCTGGTGAGCAATCCTAAGAAACCTGATGTCCTCGTGTTCGACATGGATGGCGTGCTCGTCGAAGTGGGCCAATCCTACCGCGAATCCATTCGCGCAACCGTCAAACACTTTACCGGTGCCGATGTCACGCACGACAAGATCCAAGACTTTAAGAACGCCGGTGGCTGGAACAACGACTGGCAGCTATCGCATCGCCTGATCAGCGACCAAGGCAAGAGCGTGGCTTATCAGGACGTAGTGGATCAGTTCAACAAGATCTTCTTCGGCAACAATGGCGACGGCCTCATCCTCAAAGAACAATGGATGCCCAAAGAAGGCCTGCTGGATCGCTTAGCCGAGCGCGCCTCTCTCGCTATCTTCACCGGCCGCGTGCGCTGGGAAGCCGACGCCACTCTCAGCCGCTACGCGCCGCACGTCGTATTCGATCCCTTGGTAACAGAAGAAGTCGTGGAGAATCCCAAGCCCGCACCCGATGGCTTGCAGATGATCCAAGCGCAATACCCTGGCAAACGCCTTTGGTACTTGGGCGATACCGTCGACGATGCGCGTAGCGCCAAAGCCGCGGGCGTACCCTTCATCGGCGTCTCCACGCCCCACAACGCGAGGCACGAAGAGATCACCCGCAGCCTGCGCGCGCTGGGTGCTTTCGCCGTCTTGTCCGATATCAACGAACTGGAAACCATGCTATGAGAGAAGCCAAACTCGAGCGCAATACTAAAGAAACTCAAATCAAAGGCGAGCTCCGTCTGGAAGGGACCGGTACTTACGAGATCAGTACCGGCATCCGCTTCCTCGATCACATGCTGGAACTGTTCACCAAGCATGGCGGCTTCGATCTCAAACTCACCTGCAAGGGCGATCTTGATGTGGATCAGCACCACACTGTCGAAGACGTCGGCATCGTTCTTGGTGATCTGTTCTCGCAAGCTTTAGGCGATCGCCGTGGCATCAACCGAGCCGGCTACTTCGTCCAAACTATGGACGAATCTCTGGCCGTGATTGCCGTTGATCTCGGTGGCCGTCCCGCACTTGTCTACGATCAGCAAGTAGACGTCGTCCACGTGGGCGATCTGCAAACCGAACTCCTCGAAGATTTCTTCGATGGGTTTTCAAACCACATCGCCGGCAACGTCCATGTCAAGATCATGTACGGCCGCTCGAACCATCACAAGATCGAGGCCATCTTCAAAGGCTTCGCCCGTGCCATGAGCTACGCCTGCTCCACCAACGAACGCCTGAAAGATCAACTGCCGTCGACGAAAGGTCTGCTGTGACCACCATCGTCAACTACGGCGCCGGCAACATTCGCTCAGTCGAAAACACCTTGGCTGAACTCGGCGCCGAATACGAAGTCACAGATCAGCCCGCCGTCGTCCTGCGCGCCACCAAGATCATTCTTCCCGGCGTGGGCCATTTCGGCCAGATGATGCAAGCCATCGATAAGCTTGGTCTGCGCCAGCCGCTCAAAGAAAAGATCGCCTCCGGCATCCCGTTCCTCGGCATCTGCGTCGGGCTGCAATGCCTCTTCGAAGGCAGTGAAGAAGCTCCCTGCGAAGCGGGCCTCGCCGTGCTCCCTGGCCAAGTCAAACGCTTCGTAGGCAAACTGCGCATTCCGCACATGGGTTGGAACTCGCTCGAACAAGTCCGTCCCACGCGCCTGCTGCAAGGCCTGAGCACCAGCGCTTACACCTATTTCGCCCACAGCTTTTACGCGCCAGTCACCGCCGCCACCGCCGCCACCTGCACTTACTTGCATCCGTATTCTGCCGTCTTGGAACAAGCCAACTTGCACGCCGTCCAGTTCCACCCTGAAAAGTCCGGCCCCGTTGGCCTCAAAGTGATGAGCAACTTCCTGGAAATCTGATGCTGGCTAAACGAATCATTCCTTGCCTCGACGTCACCGCTGGCCGCGTGGTCAAAGGTACCAACTTCGTCAACCTCCGCGATGCCGGCGATCCGGTCGAACTCGCCGAGCGCTACAACGCCCAAGGTGCCGACGAGCTGGTGTTTCTCGATATCACCGCCTCTAGCGACGCCCGCGAAATCATGGCAGATCTGGTCGCCCGCACTGCCCGCCGCGTCTTCATTCCGCTTACCGTCGGCGGCGGCATCCGCACTGTGGCCGACGCTCGCAAGATCATTCTCTCCGGCGCTGACAAAGTCAGCATCAACACCGCCGCCGTTCACCGTCCCGAACTCATTAGCGAACTCAGCCAGGAGTTCGGCGCACAAGCCGTTGTGCTCGCCATCGACGCCCGCCGCTCCGCACCCGGCCGTTGGAACGTCTTCACCAAAGGCGGCCGTCACGACGAAGGCATCGACGCGGTCGAATGGGCCGCGCGTGGCGAAGCTCTCGGCGCCGGCGAAATCCTGCTTACATCCATGGATACCGATGGTGTTCAAACCGGCTTCGATTGTGCTCTCACCAAGGCTGTTGCCGGCGCCACTACCATCCCTGTCATAGCCTCCGGTGGCGCTGGCACGCCCGAAGATTTCGTAAAGGTTCTCACAGAAGGTTGTGCCGACGCGGCCCTCGCCGCCTCGGTCTTCCACTACGGCAAATACACCGTCGCTGATTTAAAAGAAAGAATGGAGCAAGCTGGCGTCCCCGTTCGCCCACCAGCCGCATGATTATTCCCTGCATCGATTTAATGGACGGCAAGGTTGTTCAACTCGTCCAAGGCCGCGAGAAAGCACTGGAAGGAAAGTCGCTTGATGAAATGCTCGCGATGTTCTCCGGCTTTCCGCAAATCCAAGTCATAGATCTAGACGCCGCGATTGGCCGCGGTTCGAATGGCGATCTCGTCGCCTATCTTGCCCGCCATGCTGGCATTCGCGCTGGCGGTGGCGTACGCACCGTGGAACGCGCGCGCGAACTGCTCAAGCAAGGCGCTTATCGCATCATCGTCGGCACGGCCGCCTTCTCTGCCGAAGGTCCCAACCACGCCTTCTTGCAAAGTCTCGCCGATGCCGTCGGTTCCGAAAGCATCACGCTGGCGCTCGATAGCATGCACGGCAAAATCGTCGTGAAGGGTTGGCGTGAAGCCACCAGCTACACCGCCCTTGAGATGATCCAACAACTCGAATCGTACTGTGGCGGCTTCCTTTGTACGTACGTCGATAAAGAAGGCATGATGCAGGGCACAGACATCGGTTGGTTCACCAGCCTTAAGAACGCCACTTCGCGGGAGTTGATTGCCGCCGGCGGCATCACTACTATGGAAGACGTGCGCGCGCTCAATAGCAAGAACATTCATTGCGCTATTGGTATGTCTATTTATACGGGACGGCTCGACCTGTCCGAGCTGCGCCAGATCAATCAGGAAACTCAGGAGCAACCCCAATGATTTCGAAGAAATGGATTCCACTAGCGGCCTTGGCGGCCGTAGCTGCTCTCGCCAATGAGTCCGACGTACAGAACGTCCTGACTGGCGCCGCCGCTTTCACCACTTATAAAACCGAATCGCCCGGCACCTACCGCAAAATTACGGTGAGCGACTTGCCCCAGCCTACGAAAGGCGTCGCCAACCCTTCGCATCTCATCCCCATGCCTTCCGGCGCTTGGCCCAAAGCCCCTGCGGGCTTCAAGGTGGAACGTTACGCCGAAATGACAGATGCGCCGCGCGAACTCCGCCTCGCTCCGAATGGTGACCTCTTTGTATCAGACAGTGACAAAGGCAAAGTAGAAGTCTTCCGCGGAATTACGAACGACGGCAAACCCGAGCAGCACGAAGTCTTCGTCACCGGCTTGAAGCAGAATTTCGGCATCGCCTTCTACCCGCTTGGGCAGAATCCTGAATGGATTTATCTCGCCAATACCGATTCCGTAATCCGCTATCACTATCACAATGGCGATCTCAAGGCGACTGGCGAGCCCGAAACACTTATCGCAGGAATTCCCACCGGCGGTCATATCACTCGCGACCTTGCCTTCTCGCCCGACGGTTCAAAGCTGTTCGTCTCCGTAGGTTCCGGCTCCAACGTCGATGATCCCGATACTCACCCCGGCGAAAAGAACCGTGCGGACATCCTCGAATACACGCCCGAGGGCAAATTCATCAAGGTCTACGCAGCCGGCATTCGCAACCCTGTCGGCATCGCTATTAATCCCACCACCGGCCAGCTCTGGTGCTCCGTGAACGAACGCGACATGCTCGGCGATAACTTGGTTCCCGATTACATTACTTCTGTGAAAGAAGGCGGCTTCTACGGCTGGCCCTGGTATTACATGGGCGATCATCAAGATCCACGCCTCCCCGGCACCCATCCCGAACTTAAAGGCAAAGTCACTGTGCCCGATGTGCTCCTGCAGCCTCACAATGCTTCGCTGCAACTCACCTTCTACGAAGGCAAACAATTCCCCGCAGCGATGCGTGGCGATATCTTCGCCGCCGAACACGGCTCTTGGAACCACTCCATTCGCACTGGCTACGAAGTCATCCGCGTGCCTCTCGAAAACGGCAAATCCAACGGCGTTTATGGCGACTTCCTAACCGGCTTTGTCACGGCTGATGGCCAAGTCTGGGGTCGCCCTGTGGGCGTTGCGGTTGCTCCCGATGGCTCGCTCATGGTGAGTGACGACGGATCCAAATCCATCTGGCGCGTTTCATACATAGGAAAGTGAGATCCTACGGTCGATGGCCGTAGCCGAAGAACAAATACAAACGCCGCTGCCTTCCAACTCTGGAAGAATGGCGCGCCTGCGCGAACGGCTCGGCCTGTTCGGCTTGTTTGGCATCCTGGCTGCCTTTACGCTGTTCACCATGGATGGTGCCGACCTGGCGCCGCGTATCATTTCGGCCATTTTTCTCGTCCTGGCCGCGGCGTACCTGAGCGTGCCCTTTACGCAATCGCTGATGTTCACCGTTCCCGCCGTCTGCCTGCTGCTCATGACGGTTTGGGGCATCGCGCAGACTCTCTTCTCTCCACAAAAAATTCTCGCCGCCGGTTGGAGCGGCGTTCTCTTCTGGTTCACCGCCGCCATGATCTCTCTCATGGCAACCCAACTGTTCCGCTCTCTACGCGCCGCCTCCGCCTTCCGCCGCTGGTTCATGTATTTTGCCGCCGGCGTCTGCCTTCTCGAATTACTTGAGCAAGCGTCGCACACGAGTCTCTATTACTGGTTTATTCCAAGCGAGTATCACGCGGTTTTTGGCCCATTCGCCTACTGGAATAACTTCGCGCAGTTTCGTTGAAATCGCGCTGCCCATCACTCTGTTGGACAGGCCTCGGCAAGCGCCACTCATCGCCGGTGCCTTATTTGGTGCTGGCGGCGTTCAAGTCGGCGCTGTCGTCGTTTCTGGCTCCCGCGCCGGTACCGCGCTTGTTCTGGCCGAACTGGTGGTAGTTGTGATCCTGGCTTATCGAAAACGCCGTGATCGCCGCTTGCTGGTCGGGGCCGCGCTCGCCTTCGGCCTCAGTTTCCTCATGATCTTCGCTGCCGGGCAGCAACGTTCTTATCAAAACTACAGAGCATGATCAACTCGCGGTCCCGTTCTATCAACCAGTCGTCCCTTGAAATGATCCGCGAACGTCCACTGTCGGGTTGGGGACTGAAAACCTACGTGCCTGTCTATCGCATGTTCGCCCATTATGACGATGGCACCTATGTGAACCAGGCTCATAACGACTGGCTCGAATGGGCGGCTGAGGGCGGCATCCCGTTCGCCTGCTTCATGCTCGTCATTTTGGGTTGGAGCATCCGTCCCGCCTTCTCTTCCATCTGGGGCGTTGGCTTGGTGGCGCTCTGCCTTCACGCCATTGTCGACTATCCGTTTGCGCGCTTTGGTGTGTGTGGCTGGTACTTTGCCCTGGTGCCGATGTTCGCCGCCGAAATCCTGGAAGCCCGCAAACCCGCAGCCCCTCCTAAAGCAACCAGCAAGCCCGCAGAAGCATCATAGAATTGTGAAGGGCGCGCTTCTTGTCCTATTGCTCATGCCTCACGTGGCGGATGTCAATGCTCCTCGTGAGTTTCGCCGAGTTCCCGGCGATCCGCACCGCACTACCCTGCGAATCGTTACTTGGAACATCGATCACGGCAGCAATCTCTCTGAAATTACGGCCGACCTCCGCAAGCGCGAGCCGGATTTATTGCTTTTACAAGAAGTGGATTGGAACGCTGCCCGCTCCGGTCTGAAAGATGTCGCCTTCGAACTCGCCGCCAGCCTGAACGACAACGCTTCTTACGGCATCGAATTCGAAGAACTCAGTCAAGAAAAAAATGGCGCCGCTTATATCGGACAAGCCACCCTGACCCGCTTGCCCCTTACGCAATCGCGCGTGCTGCGTTTTCAGCGGCAGTCTACTTTCTGGCAACCGCATGCCTGGTTGCCGAACGTGCCGCTGATGCAGCGCCGTCTCGGGAATCGCATCGCGCTTGTGACTGAACATGAATTTGCCGGCAAACTTCTCGTAGTCTACAACCCCCACTTGGAGAGCCGCAGCATGGGCCGCATTCAAATGGAGCAGCTCGATGAAATCCTGGCGGATCTCAAAGAACACTACCCGCCCGACACCAACGCAATCATCGCCGGCGACATCAACTCGAAATATTTCCCTTCGAAGTATCTACGAAAACTCGAGCAACTCGGCTTCCGTAGTGCGCTCGTTCACGCATTGAGCGTACCCACAAAATAGCCATGTCGCTGGATTGGATCTTCGTCCGCGGGCCGTTCACGCTTGAAGACGGCGTCGTTGACAAATCAGCGCAAGGCTCCGATCATTACCCCGTTTCAGTGAAGCTTCATACTTGACATTGTGGCATCAAAAGATGCATACTGATGCATATGAGAACGACTATCATTCTCGATGAGGTTTTGGTCAACGAAGCCAGGAATCTATCCGGTATTCAAGAGAAGACTGCCTTAGTCCATGCCGCGTTGGAGGCTTTAATCGCACGCCACGCCGCCAAGAGACTCGCCGCTTTGGGTGGAACTGAAAAGGGTCTGCAAGACATTCCGCGCCGCCGCGCCGCAATCGCAAAATAGGCATGCAAATTCTGGCCGATACTTCCATTTGGATCGGGCATTTGCGAACGGCAAATTCCCTCTTCCAGAGCTTTCTGGAAGATGGATGGTTATTATGCATCCTTGTGTACGTTGCGAGCTCGCCCTGGCAGCCTGAAGAATCGAGCCGAGATTCTCGGCGCCTTTGCAGTCCGCAAGCGGAAATTGCCACTAATGAAGAAGTCCTCTACATCATCGAAGCCAGGAAATTGTGGGGATTGGGCATAGGCTGGGTTGACGCCCAGTTGCTCGCTGCCGCCAGTCTGCTTACCCAAGCTTGCCAACTCTGGACGCTCGACGAACGGCTTCGCAAAGCCTGTGAAAAATCCGGCGTCAAACTCTTCAGCGGCCCAGCTTAGTGCGTCTTTCGTTGATAAATAACCCCTCCCCCAAACACGGTCATCTCCACTCTTGCCTTTTCGATCTCCGCTAGCTCAGATCTTGAAAATGTCCTCCGTCAGCACCACCAAATCCGCCAGCTTTCCCCACCTCAATTGAGCCTTTCACTGCCTCTTCCTCTCCGCGTACGCTGAGCCCACCGTATAAGCGTGCACCGCCTCCGCGACAGTAACCTTCTGCTCCGGAACCCAACCGCCCGGATTCTTGCCGTCTAAAGTCCGCCGGGTCGTCGCCGCGTAAATCCCCATGAGCGGTACCATCGGCGCCACCGGCCAATCCGACCCGAAGGCCAGCTTCACCCCCGAATCCAGCAATGACCGAAAGGCGTAGGTCGTCTTGATCCGCTCTTCATCGAGCCGTTTGGCCGCCCAACGCCCATCATCAATCGCGTGATAAGGCTGCATGGACGCCACCACGCCCAAACTCGCAAAGCGCGGAATGTCGCTCTTCAACAAATGCTGCGCATGCTCAATCCGAAAGCGCCGATCGCGCGGGCCGTTCTCTTTTTCGGCGCGCTCGAAGAAATTCAAAATCGTGTTGTTGGCCCGATCTCCAATGGCATGAACCGCCACTTGCAGTCCTGCCTTATCGGCAGCTGCCAGATTCGCGTACATCTCTTCGGGCTTTGAAAGCTCGTCGCTCGCGATCCCCGTAGAATTGGGCGCATCCAAATAAGGCTTGAAAAACCAGGCGGTTGTTGAGCCTAACGAGCCATCGGCAAACGCCTTCAACCCGCCAATATGCAACATGTCGTTGCCGAAATTCGCCATGATTCCCGGCCCTGCTAACCGCTTCCAAGTCGCCAACGGCTGATGCCCCGAAATCCGTACACGCAACTTTCCCTCATGCAACAGTTCTTCGTAGACGCGCAGTGTCGCCGGCGCGGCCGACATATCCTGTACGCTGGTGACGCCATTTTCGGCCGCATATTTCTCCGCCGCCTCAATCGCGGTCCGCATCTGCTCATCGCTCGGTGGAGGAATCACCTTCGCAATCAACTCCTGCGCGGCATCTTTGAAAATGCCGGTGGGATTGCCCTGCGCATCGCGCACGATCACACCCGCCAGCCACATCTTTGGTGTCACGCGTGACCCCTGCCAGCTTCATCGCTAGCTCGTTCGCTAACGCCATGTGTCCATCTAGCCGTTCGACGAAGACCGGATTCTCTTTCGTCACCTCGTCAATCAATTCATGTGTGGGCAGGTTGGCTGGCGTCCAGCGCTCGTGATCCCATTCGCCATTCACAATCCAAACGCCCTTCGCTTGCTTTGCCGCAAACGCGCCAATCCGCCGGCGAACCTCCGCTTGGGATTCGGCATCTCGCAGCTGTACACTCGCCAGCCCCGCACCGCCGTCTAGAAAATGCACATGCGCATCATTGAAACCAGGCACCACTCGCTTGCCACCCAACTCCACAACATTAGTTGTGGGCCCAACCAGCTTCATTAGCATTTCCGCCGAACCCACGCTCACAATCCGGTCGCCCAGAATTGCAACTGCCTCGGCTTCGGGCTGCTGCGGGTTTTCCGTCCAGATCTTGCCGTGCAGCAGAACCGTATCCACGTACATTTGCGCCGCTACCGGTGCGGCGGTCAGCAGCAAGAAAACGCAGGCAAGAGCAAAGGAAGATTTCATAGCCTTTTATCACAACCATAGTAGGTCACGGGGGGACCGCAAGCGGGCCTTTACGCCACTGTCTCCTGGCGGCTAACTTTTCGGTCAGAGGATGTCCGGATTTTAGTTGACACAGCGACTCACGCCGGGGCCCTTGGCCTCAGGAGGATGACGTCAGCTCAAGACGGCTTCCGGCAAGCACTCTATAATTGAATCGCGATGGCAGCGGCACTTTCTGCGCCTCCAATCACGATTGAGCAGTACCTCGCTTTCGAGTCGCCCAAAAGTTACCGCGACGAATTGATCAACGGAAGGATCATCGTGTCTCCCGAAGCGAAGCCCCTGCGTTCCGACGTTGCCGATAATCTTTACGAGTTATTGAAAGGCGCCTGTGACCGTAGCATCCACAGAGTCAACCAACGCATAAATCTGCGCTTTCCCGATGTGGACAGTATGCCGAATCCTGATGTGTTTGTCACCGACCTAGCGGATTGGCACCGGGGGCGATCTGCCGAAATTCATCCGGACCGGGCTCAGGTGCGGCTGGCGGTGGAAGTGATCTCGGCCCAGTAACCGGCCTGGTCGATTGGGCGAAAAGGTGGCTCTATATGTGGACCAAGGCATTGAGACTTGGGTAGTCGAGCCTAAGAAACAGGAAGTCAAAGTGCATCGAAAGGGCGAACCGGTGCAGAGTGAAAGCCTGCATAGCTCCGGCCGTCCCATTGGTTATCTATGCTGGCTTCCAGTGCGCGGGGAACTGCGTTAGTTTCTTGAGTCTTGAATTGAAGTTTGGGTTACTCTCAAGTGCTTGCGGTTCGCAGCCCGTCTGAGGGCAAACATTGCCGCGATGGCATTCGTTATCGTAGTCTGAAACTATGGAAGTTTAATTCACGCCAGAGAAGCAAGCGCAGCTTACGCAAATTGCCAGCAAAGCTGCGCCGGAATGCTTGCTGACGAACTTTGTTGCTCGTTATCTTGATGAACAAGCGCGCTTCCTGGCCGCCGTTGAAAAGGGACTGGCCGCTGCCGAGCGCGGTGAGTTTATCGAAGAAGAAGAGATGGACGGGCGCGTTGAGGCAATGTTCAAGGGTTGATGCGCATTCGTTGGACTGTGCGAGCAGCTG